>JBILNB010000045.1:0-37693 GCA_044375195.1 Rubrivivax sp. | reverse complement strand
CGGGCCGCAACTGGGCCGGCTACGGCGGCGACGTCGTGCTGCCCGCGGGCTTCGCGCCCGAGGACCAGGCGCTGCTGACCGACCCGCAGACCAGCGGCGGCCTGCTCGTGGCCTGCGCGCCCGAGGCGCTGGACGCCGTGCTCGCCACCTTTGCGCGCCACGGCTTCGACCGCGCCGCGGTGGTGGGCCGCTGCGCGCCGGCGCCCGGCTCGGCGCGGCTGGTCGTGGGCTGAGGGCGGCCGCGATGCAGGCCTCGGCCGGGGACGCCGCCGACGCGCGCCACCGACGCATCGCCGCCAGCTTCGGCGCCCAGGGGCTGATGAAGACACTGGGCGCGACGCTGCACTGGGTGGGCGACGGCGAGGTGCACATCGCGCTGCCGCACTCGCCGCACCTGTCGCAGCAGCACGGCTACCTGCACGCCGGCACCGTCACGAGCATCGTCGACAGCGCCTGCGGCTACGCGGCGCTGACGCAGGCGCCGCCCGGCCGCGAGGTGGTCACCGCGGAGTTCAAGATCAACCTGATGCGCCCGGCGCTGGGGCGGCGCTTCCTCGCCATCGGCCGCGTGCAGAGCGCCGGCCGGACGCTGACGGTGTGCACGGGCGAAGTCCGCGCCTACGCGGGCGACGGCGACGCGCACAAGGTTGTCGCGCTGATGCAGGCCACCATCGCCACGGTGCCGGCATGACACCCGCGCAGGAGGCGCGCAGCGCGGCCGCGGTCTTCGGGATCTTCCTGCGGCTCGGGCTCACCTCCTTCGGCGGCCCGGTGGCGCACCTGGGCTACTTCCGCCAGGAATTCGTCGTGCGCAGGCGCTGGCTCGACGAGCGCGCCTACGCCGACCTGGTGGCGCTGTGCCAGTTCCTGCCCGGGCCGGCGAGCAGCCAGGTCGGCTTTGCCATCGGCCTGCTTCGCGCCGGGCGGGCGGGCGCGCTCGCGGCCTGGGCCGGCTTCACGCTGCCCTCGGCGCTGGCGCTGATCGCGCTCGCCCTCGGGCTGGCCCAGGCCGGGCCGGCGCTGCCCGCCGGGCTGCTGCAGGGGCTGAAGATCGCCGCCGTGGCCGTCGTCGCGCAGGCGGCCTGGGGCATGGGGCGCGCCTTGTGCCAGGGCGCCGCGCGCGTCACGCTGATGGCCGCCGCGGCAACGGCCGTGCTGCTGCTGCCGGGCACGGCCACGCAGCTGGTGGTGATCGCGGCCGCGGGCCTGTTCGGGGCCTGGCGGCTGCACGCGGGTGCCGCGGGCCCGGCAGCCGCGGGCGCTGGCGCCGAGGACCTGCTCGCGCCGCCGCTGTCGCGCCGCGAAGGGCTGCTGTGGCTCGGCCTGTTCGCGCTGCTGCTGGCGTTGCTGCCGCTGGCGGCGGCCGCGCTCGCGCACCCGGCGCTGGCCCAGGCCGACGCCTTCTACCGCGCCGGCGCGCTGGTCTTCGGCGGCGGGCACGTGGTGCTGCCGCTGCTGCAGGCCGAGGTCGTGCCCACCGGCTGGGTGCGCGAGGACCTGTTCCTCGCCGGCTACGGCGCGGCGCAGGCCGTGCCGGGGCCGCTGTTCACCTTTGCCGCATTCCTCGGCGCCTCGGCGGGCTCGACCGGTCTCGGCGGCTGGGCCGGCGGGCTGCTGTGCCTCGGTGCCGTCTTCCTGCCCGGCCTGCTGCTGGTGGCCGGCGCCCTGCCCTTCTGGGCCGCGCTGCGCCGCCGCGCGCGCGCGCAGGCGGCGCTGGCCGGCGTCAACGCCGCGGTCGTGGGCCTGCTGCTGGCCGCGTTGTACGACCCGGTGTGGACGGCCGCCGTCCACGGCCCGCGCGATGCCGCGCTCGCGCTCGCCGCCCTGGTGGCGCTCCACGCCTGGAAGCTGCCGCCGTGGGCCGTGGTGCTGGGCTGCGGCGGGATCGGGGTGGCGCTGGGCGGCTGACCGAGGATCAGTGCAGCACCAGCAGCGGCAGCCTGCTGCCGGCGAGCACGGCCTTGGTGTGCGAGCCGAAGAGGAACTCGCCGAAGGCGCCCCGCCCGTGCGTGACCATCACAATCATGTCGCAGCCCTGGGACTCGGCGGTGTCGATGATGGCCTGGTCGATGCGGGGCACCTGGTCGTAGAAGCCATGGAAGGGCACGCCCGCGGCCTTGGCCGCGGACTCGAAGCGCTCGAGCACCGGCCGGGCGTGGGCGGCGCTCAGGGCCTCGTGCTCGGCGATCTCGCGCTCCAGCGCCTGCGCGCTGATCGGCCCGGGGCGCACGGGCGGCAGCGGCTCGGCGACGAAGCCGGTGATGGCCGCGCCGAGTTGCTGCGCGAGGCCGATGCTGGCCTCGATGGCCTTCTGGGAGAGATCGCTGCCGTCGACCGGCACGAGCAGGCGCTTGTAGCTCATGGGACACCTCTGGGGAAACAGGCTGTGCAGCGGCGAAGGTAACGCCGCGCGGTCGCCGCGGCCTTGACCTGCTGCAAGCGATGGGGCCGCGGGCGGGGCAGGCGCCGGGCCGGCCGGAGCGCCGGCCCCGCGGTTCAGACCGTGCCGTACTGCCGGGCCAGCGCGCGCAGCGCCTGCGCCGAGGCCACGGCGTCGAAGGCCGGGCCGAGCTCGTCGGCCAGCACCTGCGCCACGGCCTCCGCCACCGCGCCGGCCTGCGCCGCATCCAGGAACAGCAGCCGGCTGCGGCGGGCCAGCACGTCCTCGACGCTGCGCGCCATCTCCTCGCGCGCGGCAAAGCGCACCATGGCCTCGCTGAGCACGCCCTGCCCGGTCTCGGCGTCGTGCGCCAGCCAGCGCTGCGCGCCCGGCAGGGACTGCAGCGCGGCGACCTCGCTGCCGTAGAGCACCTCGCCCGGGGGCTCGGCCAGCGCCCGCCCGGGCGCCGCGCCCAGCAGCGGCAGCGCGGCATCCGGGCGCGCCGGGCGGTGCGCCAGCAGGCCGTGGCGCTGGCACTGCGCCAGCACGTCCTCGGCCATCGCGCGCGCCGTCGTCCACTTGCCGCCGGTGACCGTGACCAGGCCCGAGGGCGACACCGCCACCGTGTGCTCGCGCGAGATCGACTTCGTCTCGCCCGCGCCCGTGGCCGCGGGGCGCACGAGGGGTCGCAGGCCGACCCAGGCCGAGCGCACGTCGGCACGCGCGGGCGCGCGCTCGAGGTGGCGCCCGGCCTCGCGCAGGATGAAATCCACCTCCTCGGCCCGCGGCAGCGGCTCGGCGGGCGCGTCGGCGCGCGGCGTGTCGGTCGTGCCGAGTACCGTCTTGCCCAGCCAGGGCACGGCGAAGAGCACGCGGCCGTCGGCCGTCCGGGGCACGAGCAGGGCCTCGCGCCCGGGCAGGAAGGCGCGGTCGACGACGAGGTGCACGCCCTGGCTGGGCGCGACCATCGGCGCCGGGGCGGCCGCGCCCGCGGCGGTGTCGAGCGCGCGCAGCGCGTCGACCCAGACGCCGGTGGCGTTGACGACGCAGCCGGCGCGCAACGTCCATTCCTCGCCGGTCTCGGCATCGCGCGCGCGCACGGCCGCCACACGGCCCGGCGCGCCGGTCGCCGCGGCGCCGTGGTGCTCGAGCCCGGTGACGCGCACCCGGTTGAGCACCACCGCGCCGCGCGCCACGGCGGTGCGCGCCAGCGCGACGGCCAGGCGCGCGTCGTCGAACTGGGCATCCCAGTAGCGCACCCCGCCGCTCAGGCCGGCGGCGCGCACCGTCGGCAGCGCGCGCCGGGTTTCCGCGGCCGACAGCCACCGGGTCCGCCCCAGGCTGCGCGCGCCGGCCAGCAGTTCATAGGCCTTGAGGCCGGCGCCGTAGAAGGGGACGTCGAGTGCGCGCCAGGCTGGCACGACGAAGGCCAGCGGCTGCGCCAGGTGCGGCGCCACCGCGAGCCAGTGCGCGCGCTCGCGCAGCGCCTCGCGCACCAGGCCGACGTCGCCCTGCGCCAGGTAGCGCACGCCCCCGTGCAGCAGCTTCGTGGCGCGCGAGCTCGTGCCCTTGGCGAAATCCTCGGCCTCGAGCAGCGCCACCGACCAGCCGCGCGCGGCTGCCTCGAGCGCCACCGACAGGCCAGTGGCGCCGCCGCCGACGACGACCAGATCCCAGGCGACGTCCTCGCGCAGGCGCTGCAAGGCCGCGGCGCGGCGCGCCTCACCCGCGCCGCGGAGGGCGCCGCCGGCGCTCACGGCGGCACCCGCGCGAAGTTGACCGGCAGCCCGGGCACGTCGACCCGGCACGCCAGCACGCCGCCGGCCCAAGGCTGGCGCGCGAGCTCTTCGTCGGGGCGCTTGTCGCGCGCGGTCGTGATGTAGAGCGTGCGCAGGTCGGCGCCGCCGAAGCAGGGCATGGTCGGGCACTGCACCGGCAGCCGCAGCTCGCCGACGACCTCGCCGGCAGGCGACAGGCGCACCAGGCGCGCGCCCTCGAACATCGCCACCCAGCAGCAGCCCTCGGCGTCCATCGCGGCGCCGTCCGGGCGGCCGCCGTAGCCCTGGAGCCCGGCGCCCGGCGCGCGCGGCTCGAAGCGCGCGAAGACCCGGCGCCGCGACAGCGTGCCCTCGACAGGGTCGAAGTCGAAGGCGTGGATGGTGTGCGCCGGCGTGTCGCTCCACAACAGCGTGCGCCCGTCGGGGCTGAAGGCCAGGCCGTTGCCGGTGGTGACCCCGTCGGCGCGCTGCTGCCAGCGCCCGCCCACCCAGCAGTACAGCGCCGCGCGCGGGGCGTCGCGCGGCTCGTGGAGAGTGCCGGCCCAGAAGCGCCCCTGGGGGTCGGCCCGGCCGTCGTTGAAGCGCTGCACCGCCGGGTCGTACGGCGGCGGCGCCAGGCGCTCGATGCCACCGCTGCCCGGCGCGAAACGCCACAGGCCGTCGCGTCGCGCCACCAGCAGGGCCCCGCCGGGCAGCGGCGCGATGCAGCCGGGCTCGCTGTCCTGCTCCCAGGCCCGGTGCGCGCCGGTGGCAGGGTCGAAGCGGTGCAGCCGGCGGCCCGGGATGTCGCACCACCAGAGCGCATGCTCGTCGGGATGCCAGAACGGTGATTCGCCCAGCCTCGAAGGCGGCACGGGCAGGAGGTGGACAGCGGGATCGGGCATCGCGGGTCGGGGCGGCGCAGGCGAGGCGCAAGACGGGCGCAACCGCCGGGGCGGCAGTGTAGGCGCGCGACCCGTCCGCGCGCGGCGCAGGGGCACGCCCTCGCGCCCGGCCCCTGGCAAACCCTGGCTCGTTCCGGCCTGCGGAACCCGGGGCCTGGGCACCGGATGCGCCGGGAGCCTCTGCTGCGCAGAATCGCAGAAAAGGCACGAGCCATCACGAGGAGGAGACCCGCCATGCCAGGCAGCCGCATGCCCGACCACGAAGTCCACGGCGCCGGGGATACGACGCTGTTCCTGCTGCACGGCGCCTACGGCTCGAAGGAGTACTTCCGCGACCTCACGGCCGCGCTCGTCGGCGCCGGGCTGCGCGTGGTGGCCTGGGACGCGCCCGGCTACGGCCTGAGTCCGCTGCCTGCCGACGGCCTGGCGATCCCGGCCATGGCTGAGGCGGCGGCCCGGCTGGTCGAGCACGCCGGCAGCGCGACGAACGTGGTCCTCGGCCACAGCATGGGCGGCATCATCGCCCCCGCGCTGTGCAACCGCCTGCCCGGCCGCGTGCACGGGCTGGTGATCTCGGCCACCGTCTCCTCGTTCTCGCAGAAGAGCGAGGCCGACAAGCGCACCTTCCTGGCCGAGCGCATCGACCCGCTGAAGGCCGGCCGCAGCTTCTACGACACCGCGCGCGCCGTCGTCGACTCGATGTTCGCGCCCACGTCGGCCGGGCCGCGCGTCGACCTCGTCAAGCGCGTGGCGCTGGGCATGCGCAAGGAGACCTTCATCGCCGCTATCTCGGCCATCGTCCACTACGAGGGCGTGCCGGCGCTGCGGGCGCTGCAGGTGCCCACGCTGCTGATCGCGGGGGCGCATGACAAGGTCGGCCGGCCCGAGGGCATGCGCGCCCTCGTCGACATCATCCCGGATGCCCGCTTCGCCGTCGTCGACGGCGCCGGCCACTACGCCTTCGCCGAGCAGCAGGACGCCTTCACCGCCCACGTGCTGGGCTTCGTGCGCGAGGTCGAGCGCGCGCGCGGCGCCTCCGCGGCCCATGACTGAGCCCTGCCCCCGATCACCGGCAGCCGCGACACCCACGACCCCGACCAGCCACAAGACCCACGAGGAGACCCGCCGATGAAGACCCTGCTGCACCGCTGCCTGCGACTGCTCGCCCACCGTCTCGCGCGTCCTGCGGCCGCGACCCTGATGGCCGGCACAGCCGCGCTGACGGCCGCCGTGCCGGCTGCGGCAGGACCCTGGCCGGAGCGCCCGGTGCGCATCGTCGTGCCCTACCCGGCCGGCGGGCTGACCGACGTCGTCACGCGCGTCGTCGCCGAGGAACTCGGGCGCCAGATCGGCCAGACCGTGATCGTCGAGAACAAAGGCGGCGCCGGCGGCATGATCGGCCTGCAGGGGGTGCTGCAGGCCCCGCGCGACGGGCACACGATCGCACTCGTCGTGCCGGCGACGATGATCACGCTGCCGCTGACGAGTTCGTCCTACAAGATCAAGCCGCTGCAGGACTTCGAGCCCATCACCGCGGCGGTAGACACCTTCCTGACGCTGGTGGTCCCGCCGTCCTCGGGGATCCGCACGCTCGCCGACTTCATCGCGCATGCGAAGCGCAACGAGGGCAAGCTGAACTACGGCACGCCCGGCGCCGGCACGAGCTTCCACCTCAACAACCTGATGATGGCGCGCCGGCTCGGCATCCGCACCACCCACATCCCCTACCAGGGCGAGGTGCAGTTCCTCAACGACGTGGCCTCGGGCGTGCTGAACTACGCGCTGGTCTCGAGCGCCGGCAAGCCCTACATCGACGGCGGCCGCGTCGTGCCGCTGGCGATGTCGGCGCCTGCGCGCAGCCCGTCCATCCCCAACGTACCCACCTTCGCCGAGCAGGGCGTGGACTTCACGACCGACGGCTGGGTCGGCTACGCGCTGGCTGCCGGCACGCCGCCCGACGTCGTCGAGCAGGTCTCGGCGGCGCTGATGAAGGCCATCCGCTCGCCCGCGGCGAGCAAGCGCCTGAGCGAGATGGGCTTCACGGTCGTCGGCAACGACCGAGCGAGCTTCAAGGCCTCGATCATCCGCAGCACCAAGGCCTACGAGGAACTGGTGACCTCGGGCGAAGTCAAGGTGCAGTGATCCACCCGCCTCGCAGCGGGGGCTGTCACACCGGGGCGACGTCGATCCGCATCCAGGCCTCGAAGGTCTCGCCGGGCTGCAGCGTGCGCAACCCGTGCCGGGCCGGCTCGGCCATGTGGATGGCGTTGCTGACGTGACTGACGGGCTCGACGCAGTAGCTGTCCTTCAGCGGCGGGGTGTAGACCACCAGGTAGGGCAGCGACGAGGTGAGGGACACGCGCAGGCGCTCGTCGCGCAGCCGCGCCGCGCCCTGCCAGCCCTCGAAGCAGTGGTCGAAGTCCAGGTGCGCGACGTCGGCGTCGATGCCGGGCTGCGGCACGCGCCGCGTGGGCAGCTCGGTGGCGGGGTCGGACTCCCAGCGGTCCGTCAGCTCCACGTGCAGGCGGCTTCGCGCGCGCTTGGGGAAGTAGGGGTGCCAGCCCAGGCCGGCGGGCACGGGCCGGTCGGCGCGGTTGCTCATCGACAGGGTGGAGAGCAGCCCGGTCTCGTCCAGCGTGAAGACCTGGCGGGCCTCGAAGGCGAAGGGCCAGTCGGCGTCGGGCGCATGGTCGAGCCGCAGCTCGGCCTGCGACGCGGTGCAGGAGACCACCTGCCAGGCGCGATGCCAGCCGACCCCGTGCAGCGAGTGCGGGTTGTCCAGGAAGTTCGGCTGCGTGGTGTAGTCCGTGCCCTGCCAGCGGAAGCGCCGGTAGCCCAGGCGGTTGGAGTAGGGCACGAGCGGGAAGCTACCCGCCAGGCGCGGGCCTTCTACGTCGGCCGGCTCGACGCTGCGCAGCACCGGCAGGCTGCCGTGCCACAGGCCGGCGACGCAGCCGCCGATGTCGGGGCGCAGGGCCAGGCGCAGGGCCCCTGCGCGAAGTTCGGGGTGGGCGGGGTGGGCGGTCGAGGGTGTCTGCATGAGGCGCGATGGTAGCCCCTGCCGCGACCGGCCCGGCTACAGCGCCCTGCCCCGCCCGAGCTCGGCCTTGAGGTAGTGGGCGCCGGGCACCGGGTTGTAGTAGTAGGGCGGGATCTCCTCGAAACCCAGCGTCACGTAGAGGTGGCGCGCGGCCTCCATCTCGTCCAGCGTGTCGAGCAGCATCGTGGAGTAGCCGGCCTCGAGCGCGCGGTCCATCAGGTGGCGCGCGAGAAGACGCCCCAGCCCGAAGCGGCGGAAGGCACGGCGCACGTACAGGCGCTTCATCTCGCAGGCATTGGGGTAGTCGGCCTCGGGCAGCGGCCGGAAGGCGCCGCAGCCGGCCAGCGCGCCGTCGACACGGGCCAGGAGCAGCACGCCGTCCGGCGGCGCGTAGGCGCCGGGCAGGCCGGCCAGCTCGGCGTCGAAGCCCTGGAAGCACAGGTCCACGCCCAGTTGCTCGGCGTACTCGCGGAACAGCAGGCGCGCTTCGTCCACCCGGGGCGGGGCCGCCGCCTCGAACACTTCCACCTGCGGCGCGGCGGCTCGCGCCGGGGCGGGGCCAGCCTCGAAACCCATTCAGCCCCCCAGGCGGACGACCGCCCAGCCCAGCAGCGCGGCGGTCACCAGCGCCAGGCCCAACGCGACGACGCGCGAGCGCACCCCGTCCTCGGAGGCGGGCGTGTCCGCAGGCAAGGGCTTGTCGCCGCCGAGCATGGGGCGGATCAGGTCCTTGCCGCGGGCCAGGCGGTAGAACAGGATGGCCGCGATGTGCAGCACCACCAGCCCGAGCAGCAGCGGCGCGCCCCAGTCCTTGTGCCAGCCGGTCAGCATCCCGGCCGTGGCGCCGCTGATGTAGCGGTTCAGCGGCCCGACGTTGGCGATCTCGTCGTCGGCGAACAGCCCCGTGCCCACCTGCAGCGCCAGCACGCCCAGCAGCGCGAAGACCGACAGGGCGCCCAGCGGGCTGTGGCCCACCTCGAAGCGATCACCCGGCTGCGGCCGGCCGCGCAGGTAACGCAGCAGCGCCGCCGGCCCGAAGACAAAGCTCGAGAAGCGCGACCAGCGCCCGCCCGCGAAGCCCCAGACGAGGCGGAAGACCAGCAGCCCCAGTGCCAGGTAGCCGAGCCGGAAGTGCCAGACCATGGCGTTGCCGCCGATCTGGGCCGTGACGACCGAGCCGACCAGGCTGGCCGCCAGCACCCAGTGGAAGACCCGGGTGGGCAGGTCCCAGACCCGCACGGCGGTTCGGGGGGTGTTCATCGTGGGGCTCCTCCTCGTTCCTCGCGACCACGCCAGCCCCAAGTGCCGGCGTGCGACGGAGCGTAACCATACCGCGAAGCGACCGCCTCGGCCTGCGCGCGCCCGTCTTCAGGCAGGATCGATGTCTCTTGGCACGCCCGCAGCCGAGTCCGAGTCCTGAAGACCGGGCGCGGGCCGACGCCGGTGCGGATCGCGCTTCGAGATCCCATGTGCGCATCCCGCATGCAGGCCCGAGGCGCCGTCGCTACACTCCGCGCGACCTGCAGGGTCTTCGACCTCCCGCGACACCCTTGGGTTCCTTCGTTCGTCCGCATCCACCGGAGACCATCCCGATGAAGAAGTCCCTTGCCCTGCTGGCCGCGCTGGCCGCCCTGACGGCGCTGCCCGCCGCCGCGCAATTCCAGAAGCCCGAGGACGCGATCAAGTACCGTCAGGGCGCGTTCACGATCATGGGCAACCACATGGCGCGCATCGGCGCCATGGCGCAGGGCCGCACGCCCTTCGACGCCAAGGTCGCCGCCGACAACGCGGCCATCGTGCTGACGGTCTCCCGCCTGCCCTTCGGCGCCTTCGGCGAGGGCACCGACAAGGGCATGCCCCACCGTGCCAAGGCCGAGATCTGGAAGGACAACGCCAAGTTCAAGGCGGCGGCCGAGAAGATGATCGGCGAGGTCACCAAGCTGGAGGCCGCCGCCAAGGCGGGCAACCTCGACGGCATGCGGTCGGCCTTCGGCGCCGTCGGCGCCTCGTGCAAGGCCTGCCACGACGACTTCCGCGCCGACCGCTACAGCGCGAACTGAGGCGCTGCGCCAGCCTCGCATCGCGTTGCTGCGCGATGTGAGCTTGTACCGCTTCTTCCTGCGGCTGAAAGCACTCTCCGGCTGTCAGTGGGTCGGTCAGCTCCCTTCACGCCTGCAGCTCGCGGGGTCTCGGGCGATGGTCATCTTGCGTAGCGTGTGGCTCGCGCCTGCGCCTCGCGGGCCCTCGCGACAGGGCGACCCCCTCCGCTCATGTCCTCCGGGATCGGCCCGCGGGCCGATCCCTCCCCCTTTACTTCGCTACGGGGGTCGCCCTGTCCCGAGGGCTGGCGGGCATCCGGGCGCGCCGTCCCTCCCTGGGTGCGTCAAGGCAGTCGCCGCCCGGTGGGGTCTGGCACCGTGCGCAGCGAAGTAAAGGAGGAGCCATCGGCCCCTGGGCCGATGGCGGGGGACATGAGCGGAGCACGGTGCCAGGCCCCACCGGGCTCGCCAGGGTGCAGGCTAGCCTGCGTACCGTGTACCTGCCAATGATCAGCTTGCGCAGCGTGTCCCTCACGCCCGCACCTCGCGGGCCCTCGGGCCACGGCGACCCCCTCCGCTCATGTCCTCCGGGATCGGCCTGCGGGCCGATCCCTCCCCCTTTACTTCGCTGCGGGGGTCGCCCTGTCCCAAGGGCTGGCGGACGCTCGGGCGCGGAAGGAGAGCTCTCAGCCCCGGCCTGCGGCCGACTCGGCGAAGCCGAGCACGACCCTGCGGGTCTGGGCTGACTTCTTTTCGATCTTCGTGACGATCACGGCGCCGACCTCGGCCGTGTTCGCCACGTGCGTGCCGCCGCAGGGTTGCAAGTCGACGCCCTCGATCTCGAGCACCCGCACCCGGCCCAGGCCGCGTGGAGGCTGGACGCTCATGCTGCGCACGAGGCCGGGGTTGGCGTCCAGTTCCTCCTCGGTGATCCAGCGGTGGCGCACCGGGTGCGCGCCGGCCACCAGGCGCGCGATCCCGGCGTTGAGCGCGTCCTTGTCCAGCGGCTCGGTCATGTGGAAGTCCAGCCGTGCGTAGCCGGCGGTGATCGAGCAGCCGTCCACCGGGTGCGGCACCAGCGCGCACAGCAGGTGCGTGGCGGTGTGAAAGCGCATGTGGGCGTGGCGCCGCGCGGCATCGACACGGGCCGTGACGCGCGCCCCTGGGGCCAGGGCAGCGGCATCGAATCCCGGCGCCATCAGGTGGGCAATGGCGCCCGGTCGCTCCTTGTGCTTGCGCGTGTCGGCCACGGGCAGTGATCGGCCATCGGACAGTTCGAGCGTGCCCGAATCGCCGGCCTGCCCTCCACCCAGCGGGTAGAACACCGTGCGGTCCAGCACCACCGCCACGCCGTCGGCCAGCACGTCGACGGCGAGCACGGTTGCCTCGCAGCTCAGCAGCGTGGCGTCTTCGCGGAACAGTTCCTCGGTCATGGGCGGGCCCGCGCGCGGCGGCCTCCGGCAATGGTCATGGGGCGGAGGATAGCGTCACCTCGCCGCGCGGCGTGGCCAGGCGGGCCTGCAGCGCGGGGCCGTCCGCGGCCTCGCGCACCTCCACGCCGCGCAGGCGCAGCACGGTGGCCGCGCGCGCCGGCACGCCGCGCAACGTGAGCGCCTGCAGCGTCAGGCCCGAGGCCGGCATCGCCTGCGCCGGGTGCCGCCCCTGCCACTGGATCAGCGTGGGCAGCGCGCCGCCGCACAGCAGCGCGCCGTCGGGCCGCACCAGGATCTCCCAGGCCAGCGGCCCCTGGGGCGTGTCGCGCCCGGCCTTCACTGGCTCACCCGGCTGCAGGCCGACCTGGATGAGGCCCCAGCGGTGCATGTCGAGCTGCGGCGAGCGCGCCACCGCGTGCACCAATTGCGGGCCCGAGGCCTGCAGCCGCTCGCGCAGCGCCGGATCGTCCAGGCCGAACCAGCGCGGCCGCGCCGGCGCCGGGGCCTGCGGATCGATGGCGATGATCTCCAGGTAGACGTCCTCGAACACCGCCGTGGCGATCTTCAGCAGCCGGTTGTGAGTGCCGAACAGCGCGTGCCGGCCGCCCGGCCCGGGGACGACGCCGAGCGTGGCCTCGCACCAGGCCACGCCCTGCTCCAGCGTGTCGGCGGCCACGACCAGGTGGTCCAGGCGGGTGTTCATCGCGCGGGCTCCGGGTTGGTGGCGGCCGCAGTGCCCAGGTCCAGGTGGCCCTCGATGCAGGCCACCACATCGCCGCCGATCCACACCTCGCCGTCCTCGGCGGCCACGTGCACGCGCCCGGCACGCCCGAGGGCCGCGCCCTGCGCCGCCACGTAGCGCGGCGGCGCCAGGCCGGCCCCGATCAACCACTGCGCCAGCCCGGCGTTCAGGCTGCCGGTGACCGGGTCCTCGGGCACGCCGAGCGCGCCGACGAAGGCCCGCACCTCGAAGGCCGTCTCCTGCCCCGCCGGCTGCGGGCCGACGACGCCGAGCATCAGGTCACCGACCTGCGCCGGGTCGGGCCGCAGCGCCAGCACCTGCGCCGCCGAGCCCAGCATCACCGCGCACCAGCCCGGGCCGTTGTCGACCCACTGGTGCGCCACGATCTCGTCCACCGCCAGCCCGAGGCCGCGGGCGATGCGTGCCACCAGCGCCGGCTCCAGCAGCCCGCGGCGGCGCAGCGGCGGCGCGGCGAAGGCCAGGCGCGCGCGGTCGCGGCGGATGCGCACGAGCCCGACGCCGCACTCCTGCACGACACGGTCGGCGCGCGCGGGCTGCCCGCCCGCCAGCAGCCAGGCCTGGCAGCTGCCGAGCGTGGGGTGCCCGGCAAAGGGCAGCTCGCCGCCGGGGGTGAAGATGCGCACGCGGTAGTCGGCGCCCTCGGCCTGCGCTGCCGGCGTGGGCGGCAGCAGGAAGGTCGTCTCCGACAGGTTGGTCCAGCGCGCGAAGGCCGCCATCGCCGCCTCGTCCAGGCCCTCGGCGTCGTGCACGACGGCCAGCGGATTGCCCTTCAGCGGCACGGCACTGAAGACGTCGAGCTGGTGGAAGCGGTGGCGGGTGGGCATGGACAGGCTCGCCGGGCTGGAAGGCCGGCATCGTAGTGCCATTCCCGGGTGGCCCGAGGGGAGTGCGGCCGGGCCCATGCAAAGACGCATGCCAGCCATGTCTGCAGCCCCGTTTACGCACCGGCACGGGGCAGGGATCATGCCAACCTGAAGCCTTGATGGGAGTGCCGCCATGAACCGAGTTGTCCACCACCGCCCCCCGCCCGCCGCCACGGACGCGCCCGCCCCGGGCCGCCGCCAGTTCATCCGCCTCGTCGGCGGCGGCGCCGTGCTGGCTGCCGGTGGCGCCCTGGCCGGTTGCAGCGCCGCGATGCCAGCCGCTGCGATTCAGCCCTGGACGGCCGCTGCCGGCCAGACCGAAGTGCGCCGCTTCATGCTCGCGCACGCCCTGCTCGCGCCCAACCCGCACAACCAGCAACCCTGGATCGCCGACCTGCGCGAGCCAGGCCGCATCCACCTCGTCTGCGACGGCGAGCGCCTGCTGCCCGAGACCGACCCCCACGGCCGCCAGATCCTGATCGGCTGCGGCGCCTTCGTCGAGCTGGCCGTCATCGCCGCGGCGCAGCGCAGGCTGGCGGTGACGATCGAGTGGTTCCCGGGCGGGGCGCCGGCTGCCGAGGCGCTGCCCAAGGGCACGCGCGTGGCCACCCTGGTGCTGGGCGAGGCGGGCAGCGCACAGCCCGATGCGCTGTTCGCGCAGATCACGCGGCGCCACACGCGCAAGACGGCCTACGCGGTGGGCAAGCCCTTGCCCGGCGACCTGACCCGGGGCTGGACGGCGACCGCCGCCGCCTTCGGCCTGCGCAGCGGCCTGGTCACGGACGAGGCGTCGATGGCCCCGATCCGCAGGATCACACGCGAGGCCTACGAGATCGAGGCCGTGACCCCGCGCACCTGGCTCGAGTCCGCGCGGCTGATGCGCATCGGCCCGGACGCCATCGCCACCCACCGCGACGGCATCAGCCTGAACAGCCCGATGGTGCGCACGCTGTACACGGTGGGCCTGTTCGACCCGATGGAGGTGCCCCAGCGCGGCAGCAGCAGCCTGCAGCGCGTGATGGACCGCTGGGTGCCCTTCGAGACCTGCAGCGGCTACCTCTGGCTGGCCAGCAGCGGCAACGACCGCCCGGCCCAGGTGGCCAGCGGCCGCGCCTATGCACGCGCGCACCTGCAGGCCACCGCGGCAGGCGCGGACATGCACCCGCTGTCGCAGGCGCTGCAGGAGTTTGCCGAGATGCGCAGCCTGCGCGAGGCCGTGCACCGGGCCGTGCGCCTGGACCCGGCCACGACGACGCTGCAGATGCTCGCGCGCGTGGGCTTTGCGACCGAGCCCACCGGGCCGAGCCCGCGGCGCGAGCTTGGCACGCTGCTGCGCACCTGAGAGCCCGAGAGCGGCTCGAGAAGACGTCATGGGGGTACGCCCCTACCCGTCCACAATGAGCCTGTCGAAGTGCCCACGCAGGGCTTCGACAGGCTCAGCCCGAACGGATTCTTCGCGAACGCCGGGAACGGTCACGGGCCTGGGAAGCTCCCACACTCGAGCCACCGCGCGCCGGCACGCACACTACGGTCATGCCCAAGTCCCGTTCCGCATCTGGAGGCCCGACCCTCGCCCCTCCTTCGGCCCCGGCGCTGGAGGACTGGAACCTGCTGCGCGCCTTCCTCGCCGTCTACGAGACCGGCACCCTGACCGCGGCGGCGCAGCGGCTCGGCAGCACACAGCCCAGCGTCGGGCGGCACCTGCGCGCGCTCGAGGCGGCGCTGGGCGAGGTTCTGTTCACACGCCTGCCCGGGCGGCTGGAGCCCACCGAGCGCGCGCACGCGCTGCACGGCGTGGCCGCGCCGATGAAGGCGGCCGCGGTCGCGGCCGGCCGGCTCTTCGCCGCGGCGGGCGAGCGCCCGGTGGGCACGGTGCGCATCACGGCCTCGGAGGTCTACGCGACCGAGGTCGTCGCCCCGCTGGCGGCGCAATGGCTGGCCGAGCAGCCCGAGCTCGAGATCGAGCTGTCGGTGTCGAACCGGGCCGAGAACCTGCTGCGCCGCGACGCCGACATCGCCGTGCGCTTCTTCCGCCCCGAGCAGGACGGCGTGATCGCGCAGCGCGTGGGCGCCACCGAGCTCGGCCTGTACGCGCACGAATCCTTCATCGTCCGCCACGGGGAGCCGCAGGACTGGACGCTGCCCGAGGGCGCCTTCGCCACCGGCTTCGACCGCGAGACCTGGCCGCTGGCGCCGCTGATCAAGGGCCCCGTCCCGACGGCGCCGGTGCGCTTTCGGCTGCGCACCGACGCCATGCTCGCGCGCCAGGCCGCCGTCGAGACCGGCCTGGGCGTGGGGGTTTACCTCGCCGACGTCGCCGCCACCCGGCCCGGGCTGCGCCGCATCCTGGCCGACCGCTTCGGCCAGGTGCAGGAAGTCTGGCTGTGCGCCCACGACGAACTGCGCCGCTCGGGGTCGATGCGCTTCGTCTGGGACCGGCTGGCGCAGGCGCTGCGGGCGCGGCTGCAGGGCTGAGCACCTGAGAACTCCCCTGTCGCTGCCGGCGCGGCGTGTTCGCGAAGCGACCGTTTCCGGATCCGCAGTCGGCACCTGAGCGGGCCGCACCGGTCGTAACATCGTCACGGCACGGGCACGGGCAGCGGCCCGCCTGCCAGGCCGTCCCCGAACCCACGCCAAGCCTCCACGGACCGCCATGTCGCGACACCTCGACTTCTACTTCTTCATCGGCAGCACCTACAGCTACCTGGCCGTAAGCAGGGCGTCTGCCCTGGCCCGGGCGGCGGGAGTGAGCCTGAGGTGGCGCCCATTCAGCCTGCGCACCATCCTGCGGGAGCAGGGCAACAGCCCCTTCCTCGGCAAGCCCGACAAGACCCGGTACATGTGGCGAGACATCGAACGGCGCGCCGCCCGCGCGGGCATTGCGTTCTCAGGGCCCACGCCCTACCCCATCGACCCTGAATCGCGCGCCGGTCACGTGGCCACGCTGGCCGAAACCGAAGGCTGGTGCGAGCCGTTCGCCCGGGAAGCGTTTCGCACCTGGTTTCTCGACAAGCTCGACCCCGGGAACCCCGAAGTCCTGGCCGGCATCGTGGCCCGCCTCGGCCAGCCCGCGGACACCCTGCAACGGTCGGAGTCCGCCGACGTGGCCGCGCGCTACGTCGCCAACACGGACGCAGCCCGTGCGCTCGGCATCTTCGGCTCTCCCAGCTTCGTCCACGAAGACGGCGAACTCTTCTGGGGCGACGATCGCCTGGAGGAGGCCCTCGAGTGGGCCTGCTCGCGGCCTTGAGGTCTGCTGGCTGGTCTTGAGACCAGGCAGGTGCTGGCAGGCTACGGTCCCTGGCGCCCGTACCTGGGGGCAGCCGCCCTGCGTCAAGCGACTGGTCTCGAGCACCCATTGACGCCATGCCGGATGCGATTGCGCGAGCGAGGAACATGCGCACCGCAGTCGACATCGACGAGGAGTTGCTGGCGAAGGCCGGCACGTTGGTCGGCACCATGAGCGGTCATCCGGAATCGATGCACTGAGCTGCAAGAGCCCGCCCGCTACGGGCATGCCAGAGGACATGGGTCACGCTGCCGCGGTCGGTCAGGCGTGGTCAGACCCGCGGGCTGGACTCGCTCCCCATCGACACACACACGGAAGCGGGGCGAGAACCCGTCACCCGCCCCGGATGTCGAGTGGGCGCTGGCACGCGCGCGTGACCCGGCAGCAGGCGAGGGTCTCCCCTGCAACCACGGATCCGGCGCAGCGGGTGACCATCGGCACGCACAACGGCGGGCGTGCGTCCATGTGTTCACGAACCCGCGTCGCGGGATAAGATGTACACGTACATCTGCATGGGGAATCGCATCATGGCCAACACCAAGCTCTTCAAGAACGGCAACTCCCAGGCTGTGCGCATTCCAGCCGAGCTGGCCTACACCACCTGGGACATCGACCTGGTCATCGAGCGCAAGGGGGATGAACTGCGTATTCGACCCGCGCGCCGTCGCATGGGAGACGTGCTGGGCAAGCTGGCGAAGTTCTCCCCAGACTTCATGAAGGAGGGCCGGGGCGTCAACCGGGAGGGCAAGCGCGAGGCCCTATGAAACCCAAGTACATGCTCGACACCAACATGTGCATCTACCTGATGAAGCACCAGCCCCCGGCGGTGCGGGCACGGTTTGCCGAGTGCTTCGTCGGTGATGTGGTGATCTCAGCCATCACCCTGGCCGAACTGGAGTACGGAGTGGCCTGCTCAGGCGCTGCCCGGGCCCACAACCAGGCCCTGCTGGACAGCCTGCTCGAAGACATCCCGGTCGAGCCGTTCGAAGCCGGCGCCACACGCGCCTACGGTCCGCTGCGCCTGGCCCACAGGGCCCGCAACAAGGACGCGCTGGACAAGCTGATCGCTGCTCACGCCGTCTCCCTTGGCGTGACCCTGGTCACCAACAACGAGGCTGACTTCCACGGCTTCGCCGGTCTCGTCGTCGAGAACTGGGTCAACAACCACTGATTTCACCGGTTGCGAGTTCACGTCGCTGCGCGCAGTCAGCTCGGTGAGGTACGCCATGCCGGGCGGCGTGGTCAGCGCAGCAATCTGCGTCTTCAGGTCCGCCGCCTGCGGCACCTGCACGCTCAACCCCCCGGCGCACTGAAACTCACCCCGCCCACAAAAGCCGGCAGCGCCATCGCCGTCTCGCTCACGCTGCCGCGATCGGTCAGGCGCTGCGGGCACGGCTACTCGACAGCGCGTCGGACGCTTGGCGGCGCATCTCCCAAAGCTGGACAATATGATCGAGCGCACGAGACTGGAGCAGCGCCTGAGCGCCCAGGGAGCCTGACCATGACCACCGTTCAGATCACCTTGCCCGACGCGCTGGCCCAGGAGGCCACGAAGGCCGGACTTCTGGCACCGGACAAGACCGAACGCATGCTGCGCGAGGGGCTGCGCGCGCAGCGCCTCGAGCGCTTCAAGGCCGCACGGGCCGTGCTGGCGACCGAGCCGCTCGCGCCGATGACGGCAGAGGAGATCAGCGCCGAGATCGCCGCTTACCGCACCGAGCAGCGGCGTGCGGCTGGTTCTTGACACGAATCCGGCGCTGTCGGGGCTGCTGTGGCGCGGCACGCCGGGGCGCTTGCTCGATACGGCCGAGGCTGGCCGGGTTGAGTTGGCCAGCGGCGCGGCATTGCTGGGGGAGTTGCAAGGGGTGCTCTCCCGCGAGAAGTTCGCCCGGCAGCTGGCCTAGCGCGGGATCGTTATGGCTGATGTCGTCGATGGCGACGCGGCGATGGTGATCTTCGTCGCGCCGGCCGCGTAGAACAACGATCGCGCGAGGTGTGGCCTTGGTCGGATCAGGTGGGCGCTGGCCGCCAGCGTCATGGCGGCGGGCTGGGCGCTTGAGGCCCGCCCTCGCCGAACGCTTGCTTCGCTTGCTCTGCTTTCCTCGACAGCGTACAGTCAAACCATGGACACCAGTTCCACCACGCCAGCCCTTTTGCGCCGCGTCGCCCAGTTGGAAGCCACCGTCGGCCGCCTCAGCGAAGATCTCGTCTTGCTGCGATCGGCCTTCGACAGAGGGGCGCCGAAGCGTACAGGGGCGCGCACGGTTCGGGTGCCGGCGGCGGCCGGTCTGGCAGGGGCCGTCTTGCGCGGCGAAGCCGCACGCGTCCAATGGGTCAGGGACGGCCTGCTCGTGCGGGGCGAACAACTCGCGCAGGCCTGGGGCCTGACGCGCCAGGCGTTGGCGCCGGCCGCCGCGCGTGGCGAGATCTTCGCGCTGAAGATCGGCAACCGGCTGTACTACCCGCGCGCCTTCCTCGGTACCGATCGCCAGGGCGTGGCCCGTATCTGCGCCGCATTGGGCCGTCTCGACAGCACGGAGAAGTTGATGTTCTGGGTGCGCGAGCACGGTGCCCTTGGCGGCCGGAGTGTCGCGGCCGCCCTGGAGGGCGGCGCAAGCCTGCCGCAAGTGGAGCGCCTTGCCGACGCATGGGCACGCGAGCGAGGGGCAGCGCGTGACGCTGCGGCCGCCTGAGCCTGGGTCGTTCGAAGGCTTGCTGCGCCCAGTCAGGGTTGAGGTGGCGACGCTGGTACGGTTGAGCCGCCAGCCTGCCACCGAGCCCTGGTGGTCGACCGGCGTCCACCGATTCGACGGTCCGCCCCCGGGCAGCGACACGTCGTTCGGTACCTGCTACGCGGCCACCACTGTCGAAGTGGCCTTTGCGGAGAGCATCATCCACGAGTCTGGCCGGTTTGTCGGCGGCCGTTACGAGGTGCCGCTCTCAGAGTTGACCCAGCGATCGCTCGTCCGCTTCGCCCGCGAGCGCCACAAGACCCTGCTGCTGGCCGACCTGAGCGGCGCAGCGCTCAAGGCACTGGGGCTGAACAACGACATCAGCGCGTCGGCCGATTACGCTGCAAGCCAGGCGTGGGCGCGAGCGATCCACGACGCCAGCCCACGCTGGGATGGCATCCGCTACGTGTCGCGACAGATGAACAAGGGATTCGCTTTCGCCATCTTCGAGCGCACCGGCTTGCGCAAGCTGCAGACTCGCAAGCTCCTGCCCAGGGAACTGGACGAACTGTGCGACCGGTTCAACGTGGCTACGGTGTAGCCGCTCCGCGCCGCCCACCCCTTTCTTCAGTAGTGCTCCAGCCGCTTGCACCAGAGGAACTCGCCGTTACGGTAGTCGAGTTCGAAGTAGTAGTCTCCCGCGTACTCCACCCACGCGAGTACCCCGTAGTGCCCGGGCTCGCCGGTGGCGGGGTTTTCCCAAGGCGTGGTCTTGCCGATGAAGCGAGTAGGGTACTTGCCGCTATCGGGGTTGGTGGAGCCTGTCATCTGCCAAGGTACGGACAGACGTAGTCGCTCGTGGCCATAGGCGTCGAGGAGTACGAGATTATCGGAACGCTTGGCTTCATATGCCCCGGTATCCACCACCATCTGCACCCTCGTCCCAGGCTTCAGCGTCACCTCGGCCACCTTGGTGCCCTCCTTCCAAGCCGGACTGAGCACGTTGGCGCTCATCAACCGATTCACTTCCTCCGCATCCTTGAAGTAGCGGATCGCCCCCAGGTTGGACGGCATCCGGGCCAGGGACTCCGCTGCCGCGTCCAACCACCGCGCTGCCGCCTGCGAAGTCAGGTTGAAGGCGTCGACCACCGCGGTCGAACCCACCCTCGCCACCGTGGCACCCACCTTGCCCGCCCCGACGGCGGCGGTGGCCACACCCACGATATCAGTTGCAAGCCGCCCGGCCTCCACGCCTGCGGTGACCGCGCCACCCCAGCCCCCATCGTTGTAGGCCTTCACCAGCATCTCGATGCGACCGCGGTAGTCGTCGGCCACCTGCTCGCCCACGCGCGCCCGGAAGTCCGCATCGGTCAACAGCGCGTTGAGCGCCGTGGCCGTGGCGCGCCAGTTCTTGACCATGTCGACGACAGCCGCCGCCTGCTCGAAGGACTGGTAGCCGATGCCGCCGCCCACACCGATCATCAGGGCCGCGTCCTGCGCAGCGTCTGTGACGGCGTACTTCGCAACCACCCCGGCGGCACAGCCCAAGTTCTCGCAGGCAGCGAGTTCCCGGCTCGTCTTGACCTTCTGCGTGTCAGTGAGGTAATTGGTCCTGACCGCCGTCTCGGCCGTGGTGATGGCCGTCTGCGCGTTCCCGCCCGCGTAGGCAGCGGCGGCGCCGGCGACCAGCTTTGCGGTGGCCAGCACTCTGTTGTTGAAGGCCTCGACCTCCTGCGCGGTGGCCGTGGCGCCGGGTTTGGTGAAGGTCTGGGCCACGATCTCCCCCACCGCCGCCCCGACCGCCCCGTCCCTGCACGCCCCGCCCGCCGCCGCACCGGCCACGCAGCCCGCCAGCGCGTGCGCCAGCTTGTGCGCCAGGTACTCGCCCTCCAGCGTCTTGATGGCGCTGGCCGCCTGCCCGTGCGCCGTGTCCACCAGGCCGCCCAGGAGCGCGCTCTTCAGCGCGTCTTCCAGGCTGCCGCCGTTGATCGCCGTGTTCGTCAGCGCACGGCCGGTGGCGTTGATCAGGTTGTAGGTGAGCTTCTCCGAGAAGCCCGTCTTGCCGGACAGTTCCTTCATCGTGCCCGTGGCGCGCAGCTTGTCCAGCACGCCGGCCGTCAGCGCCGCGGCGATCGTGGCCTTGACGGTCTGGCTCGAGCCCAGTTCCTTCAGGGTCTTGCCCACGTCGCCCTTGTTGTTGACGAAGGCGATCGACGCCTGCGCCGCCAGGCTCGTGAGCGCGGCGTTGGCCATCAGCGCGCTGGTGGTGCTCTTGGCGCCGATCAGGTTGGCGCCCACGCCAGCGGGCATCGCCCAGGCCACGGCCACGCCCAGCAACGCCGCGCCCGCGGGCGTCAGGCCCTCCTGCTGGTAGTTCCACTGGTCGAAGGCCAGCTTCACCGGCTGCCAGTTCACGTCGCTGCGCGCGGTCAGCTCGGTGAGGTACGCCATGCCGGGCTGCGTGGTCAGCGCGCTGACCTGGCTCTTGAAGTCCCCCTCGGGGATCTGCACGCTGATGCCGCCCGGGGCCCTGAATGGCGTCTTGTCCGGCCCCGTGAAGCTGGGCAGCGTCAGCGTCTCGGTGTTGCTGCCCTGGTTGAGCTGCTTCTGCCAGAGCACATGGTTCGATTTGCGCGTGCGCTGGTGGAAGGCGACCATACCTTCACTGGCAAAAGCCAATCATCTGGGACCTGACAGTCGGGCTGCGGCCCCGACACGGCCCGATGGCGCGCACGGCCGATGTGGGATAGGCTGGTGTATCTCGATACGACCATGCCCGACCCTCAGTCCCCCACCGGATCAGCCCGACCCAACCGGCGCGTCGCGGTGTGGCGAGTCCTTCGCGTCTGGGCATGGGTCGCACTGAGTGTGTTCTTCGGCAGCTTCCTCGCGCGCGCCCAAGCTACCTCACCGCCACCGCGCCTGATCGAACTCACCCTGGACGGCGACCGCGTCTCCGCCCCCGGCCTGGTGCGCACGGGCTCGGCCGCGCCCACGCTGCGGCTGGCGCAGGGCGAGGCCGTGGTGCTGCGCTGGTGGGCGGCTCGGCCGACGGTGCTGCACCTGCACGGCTACCGCCTGGCTGCCGAGGCCGGGCCGGGCAAGGTGGCTGAGCTGGCCTTCACGGCGCGCGCGGCCGGGCGCTTTGCAGTGGAGACGCACCGCGCCGACGGCCGCCACGCGGCACTGCTGTACCTGGAGGTGCTGCCACGATGAGGGTGGCCGCCGCGCTGGCCGCCGCCCTGGCTGCAGCCGCCCCCGTTGCGGCACTGGGGCACGCGCTGGCGCCGCGCTACGACCTGCCATTGCCGCTGTGGCACTACCTGGCCGGGGCGGCGGCGTCGGTGGCGCTGTCCTTCGTCGTCGTGGCGCTGGCGCGGCAGCCGCTGCGGGCGCTGGCGGTCACGCTGGAAGTGGCGGCCGGCGCCGCGCTCGAGCGCGCCGTGGCGGGGCTGCTGCGCGCGCTGGGCGTCACGGCGCTGGCCCTGCTGCTGGCCGCGGGGCTGTTCGGCCCCATCGGCGACTGGGACGCCAACCTGCTGCCGGTGGCGGTGTGGGTGCTGTGGTGGGTGGGCCTGGGCTTCGCCTGCGCGCTGGTGGCCGGGCTGTGGCGCGCGCTGGACCCCTGGCAGGCGCTGGCGCGCGGGGTCGCCGGACGGAGCAATCGGGCTGCGCCGGGCACGCTGCGCTGGCGCCCCCCCCTGCGGCGCGCCTTCGCCGGCGGCTGTGTGCCGGCGGTGCTGCTGTTCCTCGCCTTCGCCTGGACCGAGCTGGTCTGGGGCGGCAACGCCCACCCGCGCGCGCTGGCCGTACTGGTGCTGGCCTGGTCGGCCCTGGCCTGGGCAGGCATGGCGCTGATGGGCCGGGCCACCTGGCGCCGGCGCTGCGACCCCTTCGACCGCTTCTTCGGCCTGCTCGGCCGCCTGGCGCCGCTGCAGGTGCACCGCCGCGCCATGGGTTGGGCGCTCGTCGTGCGCTGGCCCGGCGCCGCGCTGGTGCAGGGGCGCCTGCCCTCGCGCTCGGAGACGGCCTTCGTCATCGTCATGCTCGCCACCGTGGGCTTCGACGGCCTGAGCGAGACCCCGGCCTGGGAGTCCTTCACGGCCCAGGCGCTGGCCGTGCTCTACGCCGCCGGCGTGGTGCATGCGATCGGTTACGCCGCCGCAGGCAGCCTGGTCAAGACCGCGGGCCTGCTGCTCGCGCCGCTGGCCTGGGCCGGGATCTATCTCGTCTTCTGCGCGCTGGCGGCGCCCCTGGCCGGGGAGCCGGCTGGGCGCGTGGCGCGGCGCTTCGCGCTCAGCCTGGTGCCGATCGCGCTGGCCTACCACCTGGCGCACTACCTGTCCTACCTGCTGATCCAGGGCCAGGCGGCGCTGCCGGCCCTGTCGGACCCCTTCGGCCTGGGATGGGATCTGTTCGCCACCCGCGGGCGCGAGATCGACATCGGCGTCATCGAGATGCGCACCGTGTGGGCGGTGGCGGTGGCCTCCATCGTGGTCGGGCACGTGATCGCCGTGGTCGTGGCCCACATCGAGGCCCAGCGCGCCTACGGCGCGCGCGCGCTGCGCAGCCAGGGGCCGCTGATCGTGCTGATGATCGCCTACACCGCCTTCAGCCTGTGGATCCTGTCGCAGCCCATCGTCGAGGCGGGGTGACGTGCGGGTGTTCCCGCTGGCGCGGCGCCACAGCCCTGGGTTGAAATCCGCGAGCATGAGCAACAGGTCGCGCCGTCCGCTCACCACCTCTGTTCGCACCGAGCCCTTCGACGGGGCTCAGGGCAGGCCTGTCGAAGGGCGCTCGAGGGGCTTCGACAAGCTCAGCCCGAACGGATTCAAGCTCAGCCTGAACGGCTTCAAGCGCAGCCCGAACGGCTTCTTTGCGAACAATGCGCACCCTCGGGCGGACGGGACGGGGGACGCTCGGCCCATGGGATGCTGTCAAGGAGATCGCAGATGAACCGAACCTGCCTGGCCCTGTGGGTCGCTGCCGCCATCGTCACGCTGCCGGGCACCGCCCTGGCGCAGGCCTCCGCGCCGCGCGTCGCGCCCGTGGCCGCGCCCGGGGCTGACCCGGCGCCGGGCCAGTGGGGGCGCCGGGCGCCGCTGCTGGAGGCGAACTCCGAGTTCGCGCTCGCGTCCACCGGCGGCCGCATCTACGTGCTCGGCGGCTACCCGCGGGGCCGCATCAGCGTGCGCACGGTGCAGGTCTACGACATCGAGGCCGACCGCTGGAGCCGCGGCCCCGACCTGCCGGTGGCACTGAACCACGGCGTGGCCGCCGCCGTGGACGGCGTGATCTACCACTTCGGCGGCCAGACCGACCCCAACACCGCCTATGTCGACACGGTCTACGCGCTGGACACGCGCCAGGGTGCCGAGGCACGCTGGGTCGAGAAGGCGCGCATGCCCACCCGCCGCAGTGCCGGCGCCGCGGTGGTGCACGAGGGCCGCGTCTACATCGCCGGCGGGCGGCCGCCGCGCGGCAACGACTTCGCCGTCTACGACCCGCGGCGCGACACCTGGGAGACCCTGCCCGACCTGCCCAGCCAGCGCAACCACATCGCCGCCGAACTCATCGGCGGGCGCATCCACGTCTTCGGCGGCCGCCTCGGCGGCGGTTTCCAGAGCGACAAGACCGCGGCGCACGAGGTCTACGACCCGCGCACCCGCACCTGGACCGTGGCCGCGCCCATGCTGCGGCCGCGCAGCGGCATCAACAGCGTCAACGCGCACGGCTGCATCCACATCTGGGGCGGCGAGGAGGCCGCGGGCGTCTTCCCCGACCACGACGTCTACGACCCGCGCCAGGACCGCTGGACGCGCCTGCCCGACATGCCCACCCCCGTGCACGGCGTCACCGGCGCCACCTTCGCCCAGGGCCTGATCTACGTCACCGGCGGCGGCACCGAGGTCGGCGGCAACAGCGGCAGCCTGCTGAACCAGGTGTACCGGCCGGCGCAACGCTGCGATTGACGGCCTGCGCCGGGGGCTGCAGCCCGCCCAGGTGGCCCGGGCGCGGCCGCGCCGAGCGCGGAGCCGGCCCTCTCACCCGCCGGCCAGCCCCTCGAAGAAGCGCCCGATCTCGAGGGCCGCGCGGTCGGGCTGCTCGAGGTGCACGAAGTGCCCCGCGTCGGGCAGCACGTCCAGGCGCAGGTCGGTGAAATGCTCGTGCAACCGGTCGGTCCAGGCGGTCTTGAGCACCGGGTCGTGCGCGCCCCAGAGCACGCGCGTGGGTTGCAGCAGCGGCAGCAGCGGCGCCGCGCGGCCCTCGATCACCGCCATGCGGGCCTGGTGCACGCTGCGGTATCAGTTGAAGCCGCCCTGCAGCCGGCCGGGCTTCATGAACTGGTCCACCCAGCCCTCGAGCGCCGGCCCGATCCATTCGTGCCGGTGCGACCAATGCGTCAGCATCTGGCGCAGGTAGACGCTGCAGGCCGCGCGCGAGGAGCCCACCAGTTCGGCCGCCCAGGGCAGCTGGTGGAAGAACTGGTACCAGACCTCGCCCAGGTGCCCGGGCTCGACCCAGCGCGCGCCGATGCCCGGGTAGGCGCAGTTGAAGAAGAACAGGCGGCCCACGCGCTGCGGCGCGCGCCGCGCCAGCGCCTGGGCGACGAAGGAGCCGACGTCGTGCGCGACGATGCCCACGCGCGCCCAGCCCAGCCGGTCCAGCAGCTCCAGCAGGTCCGCGGCGTGCCGCTCGGGCCCGGCGTCGTCGGCCGGCGCGCTCGCCACGGGCTCGGTGTCGCCGAGACCCCGCAGGTCGGGCGCCAGCAGCTCGAAGCGCCCGGCCAGGCGCTCCATCACCGGCCGCCACGCCTGCGACCACTCGGGCCAGCCGTGCAGCAGCAGCAAACGGGGACGGCCGGCATCGGCCGGCGCGTGCAGGCCCCTGACCTGCAGGCCCGCCCTGGGCAGGGCGATGCTCGAGGGGGTGATCGGGTTCATCGTGCGCCGGATTGTGGCGCCGGGGCCTCGGCCTCTGCGGACCGATGCGCCGTTGGTCGCAGGGGCGGCCGCGGCGCACTCGTCACCTGCGTCCACTGCGGACTGCCGGGCGAAGGCCCGGCTGCTTCAGGGTCGCCCGCCCCACACACCTGCCACCTCCCACACCGGCAGCACCTGCACGCCCTCGCTCAGGGGGTAGCGCCGGGCCACGGGCGCCACCACGTAAGCCTCATCGATCTGCAGGTCCTGCAGTGCCTGCCAGAACCCGCGCGCGGGCTTGGGGGCGGAGGAGAACTTGACTTCGAAGGCGATGCGGCGCACGCCGGTGTCCACCACGGCGTCGATCTCGGCGCCGGCCGAGGTGCGGTAGAAGCCCAGGTGCGCGCCCTCGGGCATGGCGGCGGCGATCTGCTCGATCACGAAGCCTTCCCATGAGCCGCCCACCACCGGGTGACCCTGGAGGTCTTGTGGGGTGCCCAGGCCCAGCAGGGCGTGCACCAGCCCGCTGTCGCGCAGGTAGATCTTGGGTGAATTGACCAGCCGCTTGCCCACCTTGGCCTGGTGCGGGCCCGTGCTGCCGGGCGATCTGGCGCGCCAGCGTGGTCTTGCCCACCTGCCGAGGTCCGAGCAGGGCCACCGCTGGAAACTGGTTCAGCAGCGAAACCGTCCGGCAGAAGGAAGCTCGGTCCAACATCCTTGCAATTTGAACCTGACGTATTCAAATTGCAAGGTCAAATGTCGCTGCGCCAATCAACGGCTCTTTGACCCGCGGCTTCAGGGGACCAGACCGGCACGGCGCGCTTCTCCCGCTCCGCGCCGAGCGCCTTGCTGGGCGGAGCAGGTGATCGGCACCCTCAACCTGCCCTCGCCCCTGCGCCCTGCCTTTCCAGCGCCCGCTCCAGCACCCCGCCCAGCAGCCGCACGCCCTCGTCGATACGCACCGCGTCCACGGTGACGAAGCTCAGCCGCAGCGTATCGGCGCGGGCCTGCGCGCTGTAGAAGGCGGCGCCGGGCACGTAGGCCACGCCGGCAGCCACGGCCTCGGGCAGCAGCGCGGTGGCGTCCAGGCCTGCGGGCAGGGTGAGCCAGAAGAACATGCCGCCCGTGGGCCGCACCCAGCGGCATCCTGCGGGCAGCCAGCGCCGCAGCGCGGCGTCCATCGCGTCACGCTGGGCGCGGTAGCGGCTGCGGATCGTCGGCACGTGCTGCTGCAGGAAACCCTCGCGCACGACCTCGTGCACCACGCGCTGGTTGAAGCTGGGCGTGTGCAGGTCGGCGGCCTGCTTGGCCTGCAGCAGCTTGGGGTACAGCGCCACTGGCGCGACGACATAGCCCAGGCGCAGGCCGGGGGCCAGCACCTTCGAAAAAGAGCCGAGGTAGACCGCCTGGTCCCCGGCCGCGGCGGCCAGCGGCGGCGGCGGCGCCTCGTCGTACCAGAGGTCGCCGTAGGGGTTGTCCTCCACCAGCGGCAGGCCGGCCGCCGCCGCGGCCTCGGCCAGCGCCAGCCGCCGCCCCTGCGGGATGCAGCGGCCGCTCGGGTTCTGGAAGTTCGGCAGCAGGTAGGCGAAGCGCGCGCCCGCAGCCGCGCGCAGCGCCTGCGGCAGCGGGCCCTCGTCGTCGCCCTCCAGGGGCATGAACTGTGCCTCGTAGGGCGCGAAGGCCTGCAGCGCACCCAGGTAGGTGGGCTGCTCGACGGCGACCGCGCTGCCGGGGTCGACGAGCACCTTGCCCACCAGGTCCAGCCCCTGCTGCGAGCCGGTGGTGATGAGCACCTGCGCGGCCTGCACGCGCAGGCCCTGGCCGGCCAGCTCCTGCGCCACCCACTCGCGCAAAGGGCCGTAGCCCTCGCTCGCGGCGTACTGCAGCGCCTCGCGCGGGGCGTCGCGGAGCACCCTTGCGGTGGCCTGCGCCATCGCCTCCACCGGGAAGGTCTCGGCCGCGGGCAGGCCCCCGGCCAGCGAGATGATGCCCGGGCGCTCGGTCAGCTTGAGGATCTCGCGGATCGTCGAAGGGTTCAGCCGCTGCGCGCGTTGCGCCATCTGCCAGGTCATGGAAGGCCTCCGGGAGGAACGTGGGTGATCAAGGGGTGGGGATCAGGGGCCGTGCGGTCGTGCGCGCAGGTCTGGGGCTGGGGACAGGCAGCAGCGCCTCAGCGCGCCCGCGGCTGCCCCACGGGCATGCGCCGGCCCACCAGCACGACGGCCAGCACCGCGAGCGCGAAGCCGACCGTCACGGGCTCCAGCGGCTCGCCCAGCACCGGCACCGCGAACAGCAGCGCCAGGAAGGGCTGCAGCAGCTGCACCTGGCTCACGCGCACCAGCCCGCCCAGGGCCAGGCCGCGGTACCAGGCGAAGAAGCCGAGCCACATCGAGAACAGCGACACGTACAGCAGGCCGCCCCAGGCCGCGGCGCCGACCGGACCGGACGGCCACCACCACAGCGCCAGCGGCAGGGTCAGCGGCAGCGAGCCCGCCACGACCCAGCAGATCACCTGCTGCGCCGGCATCGTCGCGGCCACGCGCGCCCCGCCCACGTAGCCGAAGGAGGTGCTGAGCACCGCCAGCAGCAGCCAGCCGTCGGCGGCGACGAGGCGGCCACCGCCGGCCTGCAGCGCGAAGGCGAGCACGAGCGCGCAGCCGCCCGCCGCACACAGCCAGAAGCCGCGCGACGGCCGCTGCCCGAAGCTCAGCGCGCCGACGATGGCGGTGCCCAGCGGGATCACGCCCGAGACCACCGCGGCGTGCGTGGACTCGACCTCGCGCAGCGCGATCGCGATGCACAGCGGAAAACCCACCACCGTGCCGAGGGCGCAGATGGCCAGCGGCTTGAGGTGCTCGCGCGCCGGCCGCGGCGCGCCGACGAAGCGCAGGTAGGCCACGCTCAGCAGCCCGGCCAGCGCGGCGCGCGCGGCGGTCACGAACTCGGGGCTGAGCTGCGGGCGGGAGGCGTCGCCCACGGCCAGCCGCGTCATCGGGAAGGTCATCGCGAAGATGGCCACGCCCAGCAGGCCCAGCAGCAGGCCGCGGCGCACGTCGCGGGCCGAGGGCGGGCCGCCCGGCGGCAGCGGCGCCGCCTTCACAGCAGCGCCATCCAGGCCGCGGTCACCACCAGCACGCCCGCCAGCACGCGGTTGAAGACGAGCAGGCGCTGCCCCTGCGCCAGCCAGTGGCGCAGCGCCGAGCCGATCAGCGCGTAGGTGAAGTTGCTTGCCAGGCCGTAGGCCATCATCAGCGGCAGCACGATGGCCAGGCGCGGGCCGATGGGCTCGGCCACGGTGATCCAGCCGGCGCTGATCATCAGCGCGTTCATCCAGGCCTTGATGTTGAGGAACTGCAGCACCACTCCCTGGCCGAAGCCCACGCTCAGGCGTGCCCCGGCCGCGCTGGCCAGGCGGTCGGTGCGGGCCAGCTTCCAGGCCAGCCACAGCATGTAGGCCAGCCCGAAGGCCTTGATCAGCCCGCGCAGCACCGGCGCGGCCTGCACCAGCGCGCCCAGCCCGGCGGCGCAGGCCAGCAGCAGCAGGCCCCAGCCGAAGGGCACGGCCAGGATGAAGCGCAGCGCGTGCCGCAGGCCGCCATTGGCCGCCAGCGCCGCCGACAGCGTCGTGTTCGGCCCGGGCGTGAAGGCCATCGCGGTGGAGAACACGATCAGGGCTAGGAGTTCCTGGGAGCTCATGGAGGTGGTGCAGGGCAGCGGGCGAGCGCAAGACACAGGGGGCACAGGCGGGTTTGCGGCCGTCACCCGCGCCGCCACGGGCGCAGACTGGGGTAGGCTCGGCACCGGCCCGTGCGCGCTGCGGCGCGTGGCTCCATCCCCGAGTATCACCGCCCGACACCAACGATGAGCAAGCAAGCCGCCTACGGGCGTACCTGGTGGGGCGGCCAGTGGCTGCAGGCGCTGACCCGCATCGACCACGAGAACCGGCTGCCCCGCGGGCGCGCCTACGCCAATCGCGGCGCGGTGCTGCGTCTGTCGGTCGAAGCCGGCAAGATCGACGCCCGGGTGCAGGGCTCGCGCGCGCAGCCCTACGTCGTTCGCATCGAGGTGCCCCCGCTGCGGGCGGCGGACGCGACGCGGCTGGTCGACCGCCTGGCTGCGGACGCGGGCCTGATCGCCCGCCTGCTCAACCGCGAACTCGACCCCGCAGTCCTCGAGGCCGCGCAGGCGCTGGAGATCGCGATCTTCCCGACGCGCTGGAACGACCTGGGCATGCACTGCTCCTGCCCGGATTGGGCCGTGCCGTGCAAGCATCTGGCGGCCGTGGTCTACACGCTCAGCCGCGAGATCGACGGCGACCCCTTCCGCGTCTTCACGCTGCGCGGGCTCGATCTGCCGGCGCGGTTGCGCGAGCGAGGCGTCCACCTGGGCGGCACCGACGCGACATCGCTGCCGGACTGGCCGACCCTGCTGTTCGGCGCACCAGCGCACGCGCCAGCCGATGCGGGCTCACAAGAAAACGCCGGGCCGCCCCAAGTTTTCTTGCGCCCCCTCGGGGGGCCGGGACGGGCAACGCCCGGCCCTGGGGGGTACACACAAGAAAACGCCGGGCCGCCCCAAGTTTTCTTGACCCCCCTCGGGGGGCCGGGACGGGCAACGTCCGGCCCTGGGGGGTGCTCTTCAGGACCGCCGCCGGGTGAAACCTCCGCCGAGACCTCTGACGACGGCACGTCGACCGAGCCCGCGCAGGCGCCCGAGGTCGACCCCACGGCCGCCTGGGCGGGCGTGGACTTCACCACCGTGCCGGCGCTGCTGGACCCCATCTGGCGCGTGCTGCCGCCGCAGCCCGTGTTCCACCACCAGGGCGACTTCCGCGAGGCCGCGAGGCGCACGATGACCGCCCTGGCCGGCCGCGCCCGGCTCGAGCTCGAGGCGGCCCCGGACGAGACCTTGGTGCCGCCCCAGGGCCGGCTGCGCCTGGAGATCGACGACGCCGGCCGATGGCGGGCGCACGGAGTGCCAGCGCTGCCCGATTCGCGCGAGGAGGAGGCGCCGCAGGATCAAGCGGACAGGGCTGCCGACGCGCTACCGGCGCTGCTCGACCTGCTGGGCCAGCTCGCGCCCGAGCACCTGCACGAGCTCGACGCCGGGCTCGCCGCCTTGCACCACCTGCGCCTGCTGGCGCTGCACCTGCTGGCCCGTGGCGCGGTCGTGCCGGCGGTAGGGGCCTTCGACGCCCACACCACCGGGCTGCTGTGGCGCCCGGCCGAGCTCGACCCCGCGGTCGCCGCCCTGGTGCAGCGCAGCGCCGACGCGCTGCCGCCGGGCCTGGTGCAACGGCGCGCGTCGAGTGCGCAGAGCGCATCGCCAGCCGGACCGGTCACGCCAACGGGGATGGCTGCAGGCTCGTCGGCCGCGGCCCCACCGCCAGCCGGCACCACCGCGCCGCGCCCGCGCGGTCGGCCGCGCAAGACCGCTGCACCTACGCTGCCGCCCGGGTCGCCCGGGTCGCCCGGGCCGGCCGTCGAGGCCGGCCACACCGGCACCGACACCGAGCTCACGCCGCTGCAGCAGGCCCGGCTGATGCTGGGCTCGATGCTCGGGCACCTCGTGCAGCGCCTCGGTCAGGAACCCACCAGGACGGCGGCCGGAGCCGACCACCGCGACTCGCAGGCCGGGACCCCGCGCCGAAGCGGCGCCGTGCCGGCCCGCAGAGCCATGCCGGCGCGCCCGGCACACCGCGGGCCGGACGACGATCCGGTGCAGGCGCTGTTCTTCGGCACGCTGCGCGCGCGCTTCGACGGGCCGGGCGAAGGCACGGTGCCGGGCAGCATCCAGGCCTGGCTGGCGCGGCTGCAGCTCGAGCGGGCGGCCTGGATGCCGGCGCTGAAGCTGGACGCCCAGGGCGCCAAGCACCTGCTGTCGATCCACGCCGTCGACACCGGCGCCGCGCTCGCCGCGCCGGTGCCCCTGGCGCAGGTGCTGGGCGAGTCGGCCTGGGCCGGCCGGCGCATGGAACTGCTGCGGAAGGTGGCCGTGCTCGCCGACTTCCACCCGCCGATCCACGAGTACGTGCGCACCGGCGCGCAACGGCCCATGGCCCTGGCCGCCGACACGCTGCCCGACTTCCTCTTCGACGCCCTGCCCGCGCTGCGCCTCCTGGGCATCCGCACGCTGCTGCCGCGCGGCATGGACCGGCTGCTGCGCCCTCGGCTGGCACTGCAGGTGAAGGCACCGCCCGACGCGCAGGCCGGCTCCGGCCTGCTCGGCGAAGCCTCGCTCTTCAGCTACGAGTGGCAGGTCGCGGTGGGTGACACTCCGCTCAGCCGCGAGGAGTTCGAGCGCCTGCTCGGGCAGGCCGGCAGCGTGGTGCAACTGAAAGGGCAGTACGTCTACGTCGATCCGGCGGCCATCGGGCGGCTGCAGGAGCGGCTGCTCAGGCCGGCTGCGCTCTCCGGGACCGAGCTGCTGCGCGCCGCGCTCGCGGGCGAGATCGACGGCGCGCCGGTGCACCCGGACGCCGCCGCCCGCGCGGTGCTGGAGGACCTGCGGCGCGAGGAGGCCGTGGCGCTGCCCACCGGCCTGGACGCGACGCTGCGGCCCTACCAGGCGCGCGGCTACGCCTGGCTCTGGCGCAACGCCCGCATGCGCCTGGGCAGCGTGATCGCCGACGACATGGGCCTGGGCAAGACGCTGCAGGTGATCGCGCTGGTCGCGCGGCTGAAGGAGGACTGCGAGCTCGCTGCCGGCAAGGTGCTCGTGGTCGTGCCCACGAGCCTGCTGGGCAACTGGCAGAAGGAACTGGCGCGCTTCGCGCCCGGCCTGACGGTGGGTGTCTTCCATGGCACCGCGCGCAAGCTGTCGCCGCAGCGTCCCGACCTGCTGCTGAGCACCTACGGCGTCGTGCGCAGCAACGGCGCGGCGCTGCGCGCGCTGCCCTGGCGCCTGGTCGTCATCGACGAGGCGCAGGCGATCAAGAACCCAGGCTCGGCGCAGACGCGTGCCGTCAAGGCCATCCCCGCCGACAGCCGGGTGGCGATGAGCGGCACGCCGGTGGAGAACCGGTTGTCGGAGTACTGGTCCATCATGGACTATGCCCAGCCCGGCTTCCTGGGCGGCGTGACCCACTTCGGGCGCGAGTACGGCACCCCGATCCAGATCCACCGCGACGCCGCGGCCGCCGAACGTCTGCGCCGCACGCTCGCCCCCTTCGTGCTGCGCCGGCTGAAGACCGACCGCAGCATCATCGACGACCTGCCCGACAAGCTCGAGCAGGACGAGTACTGCAGTCTCAGCCCGACCCAGGCCGCGCTCTACGAATCGGTGCTGCAGGAGGCGCTGAAGAGCATCGCCGGCGAGTCCGACGCCTTCCAGCGCCAGGGGCTGGTGCTGCAGATGATCCTGGCGCTGAAGCAGGTCTGCAACCATCCGGCGCAGTACCTGAAGCAGGGCGCGGCCGAACCGAACGCCTCGGGCAAGGTCGAGCGCCTGCTCGACCTGCTGGAGGCCGTCTGTGCGGCGCAGGAGAAGGCCCTGGTCTTCACCCAGTTCCGCGAGATGGGCGACCTGTTGCAGCGCCTGATCGCGCAGCGCCTGGGGCGCGAGCCGCTGTGGCTGCACGGCGGGGTGGCGCGGACGCGGCGCGACGCGCTGGTCGAGCGCTTCCAGGGCGACCGCCTCGAGCGTGTGTTTCTCGTCTCGCTGAAGGCCGGCGGCACCGGGCTGAACCTGACCGCGGCAAGCCACGTCGTGCACTTCGACCTGTGGTGGAACCCCGCCGTCGAAGCCCAGGCGACCGATCGTGCCTACCGCATCGGCCAGCAGCGCAAGGTGCAGGTGCACCGCTTCATCACCCGCGGCACCTTCGAGGAGCGCATCAACGAGATGATCCGCCGTAAGCGCGACCTGGCCGAGCTGACGGTGGGAAGCGGCGAGACCTGGGTCGGCCAGTTGCCGGACGACGCGCTGCGCAGCCTGTTCGCGCTGGGGTGAGACCGGTCAGGATCGAACGGCGGCCCCCTTGACCCAGGGTCCGCGCTTTACTTCTTCGTTTTGCTTTACATTGCGGAGCATGCCTAGCATCCGGGCCGATGTCCGAGGAGTTTCGCCATGTCCAACCCGCCGCTACAGGTTCGTGAACCCACCGCGCGGTTCGGCCATCGGCCGCAGGCTGGTTCCGCGTCCGCGGGGGACGCGCCCGCGCCGGCCCGGGTCGCCCAGGCCGTCGTGTCGAGCAAGGGCCAGGTCACCCTGCCGGCCGCCCTGCGCGCAGCACTCGGCATCGGGCCGGGCTCGCAGATCCGCTTCGAGTTGCGGGGGCGCGAGCTGGTCATCCGCCCCGAGCTGCCGATCACCGCGTATTACGGTCTGCTCGAGGGCCACGACCTCGGCGACACCGAGCCCGAGAAGGAGCCCGATCGCGAGTTCGGGTGATGCCGGGTCGCACCATGAACGTGGTCGATTCCTCGGGCTGGATCGAGTTCTTCAGCGCGGGCCGCAACGGCCCGGCGTTCCGGGCCGTCATCGCCGAACGCGCGGCGCTGCTCGTACCCACCATTGCCTTGTACGAGGTCTGCAAGATCCTCGAGCGCTCACTCGAGCCGGCACTGGTGGCCACCTGCCTGGAGGCGATGCGCATGGGCCGTGTCGTCGACTTCACCGACGCTCGCGCCCTGGCGGCGGCCCGCGTGTCGCGCCAGCACCGCCTGGCGCTGGCCGACGCCGCGATGTACGCCATCGCGCAGGAGCACAGCGCCACGCTGTGGACGCAGGACGCCGACTACGAGGGCTTGCCGGGCGTGCGCTACCTGGCCAAGGCGCCAGCCGGCTGACGCCGGGCATCGACGCCCGCCCTCACCGCGCCCCGAGCGCCTCCCAGCGCTCCAGCGCGGCCATCAGCTCGTCCTCGATCTGCGCGTGGCGGGCCGCGAGTTCGGCACCGCGCTGCGGGTTGCGGGCGAACACGGTGCTGTCGGCAAGCTCTGCGTCGATCGCCCGCTGCTCGGTCTCCAGGGCCTCGATGCGCGGGGGCAGGGCCTCGAGCTCGCGCTGCTCCTTGTAGCTGAGCTTGCGTGCAGCCGGCGCGCCGGCTCCGGGCGCCGCAAGGGCGCCCTGGGCGGGGGGGCCGTCGGCCCCTGCCGGGGCAGCCCGGCCAGCCGTCGCAGCCGCAGGCGCCGACACCCGCGCCCGCTCGCGCTGCCGCCGCCAGTCCTCGTAGCCGCCTTCGTACTCGCGCCACAGCCCGGGGCGGCCGCCGTAGGCCGGGTCGCCTTCCCAGGCGATGGTGCTCGTCACGACGTTGTCCAGGAAACGCCGGTCGTGGCTGACCAGGAAGACGGTGCCGGCATAGGCCTGCAGCAGTTCCTCCAGCAGGTCCAGCGTGTCGATGTCGAGGTCGTTCGTCGGCTCGTCCAGCACCAGCACGTTGGCCGGCAGCGCGAACAGCCGTGCCAGCAGCAGGCGGTTGCGCTCGCCGCCCGACAAGGTGCGCACCGGCGAGTTCGCGCGCTGCGGCGCGAACAGGAAGTCGCCCAGGTAGCTCATCACGTGCTTGCGCTGGCCGGCGAACTCCACCCACTCGCTGCCCGGGCTGATGGTGTCGGCCAGGGTCGCGTCCAGGTCCAGGCCGGCGCGCATCTGGTCGAAGTAGGCCACCTGCAGCCGGGTGCCGCGCCGCACCCGGCCCGCCGTGGGCTCGAGCTCGCCCAGGATGAGCTTCAGCAGCGTGGTCTTGCCGCTGCCGTTGGGTCCGATCAGGCCCACCTTGTCGCCGCGCAGGATGGTCGCGCTGAATCCGTCGATCAGCGCCCTGTCGCCGTAGCGCATGCCCACGTCCTGCAGCTCGGCCACGATCTTGCCCGGCGGCAGCCCGGCGTCGAGCTCCAGGCGCACCTGTCCGAGCTGGTCGCGTCGCGCCGCGCGCTGCGCCCGCAAGGCCTGCAGCCGGGCGACGCGCCCGACGCTGCGCGTGCGCCGGGCCTCGACGCCCTTGCGCACCCAGACCTCCTCCTGCGCCAGCAGCTTGTCCGCGCGCGCGTTCGCCAGCGCTTCGGCCTCGAGCTCGCGTGCCTTGGCCGCCTCGAAGGCGGTGAAGGCGCCGGGGTAGCCGCGCAGCAGGCCGCGGTCGAGCTCGACGATGCGCGTGGCCACGGCGTCGATGAAGGCGCGGTCGTGCGAGACCAGCACCAGCGCGCCCGGGCTGCCGCCGCCGGCGCCGCGCCATTGCAGCAGCAGCTCCTGCAGCCACTCGATGGCGTCGATGTCGAGGTGGTTCGTCGGCTCGTCGAGCAGCAGCACGTCGGGTCGCGCCACCAGGGCCTGCGCCAGCGCGACGCGCTTGCGCTGGCCGCCCGAGAGCGCGTCCACCGCGTCCGCGCCGGCCAGTCCCAGGCGCTGCAAGGCCTCGTCGACGCGCTGCTCCCAGGTCCAGCCGTCCAGGGCCTCGATCCGCGTCTGCAGCGCGTCCAGGTCCTCGCCGTCGGCGTGGGCCTCGAAGCGCGCGCGCAGCGCGCGCGCCTGCGCCACCCCCTCGGCCACGGCGTCGAAGACGCTGGCGCCGGGGGCGAACACCGGCTCCTGCGCGACCAGCACGCGGCGCAGCCCGCCCTGGGTCTGCAGCAGCCCGTCGTCCAGGCGCTCCACGCCGGCCAGCACCTTGAGCAGCGAGGACTTGCCCGTGCCGTTGCGCCCGATCAGGGCAATGCGCTCGCCCGCCTCGAGGGAGAAGTCCGCGCCGTCGAGCAGCGGCACGTGGCCATAGGCCAGGTGGGCCGCGGTGAGGCTGAGCAGCGCCATCGGCGAAACGGCCGGGCGCGCTCAGCGCGGCGCGCGCGCGCGCCGCGCGGCACCGGGCGCGGACGGGGCCAGCACCTGTGCCGCGGCCTCGCGCCACAGCGTCTGGCCGGGCTGCGCGTGGTCCCGCTCCTCGGCGCGGCAGCTCTCGATGCAGGCCAGGGCCAGCGGGTCGTCGAGCGCGCGCGCCGCGCTCAGGATCTCGTCCCAGGCCGGCGCCGCACCGCCCGCCGTCGGCACGCGGGCGCGCCAGCCCGCCGCCACCGCCGCATGCAGGAAGACCGGCGCGTAGGCCTGCCAGGCCTGCGCGGGCTCGTCGACGAAGCGGGCGAGCACGCGCACCGCGTGCGTGGCCGCCACCAGGCGCTGCGCCACGGGGTGCCCGCCGCTGCCGGCGCAGGCCGTGGCCGCCGCCGCGGCCAGGCGCGCCGGCGTGCGTTCGTCGACGACGAGGCGGGCCGCGGCACGGCCTGCGGCGCCCTCGGCCGCCGCCGCGCGCAGGCGCTGGTCGAAGCGGCGCGCCGGCGTGCGCGTCGCGCGCAGCCCGCGCAGCAGGGCCACGGGGTCGTCGACCGGCGCGGCGGCGCGGCCGCGGCTGGCGGGCGCGGCCGGCAGCGCGAGCCAGCGGCAGGCCCACCAAGCCAGGGCATCGGCCACCTCGCGCCGATGCCCGGTGCGCACGGCGCTGGCGGTGCGCACCAGGGCCTGCAGGCCTGCCGCGGCGCAGCCCGGCCAGAGCTGGGGCAGCACCTGGGCCAGCACGTCGGTGGCGCCCTCGTGGTCCATCCACTGGGCGAAGAGGTCGCGGTAGACCGGCCAGGCCCGGCGCTCGCCGAAGCGCCCGGCCCAGCCGTCGCCGGCGGGCCAGGCGGCGGCCGGC
>JBILNB010000160.1:0-3040 GCA_044375195.1 Rubrivivax sp. | reverse complement strand
TAGGTGGGGATCGAGCAGCCGTCGGTGCCGCGCGCCGCGCGCGCGAGGTCCCAGCCCGTGGCCGCCTGCAGCGCCGCGCCCACCTCCTGCATCACCGGGTGCTCGGGCTGCACGTAGCCGCGCAGGAAGGCGCGTGCGTCGCCGTCGCGCCCGGTTTGGGCCGCCATCAGGCAGCCCAGGCAGGCGAAGCCGGCGTGCTTGCCCGAGCAGTTGTTGTGCAGCGCGCCGGGCTCGCGGCCGGCGGCGGCCAGGGCGCGCTGCGCGCCGTCGTGGTAAGGCCAGTGCGCGCCGCACTCGAGCGCCGCCTCGTCCAGGCCGGCCTTGGCCAGCATCGAGGCCGCGGCGGCCACGTGCCGCGCCTCGCCGCCGTGGGAGGAGCAGGCCAGCGCCAGCTCTTCGTCGGCCAGGCCGAAGCGCTCTGCCGCGCCGGACTCCACCAGCGGCAGCGCCTGCAGCACCTTGACGGCCGAGCGCGGGAAGATCGGCCGTTCGATGTCACCCAGGGCGGTGTGCACGGCGCCGTCGGCATCGACGACGGCCACCGCGCCGCGGTGGAAGGACTCGACGATGCCGCCGCGCGTGACTTCGACGAGGACGGGGTCGTGGGGCAGGGGGCTGTGCGTCATGCCGGGACTGTAGCCCGCCCCCGGCGCCTTCAGCCCTCAGCCCACCGCCCGGCGCACCTCGTCCAGCGCCCGCGTGCGCAGCCTCGGGCCGGCGCGCATCAGCTGCCCGGGCAGCGGGCGGCCGAGCAGGGCCTCGACCTGCAGCGCCGCGGCGCACAGCCGCTCCAGGCTGATGCCGGTCTCGTAGCCGCACTCGTGCAGCAGGTAGACGAGGTCCTCGGTGCAGATGTTGCCCGTGGCCCCGGGCGCGAAGGGGCAGCCGCCCAGGCCGCCGATGGACGACTCGAACTCGCGCACGCCCAGTGCCAGGCCGGCCATCACGCAGGCCAGGCCCACGCCGCGCGTGTTGTGGAAGTGCAGCGCGAGCTCGACGTCGGGGAAGCGGCCGCGGATCGCCTCCACCGCGCGCTCGACCACCGGCGGCGTGGCCATGCCGGTGGTGTCGCCCAGCGTCACGTGGCGCACGCCGTGCGCGTGGTAGACCTCGATGACGCGCAGCAGCGCCTCGGGCGCCACCTCGCCCTCGAAGGGGCAGCCGAAGGCCACCGCCACCGCGCCGCGCACCGGCACGCCGAAGCCGGCGGCGATGGGCGCGAACTCGCGGAAGTCGTCCAGCGCCCGCGCGACGCCCTTGTTGAGGTTGGCCTGGCAGTGGCTCTCGCTGGCCGAGACGAAGCACACCATCATGTCGACGCCGGCCGCGGCGGCGCGCTCGGCGCCGCGCGCATTGGGCACGAGCGCGGCCACGCGCGCGCCGGCCGGGCGCTGCAGGCGCGCGAGCAGGTCCGCGGCGTCGGCCAGTTGCGGCACCGCGCGCGGCGAGACGAAGGACGTTGCCTCGATGCTGCGCACGCCCGCATCGAACAGGGCCTCGATCACCGCGGCCTTGTCCTCGGTGGCGATGAAGGCGCGCTCGGCCTGGAAGCCGTCGCGCGTGCCGACCTCGGTCACGGTGACCTGGCGGTCGGTGGCGGAGCGGGGGGCGAACAGGGTCATGGGGCGTCCTTCGGGGCTGGCGGGGTGGCCGGCCGCAGCGCCGCCACGGCGGCCTCGTCCAGGCCGAGCTCGCGCAGCACCGCCTCGGTGTCGGCGCCCAGCTCGGGCGGCGGGCGGTGGATGCGGCAGGGGTCGCGCGTGAACTTGATCGGGAAGCCCAGCACGTCCATCGGCGCGCGCCCGGGCGGCTCGATGCGCAGCCGCATCTGCTGGTGCGCGATCTGCGGGTCCTCGAAGACCTCGGCCACGTCGAGCACCCGCCCGCAGGGCACGCCACCGGCGTTCAGCACCTCGAGCCAGTGCGCCGTCGGGCGCGTGCGCGTGACGCGCTCGATCTCGGCCTTGATCTCCTCGCGCCGCGCCACCCGGTCGGCGTTGGTGGCAAAGCGCGGGTCCTCGCGCAGGTGCGACAGGCCCAGCGCCGCGAGCAGCTTGGCGTAGACCATGTCGTTGCTCGGGGCGATCGCCACCGGGCCGTCGGCGGTCTCGAACAGGCCGTAGGGGGCCACGAGGCCGTGGTCGTTGCCTGTGCGCCCCAGCGCCTGGCCGGTCGTGAAGTAGTTGCTGGCCATGAAAGCCAGCATGCTGACCATGGAGTCGGTCAGCGCGGTCGTGACCTCCTCGCCCTGCCCGGTGCGCGCGCGCCGGTTCAGCGCCGCGAGCACGCCCATCGCGGCGTAGGCGCCGGCCACCAGGTCAGAGATGGGCGGGCCGGCGCGCGTGGGCGGGCCGTCGGCGCTGCCGGTCACGCTCATGAAGCCGCTCATCGCCTGCGCCACGAAGTCGAAGGCCGGGCGCTGGGCATAGGGCCCGTCCTTGCCGAAGCCGGTGACGTGGGCGACGACGAGATCGGGCCGCAGCCGGCGCAGCGCCTCGGGGCCGAAGCCCATGGCCTCCAGCACGCCCGGGCGGTAGTTGTCGACGAGCACGTCCGCGCGCTCGATCAGCCTGCGCAGCACGTCCTTGCCGGCGGCGCTTCGCAGGTCCAGGACGATCGAGCGCTTGTTGCGGTTGAAGGTGGCGAAGTACGCCGACCAGCCGTCGCGCAGGGCGCCCTGGCGGCGCACCGGGTCGCCCTCGGGGTCCTCGACCTTGATCACCTCCGCGCCCATGTCCGCGAGGAACATGGTGCAGAACGGCCCCGACAGGATGCGGGTCAGGTCGACGACGCGGATGCCGTCGAGCTGCATCGGCGCGCCCGCCGCCTACTCGATCTTGACGCCCGAGGCGCGCGCGATCTCGCCCCAGCGCGCGTAGTCGCGGCGCACGAAGTCGGCGAACGCCGCCGACATGCCGCCGGCCGGCGAGATGCCCTGCGCGGCGAGCTTCTCGCGGATGTCGGGCAGCTGCAGCACCTTGTTGACCTCGGTGTTCAGACGCGCGACGATCTCCGGCGGCGTGCCCGCGGGCGCGAACAG
>JBILNB010000159.1:0-3052 GCA_044375195.1 Rubrivivax sp. | reverse complement strand
CGAGCACCGGGTAGGCGTTGGGGCCCAGCGCCACGGGCGTGAAGTCGCGCTGCGGGTCGTAGCGCACCGCGCCCCCAATGGCCGGGTAGGTGACGACCGGACTCTGCCCGGTGTAGAGCAGGGTGTAGCCGTCGGGCGCAGCGCGCGCCACCGCCTCCGCGCCCAGCGTGCCCGAAGCGCCGGGGCGGTGCTCAATGACGAAGGGCTGGCCCAGCGCCTGCTCCATCGGCCGCGCCAGGCGCCGCGCCCAGGCGTCGGCGATGCTGCCTGCCGACTCCGGCACGACCAGGCGAATGGGGCGAGAGGGGTAGGGGTCGGCCAGCGTCGGGGCGCTGGCCACGCCGAGGGTGAGGGTTGCGATCAGGGCCAGCACCCCTCGCCAGGGAACGGCAGGCCGACGCCCGGGCATGGCCGCAGGCACAGGGGAAGCAGGGAAGTCGAGCATGGGCGGATTGGAGCGGGTCGGTGACGAGAGGCCGGACCTGACAGCCTGCAGGCTCTGAGGCGGGAGAGCGGCGGCGCTGCGGCGCAGCAGGTCTTGCTGCTACGCGAGGCTAGCACGCACTCGGCACGTGCGAGCGACGCGGCACAGGGCACCACGAGTCGACATGGGCACGGCGAAGGCGCGGCGCCGAAATCACGCTCAGTGCCGCAGCGCAGGCCGACAATGCTCGCAGCCCGGCCTGAGCCGGCCGGCCCCGGCAGCCCTCCGCACCACCCCACGCCCCGATGACCCCCGAAGACGCCCGCCACCTCGACGAACACGGCTACCTCGTCCTGCCCGCCGTCATGGACGCCGCCTGGCTGGCCGAGCTGCGGGACACATGCCAGCACCTGCTGGACCAGGAAGGCGCCCAGGCCGGCACCGAGTTCCGCACCGAGCCAGGCTCGGACCGCCTGGCCAACCTGGTCGACAAGGGAGCGTGCTTCGAGCGTCTGGTGTCGCACCCGCGGCTGCTCGAGGCGGTCGAGCAGGTGCTCGGACCGGACTGGAAGCTCTCCAGCCTGAACTACCGCGCTGCCCTGCCCGGCCAGGGCCTGCAGCCGCTGCACTGCGACATGGGCCAGGTGGCCGACGCACGCGGTTACTCCGTCTTCAACTCGGTGTGGCTGCTGGACGACTTCACCCCCGACAACGGCCCGACGCGGCTGGTGCCGGGTACGCACCGCTCGGGCCGGTTGCCGCACGAGGCGCTGGCCGACCCGCTGGCGCCCCACCCCGACGAGATCGTCACCCTGGGCCGCGCCGGCGACGTGGTGCTCACCAACGCGAGCGTCTGGCACGGCGGCACCGTCAACCGCAGCGCCCGGCCGCGGCGTTCTCTGCACGGCTTCTACGTGCGCGGCGACCTGCCGCAGCAGCAGTACCAGAAGCGCCTGCTGCGCCCGCAGACGCAGGCCCGCCTGTCGCCCGTGCTGCGCCGCGTCCTGGCCCTGGACGACCCGCGCAACGACGAGCTGTCCAGCGCGGGCAGCGGCAGGAGCGGGTTCCTGCGCTGAGCCGGCAAGGCGTTGAAGCCTGCGCTCGGGACACCCGGCGCAGGCAGTCCCCTCAGCCCTTGTCCGTCCCCAGCAGCGGGATCGCGCCCTCGCCGCGCATCCCCAGCAGCCCGGTGCGGGTGTAGATGCCGAGCTTGTCGCGGGTGTCGGCGATGTCCAGGTTGCGCATCGTCAGCTGGCCGATGCGGTCGGCCGGGGTGAAGGCAGCGTCCTCGACCTTCTCCATCGACAGGCGCTCGGGCGCGTAGGTCAGGTTCGGGCTCTCGGTGTTCAGGATCGAGTAGTCGTTACCGCGGCGCAGCTCGAGCGTGACCTCGCCGGTGACGGCGCGCGCCACCCAGCGCTGCGCCGTCTCGCGCAGCATCAGGCTCTGCGGGTCGAACCAGCGCCCGTGGTACAGCAGCTTGCCCAGGCGGCGGCCGTTGGCGCGGTACTGCTCGATCGTGTCCTCGTTGTGGATGCCGGTGACCAGGCGCTCGTAGGCGATGTGCAGCAGCGCCATGCCCGGGGCCTCGTAGATGCCGCGGCTCTTGGCCTCGATGATGCGGTTCTCGATCTGATCGCACATGCCCAGGCCGTGGCGGCCGCCAATCGCGTTGGCTTCGGCGAACAGCGCCACGTCGTCGGCGAAGGTGCGGCCGTTCAGCGCCACCGGGCGGCCCTCCTCGAAGCGCACGCTCACCTCCTCGGCCGGCACGGCGACGTCGTCGCGCCAGAAGGCCACGCCCATGATGGGCTTGACGATGCGGATGCCCGAGTTCAGGAACTCCAGGTCCTTGGCCTCGTGCGTGGCGCCCAGCATGTTGGAGTCGGTCGAGTAGGCCTTCTCCACGCTCATCTTGTAGTCGAAGCCGTTGGCGATGAGGTACTCGCTCATCTCCTTGCGCCCGCCGAGCTCGTCGATGAAGCGCTGGTCCAGCCAGGGCTTGTAGATGCGCAGCTTCGGGTTGGCGAGCAGGCCGTAGCGGTAGAAGCGCTCGATGTCGTTGCCCTTGTAGGTGCTGCCGTCGCCCCAGATGTCGACGCCGTCGTCCTTCATGGCCACCACCAGCGCGGTGCCGGTGACGGCGCGGCCCAGCGGCGTGGTGTTGAAGTAGGTGGCGCCCGCGGTGGTGATGTGGAAGGCGCCGCACTGGATGGCGGCGATGCCCTCGGCCACGAGCTGGGCGCGGCAGTCGACCAGGCGCGCGATCTCGGCCCCGTAGGCGCGGGCCTTGCGCGGGATCTCCTCGTAGTCGCTCTCGTCGGGCTGGCCGAGGTTGGCGGTGTAGGCGCAGGGGACGGCGCCCTTGGCGCGCATCCAGTGCACCGCGGCCGAGGTGTCGAGGCCACCGGAGAACGCGATGCCGACGCGCTGGCCGACGGGCAGGGACTGGAGGATGTTCTGGCTCATGGCGAGGTGATTCGGGAACGTGGGGGACGCAACCCGACATTTTGGCAAGGTCCGGGGTGTTTGCCGGGCCGCACAATGGATCTCCTGACTTCTGCTTTCGGACCCGACCCGATGTACCCACCCTCCCCTGCGGCGTTTGCCGACCCCGCCACCACCTGG
>JBILNB010000010.1:0-111586 GCA_044375195.1 Rubrivivax sp. | reverse complement strand
ACCACGAGCCGGATGTGCGAGCGCGCCTGCTCGGGGCTCACGCCCATGGGCACGAAGTCCGTGATGACGCCGAACTCGCCCTCGAAGTCGATGCCGTCGTCGGCGCTGGGCAGCGGAACGTCGGCGGCCGGCGGCAGGAACTGGTTCGACAGGCCCTGGTACATCAGGGGCCGGGCAGGATCGTTCTTCTTTTCGACCTTGAAGACAACGTCCATGAGGTCCCCGTGCGACGGGAATGCGGACCCGTCGAGCCACTGCCAGCAGCGCGGCAATGGGGCCCTGGCCGATGCCGCGTCGAAGCGCCGCGCCTCCGGGCAGCGCCGGGCCTCCAGGCGCGCGGCGAGGGCACGCAGGGCCGGCTCGACCTCACGCCAGCGTTCGAGGGCGTCCTGGAGGCTGGTCGCGATGGCAGCGGCAGGGACGCAATGGTGGCCGTCGGCGCTGACGACGACCAGTTCGCCGTCGGGGCTGCGGCCTGCAAGGGTGGCAAGCTTCATCGGTGCGGGGGTCTCGGTAGCTGGGCGTTCGCGGGAGGCAGGAGGGCGGGCGGGCCCCGCGCCGGTCCGGCTTCAGCGCTTGGACAGGGCGCGCGCGATGGCCGGGTCGTACCGGCCGTCGACGAGCACGAACAGCATGCGGCAGACGCGTCCGCTGCGGTTCGCCCAAGCGTGGTTGGTGCCGCGCTGGACCACCACGCTGCCCGGGCGCAGCACCACCTCGGAGTCGTCAAGGACCAGCGTCATCTCGCCCTCGATGACGACGCCGTAGTCCACCGACTCGGTCCGGTGCATCAAGGGGTGGGGCGAGCCGGCGCACACCGTGGACGCAGCCTCGTCGCCGATCTCGCCGAAGGCTCGATGCATGCGCTGCGCGCCCTCGCGCAGGAACTCCTCGGTGTCGGGCGGGATATCGACGAAGCGGATGCGCGTGCCCTGCGGCGGCGGCTTCAACTGCAGCGGACCGGGCGTGGGATCGGTCCCGTTGTCCACCGGCGCAGGCGCGCCCGCAGTGCACCACACCTCGTGAAAGACCGTGCCGGGGATCGCGGCGATCTCGGCCACGTGGGGCAACGCTCCATGGGACAGCACGACGGCCTTGCCGGCGGGGTCGTGGCCAGTGACCGTCCTGACGATGGGGGGCAGGTTCGCGCTCAATCAGTCCTCCTCGAGGATGGCCACGGCGCGCGTCCAGCCAGCCGAGGCGCCGCGGATCTTGTGCGGAAAGCAGCTGATGGTGAAGCCGTGCGGCGGCAGCGCCTCCAGGTTGTGCAGCTTCTCCAGGTGGCAGTAGCCGATGTCGCGGCCGGCCTTGTGGCCCTCCCAGATCAGGCTCCTGTCGCCCGTAGCGGCGAACTTCCTGGCCGTGTGGGCAAAGGGCGCGTCCCAGCTCCAGGCGTCGGTGCCGGTCAGCCGCACCCCGCGCTCGAGCAGGTACATCGTGGCCTCGTAGCCCATGCCGCAGCCGGCCTGCACGTAGTCGCCATGCCCGTAGCAGGAGCCGGCGCGCGTGTTGACCACCACGATGTCCAGCGGCTGCAGCTCCCAGCCGATGCGGCGCAGTTCTGCCTCCACATCGGCGGCCGTGGCGACGTGACCGTCCGGAAGGTGCCGGAAGTCGAGCTTGACCCCCGGCTGCAGGCACCACTCCAGCGGGACCTCGTCGATCGTCATCGACGGGCGTGCCCCGCCCAGGCGCGCGTCCTGGGTCGAGTGGAAATGCCACGGTGCGTCCAGGTGGGTGCCGTTGTGCGTCGTCAGCGTCACCCACTCGGCCGCCGCGGCCTCGCCGTCGGGGAAGTCCTGCGCCGTGGTGCCGGGCAGCAGGTGCATGAACTCCCTCACCGTGTCGTGGTGGCCCTGGTAGGTGATCTTCGGGGCCAACGGCGGCGGATCGGAGAGCACATCGTTCTCGAGGTAGATCGACAGGTCGATCAGGCGCCGCGCCGGCCGTGGGCGGCGTACCGGGCCGGGGGTGTGGGCTGCGCTCATATCGGCTGGGCCAGCGCCATCAGCGAGTCACGCATGATGCCGGCGTGCTCTTCCTTGCTGCCGTTGGACATCTCGATCTCGCCCAGGCGCAGCGAGTTTTCGACGACCATTCGGCAACGTTCCCAGCGCCGCTGCTGGAAGGCCTGGAGCGCCTGCTCCAGCAACCCTCCGCGGCCGACGCACTCGGCCAGGACCAGGCCGTCCTCGATGCCGATGCAGGCGCCCGAGGCGAGGTGCGGCGTGGTCGCGTGGACCGCGTCACCGATCAGGACCACTCGCCCGCGGAACCAGGGCTGCGGCAGCAGCAAGGCCTCCAGCGGGCGAAAGACGATGCCGGAGCGCTCGTCGATCTGCTCTCGCAAGCGCTGCAGCAGCGGGGCGCTGAAGTCGCCCAGCAACTCGCGCATGAGGCGCGGGAAATCCGCGGGGTCGACATGCCCGTTGACCGGCCGGTGCTCGGTCATGAACATGTACATCTCGGTCTTCGAGACGGGGTTGACCCCGGGCTTGGTGCGGGGGCCCATCCACATCATCGCGCACTGCACCTCGGGCGGGCGCGGCAGCACCGCACGCCACACGGCCTGCCCGGTGTACCGGGGCGCCGGCGCCTCGGGAAAGAGCTGTCGCCGCACCTGGGAGTACAGGCCGTCGGCGCCCACCACGAGGTCGTAGCGCCCGACGCGGCCGTCGCTGAGGCGCACGCTCACGCCCTGCGCGTCCTGTTCGATCGACTCGAAGCCGACCCCGAGCGACACGCGCGTGCCGCTGGCGCGGGTGGCCTCGGCCAGGATGCGCGCCAGCACGGGGCGCATGATGGCGCCGCCGCCGGGGACGTCCGGCCCCGCCAGGCGCGGCGTGGGCAGCGCACCGATGGGCTGGCCGTTGCCGAGGAAAAGCTGCACCCCGTCGGCGCCGTTGCCTTGCTCCAGGAAGGCCTGCAGCACGCCGAGCTGGCGGAAGGCGCGCAGCGTGGCGCCGCCCAGACTGATGCCGGCGCCGTAGGAGCGCCAGCCGGGGTCGATCTCGATGAGTTCGACGTCGATGCCCTGCTTGCGCAGTTCGATCGCGGCGGCCATGCCCGAGAAGCCGCCGCCGATCACAAGGGCCTTCAACGCGGAGTAGGGGTTCATGTCGTGTCTCCTTGCAGGTCAACGTGGGGAGGCGGGGCGGATCCAGCGTCGAGCCAGACCTGCACCCGATCCTCGGCGTCGATGCGCAGCGCCACCGGGCGCAGCCGCTCGCCGGGGCAGGGCCCGAGGGTGCAAACCCCGGTCATGGGGTCGAAGCGCGCGCCGTGCGCGTGGCAGACGATGGCACTGCCGTCGGGGCTGAGATAGGCGTCCCGGCGCCAGGCCATCGGCCCGGTGCGCCAGTGCGGGCACCAGTCCCGCCAGGCCCGCCAGCGACCCTGGCGGTGCAGCACGAAGAACGCGCTGTCGCCGCCCGGCAGCGGGTCGAAGCCGCGCGCGTGGCCCGGGGGGATCTCGGCGCTGCGGCACAGGGTGAGCCAGGTCATCGCCAGCACGCGGGGCTTCGCTCATTGCACAGTCGTGCCAGGCGGCGGCGGACCGCCGGGCGCCCACTTGTCCCGGTGCGCGAACAGGAACAGCTGCGCGGCGTCGGCACTCATCGGCACGGCACGCGGCCGCCACTGCTCGTCGTGCTGGTCCATGTCCGCGTCGTACTCGACGTGGCATCCCAACGGGCTGTTGAAGTACCAGAACCAGTTGCTGCCCATCTTGTGCCGCCCCGGCCCCCAGAAGGACTGGTAGCCCTTGCTGACAAAGCGGGTGCCGGCCTGCAAGACGGCCGTCGGGCCGGACATGTGGAAGGTGAAGTGCTCGACGCCCTTCATGAAGGGTGGCGTCTGGATCATGAACAGCGTATGGTGGTCGAGCGTGCCCGCCGGGCGCAGGAAGCCACCGGCGCCCAGCAGGCGGTCTGTCTCGCGAAACCCGAGCCTGCCGGTATAGAACGCGGCGGCACGGGCCTCGTCGGGCACGAAGTAGACGACGTGGGACAGGCTCAGGGGCCGAGCCGCCGCCGCATCGTCGGCCGCCACGGCATTGACCGGCCGCCCGGCCGCGGCGCCCGGCGCGTTCGCCGACTCCGGGGCGGTGCGCAGCGGCCGGCGCACGGTGAGCTGGAAACCAAGGGTGAACCCCATGTCGTCCACCGCCTGCAGGCTGCCATCGGGGAGGTACACGACCTCGCGGTCGCGCCCGAGCTCGGCGGCGATGGCCTCGAGCGTGGCGCGGTCGGCCACGCCGTAGGTGGTCTTGCGCAGCTGGCTGGCCGTGCCCAGACCCGGTGGCAACGAGGGATCTTCCTTGGCGCGGACGACGACTGCTGTGCCGTCCTCGGCCTCCAGGCGCCCTCCGGCAGCGCCGACACCCACGGGCTGCAGCCCGTAGTCGCTGAGGTACTGGATGCAGGCGGCGACGTCCTCGACGCCAAACACCAGCTCGTCGGGTCCGATGATGTTCATGGTGATCACCCTGGTGGTCTGGGGGCAGGCTCAGCGCGTGCGGCCGCCGAGGACCTCGGCAACCCAGTCGGCGATGTAGTGCCCCGCGTTGATGCTGTTGTCGAAGCTCGAATGCTGGCACCCGCCCTCGCGCTCGGTGAACACCTTCAGCTCGCGCCGAGGGCTGTTCACCAGGTGCTCGTAGGTGCGGTGCGCCCACTTCAGCGGGATCTGCGAGTCCTTCTCGCCGTGCGTCACGAGAAAAGGCACGCGGATGCGGTCGAGGATGCCGTCAAGGTGCACGGACTCGGCGATACGCATGAAGTCCCCGATGTCACGCGCGCCCCAGACCCAGCACACGTGAGCCCAGTAATGCGGGACCGGGAAGTCGCCCTCGCGCTCGAGGCGGCGTTTCTGCACGTCGCGCCAGTCGTGGTTGGCCCCCCAGGCCACGCCGCAAGCAAAGCGCGGCTCGAAGGCGACGGCGCGCGGGCAGTAATAGCCGCCCAGCGAGACTCCTTCCAGCCCGATGCGCCGCGGGTCGATGTCGGCCCGGGCCTGCAGCCAGTCCACCACGGGGCTGGCCCAGTGCTCGCTGTCGTGTCGCGCCGTCATTCCGTGCAGCCTCAGGGCCTCGCCAGTGCCGGGCTGGTCCACCACGAGGGAGGCGACGCCGCGCCGCGCCAGCCAGACCGGCAGGCCGACGCGGTACTTCATCTCCTTGGTCGAGTCCAGACCGTTGACCTGCACGAGCACGGGGGCCGGGCCTTGCACGCCCTCGGCCCGCACGTAGAGCGCCGATAGCTCCTGCCCGCCGTAGGGGATCGACACCCGCTCGCAGTTCTCGTGCGCCAGGCGGACTCCGCGCTCGAACAGATCGAGGAAGCGCCGGTACAACGCCAGTCGGCCCGGCGCGCCGTGGGCCTGCAGCCGCTCGCAGGTGAGCAGGTAGGTCGCAGCACGCCCGTACTTCTCGCCGGCCGAGAGGGTGCGTCCCGCGGCCTCGTCCTCGGCGGCAAGCTCGCACAGGCGATCGGCCATGCGCGACCACGTCTCGCGGAAGGCCTGCGTACCGGCTGCGTCAGGAGCCTTGGCGGCCTCCTGCAGCGGCGCGCACATGGCCTCGATCTCGCCGATGCGCGCGCCCATCTCGATGGCAAGGTCGACAGACAGATTCCAGACGTAGTTGGTGGGAAAGTACTTGAACATGGCGGCGGTGATGAGAAGCGGCGCGTCAGAGCACGCCGGTGACCAGGACCGGGAAGGCGATCAGCAGCGCGATCACCGCGAGCGCAGCGGCGCAGAAGGGCAGCGAGCCGACGTAGATGTCCTGGAGCGAGATGTGGCGGCCGAGCCCGTCAGCGTCCAGCGTGCCCTTGACGATGAATGCACTCAGGCCCAGAGGTGGGGTGATCAACCCGACCTCGACGGCGATCATCGTGATGATGCCGATCCACACCAGGTCCGCCCCGAGCTCCTTGAAGACCGGCACGAACACCGGCACGGCAATCAGCACGGTCGACACGCTGTCGAGCGCAGTCCCCAGCACCAGCAGCAGGAGCACGTAAACCGCCACCACGGCCAGCAGCGTGAACTGGTGCTCGGCGATCCACCCGTTGAGGAAGCTCGGCAGGCCCGAGATCGCGAGGAAGCGCGTGAACATCGCGGCGGCGGCGATGATGAGCACGATCGAGGCCGTCACGTAGCCTGTGTCCATCAGGATGGCCCAGAACGAGCGCGGCGTCAGGACCCGGCGCGCAGCGGCCAGGATCAGCCCGCCAGCGGCGCCGACGGCGCCTGCCTCGGTTGCCGTGAACCACCCGGCGTACATGCCCCCGAGGACGACGCCGATCAGCGTGGCGATCGGCAGGCCCAGTCGCCACAGAGAGAGAAACTGGGCGCCGCTACCGTCCCCGGCTGGCACAGCCGGCGGCAACGCAGACGTGACGGCATGATGTGCCGAATGGCGACGCATCGACAAGGCGACCGTCACCATGAAGGCCAGGCTCAGCATCAGGCCTGGCAGCACGCCGGCCTTGTACATGTCCCCCACGGAGGTCTCGGTGACGACGGCGTAGATGATCATCAACACCGATGGCGGGATCAGCATGCCCAGCATTGACGAACTCGCCACCACGCCCACGGCCAGCCGCGCCGGATATCCCCGCTTCAGCATCTCGGGCACGGCCATGCGCGTGAACATCACCACCGCAGCGATCGACACCCCGGTGACCGCGGCGAAGATGGCGTTGCCCGCGACGGTGGCCTGACCGATGCCACCGTGAAATCGACCCAGCAGGCGCTCGGCGATGATGAAGCAGTCACGGCCCACGCCGGCGGCCAGCACCAGCAGCCCCATCAGCACAAACAAGGGCGCGGTGCCGAACTCGTACTTGGTCAGCGCGTCGGTGGCCGTCTGGCCGAGCAGGTGGCCGGCCAGCGACCAGTCATCACGGATCAGCGAGATGCCGACATAGGACACCAGCAGCAGCGCACTGGAGATGTGCATCCCCAGGTAGATCAGCAGGGTCAGGCAGCCGAAGCCCAGGGCACCGATCTCAACCGCGCTCATCCCAGCACCTTGTCCTCGGGGCGCTGCTTTGCCAGGGCGACCCGGCGCACGCCGGAGCGCCAGTGGGCGACGGTCAGCACCGCGTACTGCACGCTCAGGACGCTGCAGCCGAAGAGGATGACCGCGTAGACCGGCCACTTGGCCAGCTCGAGCGTGGCGTTGCTACCGTAGTAGTCGCCGCTGCGCCAAGCCGACTCGACCAGGGGCCAGAGGTGGCGGGCCGTGATGGCGAACAGGACCGCGCCCACCGCGTGATGCAGCGACAACAGCCACTGATGAGCGCGCGTACTCCGCCGTCCGATCCAGCCCAGCGCGCCGTCGGCTGCGATCACGCGGCCGGTGGCAAGAGTGCTCGGGAACTGCAGGAAAACAATGACGGCGACCGACACGGAGACGATCTCGGGCGTGCCCGCCAGGGGCGCGGAGAACAGCCCCCGGCCCAGCACGTCGGCCAGGACGACGAGCATGATGAGCACCACCAGGCTGGTGCCCAGGGCGTTCATGCACCGCGTCAGGCCGTCGAACAGCCGACCCGGCCGTGTTATCACTCGCGGTCCCAATCGCGCGCAAACTTGATGCCGTCGGCGCGCATCGCGTCCATGTAGGCCTTGAGCACGTCACGCGCGGGCTGGCCGTTCTGCGCGATCCAGGCCTTGGCCGGGCTCTCGATCGTCCGCGCCCAGCGCTCGCGCTCGGCGGCCGGCAAGGGCATGACACGTCCCCCGCCAGCCTTGTAGGCGGCCTCCGCGGCCCCGAGCGCCTTTTCCATGTCGGATACGAAGCGCGCCACATAGGCATCGGAGGCGACGCGCACGGCGGACTGGCCCTCCAGACCGAGCCGGTCCCAGGCCTGGCGGTTCATCGACAGCGCGCCCGGAAAGGTCGCGCCCATGCCGGTCTGGATGTAGTAGGGGGCCACCTCCATGAGCTTGGTCGGCGCAGCCGCGCTCAGGAAGGTCAGCACGCCGGCGTACACGCCCGACTTCATGTCGTTGTAGTAGGACGGCAGGCCCGCGGCCACCCCAGTGGCGCCCGTGCCCTTCAGCCAGGATAGCGGCACCGGCGAGCTGCCGATCTTGCGGCCGGCAAGGTCCTCGTAGCGCGCGGCCGGGAAGTTCGAGAACAGGGCGTACTCGTCCGCTGCCGTCCCGGCCAGGAACACCTGGTTGTGCCGCTCCCAGGCCTGCCGCATCAGCGGGTGGTTCCGGTTCATCTCGTTCATGACCTTGACCACGGGCTTCAGGTCCGTGGGACCGAACGGCGCCATGAAGGTGACCTGCTGCAGCGGCATCTTCGCGGGATGGAAGATGGTACTGACGATGCTGATGTCGCACACGCCCTGCTGGACGGCTTCGAGCTCGCCGCCGATCTTGGCCAGCGTGCCCCCGTAGGCCTCGTTCCAGGTGATCCTCAGCCTGCCGGTTCGCGCCAGCTCCGCGTTCACGGTCGGGATGAAACTCTGCGAGATCAGCCGCACGAAGGGGAACACCGGAGCCTGACCGGCGCAGACGGTGATCTTGATCTCCTGCTGCGCGCTGGCGGCAGTGGCGGCACAGGCCGCGGCCACCAGGGCGAGCTCGCACAGGCGTCGACGCGTCGTCATGGGTGTCTCCTCGTGGTCATGGGGCGGTTCGTGGCCCGAAAGAGCGAACGGCAGTGACTGTAGGAATGCTCGGTCATTCGCGAAAATGGAATCGATGAATCCGAACCATTCACAGAGCCAATACGCCAGGAGCCACTGATGCGCTACCGCCACCTGGACCTGAACCTGCTCGTGGCTCTGGACATGCTGCTGCGCGAGCGCAACATCAGCCGGGCCGCGGACCGGTTGAACCTGAGTCAGCCAGCCATGAGCAATGCACTGGCTCGCCTGCGCGAGTTTTTCGGCGATGAGCTCCTGACACCGCTGGGCCGGCAGATGGTGCTGACGCCTCGCGCCGAGACTCTGGTCGACCGGGTGCGCGAGATCCTCCTGCGCGTCGACAGCGACATCGTGGCTCCGGCCGTGTTCGATCCGGCGACGTCGACGCGTGCGTTCTCCATGCTGGTGTCGGACTTCACCACCACCGTCTTCATGCCGGCACTGCTGCAGGCCCTGTACGCGCGCGCGCCACTGATGCAGCTGCACCTGCGGCCGCAGGTGCGCAAGCCCAGCGAGCCGCTGGAAAACGGCGAGGCCGACTTCCTGATCATCCCGATGCAGTACGTCTCGAGCCTGCATCCCTGCGTGCCGCTCTTCGAGGACGACTACGTCGTGGTGTCGTGGACCGGGCACCCGACCGTGCGCGAGGGCCTGACACGGGAGCAGTACCTGAGCGCAGGGCACGTGGTGGCCAACTACAGCTCAGACGGAGCGCGCAATCTCCCGGTGCTGGAAGGCTGGTTCCTCGAGCGAGAAGGCATCTCGCGCCGCATCGAGGTCACGGCACCTACGATGGCCGCCCTGCCCGGCCTCGTGGTCGGCACGCAACGGCTGGCCACCGTGCACCGGCGCGTTGCGCGGCAGGCGCAGCAGCACCTGCCGATCCGCATCTGGCCCACGCCGATGACCATCCCGCGGCTGGTGCAGATGCTGCAGTGGAACCGGCTGCGCGAGTCGGACGCCGGCCTGCGCTGGATCCGCGACCTGTGCCTGGCGGTGGGTCAGGAGATCTGAGCCGCCAGGTCCGATGCGTCCTCAGGCGCCAGGGATGTCCTGCTTTCCGTAGGGCAGGAGGGACCGGGCATCCTCGGGGATGGCCGGCAGCTGCGCGTTCCAGGCCTCCCACCGCGCCTTCAACTCGGCCAGCCTCTGGGGATGACGGCGGGCGAGGTTGGCTCGCTCGCGCGCGTCGGCGTCAAGGTCGAAAAGGTAGTCGATGCCATCGATCTGCAGGTACTTCCAGCCCTGGTCGATCAGCGCGCGCTGCTGGCGGTGCTTCATCCGCCACGCAAGGGGGCCCGGGCGTCGCCAAGCGCCGTTCGCGAATCCCGGGCGCAGGTCCACGCCGTCCAGGGGGAAGCCGGGCGCCGCGGCAACGCCGGCGGCTGCGAGCATGGTGGCCGTCCAGTCCATCGTCAGGCTGGGCAAGACGCTCACCTGCCCGGCGCGCAGCATCCCGGGCCAGCGGGCAATCAGGGGCACCCTGATGCCGCCCTCGAGCAAGTCCATCTTCTGACCGGAAAAGGGCCAGTTGTTGGAGAAGCGCTCGCCGCCGTTGTCGCTCGTGAAAACGACCAACGTGTCGTGCGCCAGGCCCTTGTGGTCCAGCGCGTCGAGCACCCAGCCGATGCCCTCGTCCATGTGATGGATCATGCGGTGGTAGGTGGCGATCGACCCGCCATCGGTGTGCACCCCGTTGCTCGCGGTGCGGGCGGACTCGGCCTCATCATCCCGTGTCAGCCAAGGCCAGTGCGGCGCGCTGTAGTGCAGGCTCATGAGGAAAGGCGTTCCCGGCTCCTGGCGTTCGACAAAGTCGGCGGCTCGCCGGCTCAGCAGGTCCGTCAGGTAGCCCGGCCGCTCCACCGGCTCCTCGTTCTCCCACAGGTCCCTGCCGCCGCGCGGGCCGGTGTGCGCGAAGTAGTCGCTACCGCCGGCGTGAAACCCGAAGAAATCCTGGTAGCCCGACTTGCGCGGCCCGAAGTGAGGCGGGTAGCCCAGGTGCCACTTGCCGAAGAGAGCTGTGCGGTAACCCGCAGCCGCCAGCAGCGAGGGCAGGGTCGGGTGTTCCGGAGGGATGCCCAGCACCTTGTCGCCGTGGGCTGCGGCGATCGGCTCCTCGGCAGCCCCGCGCAGCCGGTACTGCCAACGCCCGGTGATCAGCGCGAACCGGGTCGGCGAACAGACGGCGGAGTTGCTGTAGGCGCGGGTGAAGCGCACGCCTTCGCCGGCGAGGCGATCCAGCCGCGGCGACACATCCGCGGGTTGGTTGCGTTCGTCTCGCGCCCCGCAGCAGCCCAGGTCCGCATAGCCCAGGTCGTCGGCGAGGATGAAGATGAAGTTGGGTCGAGTTTGCATGGGTCACGCCCCGAAGCGGAGCCTGCCGTCAATCGACAGAGAGGTTCAGCCTCCTGATCACACGCTCCCACTGTTGCGAGGACTTGGCGATCTCGGCCTGGGCAAGCTCGGGCGTGGTGCCCACCAGGATGGTGTTGTTGGCCGCCATGGCCTCGCGCACCTCGGGGCCGCGGATGGTTTCGTCCAGCGCCTTGCCGAACCGGTCCAGGACGGCCCTGGGCACACCCCGGGGGGCGAACATCCCGAGCCAGAAGTTCCCCTCGAACTTGGGGAGCCCGACCTCCTTCATCGTCGGCAGTTCCGGCAGCGAGGGAATACGGGATTGGCTCGTGGTGGCAATGCCGGTCAGGCGGTTGGCCCTGACATGGTCGACCAGTGCGGCCGTCACGATGAAGGTGCAGTCCACCTGGCCGCCGATCAGGTCTTGGACGGCGGGTGCCGGCCCCCTGTAGGGCACGTGCGTCATGCGGACACCCAGGTCCTCCAACAGCATCTCCATCGCCAGCTGGCCGATGGAGCCAGGCCCCGAGCTGGAATAGGTCAGCGGCCTCGACTTGGCCACGCGCACCAAGTCTTGCAGGTTGGACACACCCACCTTCGGATGGCAGGCCAGGAGCTGGTTCAGGCTGCCGATCAGGCTCACGGGAAAAACGTCCTGAACATTGAAACCCGTGCTGCGATACAGATGCGGGTTGATCGTCAGCATGTTCTCGGGGCCGAGCATCCAGGTATACCCGTCGGGCGCGGACCGCGCCAGTTCGGCCGTGCCGAGGTTGCCCGCCGCCCCGGGGCGGTACTCCACGACGACAGGCTGGCCGAGCCGCTGACCCAGGCCCTGAGCGATTGCCCGGATCACTCGCTCGGGCCCGCCGCCTGGCGCCTGGGGCGCGATCATCTTGATCGGCTTGACCGGCCACTCCTGTGCCCAGACGCCACCACCGGCCGTGACGGCAGCCAGCGCCACAAGCCACCCAAGGCACGACCGACGTGCCACGCATCCCATGCCCATGCTCGACTCCTCCTCGTCGACCGTGTCCGGATCCCAGCGCACGGCTTCCTACCTGCGCGCCGTACCCCGCCTGTGCCGTGTGGAAGATGATGGCAAGCGCCGCGTATCAGGGCAAATTGTTCCGATGGATCCTTGATATCCAACGCGTGAATACCCCGGCAGGAATCTCGTGGTTCGGGTATCCCCGGAATCCGCGCACCGGCCGGCCCTGCGCCATCCGGCGCATCAGTCAGGCCACCGGCTGCGCGCTCAGGCGCGCCGCGCGGCCGCCAGCATCTGCTGCACCGGCGGATGTGGTGCAGGCTGCGGCGCGAGCCGATGGCGTGGATCTCCTCGTGCAGGTCGGGGCTGCTGCCCAGCAGGCGCAGGCCGCTCATGAGCGCGACGTCCGAGGCGCCGAGCCGGCACGCCGGGAACGCACCCATGCCCTGGGCCGCGAAGACCGACAGCAGCGCGCTGTCCTCGAATTCGCCCACCACGCGCGGCACGATGCCGCGGGCATCGAACCAGCGCTCCAGCCGGTGGTGCAGCGCGTAGTGCGTGGTCGGCAACAGCAAGGGCAACGCGGAGAGCACGGCCGGAAAGGCGGCGGCCTGCACTCCGTCCACCAGCGCGGCCGGGCCGTACCAGTCCACCGGCGACTGCACCAGACGCTCGCTGCTCAAGCGCAACGAGGACGACGGCGGTGGCGACTGGCAGGCGAGGACCAGGTCCGGTTGGTGCATGGCCAGCTCGCCCAGGAGCTGCCCGACCTCGCCCTCGTGGCACACGAGGCGCAGCGCCGGCGTCTCGAGCACGGGTTGCAGCAGCGCATGCGCGGCCAGCTTGGACAGACCGTCAGACAGCCCCACGACCAGGCGCACGACCGGCGCGCTGGCGGCTGGCCGCACCTCCTGCGGGATGAGCTGGCCGAGTTCGAAGATCTACTCGGCCCGCGACAGCGCCGCCCGCCCGGGGTCGGTCAGCGCCACGCCGCGGCCGGCAGGCTCGAGCAGTTCGTGCCCGAGCACCTTCTCGAGCGCGCGCACCTGAGTGCTGACGGTCTGGACAGCCATGTCCAGGCGCTCGGCGGCGCGCGCGAAGCCACCCTCCTTGGCGACGACCCAGAAGTCATGCAGGTGACGGTAGTTCAGCATGGCATGTCGGCGCGGACGCCGAAGCCCCCGGCCCCGGAAACGCCGCGCGCTCACAGCCGCGACTATGGCGCAGCCGGCGGCCGCCCGCAGCCGACGCGGCGCACGGCCCGCGCGGCGCGAGAGAATGGGGCGGGTGGTGCGCGGGGCCGGACCCGGGTGGCTCGATCAGGCGGCCAACACCCCGCGCCGGATCTGGTCGCGCTCCATCGACTCGAACAGGGCCTTGAAGTTGCCCTCGCCGAAGCCCTCGTCGGCCTGGCGCTCGATGAACTCGAAGAACACCGGGCCCAGCACCGGCTGGCTGAAGATCTGCAGCAGCAGCCGGCGCTGGCCGCCGGCGGTGGAGCCGTCCAGCAGGATGCCGCGGGCCTGCAGCGCGCCCACCGGCTGGCCGTGGCACGGCAGGCGCTCCTCCAGCATCTCGTAGTAGATGTCGTTGGGGGCCGTCATCAGCGGCACGCCGGCCATCTGCAACGCATCCACCGTGGGGAGGAGGTCCTCGGTCAGCAGCGCGATGTGCTGGATGCCCTCGCCGTTGAACTGCATCAGGAACTCCTCGATCTGGCCGCTGCCGCCACGGCCCGCCTCCTCGTTCAGCGGGATGCGGATCAGCCCGTCGGGCGCCGTCATGGCCTTGCTCGTGAGCCCCGTGTGCTGGCCGCGGATGTCGAAATAGCGGATCTCGCGGAAGTTGAACAAGCGCTCGTAGAAGCCCGCCCAATAGGCCATGCGCCCGCGGTAGACGTTGTGCGTGAGATGGTCCACCGCGAGCAGCCCGTGCCCGCGCGGGCGGCGCTCGACGCCGGGCAGCCATTCGAAGTCGATGTCGTAGATGCTGCGGCCGTCCTCGAAGCGGTCGATCAGGTACAGCGGCGCCCCGCCGATGCCCTTGATCGCGGGCAGCTTCAGCTCCATCGGCCCCGTGGGCACGTCCACCGGCTGCGCGCCGAGTTCCAGGGCGCGCGCGTAGGCGCGGTGCGAGTCGCGCACGCGGAAGGCCAGCGCGCAGGCGCTGGGCCCGTGCTCGGCGGCGAAGTAGCCCGCCAGGCTGCGCGGCTCGCGGTTGACGACGAAGTTGATGCCGCCCTGGCGGTACAGCAGCACGTCCTTGCTGCGGTGGCGCGCAACGAGGCTGAAGCCCATGCGCTCGAACAGCGGCTCGAGCACGCCGGGCGTGGGCGAGGCGAACTCGACGAACTCGAAGCCGCACAGGCCCATGGGGTTGTCAAAGAGGTCTGGCATGGTGGGGGCTCCTGCGACAGGGGAAGCGGCTTGGACGATGCAAAATCTATCTCGCCATTGGCGCAATGTGCTTGCATGTTCGATTTGAATGGCAGCCGGTACGAAATCTCCTTTTCTGTAGAGATCGAAGCCCGAAACGAAATCTCGAAGACAGCCACATCGAAAGCCATGACGATGGAGCCCGCCGGCCACCCGCCCGACCTCGACGCGCTGGACCGCCGCCTGCTGCAGGTGCTGCAGCAGCAGGGCCGCATCTCCAACCTCGAGCTGGCGCAGGCCGTGGGGCTGTCGCCCGCGCAGTGCCACCGCCGCCACCGCCGCCTCGAGGAGCGCGGCCTCGTGCGCGGCTACGAGGCCCGCCTGGACCCCGCCCGCCTCGGCCTGGGGGTGACCGCCTTCGTCCACGTGACCATGGAGCGCGGCCACATGAAGCAGCTCGAGCAGTTCCGCGCCGCCATCGCCCGCACGCCGCAGGTGCTGGAATGCCACGCCGTCAGCGGCGACTTCGACTACGTGCTGAAGGTCGTCGCGCAGGACCTGCGCGCGCTGTCGGACTTCCTGCTGCGCACGCTGGCGCAGCTGCCGGGCGTGAGCGCCGTGCGCTCGAGCGTGTGTCTGGAGGAGGTCAAGTGCACGGGCGCGCTGCCGCTGGGCTGAGGGCGTCCGGGGGCGCCCGTCTCACCCCTCCAGCTGCTTCTGGAACACCAGCCCCGCGTGCTCGCGCAGTGCGTGGAAGCGGATCTTCGGCCAGTTGTCCTGCATCGCGCGCAGCTCGCCGGCGTATTCGAGCAGCACGCAGGGCGCGTCGACGGCGTCCAGAGCAACGCGATGGTCGTTGCCGTCGACGAAGCGCTTGAGTTCACGTTCGTCGGCGGCCGCGCCCTCGCCGGTCTCGGCCGTGACCCAGCGCGCGACGTTGTAGCGCGCCGGCATGATGCGTGCCTTGACACCGTACTCGTGCTCGAGACGGTGCGCCACCACCTCGAACTGCAGTTGTCCCACCGCGCCCAGCAGCAGCACGCTGCCGGCCACCGGGCGGAAGACCTGGATCGCGCCTTCCTCACCGAGCTGCGTCAGCCCGGCGCGCAGCTGCTTGGTCCGCAGCGGGTCGGCGACCTCGACCGAGCGGAACATCTCGGGCGCGAAGAAGGGCAGGCCGGTGAACTGCAGCGCCTCGCCCTCGGTCAGCGTGTCGCCGAGCTGCAGCACCCCGTGGTTGGGGACGCCGATGATGTCGCCCGCGTAGGCCTCTTCGAGCAGCTCTCGCCGCTGGCTCATGAAGGTGACCACGGTGTTCGGGCGGATCTCCTTGCCGCTGCGCGTGACCTTCAGCCGCATGCCGCGCTCGAAGCGGCCGCTGGCCACGCGCACGAAGGCGATGCGGTCGCGGTGCGCCGGGTCCATGTTGGCCTGGATCTTGAACACCACGCCGGTGAACTTCGGCTCGTGCGGCTGCACCGTGCGCTGCAGTGCGGGCTTCGGCCCGGGCGGTGGCGCCAGCGCCACCAGCGCGTCCAGCACCTCCTGCACGCCGAAGTTGTTGATCGCGCTGCCGAAGAACATCGGCGTCTGCCGGCCGGCCAGGAATTGCGCCTCGTCGAAGCCGGGGGCGGCCTCACGCACCAGCTCCACCTCGCCAGCGGCCTGCTCCCAGGCGGCGCCGAAGCGCTGCGCGAGCACCGGGTTGTCGATGCCGTCGACGACCTCGTCGCCACCCTCGCGCAGGCGGTCCTCGCCGGGCGAGAACACGCGCATCTGGTCGCGCCGCAGGTCCAGCACGCCGCCGAAGAACTTGCCCATGCCCACGGGCCAGGTGAAAGGGACGACACCCATGCCGAGCTCGCGCTCGATCTCGTCCATCAGGTCCAGCGGCTCGCGCACCTCGCGGTCCATCTTGTTGACGAAGGTGAGGATGGGCGTGTTGCGCGCCCGGCACACCTGCAGCAGGCGCCGCGTCTGCGGCTCCACGCCGTTGGCCGCGTCGATCACCATCAGCGCGGCGTCCACCGCCGTCAGCACGCGGTAGGTGTCCTCGGAGAAGTCCTGGTGGCCAGGCGTGTCGAGCAGGTTGATGACGCAGTCGCGGTACTCCATCTGCATGACCGACGAGGCGACCGAGATGCCGCGCTGCTTCTCGATCTCCATCCAGTCGCTGGTGGCGTGGCGGCTGGCCTTGCGCGCCTTCACCGAGCCGGCGATCTGGATCGCGCCCGAGAACAGCAGCAGCTTCTCCGTCAGCGTGGTCTTGCCGGCGTCGGGGTGCGAGATGATGGCGAAGGTGCGGCGGCGGCGCACGGCCTGCGCCAGCGCAGTGGCGGGCGCGTCCTGAAGGGCAGCGGAGGGCAGCGGGGCGGGGACAGCGGGCATGGCAGTCGCGGCGCCAGGCCGCGCCAAGGTGAATCGCGGATTATCCCTTCGGCGCTTCTGCCGGCGCTGTGGCCGGGCCGGCCGGCGAGACCCTTCCAGCCGCACCCCCCAAAACCCGGGAATATTTCCCGCGATTGCTGCAGAATCACCCGGATGACGGACGCCGCACCCGGCCCCCTGGCCCCAGGCCTGCCCGAGCACCTGAGCACCATCGAGGTCGCCCGGATGCTGGGCATGGCCGTGCGGTCGGTGCAGCTCATGGTCGACCGCGGCACGCTCGAGGCCTGGAAGACCCCGGGTGGGCACCGGCGCATCACGCGCCAGTCGGTCGAACGCTGGCTCGCGGCCCGGGCCGGGAACGGCGCGGCGGGCGTCGCGCCGAACCCGACGGCGCCAGCGCCGCGCGCCTTGCCCCTGCGCGTGCTGCTGATCGAGGACGACAAGGATCACCAGGCCCTGGTCACCCAGCTCGTGCGGCGTCAGTTGCCGCAGGCCGAGATCCACACGGCCGACGACGGCATTTCCGGGTTGGCGCTGGCGGGCCGGCTCGAGCCCGACCTGCTGCTGGTGGACATGATGCTGCCGGGCATCGACGGCGCGACGCTGATCTCGAGCCTGCGTTCGCACCCCATGTTCCAGCGCACCCGCGTGGCGGTGGTCACCGGGCTCGGCCCGGAGCAGCTCGCGCGCTACGAGGGCGTGCTGTCCCGGGTGCCGGTGGTGCGCAAGGCGAGGCTGGCCGAGGAACTGCCCGCAGTGCTGGGCCCGCTGTTGAACGCTGCCTCGGGCCGCGTGGCCTGAACCGCCGCGCCGGACGCCCGCCAGGGCGCGGCCGGCGACAGGCGGACTTGACACGCAAACCCGACACCTCGGTGCGAGCAACGCTTGCCACGCCGCCGGAACAGGCGCACACTGACCCGGCCGGCGGCTCGCGCCGCATTGGGGCGGCAGCGGCCGGCGGCTCCCTGCGGATCGAAAGGAGGCATGGATGAACCTGACCATCAGCGGCCATCATCTCGAGGTCACCCCCGCCCTGCGCGAGTACGTGCTCAACAAGCTCGACCGCATCACCCGGCACTTCGACCAGGTGGTGGACGTCACCGTGCTGCTGCGCGTGGAAAAGATGAAGGAGAAGGAGCGCCGGCAGACGGCAGAGGTCACTCTGCACGTCAAGGGGCGCGACATCTTCGTCGAGCAGGCGCACGAGGACCTCTACGCCGCGATCGACCAGCTGATGGACAAGCTCGACCGCCAGGTGATGCGTCACAAGGATCGCGTCCAGGACCACCACCACGCGGCCTCCAAGCGGATGGAGGTCGGCACCGCCTGAGGCCTCTGGCCGGCCCAGGCTTCGCGGCCCGGGCTTTTCACCCCATAATCTTGCGCCTTCCATTGCCGCCGCCGGGTACCGCGCTCCGGGGTGCCTCCGCGCGGCCGAGCCCATGAACCGTCTTGCAGCCATCCTCCCGGCCAGCAACGTGCTGGTGAACGTGGACGCTTCGAGCAAGAAGCGGGTTTTCGAGCAGGCCGGCCTGCTCTTCGAGAACCAGCACGCCATCGCCCGCGGCACGGTCACCGACAACCTGTTCGCGCGCGAACGTCTGGGTTCCACGGGCCTGGGGCACGGCGTGGCCATCCCCCACGGCCGCATCAAGGGCCTGAAGAACCCGCTGGCGGCGGTGCTGCGTCTGGCCCAGCCGATCGCCTTCGACGCGCCCGACGACGTGCCGGTGTCGCTGCTGATCTTCCTCCTCGTGCCCGAGGCGGCGACGCAGCGCCACCTGGAGATCCTGTCGGAGATCGCCGAGATGCTGTCCGACCGCGTCCTGCGCGACGGCCTGAAGACCGTGCCCGACGCCGCGGCGGTGCACGCTCTCGTGGCGAACTGGCAGCCGCTGAAGACCGTGGCGTGAAACCCAAGGTCATCAGCGCCGAGGCGCTGTTCGAGGCTCAGCGCCAGACCCTGCGCTGGGAGTGGGTGGCCGGCCACGCCCACCCGGAGCGGCGCTTCGCCGACGCCGCCGTGCGCGAGGCCCGCTCGGCCGCGGACCTGGTGGGTTACCTCAACTACATCCACCCCTACCGGGTGCAGATCGTCGGCCAGCGCGAGGTGGCCTACCTCGAGGCCTCGGCCCCGGTCGACCTCGAGCGCCGCATCGCCCGCATCATCGCGCTGGAGCCGCCGCTGGTCATCGTCGCCGACGACCAGACGCCACCGGTGCGGCTGGTGGCCATGTGCGACCGCGCCGAGATCCCGTTGTTCGTCACGCGCGAGTCCGCGGGCCAGGTGATCGACGTCATCCGCGCCTACCTCGGGGAAGCCTTCGCCGAGCGCACCACGCGCCACGGCGTGTTCATGGACATCCTCGGCATGGGGGTGCTGCTGACGGGCGAGTCGGGCCTGGGCAAGAGCGAGCTCGGGCTCGAGCTGGTCTCGCGCGGGCACGGGCTCGTGGCCGACGACGCGGTGGACCTGTTCCGCGTCTCCCAGACCGCCATCGAGGGCCGCTGCCCCGAACTGCTGATGAACCTTCTCGAGGTGCGGGGCATCGGCCTGCTTGACATCAAGGCCATCTTCGGCGAGACAGCGGTGCGTCGCAAGATGAAGCTCAAGCTCATCGTCCACCTCGTCCGCAAGGAGGTCATGGAACGCGAGTTCGAGCGCCTGCCGCACGAGCCGCTGTACGAGGACGTGCTCGGCATGCCGGTGCGCAAGGTGGTGATCGCGGTGGACGCGGGCCGCAACCTCGCGGTACTGGTCGAGGCCGCCGTGCGCAACACCATCCTGCAGCTGCGCGGCATCGACACCTACCAGGAATTCATCGAGCGCCACCAGCGCGCCCTGGAGCGCCCCCCCGCGGATTGAGCAGGGGCTGCGGCCCGGCGGTGCCGGCTCACCGCCCGCGGTGCACGCAGTCGGCCTTGGTGCAGGTGGCGTACAGCGCCAGCGTGTGCTCCTGCAGATCGAAGCCGTGGGACTGCGCCACGGCCCGCTGCCGGCGCTCGATCTCGGGGTCGTAGAACTCCTCGACGCGGCCGCAGGTCAGGCACACCAGGTGGTCGTGGTGCTGGCCCTCGTTGAGCTCGAAGACCGAGCGCCCGGACTCGAAGTTGCTGCGCGTCAGCAGGCCGGCCTGCTCGAACTGCATCAGCACGCGGTAGACGGTGGCCAGGCCGATGTCGGAACCTTCGGACATGAGCGCGCGGTAGACGTCCTCGGCGCTCATGTGCCGGCGCGCGCCACGCTCGAAGACCTCGAGGATCTTCAGCCGCGGCAGCGTGGCCTTCAGGCCGCTGCTCTTGAGTTCGTCGGCACGGTTCATGGGCTGGGCGCACACCAGGGACAGGGGGTCCCCCTCTAGAATCGGCCGCATGATATCGAGCGCGCGCCCCGGAAAGGCCCGCGGGGCCATCGTCCTCGCGGGGCTGGCAGCGGCCGCGGTGATGGCCACCGGGTGTGCCAGCCGGCTGCAGCCGGCGGCCGGCCGCGTGGCCGACGCGCTGACGCCCTACCGCATCGAGATCGTGCAGGGCAATGCCGTCACGCGCGAACAGGTGGCGCTCGTGCGTCCCGGCATGACGCGGCTGCAGGTGCGCGACGTGCTGGGCACGGCAATGCTCTCCGACCCGTTCAAGGCCGACCGCTGGGACTACGTCTTCACGATCCGCCGCCCCGGCACCCCGGAGCAGCGGCGCCACGTGGTGGCCCACTTCGAAGGCGACGTGCTGCAGCGCCTGGACGCGCCGGCCGACCTGCCTTCGGAGAACGAGTTCGTCGCCTCGATCGACCCGGCGCGCCGCGCCCCGGCGCCGCGGCGCGCGCTGGAACTCACCGAAGCCGAGCGCGCGGCCCTGCCGGCGCCCGCGGCCCGCCCGCCCGCGGCGGCGGCCGAAGCACCGGCGGCCGGGCCGCCGCGCGCCTACCCCCCCCTGGAGCGTTGATGAAGATCGCCATCGCCGGCAGCTCCGGCCGCATGGGCCGCATGCTGATCGAGGCCGTGCTCACCAGCGGCGACCTGCGCCTGCACGGCGCCCTCGACCTCCCCTCGAGTCCGGTGCTCGGCCAGGACGCGGCCGCCTTCCTGGGCCGCCAGGCCGGCGTTCCCATCACGGCCGACCTGGACGCGGCCCTGGCCGGCGCCGACGTGCTGATCGACTTCACCCGCCCCGAGGGCACGATGGCCCACCTCCAGGCCTGCGAGCGCCTGGGGGTGAAGGCCGTCATCGGCACCACCGGTTTCAGCGACGCGCAGAAGGCGCAGATCGCCGCCCACGCGCAGCGCATCGCCCTCGTGATGGCGCCCAACATGAGCGTGGGCGTGAACGTCGTGCTGCGCCTGCTCGACGTGGCCGCGCGGGCGCTGAGCCAGGGCTATGACATCGAGGTCGTCGAGGCGCACCACCGGCACAAGGTCGACGCCCCGAGCGGCACGGCCCTGAAGATGGGCGAGGTGTTGGCCGCCGCGCTCGGGCGCGACCTGAAGGACTGCGCCGTCTACGCGCGCGAGGGCCACACCGGCGAGCGCGATCCGTCGACCATCGGTTTCGCCACCATCCGCGGCGGCGACATCGTCGGCGACCACACCGTGCTGTTCGCCGGCACCGGCGAGCGCATCGAGATCACGCACCGCAGCAGCAGCCGTGCCGGCTACGCCCAGGGCAGCCTGCGCGCGGCGCGCTTCCTCGCGCAGCACGCGAGCGGCCTGTACGGCATGGACGACGTGCTGGGCCTTTGAGGCCCCCACGCGCCCCGCCCCGGCCGGCGCCACGCCGCCCCAACGCCCGCCCCTGAGAGCCCGCATGGATGGCATCGCGCAATTCTGGGACCAGAGCGACGCCGTCGGCCGCGCGGTGGCGCTGGCGCTGCTGCTGATGTCGATCGCGGCCTGGACCGCCATCCTCTGGAAGACGCGCGTGCTTCGGCGCGCGCTGCACGACCTGGAGCGCGCCACGGCGGCGTTCTGGGATGCGCCGACGCTGGAGGACGGCCAACGCCGCCTCCAGGGCCTGGACCGCGAGCGCGTGCTCCTGCCGCTCGTCGAGGCCGCGCGCGCCGGCGACGGCGCGCAGACCCTGGCCGCGCGCGGGCGTGTGGAGTCCCAGCGCACGCGCCGCCTGCGCGACGCGCTGCAGCGCAGCCTCGCCCACCTGCAGTCGGGTCAGGTGTTGCTCGCGTCCATCGGCAGCACCGCGCCCTTCGTCGGCCTGTTCGGCACCGTCTGGGGCATCTACCACGCGCTGGTGGCCATTGGCGGCAGCGGCGCCTTCTCCATCGACAAGGTGGCCGGCCCGGTGGGCGAGGCCCTGGTGATGACGGCCGCCGGGCTCGCGGTGGCCATCCCCGCGGTGCTGGGCTACAACCTCTTCGGGCTGTGGATCGGGCGCTGCGAGGCCGCGCTCGAGGGCTTCGCGCACGACCTGCGCGAGATGCTCGACGACCCGGCCACGCCGGCCTGAGCGCGCCGCACGGCACTGCCGCAAGCCATGCCCTTCGGCCGCCTCGAGCAGCGCGCCCGCCCGGCGCCGATGAGCGACATCAACATGACGCCGCTGATCGACGTCATGCTCGTGCTGCTGGTCATCTTCATCGTCGCCGCGCCGCTGATGGCCCCGAGCCTGCGCCTGGACCTGCCGCGCGCCGAGGGCGCGCAACCCAGCGACGCCAAGGACGCCTTGCGCGTGGCCGTCGACGCGGAGGGCCGAGTCTTCCTCGGTGACGAGGCGCTGGCGCCGGCCGACGTCGAGCGCAGGCTCGGCGAGCAGGCGCGCGCGGCGGCGCAGCGCAACCCCGCCACCGAGGTGCACCTGCGTGCCGACGCACGCGTGCCCTACGGCCGCGTGGCCGAGCTGATCGGCCTGCTGCAGCAGGCCGGGCTGTCGCGCATCGGCTTCGTCACCGAAGCGGGCAGGCGCTGAAGCGCTCGTCACCGCCACCTCGCCAGGCCCCGCCGGGGCGCGCGGCCTCCGGGGGGCGACTCCTACAATCCCGCCGATGAACGAGAAATACGTCCCAGCCGAGGTCGAGCCGGCGGTCCAGGCCGACTGGCGCGCGCGCGATGTCTACCGCGTCACCGAGAACACCTCACGGCCCAAGTTCTACGCCTGCTCGATGCTGCCCTACCCCAGCGGCAAGCTGCACATGGGGCACGTGCGCAACTACACCATCAACGACATGCTGACCCGTCATCTGCGGATGAAGGGCTTCAACGTGCTGATGCCCATGGGCTGGGACGCCTTCGGCCTGCCGGCGGAGAACGCGGCGATGAAGAACAAGGTCCCGCCGGCGCGCTGGACCTACGACAACATCGCCCACATGAAGGGCCAGATGCTGGCCATGGGCCTGGCGATCGACTGGAGCCGCGAGGTCGCGACCTGCACGCCCGACTACTACAAGTGGAACCAGTGGCTGTTCCTGAAGATGCTCGAGGCCGGCATCGCCGAGCGCCGCACCCAGGTCGTCAACTGGGACCCGGTCGACCAGACCGTGCTCGCCAACGAGCAGGTCATCGACGGCCGCGGCTGGCGCTCCGGCGCGCCGGTGGAAAAGCGCGAGATCCCGGGCTACTACCTGAAGATCACGCAGTACGCCCAGGAGCTGCTCGAGCAGGTGCAGCAGCACCTGCCGGGCTGGCCCGAGCGCGTGAAGCTGATGCAGGAGAACTGGATCGGCCGCAGCGAGGGCGTGCGCTTCGCCTTCACGCACGACATCCGCGGTGACGACGGGCAGCCGCTGCAAGGCGGGCGCATGCACGTCTTCACCACCCGCGCCGACACCATCATGGGCGTGACCTTCTGCGCCGTGGCGCCCGAGCACCCGCTGGCGGCACACGCCGCAAAGGGCCGCCCCGAGGTCGCGGCCTTCATCGAAGAGTGCAAGGCCGGCGGCACGACCGAGGCCGAACTCGCCACGCTCGAGAAGAAGGGCGTGCGCACCGGCCTGCAGGTCATCCACCCGCTGACCGGCGCGGCGGTGGACGTGTGGGTCGGCAACTACGTGCTGATGAGCTACGGCGACGGCGCCGTCATGGGCGTGCCGGGCCACGACGAGCGCGACTTCGCCTTCGCGCTGAAGTACGGCATCCCCATCGTCCAGGTGATCGCCGTGCCGGGCGAGGGCGCCTACGACACGACGCGCTGGCAGGAGTGGTACGCCGACAAGGCGCGCGGCGTGACGATGGCCTCGGGGCCCTACGACGGGCTGGCCCACCACGCCGCCGTGGACGCGGTCGCGCGCGACCTGGCCGCGCGCGGCCTGGGCGAGAAGAAGACCACCTGGCGCCTGCGCGACTGGGGCATCAGCCGCCAGCGCTACTGGGGCACGCCCATCCCCATCATCCACTGCGAGGAGCACGGGGCGGTCCCCGTGCCCGAGGCCGACCTGCCGGTGGTGCTGCCCGAGGACTGCATCCCCGACGGCAGCGGCAACCCGCTGAACCGGCATGCCGGCTTCCACGCCGGCGTCGCCTGCCCGGTGTGCGGCAGGCCGGCGCGGCGCGAGACCGACACGATGGACACCTTCGTGGATTCGTCGTGGTACTACATGCGCTACTGCGACCCGAAGCTCGACTCCGCGATGGTCGGCCCCGGCACCGCCTACTGGATGCCGATGGACCAGTACATCGGCGGCATCGAACACGCGATCCTGCACCTGCTGTACGCGCGCTTCTGGACCAAGGTCATGCGCGACCTGAAGCTCGTCGCCGTCGACGAGCCCTTCACGAAGCTGCTGACCCAGGGCATGGTGCTGAACCACATCTACTCCCGGCGCGGCGACAAGGGCGGCATCGAGTACTTCTGGCCGCACGAGGTGGAGAACACCTTCGACGCCACGGGCAAGATCAACGGGGCGCGGCTGAAGGAGGCCAAGGGCGAACTGCCCGCGGGCACGGCGATCGCCTACGAGGGCGTGGGCACGATGTCCAAGTCCAAGAACAACGGGGTGGACCCGCAGGAGCTGATCGACCGCTACGGCGCCGACACCGCGCGGCTGTTCGTGATGTTCGCCTCGCCGCCGGAGCAGACGCTGGAGTGGAACGACGCCGGGGTCGAGGGGGCGCACCGCTTCCTGCGCCGGCTCTGGGCCCATGCCGCGAAGCATGCGCCGACGCTGCGGCGCGCGACCGCGGCCGACCTGCGCGCGGCCCCGCTGCGCCCGGCCGCGCGCGCGCTGCGCCGCGAGGTGCACCTGGTGCTGCGCCAGGTGAGCTACGACTACGAGCGCATGCAGTACAACACCGTGGTGTCGGGCTGCATGAAGCTGCTGAACGCGCTCGAGGGCTTCGCGCCCGACGGCAGCGACGGCGACGCCGCGGTGCTGTGCGAAGGCCTGTCGGTGCTGCTGCGCGCGCTCTACCCCGCCTGCCCGCACCTGGCCTGCGCGCTGTGGCGAGAGCTGGGCTACGAACGCGCCGTCGGCGACCTGCTCGATGCCTCGTGGCCGGCGGTCGACGAGGCGGCGCTGGAGCAGGACGAGGTCGAGCTCGTGCTCCAGGTCAACGGCAAGACGCGCGGCGCGATCCGTGTGCCGGCCAGCGCCGACAAGGCGGCGATCGAGGCGCTGGCCGCGGGCAGCGCGGAGGTCGCCCGCTTCGCGGAGGGCCGGCCGGTGCGCAAGGTGGTCGTGGTGCCCGGGCGCCTGGTCAACGTGGTGGCCTGAGCGATGCCGTCCGGCTCGGCGCGCGCGGGGGCCGCCCCAACGGGGCCTGAAAGTCAGGCCGCCGACCGCGCCGCTGCCGCGCCGCCGCGGCGCCGGCTGCTGCGGCTCGCGCCAGCGCTCGCGGGCTTGGGCCTCTTCGCCGGCTGCGGCTTCCAGCTGCGCCGACCCGTGGTCCTGCCCTTCCGGCGCCTGGCCCTCAGCGGCTTCAGCCCGGACATGGACCGCGCGCTGCGCGTCGCGGCAGGGCCGGCCATCGAGTGGATGGCCGCGCCGGCGCATGCCGAGGTGCAGCTCGTCGCGCTGACGAGCACGCGCGAGAAGAGCGTGGCCTCCTACACCGCGACACGGCGGGTGAGCGAGCTCCAGCTCCGCGCGCGCCTGCGCTACCGGGTGCAGACGCCCGCCGGGCGGCTGCTGCTGCCGGACACCGAGCTGCTGCTGACGCGCGAGCTCAGCTACAGCGAGACCTACGCGCTCGGCAAGGAGCACGAGGAAGCGCGCCTGTACGCCGACATGGAGGCGGACATCGCACTGCAGGTGCTGCGCCGTCTCGCCTCGGCGCGGCCCTGAGAGCCTGAGGGCACCGCCCGGCGACGCGCCCATGCAGCTGCGCCCTGAACAGCTCGCCCCGCACCTGGCCGACGGCCGCGGCCTGAAGTCGCTGTACACGCTGCACGGCGACGAGCCGCTGCTGATGCAGGAAGCCGGCGACGCCATCCGCGCGGCCGCGCGGGCGGCCGGCTGCGCCGAGCGCGAGGTCTTCCACGTCGCCGGGGCCCACTTCGACTGGAGCAGCGTGCTGGGGGCCACGCAGGAGATGAGCCTGTTCGCCGCCGCGCGCCTGCTGGAGATCCGCCTGCCCTCGGGCAAGCCCGGCAAGGACGGCGGCGAGGCGCTGCAGCGCCTGGCCGAGCGGGCCGCTGCCGGCGCGCTGGAAGGGGTGACGCTGCTGGTCGTGCTGCCCCAGCTCGAGCGCACGCAGCAGCAGAGCGCCTGGTTCAGCGCCCTGGAATCGGCCGGCGTGAGCGTGCGCATCGAGCCAGTGGAGCGCGCGGCTCTCCCCGCATGGATCGCGCGCCGGCTCGCGGCCCAGGGCCAGCACGTGCGCGAGGGCGAGGAGGGGCAGCGCACGCTGGCCTTCTTCGCCGACCGGGTCGAGGGCAACCTGCTCGCGGCGCACCAGGAGATCCGCAAGCTCGGCCTGCTGCACCCGCCGGGCGAGCTCAGCGCCGAGCAGGTCGAGTCCGCGGTGCTGAACGTCGCGCGCTACGACGTGCGCCAGTTCGCCGAGGCCGTGCTGGCCGGTCAGGTGGGGCGCGCGCTGCGCATGCTCGACGGCCTGCGCAACGAGGGCGAGTCGCCCGTGTCGGTGCACTGGCAGCTGGCCGACAACCTGCGCGCAATCGCGCGCGTGCGCGTGGCGCTCGCACAGGGCCAGCCGCTGCCCGTGGCCCTGGGGGCCGCGCGCGTGTGGGGGCCGCGCCAGCGGGCCGTCGAGCGCGCGGTCGGCCTGCTGGGCGACCGCGCGGTGGCACGCCTGATTGCCTCGGCCAGCGCCTGCGACGGCATCGTCAAGGGCCTGACGCGCCCGGACTGGCCCGAGGACCCTTGGGACGCGCTGCGCCGCCTGGCGCTGATGACCCTGCACTTCACGCGCGGCCGTCCCGCCGGGCGGGGCGCGGCCGGGCCATCCCTCGTGCTCAGCGTCTGAGCACCCCGGCCCGGGGCTCGATCCCGTCTCAATACCCGCGCCCGCGGTCCACGAGGTGCAGCGGCGGCTCGCCGCGCTCGATGCGCCCGAGGTTGGCAGCCACCACCTCCGCCGCGCTGTGCGCGTCGGTCAGCGCCGCCACATGGGGCAGCACGGTCACGCGCGGGTGGGTCCAGAAGGGATGGCCGGGCGGCAGCGGCTCGGTGGCGAAGACATCCAGCACCGAGTGCCGCAGCTGACCCCCATCCAGCGCGGCAAGCAGGTCCGGCTCCACCAGATGGCCGCCGCGCGCGAGGTTGACGACGCTGGCGCCGCGCGGCAGTTGCGCGAACAGCGGCGCGCCCAGGATGCCGCGCGTGTCGGGCGTGAGCGGCAGCAGGTTCACGAGCACCTCGGCGCCCGCCAGCGCCGCCGGCAGGGCCGCGGCGCCGTGCAGCACCTGCACGCCGGGCAGGGGCGCATCGGCAGCCGCCCCACGGCGCCAAGCGCTGACCGGATAACCGAGCGCGGCCAGGCGGTCGGCTACGGCCCGGCCCATCGCGCCCAGGCCGAGCACGAGCACCGGCACGCTGCCGGCGCGACGCTGCGGCCGCTGGCGCCAGCAGGCTTCGCGCTGCTGGCGGGCGTAGTCGAAGAAGCCCCGGTGCAGCGACAGCACGGCCCAGGCGGCGGTCTCGGCCATCGCGGCGTTCATCGCCGGATCGACCATCCGGGCCAGCGGCACGTGCACGGGCAGCGTCGGGTCCTGGAGCAGGCGCTCGACGCCGGCCCACAGCGACTGCACCAGCCGCAGCCCGTGCAGCCCCTGCAGCGCGCCCGGCGGCGGGTTGGCGACCACGGCCACGTCGGCGGCCTGCCCCGGGTGCCAGTGCTCCAGCCACTCGTGCTGCGGGCAGGCCGAGCGCAGGACCTGCAGCCACTCGGCCCGCTCGTCGGGGCCCACGGAGGCCGCGAACGCGATCCTCATGCGTCGCCGCCGGCCACCGCGGGCTCGCACGCGCGGGTCAGGGCCGCCAGCGCCGCGCGCACGGTCGCTGCGCGCACGGCGCTACGGTCGCCGTCCAGTTGCAGACGCTGCGCCTGCGCGGGGACGCCGCGCCGCGCCAGGGCCATCCAGACCGTGCCCACGGGCTTGCCCGGCACGGCGCCGCCCGGGCCAGCGATGCCGGTGACGGCCACAGCCAGGTCGGCCGCGGAGCGCGCGAGCGCGCCCTCGGCCATCGCCAGCGCCACCGGCTCGCTGACCGCGCCGTGGGCGGCGATCAGCGCTGCCGGCACGCCCAGCAACTCGGTCTTGGCCTCGTTGCTGTAGGTGACGAAGCCACGGTCGAACCAGTGGCTGGAGCCGGCCACCGCGGTGCAGGTGGCGGCGATCAGCCCGCCGGTGCAGCTCTCGGCCGTGGCCAGGCGCCAGCCGCGCCCGAGCAGCCGCTGCGCCAGCGCGGCCACTTCCGGGGCCAGGATGTCGACGTCCATCACCCGCGGCGCCTGCGGCGGGTCTCGGCCTGCGCCGCGCAGCGCAGGCGCGATGGCCGCGCGTGGCGGCAAGGCCGGGTGGGGCGGGCAGGTCTCATCGGCGGTCCTCCGTCAAGCCGAAAAATGGTCAAAGGAGTGCAGACCACGCAGGTCCATCGGCTGGCCGGCGGCATCGATCACCTGAAGGCCGCCACCGGCCGTGATGCGCCCGACCCGGTGCACCGCCACCGCCGCCTGGCGCGCAGCTTGCGACACCCGCGCGTCGGCCCCGTCCGGGGCGGTGAACAGCAGCTCGTAATCGTCCCCGCCCGACAACAGGCAATGCCGCTGCAGGGCCTCGGGCTGACCCGCAAGCACGGCGCTGCGGGGCAGCGCGGCGAACTCGAGCTCGGCGCCGACGCCGGAACGCTCCAGCACGTGCCCCAGATCGCCCAGCAAGCCGTCACTGAGGTCGATCGCCGCGGTGGCGATGCCGCGCAGCGCCAGGCCCAGGCCCACGCGCGGCTGCGGTAGTTCCAGCGCGGGACGCACGGTCTCGAAGTCCCCCCCGGGCAAGGACACCGTGCCGCGGAAGACCTCGAGCGCGAGCCGGGCATCCCCCAGCGTGCCGCTCACCCACAGCGTGTCGCCCGCGCGCGCGCCGCTGCGCAGCAGTGCCGCGCCAGCGGGCACCTCGCCGAAGACGGTGATGCACAGCGCCAGCGGGCCGGCCGTGGTGTCGCCGCCGACGAGCTCGATGCCGTGCGCCTGCGCGAGCGCGAACAGGCCCTCGGCCAATCCCGCTGCGAAAGCATCGTCGGCACGCGGCAGCGACAAGGCCAGCGTGAAGGCCAGCGGCTGCGCGCCACAGGCCGCGAGGTCACTCAGGTTGACCGCCAGCGCCTTGTGACCCAGGCGCCGTGGCGCCACCGTGGACAGGAAGTGCCGCCCCTCGACGAGCAGGTCGGTCGAGACCGCGAGCTGCATGCCCGGGCGCGGGGCGAGCAGCGCGCAGTCGTCACCCACGCCCAGGGCCGCACGCCGCACCGGGCGCGTGAAATGGCGCCGGATGAGCTCGAACTCCCCCAAGGGGGCCGGGACGGTGGCGGGGCCGGGGGAGGACATCAGGCGCTCGGGCTCGGGCTCGGGGACATTGCGGGTCGCAAGCGTATACCGGATGCCCGCGCCAGGCCATCCCGAAGCCTCCGGCGCGGCGCGCGGCGTCGGCCCGGGCCTCGACAGGGCCCCCGCCCCAGGGGGCCGAGGTCATATCCCCGCGCCCCAGGAGGCTGTCGGACTTGGGAATCGCCGGCTGCAAATCGGCCGCAGACGTCCATTTCTCACCGTCTTCTTGACCCATAGCGGGGCTGTGGGCCTGCAAATCCGGCAAGAACTGGCCTCGCTGGGGCCGATTTTCGCTTTCAGCGCCCCAAGCCCGACAGCCTCCTAGAATCGCCCCCCCGCCCATGAGGCGACCCGGGCCGACCTCGAGGCCTGCGGGCCGCCACCGGTCACCCTGTGAGGCCCCCCCGACATGACCGCACCCGCCGACAAGCGCGCCGAACTGCGCCGCGCCGCGCTCGCGTACCACGAGTTCCCGACCCCCGGCAAAGTGGCCATCGCAGCCACGAAGCAGCTCGTCAACCAGCGCGACCTCGCGCTCGCCTACTCGCCAGGAGTGGCCGCGGCCTGCGAGGAGATCGTGGCCGACCCGGCCAATGCCTGGCGCTACACCTCGCGCGGCAACCTCGTGGCCGTCATCACCAACGGCACGGCCGTGCTCGGCCTCGGCGACATCGGGCCGCTGGCGGCCAAGCCGGTGATGGAAGGCAAGGGCGTGTTGTTCAAGAAGTTCGCCGGCATCGACGTCTTCGACATCGAGGTCAAGGAGAAGGACGTCGACCGCCTCGTGGAGGTGATCGCCGCACTCGAGCCCACCTTCGGCGGCATCAACCTCGAGGACATCAAGGCCCCGGACTGCTTCTACGTCGAGCGCAAGCTGCGCGAGCGCATGCGCATCCCGGTCTTCCACGATGACCAGCACGGCACCGCCATCGTCGTCGGCGCGGCGCTGCTCAACGGCATGAAGGTGGTCGGCAAGGACCTGCGCGAGATCAAGCTCGTCACCTCGGGCGCCGGCGCCGCGGCACTGGCCTGCCTGAACCTGATCGTCAAGCTCGGCGTGCCGCGCGAGAACATCTGGGTCACCGACCTCGCCGGCGTGGTCTGGAAGGGGCGTACCGAGCTGATGGATCCGGACAAGGCCGAGTTCGCGCAGGACACCCCGGCGCGCACCCTGGCCGAGGTGATCGACGGCGCCGACGTCTTCCTCGGGCTGTCCGCCGCAGGGGTGCTGAAGCCGGAGATGGTCTCGCGCATGGCGAGGCGGCCGTTGATCTTCGCGCTGGCCAACCCCACCCCGGAGATCATGCCCGAGGAGGTGCGCGCCGTGCGCGACGACGCCATCATGGCCACCGGGCGCACCGACTACCCGAACCAGGTCAACAACGTCCTGTGCTTCCCGTACATCTTCCGCGGCGCGCTGGACTCGGGGGCGACGACCATCACCGACGCGATGGAGATCGCGGCGGTGCACGCCATCGCCGAACTCGCGCAGGCCGAGCAGAGCGAGGTCGTCGCCGCCGCGTATGCCGGGGCGACGCTGAGCTTCGGGCCGGAGTACCTGATCCCCAAGCCCTTCGACCCGCGCCTGATGATGAAGATCGCCCCAGCGGTCGCGCGCGCGGCGGCCGAGTCGGGCGTCGCGCAGCGGCCGGTGGCCGACTACGAGGCCTATCGCGAGAAGCTGCAGAGCTTCGTCTATGCCTCGGGCACGGTGATGAAGCCGATCTTCAACCTCGCCAAGCGCAGCCTGAGCCGCCGCGTGGCCTATGCCGAAGGCGAGGAGGAGCGCGTGCTGCGGGCGGTGCAGGTCATCGTCGACGAGAACCTGGCACGGCCGGTGCTGATCGGCCGGCCGGCGGTGATCGCGCGTCGCATCGAGACCTTCGGCCTGCGCCTGCAGGCGGGGCGCGATTACGAGGTCGTGAACACCGAGCAGGACCACCGCTACCGCGACTACTGGCAGACCTATCACCGGCTCATGGAGCGGCGCGGCGTGACCGAGCAGCTCGCCAAGATCGAGATGCGCCGCCGACTGACTCTGATCGGCGCCATGCTGCTGCACAAGGGCGAGGTCGACGGGCTGATCTGCGGCACCTGGGGCACGACGGGCACGCACCTGACTTTCATCGACCAGGTCATCGGCAAGCGCGCCGGGGTGCAGACCTTCGCCTGCATGAACGGCCTGATTCTGCCCGGGCGACAGGTCTTCCTCGTCGACACCCATGTGAACGCCGACCCGACCGCCGAGCAGCTCGCCGAGATCACCGTCATGGCCGCCGAGGAGTTGCAGCGCTTCGGCATCCAACCCAAGGCAGCGCTGCTGTCGCACAGCAACTTCGGCTCGAGCAACCTGCCTTCGGCGGTGAAGATGCGCGAGACGCTGGACTTGGTGCGCGCCCGCGCGCCCTGGCTCGAGATCGACGGCGAGATGCACGGCGACACCGCGCTCGACGCCGCATACCGGCGCCAGTTGATGCCGCGCAGCACGCTCAGCGGCGAGGCCAACCTGCTCGTCCTGCCGAACATCGACGCCGCCAACATCAGCTACAACCTGCTGAAGACCGCCGCGGGCGGCGGCATCGCGATCGGCCCGGTGCTGCTCGGGGCCGCCAAGCCGGTGCACATCCTGACCCCGTCGGCCACGGTGCGGCGCCTGGTCAACATGACAGCGCTGACTGTCGTGAATGCGAACACGCCGCGCTGAAATCTATGTGAGCGCACACATACATCAGTAATTCCAGACGCGACGAACGGCCTGCGCCCCCGCGACTTGAGGTTTTTTTCGTATTCCGATAAGATCTGCGCTTCGATTTCTAGGGTTTTCCCGTGGTGCGCAGCGGTTGGAACTCGTGGCAGCGCTGGGTCGTTAAGTTAGCACTCGCTTTCTTTTCGGCCCTTCTGCTGCTGGGAGCCCCGGCCTCCGCCCTGGCCCGGACAGAAGCGCCGGCGCAGACCGAGAATGGGGTTGCGCTCGCCGCCCTGCCCCCCGAGGCGCGGCACACGTGGCGGTTGATCATGAGCGGCGGGCCGTTTCCGTACGAGAAGGATGGGACCACCTTCTTCAACCGGGAGCGCCTGCTGCCCCAGCAGCCACGCGGCCACTACCGCGAGTACACGGTCAAGACCCCTGGCGCGCGCAACCGGGGCGCTCGTCGGATCGTCTGCGGCGGCAAGGAGCCGACGCGTCCGGACAGTTGCTATTACACGGCCGATCATTACGCGAGTTTTCGACGCATCACGCAATGAGCGACCGTGCTGGAATCTTCTACCGCTGATTCGAGTCCCTGGAGACGAGCGACCATGGAGTTGCACACCATCCGTCCGAACATCGTTCAGTCGATCCGCGCCTACCGGATCGACGACCTGATGACCGCGGCCAGGTCCGCGGGCCAGCACTTCCTGTACGCCAACGTCGCGTCGGCGCAGAGCAAGCAGGAGGTGCTCGAAGGCATTGCACAGGCCTTCAAGTTCCCGCCCCATTTCGGGCGCAACCTCGACGCGCTGTACGACTGCATGACCGATGTCGTGCACAAGGCTGGCCCGCAACCGGGCTTCGTCGTCGTGCTCGAGCAGTTGCCGGACAACCCCCGCTTCGACCGCGAGGCGCGCGAACAGCTCCTCGATGTCTTCCGCGATGCCTCCGACTTCTGGGGCGACCGGCGCGTGCCCTTCCGCTGCTTCTATTCGTTCGCGGTGACGCGTTCCGATACGGCGGCCTGGAACCCCGACGCGGACTCTGCCCCCGCCGCACCGCCGGCCAAGCCGGCGGCCAAGGTGCCGGTGTCGAAGAATGGCGTCAACCCCAACTTCGGCATGAACATGCCGATGATGAGCAGCGCCTTCGACACCGCGGCCTGGCTGAAGGCTGCCGCGTAAGCTTGGCGCAGTCCCGGGCCTGACCGCGCCGCGTCAGCGGCTGCGGGCGGCGCCGAGAGCGGCCGCCAGGGCCACGTACTCGGCCACCGGCACCTCCTCGGCCCGGCGCGCGGTATCGAAGTCGTCTGCGTGCCCCCGCTGCTCGAGCCAGCGCCCGAGGGTATGGCGCAGCAGCTTGCGCCGTTGCGAGAAAGCCACCGTCACGAGTTCACCGAGCAGGGCTGGATCGTCGAGCGCCGGGCGGGCGTACGGCGTCATCCTGACGACGGCCGAGTCCACCGCCGGCGGCGGCTCGAATGCCTCGGGCGGGACGTCCAGCACACGCTCGATCTCGTAGCGCCACTGCAGCATGACGCTCAGGCGCCCGTAGCTGCGTCCGCCGGGCGCGGCGGCCATGCGGTCGACCACCTCGCTCTGCAGCATGAAGTGCTGGTCGAGCACGACCTCCGCCGCCTCCAGGAGGTGGAACAGGATGGGCGTGGAGACGTTGTACGGCAGGTTGCCGACGACGCGCAGCCGCCGATCCTGCGCGCCCGCGCCAGACGCTTCGGCTTCGGCGGCCAGGCGCCTGAAGTCCACCTTCAGCACATCGCCCTCGACCACGGTCACGCCAGGCCAGCGCCGCGCGCGCGCCGCGAGGTCCCGGTCGAGCTCGATCACGGTCAGGGCGGGGCAGCGCTCGAGCAGGGGCAGGGTCAGCGCGCCGAGCCCGGGGCCGATCTCGACCAAGCGCTCACCCGGCCGGGGGTCGATCGCCGTGACGATGTCGTGGAGGATGCCGGCGTCGCACAGGAAGTGCTGTCCGAAACGCTTGCGCGCGATGTGCTTCATCGGCGCGCCCAGGCCTTGCGGCCATTCATGGCGCCACCGCGCCGGCCCGAGGCCGCATGCCGCCGCCTCAAGGCGGCGGCTCCCGCCACTCGACATAGGCGCGGCTGCGCAACTCCTGCACCCACTCCCGGTAGGCGGACTCGAACTTCTGTTCGCGCAGCGCGGCGCGCGCCCGGTCGCGTTGCTGCCGGACGTCGGGCTCGACCTCGCGCCGCTCCAGGACCTGGATGAGGTGCACCCCGAAGCGCGAGGCCACGGGCTCCGACAGGCCGCCCACGGGCACCCCGTTCATGGCCTGCTCGAACTCGGGCACCGTCACGCCGGGCGAAGCCCAGCCCAGATCGCCCCCCTGAGCCGCCGAAGCGTCTTCGGAGAACTCGCGCGCCACGTCCTCGAAGCGGCGTTCGCCGCTGGCGATCTGGCGCCGCCAAGTCGCCAGCCGGGCCGCGGCAGCCTGGCCAGGGACGCGCGCCGAGGGGCGCAGCAGGATGTGGCGCACGCGCGTCTGCGTCAGGCGCGCGGCCTCGGGCTCCTGCCGTGACAGGAGCTTGAGCACGTGGAAGCCGGCGCCGCTGCGCAGCAACTCGGGCGCCACCCCACCGGGCTCTAGGGTGCGTGCGGCCTGCACGAAGAGATCCGGCAGGCGCGAGGTCAGGCGCCGGCCCAGGCTGCCGCCACGCTCGCGATTCGGGTCCTCGGACTCGGCCCGCGCCACGGCCTCGAAGGACTCGCCGCCGCGCACACGCTCCAGCAGGGCCTGCGCGCGCCGGCGACGCTCCTCGATCAGCCCGGGGGCTGCGCCCTCGGGTACCGGCACGAAGATCTGCGCCAGCTCGACTTCACGATCCAGGGCTGCCCGCTCCTGCTGCAGGAACTCGTCGATCTCCAGCTCGGTGATGCGGATGCGGGCCGAGACCTCGCGCTCGCGCGTGCGCTCCATCAGCATCTGGTCGCGCAGGTTGGCGCGGAAACGCGGCATGTCCAGACCCTCGGCCGCCAGCCGCTCGCGCAGGCCGTCCAGGCTGAGCTGGTTCTGCGCGGCAACGGCCTGCACCGCACGGTCGACCTCCGCATCGTCGATCCGCCCGCCGTTCTCGCGCGCATGGGTCAGGATGGCGCGCTCCTCGATCAGCGACTCCAGGGCCTGGCGGCGCAACTCCTCGGGCCCGGGGCGGGCCGTGGCCGGCAGGCGCCGGGCTTCGCCCGCCACGAGCTCGAGACGGCGCTCGAGCTCCATCGCGGTGACCAGCTCCCGGTTGACCACCGCCACGATGTAGTCGATGCGCGTCGGCGCTGTCGCCGGACGCGAGGGCGGACCGCCCTGCGCGGTGGCCAGCCCCGGGAACCCCACCCCCCCAGCCAGGCCCAGGACGGCCGGCAGCAGCCCGCGGCGGACATGGCGCCAGAGTGGTGCGTGAGGGTTCATGGTCGTTCGAGGATGGGCGGACAGGCCACCGAGGCAGGCGACTGTGCCCGCACCGGTCTGATTGTCGGTCACCGCAAGGTGCCGAAACCCACCGGGCCGGTGAGGCCGATGAGCTCGATCTGGAACTGCAGCTGGGTGGCGAACTGGTTGACGCCGGTCGAGATGCGCTGCGCCACCATCCGCCCCTTCCAGCACTGCGCATCGACCTCCACGCCGAAGGTGGTGCTGGACAGCCGCTGCTGGCGCAGGTTGTAGTCGGCGCGGCCGATGCCGGACCAGCGCCGCGTGCAACCGGGCGCGAAGCCCGTACCCGCGTCGTTCCAGCCCCAAAGAGGCCACTGGCCGCCGAAGTCGACCTGCTCGGACGCATCGCGCGCGTACCGGTGCGACCCCGACAGGGACCGCCCCGGCCCCGGGGTGTAGGCCACGCCCAGCACCGAGCGGGTCAGGCGCTGCACCTGGGCGCTCCAGCGCAGCGTGGCGTCCAAGCTCCACTGGGGCACGATCCGGGTCGAGCCCAGGAGCAGGACGTCGGAGAAACGCTCGGTCAGCACCGGGCCCAGCGGCGTGATCTCCTGGTCCTGCAGAAGGTAGCGCTGGACGACGCCCAGGCGCAGCAGCTCGGAGCCGGCCGTCGCATCGAGCACCCGGGTCACCAGGCCGGCGCTCAGGCGGTTCGCATCGGAAACGCGATCGATCCCGCTGAAGTCGTTGGGCGCGTAGACGGACGCGAAGCCGAAATCCACCGGCGCGCTGTCGAAGGCCAGCGCGCTGCTCTGGGGCCGCAGCGGCGTGTAGGCGTAGACCAGGCGCGGCTCCAGCGTCTGGCGCACGGCCCGGCCGAAGGCCGTGGTCTCGCGCTCGAAGGTCAGGCCTGAGTCGACACTGAGGCTGGGGATGGCGCGGGCCAGGCTGCGCCGGCCATCGGGCAGCGCCTGCTCGAGGTCGTACCCCGCGACGTTCAACCGGGCACGCGGCGTCAGCGACAGGCCACCGGCCTGCCAGGGCAGACTGACGTCGCCCAGCAGGTGCAGGCGCTGGCCGGTGGGCCGGCTGCTGCTGGCACTGCCGTCGGGCAGGGTGAACCGGTTCAGCTCGGTCTCGACCGACCAGGCCGGACCGGCGGCGCCGAGGGCCGACTCCAGGCGCACGCCGACCTGCACCTCGCGCTGGTAGGGCACGGCGTACACGTCGCCCGGCGCCTGCAGGACTTGCCATCGATGCGATTGCGCGTAGGCCCGCGCCGGCAGGCCGGCGACGCGCAGGGGCTGCTCGACGCGCCCGCGCAGCGGCAGCAGGCGCGGGGTCAGCCCTAGCGGGGCGGTGTCGAAATCGCGCCACCAGTCGTCGTCGCTCACGCGGGCGGCGGCGATCTCGTATCGGGCCGCGTCGGGTACGCCGTCCAGGCGCGGCAGGCGGCCCGTGTGGCTGCCATGCAGGGCAGCCCGCGCCTCGCCGGTGAGCGCGTCGCGAGGCAGGCTCTCGACCGTCCACTGGCCGGCCCAGGCCGGCTCCAGGTAGCGGACTTCGACGTCCAGGCCCGGGCCGCGGCGGGCACGCAGGCGCGGCGTCAGGGTCAGGTCGTGATGGGGCGCGATATTCCAGTAGTAGGGCACGCCCACCTCGAAGCCGCTTTGGCTGCTGAAGCGCAGCTCGGGCGACAGCCAGCCCGACTTGCGATCGTCGGTCACCGGAAAGCGCAGCACCGGCAGCGCGAGCACCGGAACCCCCAGGAAGTGCAGCCGCGCGTTGCGCGCCACCGCCTCGTTGGCGTCCAGGTCCACGCGCAGCTCGCTGGCGGTCAGCAGCCAGTCGGGGTCGGCCGATCCGTCGCGGGGGCAGCTGGTGTAGTCGGGCACCGTCGCGCGCAGGCGGGTGCGGCTCTCGAAGTCGATGCGCTCGGCGCGCCCGCCGGTCTTGCGGCGCGTGAACTCGTAGCGCGGCTGGTCGAAGTAACCCTCGAAGGTCTCCACCTGCACCTCGGCAGCCGGCCCACTGTAGACATCGCCATCGCGGTTGACGACCACCCGGCCCTCGGCGCGTGCACGCTCGGTATCGGTGTCGTAGCTCAGGCGGTCGGCACGGACCGTCAGGCCGCCGCGCCGCAGCTCGACGCTGCCTTCGGCCCGAGCCTGGCCGCCAGGCGTGCCCGCGATCGTGTCCGCCTCGATGCGCACCGGCAGGTCACGCTGCTGCGCGCCGGCACCGACCGCGGCGACGATCCAGACCAAGCCCCGCAGGACCTGCCAGGCCGGGCGTCGAGGGCTTGCGAAGGGGGCGGACGCGGATGGCACGTGCGGCGGGGCTGGGGCGCGGGGCGCGGAGCGTGCTCGGGGGCGGTTCGTAGAATGCCGAGATTCTGTCACCCGCGGGGCTGCCCGCCAACGCCGATGTCCGTGGAGCAGCCCGACCGTCCCCCCATCTCCTGGGCCGACCCTGGCCGCGCGGCCGCCTTCGACGCCTGGCTGGGCCGTCTGGAGCCCACTTTCGGCCTGCGTCGCGACACGCTGCGGCCAGCCTCGGCGGACGCCAGCTTCAGGCGCTACTTCCGCATCGGCGCCGACACGATCGGCAGCCCCGCAAGCGCCATCATCATGGACGCGCCGCCGCCGCAGGAAGACGTGCGGCCCTTCGTCCGTATCGCCGAACTGCTGCGCGCCGCCGGCCTGAACACGCCGCCCGTGCTGGCAGCCGACGAGACGCTGGGCTTCCTGCTGCTGGGCGACCTCGGCGAGCAGCTCTATCTGCAGGCGCTGCAACAGGCCGACAGCGCGCGCGCCGACACCCTGATGCGCGACGCGCTCGCGGCCCTGGTCCGAATGCAGCAGCACGTGAGCCCGGACGCGCTGCCACCCTACGACGAGGCCTTGCTTCGGCGCGAGCTCGCGCTGTTCCCCGAGTGGTGCGTGGGCCGGCACTTCGGCATCACCTGGGACGATGCGCAGCGCGACGCCTGGGAGCGCCTGTGCCGCCTGCTGGTGGCCAGCGCGCTGGCGCAGCCGCGCGTGGCCGTGCACCGCGACTGGATGCCGCGCAACCTGATGCTCGCCGAGCCCAACCCCGGCGTGCTCGACTTCCAGGATGCGGTGGCCGGGCCGCTCACCTACGACCTCGCCTCGCTGCTGCGCGACGCCTTCATCTCCTGGGACGAGGAGCGAGAGATCGACTGGGCCGTGCGCGGCTGGGAAGGCGCACGCCGCGCCGGCCTGCCGGTAGCCGACGACTTCGGCGAGTTCTGGCGCCAGCTCGAGTGGATGGGGCTTCAGCGCCACCTGAAGGTGTTGGGCATCTTCTGCCGCCTGCAGCACCGCGACGGCAAGCCCGCCTACGCGCGCGACCTGCCCCGCTTCTTCGGCTATGCCACGCGCGTGGCGATGCGCTATCGCGAACTCGCCCCGCTGCTGCCGCTGCTGGAGCCGATGTCGGGCCAGGCGCTCGGGGCCGGCTACACCTTCTGAGCGGGGTCCGCGGGGCCAGGCGCGGACCAGTCACCGGACTTGCCGCCGCGCTTTTCCAGCACCTGCACGGCGTCGATCACCATGCCGCGGTCCACGGCCTTGCACATGTCGTAGACGGTCAGCAGGCCGACTTGGACGGCGGTGAGCGCCTCCATCTCCACGCCGGTGCGGCCGATGGTCTCGACCTGGGCCGTGCAGCGCACGGTGCTGTGCCAGGCGTCGAGCTCGAAGTCGACCGCCACGCGCGTGATCGGCAGCGGGTGGCACAGCGGCACCAGGTCGGCCGTGCGCTTGGCGCCCTGGATCGCGGCGATCCGTGCCACGCCGATCACGTCGCCCTTCTTCGCCCGGCCCTCGGCCACGAGCGCGAAGGTCTGCGCCTGCATGCGGATCAGGCCGGTGGCGCGCGCGACACGGTGCGTGGCCTCCTTGGCGCCGACATCGACCATGTGGGCCTCGCCCGAGGCATCGAAATGGGTGAATGCGGTGGTCACGGCAGGCAAGGACAGAGCAACATTCCGATGTCATCATAGGCGGGTGCGCAAGACGTCGGCCTCCACCCTGGCATTGCTCGTGCTGGCCTGCGCGGCCCTGGCGTACGGCACACCGGCACGGGCCCAGCCCGCGGCGCCACGCCTTCCCGCGCTGGGCGAGTCTGCGTCAGAAGCCCTGCCCCTGGCCACCGAGCGCCGCTACGGCGAACAGATCGTGCAGCAGCTGCGGCGCGACCCGGCTTGGCTGGACGACGCGCTGCTGCTCGACTACGTGCAGGCCTTGTGGCAGCCCCTGGTGGCCGCGGCGCGCCGGCGCGGCGACATCGAGCCCGACGTCGACGAGGCCTTCACCTGGGACGTCTTCCTGCTGCGCGACCGCAGCCTCAATGCCTTCGCACTGCCGGGCGGGCGCGTGGGGGTGCACCTGGGCCTGATCGGCGTCACCGGAAGCCGTGACGAGCTGGCCTCGGTGCTCGCCCACGAGCTCGCGCACCTGAGCCAGCGCCACATCGCGCGCGGCATCGCCAGCGCCAGCCGGCAGTCGGGCGCGGGCACCGTGGCGATGGTGCTGGGCGCGCTGCTGGCCGCGCGTGCCGGCAGTCCCGAACTTGCCCAGGCCGCGATCGTCGGCGGGCAGGCGGCCCTGATCCAGGGGCAACTGAACTTCTCCCGCGAGATGGAGCGCGAGGCTGACCGCATCGGCCACGGCATCCACCTCGACGCGGGTTTCGACAGCGCGGGCACCGTGGCCATGTTCGACCGGCTGGACCAGGCCGCGCGCCTGAACGACAGCGGGTCACTGCCCTACCTGCGCACCCACCCGCTGACCCTGGACCGTCTGGCCGAGGCCCGCACGCGCGAGGGCGGCCTGCCCGCGGCCGCGCCACGACCCACGCTCGAGCACGCGCTGATGCAAGCGCGCGCCCGTGCGCTGATGCAAGCGGGGACCGATGCAGCGCGGCGCCTGCTCGAGGCAGCGGCCGCCGACGCGCGCCCCGAGCCGGCAGCGCTGTACGCGGCGGCGCTGGCCGCCGCGCGGCTGGCCGATCACGAGCGTGCCGAGGCCCTGGGCCGCAGCCTGCAGGAGCGCCTGGGCGCGCCCGCGGCCGACGCGGCAGTGACGACACCCGAGGATCTTGCCCGGGCGCGCCAGCTCGCGCTGTGGCTGCGGGTTGAACTGGCCCTGGCCCGCGGCCAGGCCGCGCAGGCACAGGCGCTGCTGGGGCCGGCTGGCGCGGCCCCGGGGCCGCGCCCCGCCTTGCTGCTGCGCGCACAGGCCGACACGCTGACGCTGCTGCAGCACGGGCGGGGCAGCGACGACACGACCGCGGCCAGCGCCGCCCTTCGCGCCAGCGTGCAGGCCTTGCAGACCTGGCTGGCCGAGCACCCGCAGGACGCCTCGGCCTGGGGCGCGCTCGGGCGCGGTGCACAGGCGCTCGGCCTGGAGCTGCGCGCCCTGCGCGCGCAGGCCGAGGAGCGCGCGGCGCTGGGCGATCTCGACGCCGCCATCGACCGCCTTCGCGTCGCCCAGCAGGTCGGGCGCGAGCGCGGCCGCGAGGACTTCATCGAAGCCTCGGTGATCGATGCCCGCCTGCGCCAGCTCGAGGCGCGGCGCCGACAGCGCGCCGCCGAGTTGCGCGGCGGCTGACGGGCACCCGCCCCGCCGGGCCGACGCGACAGCGCTGCAGCGCTCCGGGGGAGCGCCACACCGTCGTTCACAGGGAACACCATGAGCCCTGGCGGCTTCCCAGCGTGGGCAGGGGGCATTACCATGCAGGCCGTTTCGCGTTGTCACCGACAGCACGGCACGACCAGCCACGGACAACCCCTCCACACCTTCCATCGGAGTCACGCATGGCCACTGCAAAGAAAGCCGCCGCCAAGAAGACCGCCGCCAAGCCGGCGGCCAAGCCTGCAGCGAAGAAGGCTGCCGCAAAGCCCGCTGCCCAGCCCGCTGCCCAGCCCACTGCCCAGCCGGCAGCCAAAAAAGCGGCCGCCAAGAAGGCCGCTCCTGCCAAGGCCAAGCGCACCCCGAGCGCCGCCTTCATGAAGCCGATGACACCCAGCGCCGCGCTGGCCGCCGTCGTCGGTGCCAAGGCGCTGCCGCGCACCGAGATCACGCGCAAGGTCTGGGAATACATCAAGAAGAACAGCCTGCAGGACAAGGTCCAGAAGCGCATGATCAATGCAGACGCCAAGCTCAAGGAAGTGCTGGGCAAGGCGCAGGTCTCGATGTTCGAGATGACCAAGATCATCAGCGGCCACCTGAAGTGACCCGCTGACGCGGCCGGAGCTGAGGCATCAATGCCCCACCGGCCGCAGCCGCGTGCTCGCCAGACCGCAGCCCAGGATCAGCGCGATACCGCCCCAGGTCCAGGCGTCGGGCACGTGGCCGAAGACCAGCCAGCCCGCCAGCACCGCCCAGCCCAGGCTGGCGTAGCTGCAGGGGGCGAGCACGGTCGCCGGCGCATGCCGGTAGGCATGGGCGACGAACAGGTGCCCGGCCGCTCCCGCCGCGCTCATCAGCACGAGCCAGCCCCAGGACGCGATGCCGTCCACGGGTGACCAGCTCAGCGGCGCCGTGAGCGAGAACAGCAGCGCGCAGGTCGCCATGCTCAACAGGTGGGTGGCCGTGGGGTCCTCCCCGTCGCGCGCGAGCCGGCTGGTGACGAGCTGGTACAAGGCCCCGAGCACCATGCAGGCGAAGGGATAGAGCGCCGCCCAGCCGTAGGGCGCGCCGGCCGGACGCACGATCAGCAGCGTGCCGGCGAAGCTCAGCACCAGCAGGGCCCAGCCGGCGACGCTGAGCTGCTCCTTGAAGAAGATCACGGCCAGCAGCGACACCAGCAGCGGCGTCACCATCACGATGGCGGCGAACTCGGCCATAGGCAGGTGCTTGAGCCCGTGCACGGCCGAGGCCGAGGAACCCAGCAGCAGCAGCCCGCGCAGCACCTGCAAGCCGGCGCGCCGGGTGCGCAGCCGCTCGCGCGGCATGGCGGGCAGCAGCAGCGCCGCGGAGATGCCGGCCTGCAGCACGTAGCGCACCCACAGCACCATGAGCACGGGCACCGCGGCCGCGACGTGCTTGGCCACCGCGTCCTGGACCGTGAAGCACAGCCCGGCCAGCAGGATCAGGCCGATGCCGCGCCAGGCCGGGGCTGGGGCCATGATGGTCAAGCCCCGGCGGCGCCCCGGCGCAGCACCGGCGCGAGGAAGCGGCCGGTGTGGCTGGCGGCGCAGGCCGCCACCGCTTCCGGCGGGCCCGCCACCAGCACCCGTCCGCCGCCGGCCCCGCCTTCCGGGCCCATGTCGACGAGCCAGTCGGCGGTCTTGATGACGTCCAGGTTGTGCTCGATGACGACGATGGTGTTGCCGGCGTCGCACAGCTGGTGCAGCACCTTCAGCAGCAGGCCGATGTCGTGGAAGTGCAGCCCGGTGGTGGGCTCGTCCAGGATGTACAGCGTGCGCCCGGTGTCGCGCTTGCCCAGCTCCTGGGCCAGCTTCACGCGCTGGGCCTCGCCGCCGGACAGCGTGGTCGCAGCCTGGCCCAGGCGGACGTAGCCCAGGCCCACGTCCAGCAGCGCCTGCAGCTTGCGCGCGATCGCCGGCACGGCGGCGAAGAAGCCGTGCGCCTCCTCCACCGTCATCGCCAGCACCTCGGTGATGCTGCGGCCCTTGTAGAGCACCTCGAGCGTCTCGCGGTTGTAGCGTCGGCCGGCGCAGCTGTCGCAGGGCACGTAGACGTCGGGCAGGAAGTGCATCTCGACCCGGATCACGCCGTCGCCCTGGCAGGCCTCGCAGCGCCCGCCGCCGGAGGCGGCCGGCACGTTGAAGCTGAAGCGTCCGGCCCCCCAGCCGCGCTCGCGCGCCGCCGGCACCTCGGCGAACAGCTCGCGGATCGGCGTGAACAGGCCGGTGTAGGTGGCCGGGTTGCTGCGCGGCGTGCGGCCGATCGGGCTCTGGTCGACGTTGATGACCTTGTCGAAGGCCTCCAGCCCATCGATGTCATCGTGTGCAGCCGGTTCCTGCTGGCTGTGGTAGAGCTTGCGTGCGACCGCGGCGTACAGCGTGTCGTTCACGAGCGTGCTCTTGCCCGAGCCCGACACCCCGGTGACGCAGGTGAACAGCCCCACCGGGATCTCGACCGTGACGTTCTTCAGGTTGTGGCCGCGCGCGCCCGCGATGCGCAGCACCTGCCCGGCCGCCGCCGGGGTCCGGCGCCGCGCGGGCACGTCGATGCGCAGCCGCCCGCCCAGGTAGGCGCCGGTCAGCGACTCCGCCTGCCCGGCCACCTCCTCGGGGCGGCCCTGGGCCAGCACGCGCCCGCCATGCACGCCCGCGCCCGGGCCCATGTCGACCACGTGGTCGGCGGCCCGGATCATGTCTTCGTCGTGCTCGACCACCAGGACCGAGTTGCCCAGGTCGCGCAGATGGCGCAGCGTGGCGATCAGGCGCTCGTTGTCGCGCTGGTGCAGGCCGATGCTCGGCTCGTCCAGCACGTACATCACCCCCGACAGCCCGGAGCCGATCTGGCTGGCCAGGCGGATGCGCTGCGCCTCGCCGCCGGACAGGGTGTCGGCGCTGCGGTCCAGGCTCAGGTACTGCAGGCCGACGTCGTTCAGGAAGCGCAGCCGGGCGCGGATCTCGCGCACGATCTTGTCGGCGATCGCCGCCTTGGCGCCCTGCAGCTGCAGCGTCTCGAAGTAGGCCAGGCTGTCGGCCAGCGTGGCGCTCTCGACTTCGTGCAGCGAGCGTGCGCGCGACGCGGGCGCGGGCGCGGGCGCGGGCGCGGCGCCGTCCGGGCCAGGCTCGGCGACGGGGGCGGAGGCCGGCTGCAACAGCACGTGCCGCGCCTCGCGCCGCAGCCGGGTGCCGGCGCAGGCCGTGCAGGGGCGGGCCGCCTGGTAGCGCGCGAGCTCCTCGCGCACCACCGGCGAGTCGGTCTCGCGCATGCGGCGCTCGAAGTTCGGGATGATGCCCTCGAAGGGGTGCGAGCGCTTGACGCTGCGGGCCTTGCCGCGCGCGCCCTCGGCCTCATAGGTGAACTCGATGGCCTCCTCGCCCGAGCCCCACAGGAAGACCTGGCGCGCGCGCTCGGGCAGCGCCTCGAAGGGCTGCTCGATGTCCGCGCCCAGGTGCCGCGCCACCGACTGCAGCATCGAATGCGTGTACGGATTGCGCCGGTCCCAGCCCTTGACCGCCCCCGAGGCCAGGCTCAGGCTCGGGAAGGCGACGACGCGCTCGGGATCGAAGGCCGTGACCTGGCCCAGGCCGTCGCAGGCCGGGCAGGCGCCCACCGGTGAGTTGAAGGAGAACAGCCGCGGTTCGAGCTCGGGCAGCGAGTAGCTGCAGTGCAGGCAGCCGTAGCGGCTGCTGAACAGGTGCTCGGTCGCGTCGCCCCGGCCCGCGCCGCCGCCCTCGGCCCCCGGCATCTCGACCGCCAGCGCGCGCCCCTCGGCCAGGCGCAGCGCCGCCTCGAAGCTCTCGGCCAGGCGCTGGCGCAGCGTGGGCACCGTCGCCGACACGCGCAGCCGGTCGACCACGACGTCGATGTCGTGCCGGTCGTTGCGGTTGAGCGCCGGCAGCTCGGCCACCTCGTGGATGACGCCGTCGATGCGGAAGCGCACATAGCCCTGGGCCTGCCACGCGGCGAGCTCCTGCACGTGCTCGCCCTTGCGGTCGCGCACCACCGGCGCCAGCACCATCAGGCGCGTGCCCTCGGGCAGCGCGAGGCAGGCATCGACCATCTGGCTGACGCTGTGGGCCTGCAAGGGCACGGCATGGTCAGGGCAGAAGGGCGTGCCGGCACGGGCGAACAGCAGGCGCAGGTAGTCGTGGATCTCGGTCACCGTGCCCACGGTCGAGCGCGGGTTGTGCGAGGTCGCCTTCTGCTCGATGCTGATCGCCGGCGACAGGCCCTCGATCACGTCGACGTCGGGCTTGTCCATCAGTTGCAGGAACTGGCGCGCGTAGGCCGACAGGCTCTCGACGTAGCGGCGCTGGCCCTCGGCGTACAGCGTATCGAAGGCAAGGCTGGACTTGCCCGAGCCCGACAGCCCGGTGATCACCACCAGGGCGTGCTTGGGGATGTCGAGGTCGACGTTCTTCAGGTTGTGCGTGCGCGCGCCGCGCACGCGCAGCATGGGCAGCTCGGTCGGCACGGCGCCGGGGTCGGACGGGGGCATCGGCTGGAGCGCGCACGGCCGGACGCCGGCGCTGGGTGGGCAACCGGGCATCATAGGCGCGCGAACGCGTGCACGGCGCCAGCGGGCCCGACCCGGATCTTGACGCGAGATGAAAACGTTTCCAAAATGAACTCGTCCCCGCCGTCAGCGGCGTCGATGCGCCAGGCCTGCCGGAGCAAGTCGCCGCCCGGGCCGGCCGTGCCCTGAACGATGTCCTCCGCCAAGCCCACCGTCCACACCCTCGCCCGCGCCACCGGGCTGTCGCTCGCCACCGTGTCGCGGGCCTTGTCGGGCTCGGGCTCCGTCCTGCCGGCCACGCGCGAGCGCGTGCTCGCCGCGGCGCGCGAGCTGCACTACGTGCGCGACCGCGCCGCCGTGCGCCTGAAGACGGGCAAGACCCAGGTCGTGGCCTTCATGATGGACCGGCTCGACGCCCGCCAGCCCGGCTACAAGCAGCTCATGCTCGGCATCAGCGACGCGATGCGGGGCAGCGACTACCACCTGATCGTGCTGCCCGACACGCGCGACGAAGACCCGCTGTCGGGCGTGCGCTACGTGGTCGAGCGCGGTCTGGCCGACGGGCTGCTGCTGTCGCACACCACCGCCGCCGACGCGCGGGTGCGCTACCTGCAGCAGCAGGGCTTCGCCTTCGTGACGCACGGGCGCACGCGCCTGCCGCAGGCGCATGCCTACGTCGACTTCGCCAACGAGCAGTTCGCCGCCTTGGCCGTGCGGGCACTGGCCAGTCGCGGGCGCCAGCGCCTGGGCATCCTGCTGCCGCAGCCGGGCAGCGAGTTCCGCGACCATCTGGGCGAAGGCTTCGAGCGCGCCTGCGCCGAACACGGCGTCACGGGCAGCCGCGTGCACGAGGTCTCGCTGGACGACGGCCCCGAGGCCCTCTACCAGTGGGCGCTGCGGGAGGCGGCGCGCTTCGACGGCCTGGTCCTCTCGCTCGAGGCGCCGGCGCTGCCACTGCTGGGCGCGCTGGCCGACGTGCGCCTGCAGCCCGGCCGCGACATCGACATCGTCGTCAAGTACAGCAGCGACCTGCCGCACTACATCCGCCAGCCCCTGCTCGCCTGCTTCGAAGACCTGCACGCCACCGGCCTGACGCTGGGGCGCGAGCTGCTGCAGCAACTGCGGCAGCCCGGTGCGCCGCCGCGGCAGCTCCTGTTCAGCCCTCCCGCCCTCGAGACCCTGCATGAGCACGACCGACCCCAACGCCCCCTACCTTGAGCGCATCGTCCAGAGCAAGCGCGAGCTCAAGGCCGCGCTGCCCGACCTTGCCGAGCGCTTTGCCGCGATGACGGCCCGCATCGAGGCCCAGGTGGCCGCGATCGAGGCCGAGCGCGCGCGCGGCGCGCAGCCCGTGCCCGAGATCCGCTACGCCGAGCTCGACCGCATCGATGCCGCCACGCTGGCGCGCGTGCGCCAGCGCGGCTGCGTCGTCGTGCGCGGGGTCTTCGATGCCGCGCGCGTGGCGCGCTGGAACGACGAGCTGGCCGCCTACCTCGAGCGCAACCGCTACCTCGAGAAGTCCGAGTCCAAGCGCGGCATTGACCAGTACTTCAGCGCGCTGGCCAGCTCGCGCCCGCAGATCTACGGCGTGTACTGGTCGCCGCCGCAGATGCAGGCGCGCCAGTCCGAGGAGCTGGCGCGCACGCGGCGCTGGCTGAACCGGCTGTGGGACGTCGACCAAGACGGCACCCCGGTCTTCGACCCCGACCAGGAGACCACCTACGCCGACCGGGTGCGCCAGCGCGAGCCGGGCGACGCCTCGCTGGGCTTGTCGGCACACTGCGACGGCGGCTCGATCGAGCGCTGGATCGACCCCGGCTTCCGCCGCGTCTACCGCCACGTCTTCGGGGGCGACCTGGCGCGCTACGACCCCTTCTCCGCCGCCTGGCGCACCTCGACGCAGGAGATCCCCTCGCCAGCGGTGTGCCGCATGTTCCGCACCTTCCAGGGCTGGACGGCGCTCACGCCGCAGGGGCCGGGCGACGGCACGCTCAACGTCATCCCGATCGCCGATGCCATGGGCTGGATGCTGCTGCGCGCGCTGCAGGACGACGTCGCCGACGACGACCTGTGCGGCGCGCGCGCCGGGCGCGCGATGGTCGTCTCGGCGCAGCACCACGCGCTGCTGCTGCGCGCCTACGTCCCGATCCCGAAGGTCGAGGCCGGCGACACCGTCTGGTGGCACCCGGACGTGCTGCACGGTGTCGAGGACGTGCACACCGGCAGCGGCTACAGCAACGTGATGTACATCGGCGCCGCGCCCGACTGCCCCAAGAACCGGGCCTTCCTCGCGCTGCAGCGCCCCGCCTTCGAGGCCGGCAGGTCCTCGCCGGACTTCGCGCCCGAGGACTACGAGGTCGACTTCGAGGGCCGCTTCACGCCGCGGCAGCTCACGCCGCTCGGGCGGCGGCAGATGGGCTACGCGGACTGATCGACGCGCAGGCCCGTGGCGGCGTCGAAGACGTGCACCCGGGCTGGGTCGATGCCCAGCGCCATCGCGTCGCCGGGCCGCAGCGTGCTGGCTCCGGGCAAGCGCACCGTGAACTCGCCGAAGGCGCCCTGCACCAGCACGTAGGTCTCGGCCCCGGTGGGCTCCACCAGCGTCACGCGCGCCGGCAGGCCCTCGGCTTGCACGCGCAGGTCCTCCGGGCGGATGCCGACCTGTAAGCGACGCCCAGCGGCACCCGCCAGGCGCAGACCGGTGTCGGCGCCGGCCATCAGCACGCAGCCCCCGGCGTCGACCTCACCCGCGCACAGGTTGATCGAGGGTGAGCCGATGAAGCCCGCGACGAAGAGGTTGGCCGGCCGCGCGTACAGCTCCATCGGCGTGGCGAGCTGCTGGATCAGGCCGTCCTTGAGCACCGCGATGCGCGTGCCCAGCGTCATCGCCTCGACCTGGTCGTGCGTGACGTAGATCGTCGTCACGCCGGTGGACATGTGCAGCTTCTTCAGCTCGGCGCGCATGTCCACGCGCAGTTTGGCGTCGAGGTTGGACAGCGGCTCGTCGAACAGGAAGAGCGAGGGCTTGCGCGCGAGCGCGCGCCCGATGGCCACGCGCTGACGCTGCCCGCCCGAGAGCTGGCGCGGCTTGCGCTCGAGCAGGTGGTCGATCTGCAGCATCTTCGCCACCTCGGCCACGGCGGCGGCGCGCTGTGCCTTCGGCACCTTGCGCATCTCCAGTGGGAAGGCGATGTTCTGCGCCACCGTCATGTTCGGGTACAGCGCGTAGCTCTGGAACACCATGGCCACGTCGCGCTCGTCGGGGGGCAGGGCGGTGATGTCGCGACCGGCCAGGTGCAGCGCGCCGGTGCTGGGCTCTTCGAGGCCCGCGACGATGTTCATCAGCGTGCTCTTGCCGCAGCCCGAGGGGCCGACGAGCACGAGGAACTCGCCGTCGGCGAGCTCCAGGTCGATGCGGTGCAGCACCTGGGTGGCGCCGAAGGCCTTGGAGACGTTGCGTATCGAAAGCGTGGCCATGTCCGTCGTCCGTGAACCTCAACCCTTGACCGAGCCGGCCATCAGGCCGCGCACGAAGTACTTGCCCGACAGCACGTAGACCACCAGCGTGGGCAGCGCGGCGATGAAGGCGCCGGCGAAGTGCACGTTGTATTCCTTCACCCCGGTGGAGCTGCTGACCAGGTTGTTCAGCGCCACCGTCAGCGGGTAGGAGGAGTAGTCGCTGAACGAGGCCCCGAAGAGGAAGTCGTTCCAGATGTTCGTGAACTGCCAGATCACGTTGACAACGATGATGGGCAGGCTGTTGGGCAGCATCAGGCGCCAGAACAGCACGAAGAAGCCCGCGCCGTCCATGCGCGCGGACTTCACCAGCTCGGGCGGGAAGGCGGCGTAGAAGTTGCGGAAGAACAGGGTGCCGAAGCCGATGCCGTAGACGGTGTGGACGAAAACCAGCCCGCCCACGGTGCCGGCCAGGCCGAGCTCGCCCAGCAGCCGCGCCATCGGGATCAGCACGATCTGGAAGGGTATGAAGACCGAGAACAGCAGCAGCCCGAAGATCAGCGTCGAGCCGCGCACCTTGAACTGCGTCAGCACGTAGCCGTTGAGCGCGCCGATGGCGGTGGACAGCACGACCGCGGGCACCACCATCAGGAAGGAGTTCAGGAAGTAGGGCTTCAGGCCCGTGGCCTGCACGCCGATCTGGGCCTGGCTCCAGGCCTGCAGCCAGGGCTCGAATGTGGGCTGCAGCGGCAGGGCGACCAGATTGCCGGCGCGGATCTCGTCCAGCGGCTTGATCGAGTTGACCACCATCACGTAGATCGGCGCCAGGAACACGAGCGCGACGAAGGCCAGCACCGCGTACAGCAGCACACGCTCGGGGCGCAGGCGCGGGCGGCTCACGGCGCGGCCCTCCGTGCCTGGCGGATCTCGCTGCGGATGTAAGGCACGACCACGATGGCCACCGCCACCAGCATGACCACTGCGCTGGCCGCGCCCACGGCCATCTCGTTGCGCGTGAACGTGAACTGGTACATGAAGACCGAGGGCAGCCAGGTGTCGCGCCCGGGGCCGCCGCCGGTGAGCGCAATCACGAGGTCATAGCTCTTGATCGCCATGTGCGCCAGGATGACGAAGGAAGAGATGAAGCTCGGGCCGAGCTGCGGCAGGACAATTCGCCAGTAGATGCGCCAGCCCCTGGCGCCGTCCACCCGCGCGGCGTTCAGCACTTCCTGGTCGATGCCGCGCAGCCCGGCCAGGAACAGCGCCATGACGAAGCCCGTGGTCTGCCACACCGCGGCGATGACGACGGTGTAGATCGCCATCTCACCGTCCTTGATCCAGCCGAAGGTGAAGGCCTCCCAGCCGGCCAGGCGCACCGTGCGCTCCAGGCCGATGCCAGGGTCGAGCAGCCACTTCCAGGCCGTGCCGGTGACGATGAAGGAAAGCGCCATCGGATACAGGAAGACCGAGCGGAAAACGTTCTCGGCCCGGATCTTCTGGTCGATCAGGATGGCCAGCAACGCTCCCAGAACCAGGCACATTCCGACGTACAGCGCCGCGAAGACCCCGAGGTTGCGCGCCGACAGCGCGAAGGTGGACAGCCCGAACAAGCGCTCGTAGTTGCTGCGCTCGCTCCACTCCATCAAGGGGAGGATCGTCGAGGACGTGAACGACAGCACCACCGTGAAGGCGATGAAGCCGTAGACGCAGGCCCCCACCAGCAGCAGGCTGGGGCTGAGCACCAAGGCGGGAAGCCAGCGTGTGCGCATCGCAAAGGAAGAGGGAGGCGGCCGCGCGGCGCCTCCCTCCGGTCCGGGCTCGACGGTAGGTCAGCGAGTGGCGGTCACTCGGCCGCGGCCACCATGGCCTTGGTGGCCGCGGCGCTGTCCATCTTGCCGTTGAAGTGCTGGGTGATGACGTCGTAGAAGGCGTTCTTCACCGACGCCGGCACCGCGTGGCCGTGGGCCATCGAGCCCACCAGCGTGCCCTTGCTGTTGGCCTCGGCCAGGTCCTTCATGCCCTTCTTGCCGCAATCGTCGAACGCGGCATCGGGCACGTCGGTACGCGCCGGGACCGAGCCCTTGACCACGTTGAACGCGCTCTGGAAGGAGGGGTTCATGATTGCCGAGGCGAGCTTGACCTGGGCGTCCTTGGCCGCGGCGCCGACGTTGAACATCGCGAACTGGTCGGAGTTGAACGACACCATGCCCTGTGTGCCCGGCACGCGGAAGCACAGGAAGTCCCGGCCCGGGGCCTTCTTCGCGTTGATGAACTCGCCCTTGGCCCAGTCACCCATGATCTGGAAGCCGGCCTTGCCCTGGATGACCATGGCCGAGGCCAGGTTCCAGTCGCGGTTGGAGAAGTCCTTGTCGACGAACCTGCGCAGCTGCGCCATGCGGTCGAAGGCGCGCTTCATCGTGTCCGAGCCGAGCGCGGCCTTGTCCTTGTTGACCAGCGCCTTCCTGTAGAAGTCCACGCCGCCCGTGGCAAGCACGACGCCGTCGAACATCGTGGCCTCCTGCCAGGCCTGGCCACCGTGCGCCAGCCCGACGAAGCCGGCCTTCTGCACCTTGTCCAGCGCGGCGATGAAGTCATCCCAGTTCGCCGGGGCGGCGGTCACGCCGGCCTTCGTCAGGACCTCGCGGCTGGCCCAGACCCAGTTGGTCGAGTGCACGTTCACCGGCGCGGCGATCCACTTGCCCTGGTGCTTGGAGAAGGCCTGAAGGGCGGCGGGCACGGTCTTGTCCCAGCCCTCCTTGGCGGCGAGCGCATTCAGGTCGCCGAGCGCGCCCTGCTTGGCCCAGTCCTGGATGTCGAAGCCGAGCATCTGCACGGCCGTGGGCGGGTTCTTGGCCGTCACGCGCGCGCGCAGCGAGGTCATCGCCGCTTCGCCGCCGCCGCCCGCCACGGGCATGTCCTTCCAGGCCACGCCCTGCTTCTCCAGGTCCTTCTTCAGCACGCCCAGCGCAGCGGCCTCGCCGCCGGACGTCCACCAGTGCAGCACTTCAACCGACTGGGCCCAGGCCCCGCCGGCGGCCAGCAGGCCAGCCGCCGCGGTGGCGATCACGTGACGCTTCATGCGAATCTCCTCGAGGTGTTTGGGGGTCGGTGTCTCCGACGGTCGGAATGGTAACGTTTACATCCTGCAACCGGCACTAGGGAAACACCCGGTCGGGCGCTGCGGGCACAAGAGAGACGGCCCGGGGCGCACTGCGGCAGCGATCCGAGCTCCGGGTTCTGCGTTCCCGCCACGGGCCGACCCAGACCGACCACCCCTTGACCTCGGTCAGGGCGACGCCTGCCGCCCTTGAGCATGATCGCGTCCAAAAGGAGGACCCGATCATGTCGAGACACCTGGGCGCCGGACAGCGCGCCCTGCTGCAGACCGAACTGGAGATGCGCCAGCGCCGGCTGGACCAGACCCTGGGCACGCACCAGGAAGGTGCAAGCCGCGTCGAGCACGCGCACGACTTGCTCGCGCAGGACGAGGAGGGCGCGCGCCGGCATGCGATGGACCGCGAGGTCGACATGGCGATGTCGGATCTGGACATCGCCGAGCTAGGCGCCGTCAGCCGCGCCCTCGTGCGCCTGCGCGAGGGCGACTACGGGCTGTGCACCGACTGCGGCGCCGAGATCCCCTTCGACCGCCTTCGCGTGGAGCCGCAAGCCGAGCGCTGCGTGCCCTGCGCCTCCCGCCACGAGCAGCATTCCCACACCCCGAGGACGAATTCAGAGCGCCCCCAGGGCCGGGCTGCGCCCAGCCCGCCCCCCGCGGGGGTCAAGAAGACTTGGGGCGGCCCGGCGTCTTCTTGAGATGACGACATTCCATGCCGTGGTCTTCATCGACCACCAACACGCCCAGGTCCTGCAGTTCGACGCCGAGCACGTGCGCGCCGAGAAGATCAAGGCCCACACCCACCACACCAAGCAGCACGGCAGCCAGGTGCGCAGCGAGCACGAGTTCTTCGGCCACGTCTGCGATGCGCTCCAGGGCATCACCGAGGTCCTGGTCACCGGCCCGCGCACCGGCATCGCCGACTTCCGCCACTACGCCGAGAAACACCGCCCCCAGACGGCGCGCCACATCGTCGCCTACGAGACAGTGGACCACCCCTCGGACCGGCAGCTCGTCGCCCTGGCGCGCCAGTACTTCCTGCGCCACGACCGCATGACCGGCACGCCGGTGCCGACCTGAGCGGTGCGCTTCACTCCGGGGCCACGGCGCCCACCACGCGCAGGATCTCCTGCCCGTAGGCCTCGAGTTTCTTCGCGCCGACGCCGCTGATGCCGGCCAGCGCATCGAGCGACTCGGGGCGCTCGCGCGCCATCTCGGCCAACGTGGCGTCGTGGAAGATCACGTAGGCCGGCAGGCCGTGCGCGCGCGCCACCTCGGCGCGCCAGGCGCGCAGCGCGTCGAACAGCTCCTGGCCAGCCGCGTCCAGCGGCACCGGCGGGGGCTTGGCAGCCGTGCCGCGCGCCGCACGCGCGCCCCGTTCGCGCCGCGGCGGCAGCGCCGGCTCGCGCAGCAGCAGGGTCACCCCACCGCGCAGCACCTCGCGCGCGCTCGGCGCGAGCCCGAGCGTGCCGTACTCGCCCTCGGCGCGCAGGTGGCCGAGCGCGACGAGTTGGCGCAGCACGCCGCGCCACTGCGCCTCGCTCACGTCCGCGCCGATGCCGAAGGTCGACAGGCGCTCGTGCCCGTGCTGGCGCGTCTTGTCGGTGGCCTTGCCGCGCAGCACATCGATCAGGTGCCCGGCGCCGAAGCTCAGGCCGCCGTGCTGCTGGAAGCGGTAGACGCAGCTCAGCGCCTTGCGCGCGGCCTCGGTCGCGTCCCAGGTGGCCGGGGGGTTCAGGCAGTTGTCGCAGTTGCCGCAGCGCCAGCCGGGCGCACGCTCCTCGCCGAAGTAGGCCAGCAACCGCACGCGCCGGCAGTCGTGCGCCTCGGCCAGCGCCAGCAGCGCCTCGAGCTTGGCGCGCTGCAGGCGCTTGAAGTCCTCGCCGGCCTCGCCCTCGTCGATCATGCGGCGCTGGTTGACGACGTCGGCCAGGCCATAGGCCATCCAGGCAACGGCCGGGGCGCCGTCGCGCCCGGCACGGCCGGTCTCCTGGTAGTAGGCCTCGATGTTCTTGGGCAGGTCCAGGTGGGCGACGAAGCGCACGTCGGGCTTGTCGATGCCCATGCCGAAGGCGATGGTGGCCACGATCACCAGGCCGTCCTCGCGCAGGAAACGGTCCTGGTGACGGCGCCGCATGTCGGCCTCGAGCCCGGCGTGGTAAGGCAGGGCCGGGATGCCCTCGTCGTCCAGCCACTGCGCCGTCTCCTCCACCTTGCGCCGGCTCTGGCAGTAGACGATGCCGGCGTCGCCCTCGTGCTCGTCGCGCAGGAAACGCAGCAGCTGCGCGCGCGCGTTGTCCTTCTCGGCGATGGTGTAACGGATGTTGGGGCGGTCGAAGCTCGAGACGAAGCAGCGCGCGTCGGCCAGCGCCAGGCGCTCGACGATGTCGCGCCGGGTGTGGGCGTCGGCAGTGGCCGTCAGCGCCACCCGCGGCACGCCCGGGTAGCGCTCGTACAGGGCCGACAGACCCAGGTACTCGACGCGGAAGTCGTGGCCCCACTGGCTGACGCAGTGCGCCTCGTCAATCGCGAACAGGGCCAGGAGGCCGCGCTCGTGCAGCGAATCCAGCATCGCCAGGAAACGCGGCGTGAGGATGCGCTCGGGCGCGGCGTACAGCAGCACGAGCCGGCCGGACAGCAGCTCACGCTCGATCTGGCGCGCCTCGTCGCCGTCGAGCGTGCTGTTGAGGAAGGCCGCGTGCACGCCGGCTTCCTCGAGCGCGCCGACCTGGTCGTGCATCAGCGCGATCAGCGGGCTGACGACCACGCTCACGCCCTGGCCGGCGCGGTGACGCACGATGGCCGGCACCTGGTAGCACAGGCTCTTGCCGCCGCCGGTGGGCATCAGCACGAGCGCGTCGCCGCCACCGGCCACGTGCTCGACCACCTCGCCCTGCAGGCCGCGGAAGGCGGGGTAGCCGAAGACGTCGCGCAGCACGCGCAGCGCAGCCCCCGTCCCACCCTCCCGGGCCTGCGTCGGTTCCGTCATGGGCGGGGATGGTAAGCGAGCGGCCGACGCTCGCCGCACCGGCGAACGCCGCCCCGAAGGAGCCAACCCGAATGGGGGAAGCGCCGCCCGGACGCGCCGGTATCATGCCTGCACGGGCCCCGACCCGTGCCACCCGCCCGGCGGGCCGGCGCCCCGGGGCCCGGGACCTCTTCGGCGCAATGCCGGGGACTCCGCAAGCACCCCACCTCATCCCCCCACACCACGTTTCAGGAGCATCCCATGGCCTCGGTCAACAAAGTCATCCTCGTCGGCAACTGCGGTCGCGACCCCGAAGTGCGCTATGCGCCCAGCGGCGCGGCCATCTGCAACATCTCGGTGGCCACCTCGAGCCGGCGCAAGGACAAGAACTCCGGCGAAACGATCGAGGACACGCAGTGGCACCGCGTGACCTTCTACGACCGCCTGGCCGAGATCGCCGGCGAGTACCTCAAGAAAGGCCGCCCGGTCTACGTCGAGGGCCGGCTGAAGTACGGCAAGTACACCGACAAGGACGGCATCGAGCGCAACACGGTGGACATCGTCGCCACCGAGATGCAGCTCCTCGGTGGCCGTGAAGGCGGTGGTGGTGGCTATGGCGACGACGCCGGCGGCGGCGGGGCGCCGATGCGCAGCGCCCCCGCCCCCCGCAGCGCCCCGGCGCCCGCGGCCAAGCCGGCCCCGGCCAAGGCCGCGACCGGCTTCGACGACATGGACGACGACATCCCGTTCTGAGCACTGAACCGGGCCGCCCGGCGCTGCAGCTGCCCTGAGCGGCTGCGCTGCGCCACGGGCCTGGGCAGCGCGGGGCCAACGACAATCCAGGGCAGGTCGGCACGCTGCAGCCCCGGACATGACTTCCCAAGCCCCCCTGCTGAAATACCTCTACCCCGGCTGGTACGCCGTCGTCATGGGCCTGGCCGGCCTATCGCTGGCCTGGCACCGTGCGGTGCCGCTGATGGGCGAGGCCGCGGCGGGCGCGGCCGTGGCCATCGGCGCGCTGGCAGCGCTCGTCTTCGCATTGCTGCTGGTGCTGACCGCCTGGCGCGGTCTCGCCCACGCCGAGGCCTGGGCCGAGGACCGGCGTCACCCGGTGCGCCACACCTTCATCGCCGCGCTGCCGATCGGCGCGATGCTGGTGGCCACGGTGGGCGTGGCCACGCTCGGCGTCAGCGCGCCGCTGCGCGCGCTGTGGTGGGCGGCCTGCCTGGCGCAGCTCTACGTCATCGTCTGGGTGCTGGCGCGCTGGTGGCGCGGCAACCAGGTCGGCGGCCTGCAGTGGGTGGGTATCACGCCGGCGTTGTTCATCCCCGTGGTGGGCAACGTCATCGCGCCCTTGGCCGGCGTGCCGCTCGGGCACGCGGAGTGGGCCGCGGCGCAGTTCGGCATCGGGCTGGTGTTCTGGCCCGTCGCGCTGGTGCTGCTGCTGGTGCGCGTCGGCGTAGCTGGCCTGTGGCCGGAGCGGCTGCGGCCCACGGTCTTCATCCTCGTCGCCCCGCCGGCCGTCGTCGGGCTGTCGGCGCTGCAACTCGGCGCGCCGGTGCTCGTGGGCTGGGCGATGTGGGGCGTGGCGCTGTTCTGCCTGCTGTGGGCGCTCACGCAGGCGCGCCTGATCGCGGCACAGCCCTTCGCGCTGGCGCACTGGGGCATGTCCTTCCCGCTCGCGGCCTTCGCGGCGCTGACGCTGCGCCTGGCCGAACCCGGCGGCCTGCTCGCGGTGCTGGGCCCGGCGGCACTGGCGCTGGCCTCACTCGTCATCGCCGGCCTGGTGCTCGGCACGCTGCGCGGCCTGCGCCACGGCACGCTGCTGGTGCCCGAGCCGGCATCTCCCGCACCACCCCCTGCCGGCTGACGGCAGGCTTTGGGGCCGCGCGGCCCCGCAGGCTCAGAGCCTGAGAGTTTTTCCGCCGTGCCCGAAAGGTGCGCCAAGACGCCCCGGATCCAGGCGCAAACCACAGCCATAGCTCGGGCTATGGCGAGGATTTGCAACGACGAGACGGGGTGCCTTGGCGCACAAGGCGGGCATGGGGGAAAGACTCTCAGGCTCTCAGAGCTCGAAGATCTTCCCCGGGTTCATGATGTTGCGCGGGTCGAGCGCGCGCTTGACCTGGCGCATCAGCTCGACCGCACCGGCGCCGGCCTCGTCGAGCAGGAAGCCCATCTTGTGCAGGCCGATGCCGTGCTCGCCGGTGCAGGTGCCCTCCAGCGCGATCGCGCGCTGCACCATCTGCATGCTCAGGCGCTCGGCGGTGGCGCGCTCGGCGTCGTCGCCCTCCTTGACCAGGTAGGCGAGGTGGAAGTTGCCGTCGCCGACGTGGCCGACGATGTAGTGCGGCAGGCCCGAGGCCGCCGCCTCCTGCACCGAGATGTCGATGATCTCGGCCAGGCGCGAGATCGGCACGCAGGTGTCGGTGGTCACGGTGCGGCAGCCCGGGTTGGTGGCCATGCCGGCGAAGTAGGCCTTGTGGCGCGCCGTCCACAGGCGCGTGCGCTCCTCGGGGCTGCTGGCCCACTCGAAGCCTTCGCCGCCGTGCTCGCCGGCGAGCATCTCCACCGTCTGCGCCTGTTCCTTCACGCCGGCCTCGCTGCCGTGGAACTCCATCAGCAGCATCGGCGCCTCGCGCAGGCCAAGCTTGCTCTGCGCATTGACCGCGCGCACGGCGTTGGCGTCCAGCAGCTCGCAGCGCGCGATCGGCACGCCCATCTGGATGACCTGGATCGTCGCCGCCACCGCCGCCTGCACGCTCGGAAAGTGGCAGATCGCCGCGCTCACTGCCTCGGGCAGCGGGTAGAGCTTGAGCGTGACCTCGGTGATCACGCCCAAGGTGCCCTCGCTGCCGACGAACAGGCGCGTCAGGTCGTAGCCGGCGCTGCTCTTCTTGGCGCGCGTGCCGGTGCGCACCACCTCGCCGCTGGCGGTGACCACCGTCAAGCCCAGGACGTTCTCGCGCATCGTGCCGTAGCGCACCGCGTTCGTGCCGCTGGCGCGCGTGGCGGCCATGCCGCCCAGGCTGGCATTGGCGCCCGGGTCGATGGGGAAGAACAGCCCGGTGTCGCGAATCTCGCGGTTGAGCTGCTCGCGCGTGACTCCGGCCTGCACCGTGACCGTCAGGTCCTCGGGATTCAGGCGCACGATCTGCGTCATGCGGCTGACGTCCACGCTCACGCCGCCCTGCACCGCGAGCAGGTGGCCCTCGAGCGAGGAGCCGGTGCCGTAGGGGATGACCGGCACCGCGTGCTCGTGCGCCAGCGCCACCACCGCGGCCACGTCCTCGGTACTCTCGCAGAAGACGACGACCTCGGGCGGCGTGATCGGGAAGGGTGACTCGTCGCGCCCGTGCTGCTCGCGCACGGCCCGCGCCGTCGAGCAGCGCTCGCCGAAGCGCTCGCGCAGCGCCTGCAGCATCGCCGCGGGCACGGGCCGTGGGTCGACGCGAGGCGAGAAGTCGTGCGGTGCGTTCATCTGGGATCTCCTGCGAGGACGAGGGGCCGGGCGGGCGGCATGCCGCGCCCTTGGGGCCCCGACATTCGCGACGGATTCTAGGGACGCCCCGCCGCCGCACGCGGCGCTGGCGCCGGCCGCTCAACCCGCCATCGCACCGGCCAGGGCGAACACCGAGTTGGGCGCCCGCGTACGCACCGGCTTGACGACCGGGGTCGACGAGATCGCCAGGCGCATCGGCCGCGTCTCGACCACCACGCCCTTGTCGATCTGCTCCTGCACCAGGCTGGCGAGCGAGATCGTCTCCATGTGCTGCAGCATCGCGGCGTGCAGGCGCTGCCACAGGTCCAGCGACAGGACCGGGGCGCGCTCGCCCTGGGCTGCGTCGTCCATCGGCTCGTCGACCGCCGAGACGATCTGCGCCACCGTGATCTCGGACGCCTTGCGCCCCAGCAGGTATCCCCCCCCAGGGCCGCGCGTGCTCTCGACCAGACCCTCGCGGCGCAGGCGGCCGAAGAGCTGCTCCAGGTAGGACAGCGAGATCTGGCGGCGCTGGCTGATCGACGCCAGCGTGACCGGACCGGCCGGCGCGTGCAGCGCGAGGTCGATCAATGCATTCACCGCCAGCCGGCCCTTGGTGCTCATGCGCATGGTTCTCTCCTTCACGGAACGGGAACAGGACGGCAGGACTCTACGGGCTTGATCAATTCGCGTAAATTCGATAATCAAACATTTTCATTTCGAGAAAACCGCATCATGAGCATCAACTTCAAGCACCTGCACTACTTCTGGGTGGCGGCCAAGGCCGGCGGCGTGGTGCGCGCCGGGGAGCAACTGCACACCACGCCGCAGACGCTGTCGGGCCAGATCAAGCTGCTGGAGGACCGGCTCGGCCGCCGCCTCTTCCGCAAGAGCGGACGCAAGCTGGAGCTCACCGACGACGGGCGGGTCGCGCTGGGCTACGCCGACGAGATATTCGGCCTGGGCAGTGAGCTCGAGGCCGCGATGCGCGAGCGGCGCAGCGGCGGCCGCGAGGTGCTGGAGTTCCGGGTCGGCATCGAGGACGCCGTGGCCAAGTCCGTGGCCTACCGGCTGCTCGAGCCAGCGCTCGCGCTGCCGCAACCGGTGCGGCTGATCTGCACCGAGGGCCGCTTCGACGACCTGCTGGCCCAGCTCGCGCTGCACCGCATGGACCTGGTCATCGCCGACGAGCCGCTGCCCCGGCGCCTGGCGGTGAAAGCCTACAACCACGTGCTGGGCAGCTCGGCCATGAGCTTCTTCTGCGCGCCGGATCTGGCCCGCCACCTGCAAGGCCCCTTCCCCGCCTGTCTGAACGGGGCTCCGATGCTGATCCCCGGGCCCACGTCGACGGTGCGGGCGCAGTTCGACGCCTGGCTCACGCTGCACACCCTGCAACCGCAGATCGTCGGCGAGTTCGACGACGGCGCGCTGATGAAGGCCTTCGGCCGCAAGGGCCGCGGCGTCTTCGTCTCGCCCAGCGTGGTCGAGGAGGAGACTTGCGCGCAGTACGGCGTTCAGGTCGTCGGCCGCAGCAACGAGCTGGTCGAGCAGTTCTACGCCATCTCCGGCGAGCGGCGCATCACGCACCCGGGTGTGGCGGCTATCACGCAGGCGGCGCGGGGAGAGCTCTTCGGCTGAGAGCGCCCGCCGGGGGGCGCAACAAGACCTGAGGCGGCCCGGCAACAGCCCACGGGCGCCTCACTTCACCCGCTTGATGTCCTGGTAAGTCCCGCCAGTACGCAGCAATACGGTCACATCGGCCTGGCCACGGTTGCGCCAGAACCAGCCGTGGTTGCCGCTGAACGCGGCCACCAGCGCCCCCTCGTCGGCCGCCACTGCGCGCCCCTTGACGTAGGTGATGGAGCGGCCCGGGGCATCGCCATGGGTGTCGTAGTTGACGACGCCGCCTTGCACGGTCCAGGCAAAGACGGCTTTGTCACCTTCGTTCATGCGCAGCTTGATCTCGGTACCCTGCCCAGGGGCGAGCGTGAAGCTCATCTCGTCACGCCATGCGGCCCCGGCCCGGGAAGGGGCCGGTGGGTCGCTCGCCGGTCGGGCGGGGGTACCGAGGCCTGCCCGGCAGCGGTCGGAGCAGCAGCTGCCTTGGCGCCGCGCGCCGCGGCCGCGTCCTCGGCAGCCTCCCGTGCCAGCCGGGTCTTGATCTCGCCCATCTCGGTCAGGCCGAGCAGGCGCCCGATGCCGGTCGGGTCCACGCCGTACTCCGCGGGCAGGACCACCGTGAGCAGCAGGACGACGGCGGAAGCGGCAGCGAGGGCCGTGGAGCGCACGAGCTGGGCCGTCGAGGGCAGTTCGGCGCGGTGGGGCAGGTCGGAGTTGTACACGCCTGGTCACTCAGCGGTCATCGGGACACGAAGTAGCCGGTCAGCTGCAGGCCCACGAGGACGAATCCGGCCATCATCATGACCACGTTGGCGCTGTAGGCGTGACGGAAAAAACCCGCCGTGCGCCTCCAGCAGCTCATGCCGATGAGGATGACCGCCAGGGCCAGCAGCTGTCCGATCTCCACGCCGACGTTGAAAGCCAGCAGGTTGGGCACCAGGCCCTGGGTCGAGATCTCGTACTCCTGGATCTTGGTGGCCAGGCCGAAACCGTGGATCAGCCCGAAGACCAGGGTGGCGGCCCGGGTGTCGGGCTGACGGCCGAACCAGCGCTGGAACGCTCCCAGGTTGTCGAGCGCCTTGTAGACCACCGAGAAGCCGATGACGGCGTCGATCAGGTAGCTGTCGATGCCGACGTCGAAGTAGACCCCCAGCAGCATCGTCGTCGAGTGGCCGAGGGCGAAGAGGCTCACGTAGATCGCAACGTGCGAGAGCCTGTACAGGAAGAAGATCACGCCGAACAGGAACAGCAGGTGGTCGTAGCCGGTCATCATGTGCTTCGCCCCCAGGTAGGCGAAGGGCATCAGGTGCACCCCCGAGATCTCCTGGATGTAGCCTTTGTCGCCAGCAGTCACGGCGTGAGCCAGCAGTTCGGGAACCCATGCCATCAGGCACAGGCAGACGCCTGCGGCTCGCCACGGATGAGGCGCCGCTTCGGCATCCAGGCGACGCTGCTCCATGGAGACCCCTTGGGATTCGAATCGTGTGGTCGGACCCACGGCCCAGGAGACTGTGCCACGCAGGTCGGGTACGACGTGGATTATTTCGCTGGGGCGGATGCGAACCGCCATGAGGCACCCCCATGTCCACACGCCACACCCAGCCATCGAGGCATGCTTGCGCGCCACACGCAGGCACCGGGTGGGGACGCACGCAGCGCCTGGGGCGCAACCCAGCGGCGCCCTGGAACCGGCTTGTCAGGTGCCGGGGCCTTGCTCGCATCCCCCACCGCTGTCCCGCGAGAGGAGAGGGGCCGAATTCCAGGCGCCTCGGGCGGGGTTCCTGGGTCGGGGCTGCGTACGGGGCTGCAGGCGCGGATTTCCCGGGTCAGCGATGCCGTCGCCGCGCGCGCAGCGACCGAGGCATCATCACGGCCTGCGCCGCCTCGATCACAACGCCCATGCACACCCACCCGATGAACGTCCCGCCAGTCTCGGTGGCTGCCGCCAAGGCCGCGCTGGCCGAGCAGTTCGCCAACCCGGCGCTGCGTCGTCGGGCGACGATGCTCTGGGGCACGCGCGGGGTCGGCAAGTCCTCGGTCGTGCGCCAGGTCGCGCAGCAGCACGGCGTGCCGCTGATCGACCTGCGGCTGACGACGATCGAGCCGGTGGACCTGCGCGGCGCCATCTACGCCGACGAGCGCCAGCAGCGCACGGTGTGGTTCCCGCCGGAGTTCCTGCCCGGGCCCGAGCAGCCCGCGGGCATCCTCTTCCTGGACGAGCTCACCGCGGCCGACCAGCGGCTGCAGATCTCGGCCTACTCCCTCATCCTCGACCGCCGCGCCGGCCGCTACGAGCTGCCGCCGGGCTGGATGGTCGTGGCCGCGGGCAACGCCAGTTTCCACGGCGCGGTGAGCCACGACATGGGCACGGCGCTGGCCGACCGCATGTTCCACTTCCACGTCCAGGCCACGATCGACGCCTTCCTCGCGCACGCGCTGGCGCACGGCTTCGCGCCCGAGGTCATGGCCTACCTGAAGGTGCGGCCCGACAAGCTCGACGACACGGCGGCGCAGCTCGCCGCCGACCACCTGGTGGGCGCCAGCCCGCGCGGCTGGGAGGACGTCTCGCGCGTGCTGCAGGCGTCGCTGACAGAGGCCGCGCGCCGCGTCTTCGTCCAGGGCCGCATCGGCGCGGCCAACGCGGCCGAGTTCTTCGGAGTGCTGCGCGAGCTGCAGGCCGGCGCCGACGTCGTCGCGCTGCTGGCCGCCCGCCCCGGGCCCGAGACCGCCGCCCTGCTGCCGCGCAGCCTGGACGGCCTGTACGCGCTCGTCTACGGCCTGCTGGCGGCCGCGACCGACGCCGACCGCCTGGCGCGCGCGCTGCAGGTCGTCGGGCAATGGGGCGACATCCGTGCTTCGCAGCCCCTGCCTCTGCGCGAGACGCAGACCCTGGCCGTCGAGCTGCTGGCGCAGAAGGCGCTCGAGCAGGGGATGGAGGCGGTGATGTTCGACAGCCCCGACTACCGGCGTTACCTGGAGCAGCGGGGGCGGTGATGGGCGCGCGCCGGCCGCGACGGGCCCGATGACGGCGCCACCGGCCGCAGCCCCGGCCGCCGGCGACGCCGCCTGGGCCGGCGCCGCCCAGCACCGCCACCGCGGGGTGCGCGCAGTGCAGCGCATGGTGGAGTTCGCGCCCTCCAGCGGAGGGCTCGCGCTGTGGGTCGGCCATGCCGACCTGCCCGCCACCGACGGCGCCAGCCCGGCCGATCCCGCGGCCCCGGTGCAGACCGACGGCCGCACGCTCTGGTACGCCCCCGCCTTCGACGCGCTGCCGCTGGAGGAGCAGACGGCCTGCGTCGCGCACGCGGTGCTGCACGTCGCGCTGCGCCACGTGCCGCGGGCGCAGGCCCTGCGGCAGCGCCTGGGGGAGGTCGACGCCGTGCTCTTCAACCTGTGCGCCGACGCCATTGTCAACAGCGCGCTCGCGCACCTGCGCTGGCTGCGCCTGCCGGCCGGGTCGGTGACGCTCGAGCAGGTGCTCTCCCAGGTGCTCAACGTCGAGACGCCGGCCGAGCAGGCCCTGCTGGAATGGGACGTCGAGCGGCTCTACCACGCCGTCGACGACCGGCGCACGGCCGGGGAGGAGGCGCGCCGGCCCCTGCTGCGCTGGCCGCTCGGGCGGCGCAGCGCCGCCACAGGTGGCAGCGCGGGGCGCGGGGAACGCGGAGGCGAGCGCGGCGACGGCAGGGGCGATGGCGGCGACCCTGGCCACCGGACCCAGGGTGGCGGCGCCGCGCCGGCCGCGCAAACAGCCAGCGCAGGCGCGCGCGGGGCCGCGGACAACACGCGGCGCGACGCGAACGCCGACGCGCTCGCGGCCGGCCCCGACGCCCCCGCCCCGCGCGAGGACGGCCCGCGCGCCGTGCGCCTGCGCGCGCTCGGCCGCCACCAGCAGCCGGACCTGCTGCCCCCGCCCGCCGACGCCGGGCGCCCCGAGAACGAGGCCGAGGATGCGCGCGCCTGGCGCGAGCGCCTGCTGCGCGGCCACACCGGCGACGGCGCGCACTCGATGCTGCGCGCGCTGCTGGCCGACGTGCCGCGCAGCCGCACGCCCTGGGAGCAGGTGCTGCGCCGGCAGGCGGCGCGCGCGCTGTCGCACGCGCCCGGGCCGAGCTGGTCGCGGCCCACGCGCTCCTGGCTCGCCAACCGCGGCCGCGGCCCGGGCGGGCAGCGCCTGCCCTGGGAGCCCGGCACCACGCCTTCGCGCGCGGTGCCGCGCCTGGCGCTGGTGGTGGACGTCTCGGGCTCGGTCGACGACGCGCTGCTGCAGCGCTTCGCGCGCGAGCTCGGCGCGCTGTCGCGCCGGCTCCAGGCGGCGATGACGGTGATCGTGGGCGACTGCGCGGTGCGCCACGTGGCCCAGCTCGAGCCCGGCCGCTTCGGCCCGGACGACCTGGCGGCGCTCGCCTTCGACGGCGGCGGCGACACCGACTTCACGCCCCTGCTGGCCGAGGCCGCGCGCCACCGCCCCGACCTCGTCGTCGTCCTCACCGACCTCGACGGCCCGGCCCGCCACCGCCCCGCCTGCCCGGTGCTGTGGGCCGTGCCCGAGACCCACCGCGACGCGATCGCGCCTTTCGGGCGGGTGATGGTGCTGGAATGAGCCGCGCTGACTCGCGAAGGCAAGCGGTGAACCGCCGGATCCTGGGGCAGCGTCAGCTCAGCGGCACCGTCAGCGCCTGGATCACCGCCTTCGTGTCGGGCCGCACGCCGCGCCACCAGGCAAAGGCCTCGGCGGCCTGCTCGGCGAGCATGCCCACGCCGTCGGCCAGGTGCTGCACGCCGGCGCCGGCGGCCAGGCGCAGGAAGGGCGTCAGCCCCTTGCCGTAGACCATCTCGTAGGCCAGCGCCCCGGGGGCGAACACGCCTGCCGGCACCGGCGGCAGTTCGCCCGCGAGGCTGGCCGAGGTGCCGTTGAAGACGAGGTCGAAGGCCTGGCCGTCGAGCGCCGCATAGCTGCAGGCCCGCACCGGCCCGTGCGCGGAGCCCAGGCGCGCCACGGCCTGGGCCTTGTCCAGGTCGCGATTGGCGATCACGACCTCGGCCACGCCCTGCCCGAGGAAGGGCAGCAGCACCCCGCGCGTGGCCCCGCCCGCGCCCAGCAGCAGCACGCGCCGGCCGCGCATGGGCACGCCCAGGTTCTGCACCACGTCGCGCACCAGCCCGATGCCGTCGAAGTTCTCGACCTCCACGCGCCCGCCGTCGAAGCGCATCGCGTTGGCCGCGCCGGCCAGCTCGGCGCTCGGCGAGCGCACCGTGGCGTAGGCGCAGGCATCGAGCTTGAAGGGCACGGTCACGTTCAGGCCGCGGCCGCCGGCGGCGCGGAAGGCATCCACCGCCGCAGCGAAGCCGTCCACCGGCGCCAGCAGCGCGGTGTACTCCATGTCCTGCCCGTTCGCGCGAGCGAAGCTCTGGTGGATGAAGGGCGACTTCGAGTGCCCGATGGGGTTGCCGATGACGGCGTAACGGTCTGTCATGGACCGGATTCTGCGGCGGCGGAAGCGCCGCGGGCGACGCCGCCCGCCGCGGCGCGCCGGGACGGCCTACTGCGCGGTGATTCCCCGGGCCTTGATCAACTGGCCGAGGGTCTGCGTTTCGCGGCGCAGGAAGGCCTCGAACTCCGCCGCCGAGCTGGCGACGGGTTCCGCGTTCAACTCGCCGAGCCGGGCCCGGACTTCCGCGGACCGCAGGGCGCGCGCGAACTCCTTGTGGATGCCGGCCACGATCGACGGCGGCGTGCCCGCACGCACGAACAGTCCGGTCCACTGCTGGGGGTTGAAGTCCGGGAACCCGGCCTCGGCGAAGGTCGGGACGTTGGGCAGCTGCGCCAGCCGCCTCTCGCTCGTCACCGCCAGGGCCCTGACCTTGCCCGCCACCGCCTGCGGCACGGCCAGGGTGCTGGAGATGAGCATCGCCTGGATGTGGCCGCCCATGAGGTCGGTCATCGCCGGCCCGCCGCCCTTGTAGGCGACATGCGGCAGGTCGATGCCCGTGATGTCCTTGAACACCTCGAAGTAGAGGTGGTTGCTGGTGCCGACGCCGGGGCTGCCGTAGCTGGCCTTGACACCCGACCTGGCCAGGGCGACGAAGTCCTTGACGCTCGTCGCGGGCACGTTGTTGCTGACGAGCATCACGAGCGGGATGCGCGCGAGCATGCTGACCGGCGTGAGGTCCTTGAACGTGTCGTAGGGCAGACGCGGGACGAGGTGCGGGTTGGCGGGGACGCTGTCCGCGCTCAGCAGGACCGTGTACCCGTCGGCCGGGGACCGCGCCAGCGCAGCCTCCGCCACGGTGCCGCCGGCACCGGGACGGTTCTCGATCACCACCGCTTGCCCGAAGCCTTCCTGCAGCGCGGGCAGCAGGGCGCGCGCGATGGTGTCGGTGAGCCCGCCAGGCGCGAAGCTCACGAGGATTCGGATCGGCTTGGCCGGCCAGTCCTGCGCACGCGCCCGCCGAGGGGCCAGGGTGACGAGCGACGTCGCCATGGCCATGGCCGCGCCGCCGATGAACGCCCGCTTACGCATGATGTCTCCTGGGTGCAAGTGCGCCGCGATCGGGCGCCTCGGTCCGTTAGGTGGACAACCGTCTCGACTCTATTCGGTCGGAGCGGCCTGTGTCAATCTCCGCGCACAACCCGGAAACCCGGCGCACGAGGGGTGTCCGCGCCGGGCACGGTGCCGGGCTCGACGGGGCGGTCAGCAGAAGGAGACGCCGATGGCACCGAGCGGGCCGAAATCGGCGTGGATGACGTCCCCCGCCGCGATGTTCACCGGGCGCGTGAACGATCCGGCCAGCAGAATGTGGCCCGGCTCGAGCATGATGTCGTGCCGGGCCAGCCGGTTCGCCAGCCAGACGATCCCCATCGCGGGGTGGCCCATGACCGCAGCGGACACCCCCGACTCCTCGATCACCCCGTTCTTCGACAGGGTGGCCGCGCACCAGCGCAGGTCCACGTCCATGGGCCGCACGACACGGCCCCCGGTGACGATCCCCGCCGCGGCGGCGTTGTCGGCGATCGTGTCGACGATGGCGCGCGGCACCTCGGTCCGGTAGTCGATGATCTCCAGCGCCGGCGTGACATAGGCCGTCGCGTCGAGCACGTCGAACACCGACACCCCCTGGCCGCCCAGGCGCTTGCCGAGCACGAAGGCCAGCTCCACCTCCAGGCGCGGGGCGATGAAGCGCGCGGCGGGGATCCGGGCACCGTCGGCATGGACCATGTCGTCGAGCAGCACGCCGTAGTCCGGCTCGGTCATCTTCGAGGCCTGCTGCATGGCGCGCGAGGTCAGGCCGATCTTGTGGCCGATCACGCGCGCGCCGGCCTTCACCCGCAGCTCGGCCCACATCTGCTGCACAGCATAGGAATCCTCGATCTCCATCGCCGGCCAGGTCCTGCTGACCTGGGGGATGGGCTTGCCGTCGCGGCCGGCCTCGTGCAGGGCCAGCGCGGCGCGCTGTCGTTCGTCCGAGCTGATCATCTTGCGTCGCCCTCCTGCCTTGTCCGCTCCAGCACCACCAGGGGGGGACGGTCGCCTTCGGCCTTGCCCGCGATCGGCGGCATGGGCAGGGCGGCGTCCCCGGGACCGATGACCAGCGTGTGTTCCAGCGTGTACCAGCGACCGCCGGCATCACCGGCGGGCGGATGCTCGTCCTCGTGCAGGACGTAGTCACCGATCAGGGCCTGGGTGACGCCGAACTGGACATCGGTCTCCAGGTGGGGGTCGTCGCGGGAGTACAGCTGGGAGAACTGCGTCTTGTAGCCCGGCTTGTGGACCAGGAAGTGGATGTGCGCGGGCCGCAGGTTGTGCCGCCCCTGCGCGCGGATCAGCGCGCCCACGGGGCCGTTGACCGGGATGGGGTAGCCCGAGGGCTTGACCGTGCGGAAACGCACGCAACCGTCCGCCCCGGTGCGGAAGCGACCGCGCAGGTTCATGTCCGCCTGGTGCGGGTCCTGGTTCTCGTAGTAGCCCTCGCCGGAGGCCTGCCAGACGTCGACCATCGCATCGGGCACGGCATCGCCGGCCGCGTCGCGGATCCACACCGTGACGAAGACCGGCTCGCCCGGCGTCGGTGAGCGCACGATGGATCCGCCCTGGGGCGTCTCCGGCGCGCCCTGGCGCCAGAACGGGCCCATGAGGTTCGCGGTGGTCGGCTCGCCCCGGCCGTTGTTCAGCAGGCACACCAGCGCCGACACGCCCAGCGAGCCGGCGCCCAGCACGACCTCGTTGTGAGAGGCCGTGGTCAACTGCCCGGCGCGTGCGATCGCGCCGCAGATCTGGCGGAACTCGGCCTCGGTGAGCTCGGTCTCGAGCACGAAGGCGTGGAGGTGACGCACGGCACTGGCGAGGAGGCGCCGCAGCCGGGGATCGGGAGTGCGCTCCACCTCGGCCAGCACCGAGCGCGTGAGGTCTGAAGGAGTCCGGACGATCATGGGGCTACTTGATGTGCAGGCCACCGTCGACCACCAGGGTCGTGCCGGTGACGAAGGACGATTCGTCCGAAGCCATCCACAAGATGGGATAGGCAATCTCCATCGGATCGGCCCAGCGCCGCAGCAGCGAGGTGTCCTGGCGCTGGGTCCGGAGTTCGTCGATGTCCTTGCCAGCCGCGCGCGCGCGGTTCAGGTGGAAGTCCGTGAGCGTGGAGCCGGGACACACGACGTTGACGCGGATCCCGTGCCCGGCCTCCTCGAAGGCGAGCGAGCGCGTCATGGCGATCATGGCAGCCTTGGTCGCGTCGTAGATCGCCATGCCGGCGCGCCCCTTGACGGCGTAGCACGAGGAGACGTTGACGACAGCGCCGCGGCCGCTCGCGCGCAGCATGGGCAGGACCGCGCGGCAGAAGTTCGCATTGCCCACGACGTTGACGGCGAGCACCGCCTGCCACTCCTCGGGCGTTGCCGCGGCGAAGGAGGCGTAGTTGCGCATCGAGGCGTTGTTGACCAGGACGTCCAGGCGCCCGAAGGCCTGCTCGCAGAGCCTCGCCGCATCCGGCGCGGCCGACGGCGCGGCCACGTCGGCCGCCAGCACCTGCAGTTGCGCGCCGGGCGTCTGCGCGCGCACGCCGGCGGCCGTGCGATCCAGCGCCGCCGCGTCCTTGTCGACGATCAGGACCTTGGCGCCCTCGGCACAGAACAGCGCCGCCGTCGCGGCGCCGATGCCTCCGCCCCCGCCGGTGACGAGGGCCACCTTGCCCGCCAGACGGCCGCTCACACCGAGTACACCGGCTGCTTGCCGCCGTAGACCAGGTGCTCCCTGGCCCATTCCTGCGGCCTCAAACCGTGTGGCAGCAGCACGCCGGCGGCGCGCACCTGCTGGGCCTGCGCGGCGAGCGCCGGCGGCTCCTGACCCCGCTCCAGCGCCTGGGTCGCCTCGAACAGCATGCGCCGGGCCATGACGATCGCCCGGTCCGAGGGCAGCAGCCTCTCCGTCGCATGGTTCTGGATCGGCCCCATGCTCTCCTGCAGCGAGGCGTCCTGGGCCGCGAAACCGAAGACGCCGCTGTACGCGCGGCGCTCCCTCTGCGCCTGCCGGTCGATGAGGTAGTCGTTGTCCTTGTTGGCCTTGGGGCGCCAGGTGCCGCCAGGCACGTTGGTGCCGGCTTCGTACTCGCAGTGCACGCCCTTGCCTTCCTCGAGGTCGCGGCGCTCCTCGGTGGACAGCGGCTGGTCCGGGCGGAAGTTGATGCTCCACGCCCAGCAATGGTGGTCGTCGATCGGCACCCACACATGCCCGCCGAGCGCGTGGTCTCCGAACGGCGGGATCAGGTTGTACCAGGGGAAGATCCACTGCGTGACGCGCCAGTAGTACGAGTCGGGCTCCCCCTTGCGGCGGCCGAACAGCGTCAGCCCTCCGTCGTGCTTCTCGATCTCGAACGTGACGTTGCCGTCCTTCTTGATGTATTCGTTGGCCTTGGTGCCCTGGTGGAAGGGGTCGTTGTCGACCTCGAACCGGTGCACGTAGGACACGTGGCTCGTGTCGATGCCGCCCTCCATGGCCTGAAGGTAGTTGCACTCCTGCAGGCGCTTGGACACGAACACGTGCGAGTCGGGGAGGTTGGCCCATTCGACGCCTGGGGGCTCGGGCTGACTGTCCTGCGGGCCCATGTAGGCCCAGACGATGCCCGCGCGCTCGATGCAGGGGTAGCCGGTGATGGACATCCGCTCGCACTGCTGAGGCGCCTGCGGGACGTCGATGCAACGGCCGTGGATGTCGAACTTCAGGCCGTGGTAGCTGCAGCGCAGGCCGTGTTCCTCGTTGCGGCCGAAATAGAGGGACGCGCCGCGGTGGGAGCAGAACTCGCTGACGAGGCCCACGCGGCCGGCGGTGTCGCGAAAGGCCAGCAGGGGCTCGCCCAGGATGCGCACGCGGACCTGGGGGCCGTCCGGCTGCGCCACCTCGCTGGACAGCAGCACCGGGATCCAGTACCGGCGCAGCAGCCTGCCGGTGGGGGTGCCGGGGCCGGTGCGCACCAGCGTCTGCATCATGCTTTCCATAGGCTATCCGATAGGCGAGCAGTGTGTCCATTCTATGGACGACACCTGACTCGATCAAGCGGTCATGGCGCCCCGTTCGGCGTGCCGCCCAGGCTCGCGCTCAGTCGCGCCGCCAGGCCGCGAAGCGCGCGGCCGAACTCGTGCATCCGGCCCTCGGTCAGGCGGACATCGGGGCCGAACACGCCCAGGGAGCCTGCCACGGCGCCGCGGCCGTCGAAGAAGGGCGCGGCGACGGCGTAGGCGCCCTGGATGAGCTCGTTGTGCCCCATTGCATAACCCCGCTCCCGGGTGATGCGCAGCTGCTCGCGCAGCCATGCAAGGTCGGTGTTCGTCCCGGCGGAGAAGTCCCCCAGCTGCCCGGGCTGCAGCGGCGTGAACGCGAGGATCGCGCGGCCGCTGGCGCCGCGCACGAGTTTCTCGCTGTAACCGACCCCGCGCCGGAAGCTCAGCGGTTGCGGGCTCTGCAGCTCGGCGACGCAAAGGCGCATGTCGCCGCGCGGCACGAACAGGGCCACCGTCTCGACGGTGAAGGTCCAGGCCTCCAGCATCACGGGGCGCGCGATTTCACCCAGGTCGAGCGCTGAACTCCAGACATGGGCCAGCCGGGCGACGGCCGGTCCGAGCCGGAAGCGCTGCGGCTCCCCCGAGGCAGTGACGAAACCCCGGGTCTCCAGCGTGTGGAGCAGGCGGTACAGCGTGGCCCGGCTCAGCCGCACGCGCTTGATGAGGTCGGCCACGAGCAGGTCCTGTTCGCCCGGCTGGAAGGCGGCCAGGATGTCGAGCGCGCGCTCCACCGCCCGCACGCCTTCCCCGGCCCCCTGCGCCGGCTTCTCGTCGGCGCCCTGCATCCCGTCCGGCAGCGGCCCCTCCCGACCCGGGAATCCCACCTTCATGCCCCCGGAACCGCTTCCGCCCAGCACCTCAGTCCAGCGAGATGCCTGCGCGCTTGATCACGGCAGCCCAGATGCCCAGGTCGCGCTCGAAGATGGCCGTGAATTCCTCAGGAGTCGTGTTCGAGGGGTAGACCTGCATCTCGTCGATGAAGCGGCGGGCGAGCTCGGGATCGGCCTGGACCGCATTCAGGTCCTGCGAGATCTTGCGCACCACCGCGGCAGGGGTGCCCGCGGGCGCGAACAGGCCGAACCAGCCGTAGGCCTCGAAGCCGGTGACACCGGCCTCGGCCAGGGTCTGGACGTTCGGGTACAGGGGTGCGCGGGCGGGCCCGTTCACGCCGATGATCCGCACCCGGCCGGCGCGGATGTGGGGCAGCGGCGTCAGCATGTCGGAGCCGCCAGCGTCGGCTTCGCCGTTCATCAAGGCGCGGACGATGTCCTGCGCGCCCTTGTAGGGCACGTGCACCATGGAGACCCCGCCGTCGATCTGGATCTTCTCGCAGATCATGTGGGCGGTGGAGGCGATGCCCCAGCTGCCGAAGCTGACCTTTCCGGGGTTGGCCCTGGCGTACGCGATCAGCTCCGTGACGCTGTTCACCGGCAGGCCGGGGCGGACGATCACGGCGAGATGCTGGCGGTTGATCTGTGCGACCGGGGCGAAGTCCCTCAGCGTGTCGTAGGGCATCCTCCTGCGCAGCGCCGGGTTCTGGACGATGGAGGTGACATTGGCCAGCAGGGTGTAGCCGTCGGGTGGCGACTTCGCGACGAAGTCGCTGCCGATCAGGGTTGCGCCGCCGGGGCGGTTGTCGACGACGACCGGCTGGCCCCAGCGCTGCGACAGCCGCTCGGCGAGGATGCGCAGCACGAGGTCGTTCGTGGAGCCCGCCACCGACGGGATCACGATCCGTACCGGCCGGTCCGGGTAGGCACCGGCCTGCCCCCAGGCGGGCGCGACGCCGGCGACGAAGGGAGCGCCGGCCAGGGCCAGCCCGAGCCGGCGACGCGAACGCGAGAAGTCCTTGCCCATGGCGATGTCTCCTGTCTTTATCTTGTCGGTGGACCACCGCAACCTGGGGCATGCCAGCCGCGGCCGACCCGGCGCGCCCCGTGGACGCGCAGGTCGTTCCAGTATCGCCGAGGGTCTTCGGCTCATCAAGCGCACCGACAGCTACCGCGCGGCCGGTGGCCCCCCCGTGCCCATGATCGTGCTGCAATCGCTCCCGTCCGCATCCAGGAGACCCGATTGCCCGCTCCGACCCGCGCCACCTCCTCCCGCTGGGAGGCCCCGCCACGCCAGGAGAGCCTGTCGTGGGCCATCGTGCGGCAGATCCGCGACGCGCTGTTCTCTGGCCGTCTCACCCCGGGCGAGTTCCTGGGCAGCGAGATCACGCTGGCGCAGGGGTTCGGCGTCAGCCGCGTCGCCGCGCGCGAGGCGCTGCGTTCCCTCATCGCCCTGGGGATCGTCGAGGTGCGCATGGGCTCGCGCGGGGGCGCCTGGGTCGCGACCGGGAACTCCGAGCGGCTGGTGGACGCGCTGTCGGTCCAACTGCAGCTCATCGGCCTGACGCCGGGCGAGCTGCTGGAGGCACAGAGCACGACGATCGTCGTGTCCGCCGAGCTCGCCGCCCGGCGCGCGACCCCGGACGACGTGGCGCGCCTGCAGGCCGCCGCCGCCGCCGCCGAGGAGGCGTCGGACGCGCCGGCGTCGTTCATCGCCGCGTCGCTGCGCTTTCGCGAATGCATCGTCGAGACGACGGGAAACCGCGCCCTGGTGGCGCAGTACCGCGCCTTCGAGACCGTCCTCGGGCCGCTCCTGGAAGCCACCACCACCGCCGCGACGATCCGGCGCGTCGTGCGCTCCAACCGCGCCCTCGTGGCGGCCATCTCGCGCCACGACGCCTTGGCCGCGGGCGCCCTGATGCGCGAGCGCGAAGCCCGCATCCGCACGCGCGTGCTGCGCCGGGTCGCGCCGCCTGGCGTGCCGGGCTGAACCTGGCCGCGCGGCCGGGCGCGAGGCGGACACGGTGGCAACACCCGTGTTTTCCATCATATGTATGACAGATTGATCGACTACAGTCGAGGCCAGAGCGGAGGATCGCGGCTGCGGCACCCCGCCTTCACCGAGGAGACTCCCGCATGCTCACCGCACCCGAGGGCCGGCCCCTGCTGATCGACGCGCATGCGCACGTCACTGCCCCCGATTCGCTGTACGTGTGGAAGGCCGGGCTGCTGTCGCACCGCGGTGCCCACGGCAAGGGCTCGCCCCAGGTCAGCGACGACGAGATGCTGGCCGTGCTGAACGCCCCGGTCTTCGGCACCAGCTCGCACCTGGAGCAGTTGCGCGAGCTCGGCACCGACCTGCAGCTCATCTCCCCGCGGCCCTACCAGATGATGCACAGCGAGCGCCCCGGCACGCTGGTGCACTGGTTCACCGAGGAGACGAACACGATGATCGCGCAGCAGTGCCGGCTCGTGCCTCAGACCTTCCGCGGCATCGCGGGCCTGCCCCAGGTCTGGGGCGAGCCGGTGCGCAACGTGCTGCCCGAGTTGAACCGCTGCATCCAGGAACTCGGGATGGTCGGCTGCCTGCTCAACACCGACCCGAGCGAAGGCCTCGCCACGAACGAGGTGCCCGACCTCGGCCAGGAGTACTGGTATCCGCTGTGGGAGCGCCTGTGCGAGCTGGACGTGCCGGCCTACCTGCATTCGGCCGGCTACCGCTCTCCGCGGCACAACTACTCGGTGCACTTCATCAACGAGGAGACCGTGGCCGTGATGGCCCTGGCCCGATCGCGCGTGTTCAAGGACTTCCCGAACCTGAAGATCGTGGTCTCGCACGGCGGCGGCGCCATCCCCTACCAGGTGGGCCGCTTCCAGGCGCCGAGCCTGCGGCCGGGCCGGGCTGCCGAACCCTTCGTGCAGACGCTGAAGCGCCTGTGGTTCGACACCGTGCTGTACTCCGAGGAGGCCCTGCGCCTGCTGATCCGCACGGTCGGCCCCGAGCGCTGCATCTTCGGCGCCGAGCGGCCCGGCGTGGGCACGGTGCGCGACCCGGCGACCGGGCGCTGGCTGGACGACATCCAGCCCATGATCGCCGGCTTCGACTGGCTCGGCGACGCCGAGAAGGCCGCCATCTTCAGCGGCAACGCCATGCGCGTGTTCCGGCTCTGAGCCTGCGCAACGGCAAGCGCGCCATGGCAGCCATCGTCGGCGGACTGGCCTGTTCCCACGGACCGCTGCTGTCCGTGCCCCCGGACCTGTGGCACCTGCGCGCCGGCGCCGACCGCGCCGGTTCGCACTGGTTCCAGGGTCGTCGCCTCGACTACGCCTCGCTGCTGGCGGCGCGGGCACCCGGCTTCGCCGCCCGGATCGTCCCGGAGTCCCGGCAGCAGGCCTACGCCCGGTGCCAGGTCGCGCTCGACCGGATGGCCGAGGCCTTCGCGGGCATGGCGGCCGATGCCGTGGTCATCATCGGCAACGACCAGCGCGAACTCTTCCAGGAGGACTTCACCCCCGGCCTGCTGGTCTGCACGGCGGCGCAGATCGAGAACGTGCCCCTGCCCGACGAGCAGCGGGCGCGGCTTCCCCCGGGCATCGCCGAGTCCGAGCACGGGCACTGCCCCCCGGGCGGCGCGGTGTACCCGGGGCTGCCCGATGCCGCGGGCGCGCTCGCAGACGAGCTCTGCGGGCGCGGCTTCGACATCGCCACCTCGGCGCGCCTGCCGCGTGGGCAGGGGCGCCGGGAGGGCGTGCCGCATGCCTTCGGCTTCGTGTACCGCCGCATCCTGCGGGATCGGCCCCCGCCGTCCATCCCGCTGTTCGTCAACGTCGGCGCGGTGCCGAACCAGATCCGCGTGCCGCGCGCCCTGGCCCTCGGGCAGGCACTCGCGGCGTCGATCGCGGCGCTTCCGGGGACGGCGCGCGTGGTGGTCGTCGCCTCCGGCGGCCTGAGCCACTTCGTGGTCGACGAGGACTTCGACCACCGCGTGCTCCAGGCCCTCGCGCCCTTCGACGCGGCCACGCTGCAATCCCTCCCGGAGTCGTGGCTGCAGGGCAACTCGGCGGAGATCAAGAGCTGGCTCGTGCTGGCCGCGGCCATGCACGAGGCCGGCCTCCCGCTCGCGCGCTGCGATTACCAACCCTGCTACCGGACCGAGGCCGGCACGGGCAGCGGCATGGGCTTTGCCACATGGTCGCCTGCGTGATGCCTCTCCACGGGACGCCGGGCCGCCCCGGATCCTCCTGCGCCGCTCGCCGCACCGGGACCGACAACCGATGGACCAGGACACCAACCACCGGCTGACCCGGGTCGGCCCCGGGACGCCCATGGGGCGACTGCTGCGCCGCTACTGGATGCCGGTGGCCGGCGCGAGCGAGCTGCTCGAGCAGCCGGTGAAGCCGCTGCGCCTGCTGGGCGAGGACCTGGTGCTGTACCGCGACCTCTCCGGCCGGCACGGCCTGGTGGACCGTGCGTGCGCGCACCGGCGCGCCGACCTCGCCTTCGGCTTCGTCGAGGACCACGGCATCCGCTGCAGCTACCACGGCTGGTCCTTCGACGCCGCCGGCCGCTGCGTCACCCGCCCCTTCGAGGACCTCGGCGACCCGGACGGCGCGCGGCGCAGCCGCGTGCGCGTCAAGGCCTACCCGGTGCAGGAGAAGGCCGGGCTGCTGTGGGCCTACCTGGGCCCGGACCCGGCGCCGCTGCTGCCGGACTGGGAGATCTACTCGCTGCCCAACGGCTTCGTCCAGGTCGTCATCTCCGAGGTGCCCTGCAACTGGCTTCAATGCCAGGAGAACTCGATCGACCCGGTCCATTTCGAGTGGACGCACAACAACTGGAGCATGCGCCTGGAAGGGCGCACCGGGCCCTATGCGCCGCCCCACCAGGAGCTGGGCTTCGAGGAGTTCGAGCACGGCCTGATCTACCGCCGGCTGCGGGGCGCAGCGACGAAGGGCGATCCCCTCTGGCGCATCGGCCGCGTCTGCCTGTGGCCCAACGGCTTCTTCCTCGGCGAGCACTTCGAGTGGCGGGTACCGGTCGATGACGAGAACACCCTGAGCGTGTGCTGGTTCTTCACACGCGTGCCGCGCGAGGCCGAGCCCTACGAGCAGGACAGGATCCCGACCTGGCGCGGCCCGGTGCGCGACGCGCAGGGGCGCTGGATCACGAGCCACGTGATCAACCAGGACTTCGCGGCCTGGGCGGGCCAGGGCCGGATCGCCGACCGCACGCACGAGACGCTCGGCCACAGCGACCGCGGCATCGTCATGCTGCGCCAGCGCCTGCTGGCGGACATGGCCGCCGTCGAGGAGGGGCGCGACCCCTCCGGGCTCGTGCGCGACCCTGCGCGCAACCACCGCATCCCGCTGCCGGCCGCAGAGCGCGAGTTCCTGCTCGACGGGCTGCCCCGGGACGAATTGCTGCGCCACCCGGTCTGGCGCGCGCACTTCGAGGGCTTCCGCTTTGCCTACGGCCAGCCCGCCGACGTGCGGGACCAGTTCCGCCGCGCCTGCGGCCTCTGAGAGGGCCCCCAAGACCGGGCCGCGCCCAGCCCGCCCCCACCATCACGTTGAGGAGCAAGAGATGCAGGAGTTGACATCGTTCAAGGGCAGGCGCGCGCTGCTGCTGGGTGGCCTGGCGCTGCCGTGGGCGCGGGCCGGGGCACAGGCCGACGCCGGCAGCGCGGCGGCAGGCTACCCGGGTCGGCTGATCCGGATCGTGATGCCCTACAGCCCGGGCACCGGCTCCGACCTGCTCGCGCGCATGCTGGCCGAGCGCCTGGCGCCCCGCGTCGGCCAATCGGTGATCGTCGATTCCAAGCCCGGGGCCAGCGGCCAGATCGGGACGACCCTCGCGGCCGGTGCGGCGCCCGACGGCCACACGCTGCTCGTGGCGCCGCCCACGCACGTCATCAACTCGGTGCTGCGCAAGACGCCCTACGACCCGTTGAAGGACTTCGAGGCCGTGGCCCAGATGGCGCGATCCGCGCTCGTCCTGATCGTCCCGCCGAACGATGCGTCGCCCACGCTGGCCGCGCTGGTGGCGCAGCTGCGCAGCCAGGGCGACAACGCCAGCTACTCCTCCGCCGGGCTGGGCTCCACGCTGCACCTGTACACGGCGCAGTTCCAGCACGAGCTCGGCCTGAACATGCGGCACATCCCGTCCAAGGGCGCGCCGGGCGCGGTGATGGACGTCGCGCAGGGCCAGGTGTCGATGGCCATCGTCCCGATCGACCTGGCCCGGCCGCTGCTGCGCACCGGCAGGATCAAGGCGCTGGCCCAGACCGGCAAGGTGCGCTCGTCCTTCCTGCCGGAGGTGCCGACCTTTGCCGAGGCCGGTCAACCGGCCTTCGCGGTCGAGCTCTGGTACGGCGTGTTCGCGCCGGCGCGCACCCCTCGCGCCATCGTCGAGCGCCTGAACCGGGAGATCGTCGCCATCCTGGGCACGCCCGAGGCGCGCAAGGCGATCGAGGCCATGGGCATGGAGGTGGCCGGCGGCACGCCGGAACAGCTCGCCACGCTCGCGCGCGCCGAGTTCGCGATGTGGTCGGCCCTGGTGCAGCGCACGGGCATCCGCGCGGAGTGACCGGCCGCGGCCCAGGGGCTCACATCGCCTTCTGGTCGAGCTGCCAGCCCCCGCCGTCGAACTGCTTGAGCACCTCGTGCAGCCAGGGCAGCACGGTCTTGAGTTGCGCGTGCAGGGTGTGCGGCGGGTTGAAGACGAAGACGCCGCTGCCGCTCATGCCGAATCCGCGCGCGTCCGGGCGGGCCACCGTCAGCCGGGCGTGCAGCCAGGGGCCGCTGGTGAGGTTGCGCAGGCGCTTGGGCAACTCCGCCGCCTGCACCTTGCCCACCTGCGGGTACCAGACCAGGTAGCTGCCGTCGGCAAAGCGCTGCAGCGATTCGCGCAGCACGGAGACGACCCGCGCGTAGTCGCGGTCGAGCTCGTAGCTCGGGTCCACCAGGACGAGGCCGCGGCGCGTGGGCGGCGGCAGGCGGGATTTCAGGGCCTCGAAGCCGTCGACCATGCGCACCTCGCACCCGGCCTCCTTGCCGAGGTAGGACGAGAGCACGCGGTGGTCGGTGGGGTGCAGCTCGAACAGGCTGAGCTGGTCCTGCGGCCGCTGCAGCGCGTGCGCGAAGGCCGGCGAGCCGGGGTACTGCTTCAGCGCGTCGCCGCCGTTGAACTCGCGCACGCGCTCGAGGTAGTCGGCCACCAGCGGCGGGGCGTCGGCGGCGCGCGCCCGCACGAGACCGATGCCCTGCGCGTGCTCGGCCTTCCTGCGCGCGTAGGCGCCCTGCAGCGAGTAGCCGCCCGCCCCGGCGTGGGTGTCGACGTAGCGCCAGCCCTTGTCCTTGAGGTTCAGGTGGCGCAGCACGGCCAGCAGGACGAGGTGCTTGAGCACGTCGCCGTGGTTGCCGGCATGGAAGGCGTGGCGGTAGGCGAGCATGGGGGTCGGACTGTACGCGTTGCGCGCGGCCGCAGGCGCGGAGTGGGCGGCTGCGATGCGGGGGCGCAGAATGCGGGGCGGCCCGGCCCCGCCGGCCGGTTCCGCGCCGACGCAGCCCAAGCCTTCCCCGCCCGCCTTCGCCCCCGACCGATGCCCAGCCTCTTCGACCCCTTTCTCCTCGGCGACATCGAAATCGCCACCCGCGTCGTGATGGCGCCGCTGACGCGCAACCGCGCCGGCGGCTGCATGCCCAACGCGCTGATGGCCGAGTACTACGCGCAGCGCGCCGACCCTGCCACCGGGGCGGGCCTGATCATCAGCGAGGCCACCCAGGTCAGCCCGCAGGGCCAGGGCTACAGCGACACCCCGGGCGTGCACACGCAAGAGCAGGTTGCCGGCTGGCGACTCGTCACCGACGCCGTGCACGCGCGCGGTGGGCGCATCGTCTGCCAGCTGTGGCACGTGGGGCGCATCTCGCACGTGGACGTGCAGCCCGGCGGCGCCGCGCCGGTGTCGTCCACGGCGCGCGCGGCCGACGCCAAGACCTGGATCCGCGGCGAGCTCGTGCCCTGCTCGACGCCGCGCGCGCTGCGCGCCGACGAGATCCCGGGCATCGTCGCCGACTACGCGCACGCCGCGCGCTGCGCCATGGACGCCGGCTTCGACGGCGTCGAGGTGCACGCCGCCAACGGCTACCTGATCGACCAGTTCCTGCGCGACAGCATCAACGACCGGACGGACGAATGGGGCGGCACGGTCGAGAACCGCACCCGGCTGCTGGCCGAGGTGGTGCACACGGTGGCGCGTGAGGCCGGGCCCGGGCGCACCGGCGTGCGCCTGTCGCCGGCCAACCCGGGCAACGGCGCACCGCTGGACAGCACCGCGCAGGCAACCTATGGCCGCGCGGTCGAGCGCATCGCGCCGCTGAAGCTGGCCTACCTGCACGTGATCGAGGGCCAGACCCGCGGCGACCGGGGACATGGCGGCTTCGACTACGCCGCGCTGCGCGCGGTCTTCGGCGGGCCGTGGATGGTGAACAACGGCTACGACCGCGCGCTTGCGCTGCAGACCGTGGCCCAGGGCGGCGCCGACCTCGTGGCCTTCGGCCGGCCCTTCATCGGCAACCCCGACCTCGGCCGCCGCCTGCGCGAGGGCCTGGCCTGGACCGAGTCCGACCGCAGCCTGTACTACGCCAGCGGCGCGCGCGGCTATACCGACTACCCGGCCGCCGCGTGAAGCTGCGCGAGGCCGGCCAGCTGGCCGGCACCATCGCCGCGGCGGTGCTGGGGGCTCAGGCCTGCGTGGCGCTGGGCACGCCGCTGCCCTGGTTCATCGGGCCGCTGCTGGTGAGCGCGGCCTGCACCCTGGCAGGGCTGCCCACCCGCGGCTCGCCGCGGCTGCGCAATGCCGGACTGTGGGCCATCGGCACTGCACTGGGCATGTACTTCACGCCCGCATTCCTGCGCGAGATGCCGGCCCTGCTGCCGGTGATCGCGGCCGCCGCCGCCTGGGCGCTGCTGAGCGGCTACGCGTACTACCACTGGCTGTGGCGCCGCAACCGCGGCCACCACGGGCTCACGCGCCAGACCGCCTTCTTCGCCGCGGCCATCGGCGGCGCCTCCGAGATGGCACTGCTGGCCGACGAGCGCGGTGGCCGCGTCGACCTGGTCGCCTCGGCGCACGCCCTGCGAATCATGCTGGTGGTGCTGGTGATCCCGTTTGCGATGCAGTGGGCGGGTGCCCACGGCAGCGACGTCTACGTGGCCGGCGCCACGCAGGTGCACTGGGGGGGCCTGCTGCCGCTGGCGCTGTGCACAGCGGCCGGCGGCGCACTGGCCTGGAAGCTGGGCGTGCCCAATGCCTGGATGCTGGGCGGGCTCGCGGTGTCGGTCGCGGCCGCGGCCGCGGGATGGTCGCCGTCGGCTTTTCCGCCGGCGCTGGCCAACGCGGCCCAGCTCTCGATCGCTATTCTGCTGGGCACACGCTTCCAGGCCGACTTCGTGCGCGCAGCGCCGCGCTGGCTGCTCAGCGTGGCCACCGGCACGCTGGGCATGATCGCCGCCTCGGCCGCCTTCGCGGGGTTGCTCGCGGCCGCCAGCGGCGTGTCGGCGGCCACGCTGATCCTGGGCACCTGCCCCGGCGGCATGACCGAGATGAGCATCACCGCCAAGGTGCTGCAGCTCGGGGTGCCGGTGGTGACCGCGCTGCAGCTGCTGCGTTACATCGCGGTGATGCTGCTGACCCGGCGCCTGTGGGGCTGGGAGTTGCGGCGCCTGAGGCGGGCTGGAGAGTGAGGGCGGCCGCAGGCCCGCCGCCGCCCCGGGGCACCAACCCGGCTGGGGTCAGAGCAGCCCCACGCGCGCCTTGAACAGCTCGCGCAGATTCACCTCGCGCGGGCCGGCCTGCAGGCGTGCGGCATCGCCTGCGCCCACCGTGCCGGGCTCGACGACGGCCAGGTAAGCTCCGCAGTAGCCGCTCTGCGCCATGAGCTTCACCGCCTGCAAGAAGCCCAGTGCCGCACCGAACTTGGCGCAGGGCAGGCGCGGCTCGCTCACCGCGAGCACGCAGTCCGGCAGCACGAGGCGGTCGCCGATCCACAGGCGTGCCTCGTCCAGGCCCTCGATGGTCAGGTTCTCGCCCATCGCGCCCGGAGGCAGGGCTTCGTCCCACAAGGCCACGCGCGCCTGCGCCCGCACCGTCTGCCAAAAGGGGTAGTGCGCCGCGGGGTAGGCGTAGAGGGCCCTGGACAGGCCGCCGTGGACGCTGAGGTCAGCCTGCTCGTCACCCTCCAGCCCGAGCGGGCCCACTGGCACACGGCCCGGCGCCGGCTGCTTGGCGATCGCGCTCGTGGTGTTGCGCCCGCCAACGCGCACGGTGCGTGCCCGGCCGAGGTTGACGTGGAGCACCCGCAACACGGCGGGGCTCATGACCCCATGCGTTTCTTGCATAGATTCCTTGCGCTGGATCGTTACGACGCGATTACATCCGATCGACAATCTTCGGACGTCATCTCCAAGGGCCTCTGCAGGCCTGATTCCAGGCCCCAACACCATCGCCTTCCCCCAGGAAGGAGACACGGCTTCCGGCGAGTTCCCCCCGGCTGCACGGCAGCTTTCGGGAACTGGCCCGAAATCGTCTTTCCCACCTCCTCCTCCCCATCCATGAACCATCCTGCCATGCCCGGGCTGCGCGTGAACGCGCCGGCCCACGTGAAGCACGCCCGCCTGATCGCCTGGGTCGCCGAGATCGCGGCGCTGACCCAACCCGCCGACATCGTCTGGTGCGACGGCAGCGACGCCGAGTACGAGCGCCTGTGCGAGCAGCTCGTCGCCACCGGCACGATGCGGCGCCTGAACCCGGCCAAGCGCCCGAACAGCTTCCTGGCCTGGAGCGACCCGGGCGACGTGGCCCGCGTCGAGGACCGCACCTTCATCTGCAGCGAGCGCCAGGCCGACGCCGGCCCGACCAACCACTGGGTGGCCCCGGCAGAGATGCGCGCGCGCCTGCAGACCGGCGACGACGCGCTGTTCCGCGGCTGCATGCAGGGGCGCACGCTCTACGTGGTGCCGTTCTCGATGGGGCCGCTGGGCTCGCACATCTCGCACATCGGCGTGGAGCTGACCGACAGCCCCTATGTCGTGGTCAGCATGCGCACGATGACGCGCATGGGCCGCGCGGTGATCGACCTGCTGGGCACCGACGGCGACTTCGTGCCCTGCGTGCACACGGTGGGCGCGCCGCTGATGCCCGGCCAGCAGGACGCGGCCTGGCCCTGCAACAAGACCAAGTACATCGTCCACTACCCCGAGACGCGCGAGATCTGGAGCTACGGCTCGGGCTACGGCGGCAATGCGCTGCTGGGCAAGAAGTGCTTCGCGCTGCGCATCGCCTCGACGATGGGGCGCGACCAGGGCTGGCTGGCCGAGCACATGCTGGTGCTGGGCGTGACCTCGCCCGAGGGCCGCAAGTACCACGTGGCCGCCGCCTTCCCCAGCGCCTGCGGCAAGACCAACTTCGCGATGATGGTGCCGCCCGCGGGCTTCGAGGGCTGGAAGGTCACGACCATCGGCGACGATATCGCCTGGATCAAGCCGGGCGCCGACGGCCGCCTGCACGCGATCAACCCCGAGGCCGGCTACTTCGGCGTCGCCCCGGGCACGAACCTGAAGACCAACCCGAACTGCATGGCCTCGCTGCGGCGTGATGTGATCTTCACCAACGTGGCGCTCACCGACGACGGCGACGTCTGGTGGGAGGGCATGACGGACGAGCCGCCGGCGCGCCTGACCGACTGGCAGGGCCGCGAGTGGACGCCCGAGATCGCGCGTGCCCACGCCGAGGGCGGCAAGCCGCGGCCGGCGGCGCACCCGAACGCGCGCTTCACGGTCGCCGCCACCAACAACCCGGTGCTCGACGAGGCCTGGGACTCGACCACCGGCGTGGCCATCGACGCCTTCATCTTCGGCGGCCGGCGCTCGACCACGGTGCCGCTGGTGACCGAGGCGCGCGACTGGACCGAGGGCGTCTACATGGCCGCCACGATGGGCAGCGAGACCACGGCCGCCGCCGCAGGCGCGCAGGGCGTGGTGCGACGCGACCCATTCGCGATGCTGCCCTTCATGGGCTACCACATGGGCGACCACTTCCAGCACTGGCTGCGCCTGGGCGGCAAGCTGCAGGCCGTCGGCGCGACGCTGCCGCGCATCTACTGCGTGAACTGGTTCCGCAAGGGCGCGGACGGGCGCTTCGTCTGGCCAGGCTACGGCGAGAACATGCGCGTGCTGGAGTGGATGCTGCGCCGCATCGACGGCCAGGCCGGCGGGCGCGAGCACGCTTTCGGCACAAGCCCGCGCTTCGAGGACCTGCGCTGGGACGGCGTGGCCTTCGACCACGCAGCCTACGCCGGGCTCACCGACATCGACCCGACCGCCTGGGCCGAAGAGCTCGCTTCGCACGATACGCTCTTCGCCCAACTCGCCGATCGCCTGCCGCCGCAACTGCCGGCCACGCGGCAGGCGATCGGGGCGCGGATGGGGTTGGCGGCGGGGGGGTGAGGCGCGGCTTGGTGTCCGGGCCCGGATTTGTCTCATCATCATCCGAGCGGCAGTGAGTACCGAATGGGTCGACTTGTCGAAGGCCAGGAACGTGAAGGCCCTCACGAATCATGAGTACGGGTATCGCCTGCGCGTAGGCAACTACCGGGTCTTCTTCGACTTTGACGGTGCTGTACGCATCGTGAGCATTGAAGAGGTCAGGAAGCGCGATGAACGCACGTACTGAGTTCCAGGTCATCGTCGGCCAGGACGGCAAGCCCGCATTCGTGGTCGTCCCCTACGAGCAGTTCCGCCGAATGAAGGGCGGGTTCACGCTCGGCACCGTGCCGAACGAAGTCGTGAACCTGTCCTTCGAGCGGGGTGTCACCCCCATGGCGGCCTGGCGAGAGCACTTCGGCCTGACGCAGGCCGAGCTTGCGGGCCGCATCGGCATCACGCAGGCGGCCTACGCCCAGATGGAGCGTGTCAAACAGCCCCGCAAGGCCACGCTGGAGAAGGTGGCCATGGCTCTTGGCCTCGAGGCTGAACAACTCCGCTGGTGAGCAGGTTCGCCGCGCGGCCCCGCCCGCCCCGATCGCGCATCGGCAGGCATTTCGGCAGCCTGTTTCGGGCGCCGGACCAGATGCTGGACGACGCCGATCGGCCGGATCAGGCACCCGAGTCACCCGGCCTTCAGGGGTGACCGCATGAGCGACGGTTTGCGGCACGGGCGTTGACGGCGGGAGGGTTGGCAAAGGGCGAGCGCGCGCCACGAGCCGCCGGGCGACACTGCGCTTGAGCCGGCTCAAACTCACGCGCGACCGTGCTCAGATTTCATGAAGACGCAGTACTACACAGCCACGAGCCTCGACGGCTTCATCGCGACCGAGAACGACTCACTCGACTGGTTGTTCCCCCTTGGCGACATCAACGACACGAGCTATCCGGCCTTCATCGCCGAGGTCGGCGCCTTGGCCATGGGGTCGGCCACGTACGAGTGGATGCTGCGTCACGCGCAGACGGCCACGGCCGGCATCGACTCAGCCTGGCCCTACACCCAGCCCACGTGGGTCTTCACATCCAGAACGCTTCCCGTGGTTCCAGGCGCCAATCTGCACTTCGCGCGGGGCGATGTTCGGGCCGTTCACTCCGCCATGCGCGCCGCGGCCGGAAGCAAGAACATCTGGGTCGTCGGCGGGGGCGATCTCGCAGGTCAGTTCCACGACGCCGGCTTGCTGGACGAACTCATCGTTCAAGTGGGTTCAGTCACGCTGGGCAAAGGCAAGCCCCTGTTCCCTCGCCGGCTCACCAGTCCGCCGCTGGCGCTCGTTTCGGCGAGGCAGATAGGGACTGGCTTTGCGGAACTCCGCTACCAGGTTCCCGCGCGCCCATCGGCTGGTGCCGGCTGACCACGCCGGTCGAGAGGCGCCACGACCCCGCGCGCGGTGCTTCCGGGCCGGCGCATCTCGCCACCGGGGCTGCGGGCAGTTCCACGACACGACAGCGGCCATGGACGCGGCGGCAAGCCAAGGCAGCTCGGCCAGTACAAACGCGCGACAAGCGCGCAACGATCGAGGGGCTTTCGCCCCGATCAACACCCCCGCAGACGCCGCGCAGGCCCGCCCGCGGGGCCTTTTGAGGGCGGCGAGAAGCGCAGCGTCGGGGTCGGCGCGTGCAGCGCGCTTCGTCAACATGCTCGCCGCCGTTGTCCGAGCGCAGCGAACCGAAGGTGAGCGTAGCGAGTTCGGCGGCGCGACCCCGACGCGAGCATCGCAGCGCAGTCGGCCCGCAGGGCCGACCGCCCGATCAGGCCCCGCGGGCGGGCCTGCGCGGCGGCGGAGCGTGCGCAAAAGGCCACCGAAACGCCCCACCTCCGCCCTTTGCAATGCGAGATGGCGGCTTCGGATCAGCGCGGCTCGCTCAGGTGCCCTGGTTGTTGAAGCCGGTACGCCTCCTCGAAGAGGCGCAGACCGACGTCCTCGAGCGATGCGCCTGACGGCGCTGTGGACGACGCGCAGCGCATCGCCAGTCTTTGGTCTCAGCCCGATGGCGGTCGGAAGACCACCAACCTGACCAGGTTCCTGGCTTATCATGGCTTCATGATCACCGTGAACGTGCAGCAAGCCAAGACCCACTTGTCGGAGTACCTGGCCCGTGTCGAGGCCGGCGAGACAGTAACCCTGTGCCGGCGCAACGCGCCCGTCGCCGAGATCCGCCCCTTGCGGCCGCGGTCGTCTCAGCCCCGCGCGATCGGGCTGGCGCGCGGGCTCGTTCAAGTACCACCCACCTTCTTCGAGCCGCTGCCCGAGGATGTGGTCACCGGGTTCGAGGATCCGGGCAAGTGAAGCTGCTGCTCGACACCTGCACCTTCCTGTGGGTGCTGGGTGACGATCCGGCCCTGTCCCCCACGGCGCGGGCCGCGTTCACCGCGCCGGAGAACGAGGTCTATCTGAGCCCGGTGTCCACCTGGGAGATCCTTGTCAAGCATGGTCTGGGCCGCATCGAATTGCCCGCGCCCGCCGACCGCTTCCTGACCCGGCAGCGCGAGCTGCACGGCATCCAGCCGCTTCCGCTGGACGAGGAAGCCGTCATGCAGCTTCCCAAGCTGCCCGTCTTGCACAAGGACCCGTTCGACCGCATGCTTGTCTGCCAGGCGATCGCGCACGGCCTCGTGGTGCTGACACCTGACGAGGCGATCTCCCGATACCCGGTGCGCGTGCACTGGTGACCCTGCGCTGCAGGTGATGCGGCATGGCGCCGCAAGAATCTGCCCGGACAGTCCTGCGAGGCCGTCCCGCCGCGCAGGCCTCACCCAGCCCCCGCCCCCCTCGCCCCCTCGGCCGCCGCCAGCCCCGCGGCGCGGTCCAGCGGCACCACGGTGCCCAGCGTCGTGCCGCCGGCCGGTTGCAGCACGGGCGGGAAGATGGCGATCTTCTGCGCCGGGGCCAGGCGCTGCTCGCGGCCGGGCTCCAGGTCGCGCTCGTTCGTGCCGGCGCGCGGGGCCACGGCCACGCCGTCGACGATCTCGAGGTCCAGCCACCAGCGCTTGACCGGGTTGCGCCCGCCGGCGCCCGAGCGCTCGTCGTGCGCGATCAGCTCGCGCCGCCCCTCGGGTGAGGCGATGGCGCGCCACAGCAGCGGCTGCGTGGCGGCCAGGTCCTCGCGGTCGTAGGGGCAGGTCTTCATGCAGCGCCCGCAGGCCGAGCCCTTCATGTTCGTCAGGCGGTACTTGCCGCACTTCTCGACGTCGGGCTTCCAGATCTCGTAGCCGTTGAACTCGATCTTCGGGCCGTAGGGGATGGCGTTGCACGGGCACTCGCGCGCGCACTTCAGGCACTGCGCGCAGGCGTCCTGCAGGCCGAAGTCGATGGGGCGGTCGTGCGCCAGCGGCAGCGCGGTCGTCAGCACCACCGACTTCGAGCGCGGTCCGATGAAGGGGTTGAGCACGAGCTCGCCGATGCGCGAGAGCTCGCCCAGCCCCGCCATCAGCACCGCCGGCAGGTGCAGCAGCTCGGAGTGCGCGTTGGAGTGCACGCGCGACGACCAGCCCAGGCGCCGCAGGTGCGCGCCCATCACGCCGGCGATCAGCGCGCCGCGCAGGTAGGCGCGCATGGACTGCGCGCCCGAGATCCAGTCGTCGCCCGAGGCGCCGTCCATGGTCTCGTAGCCCTGGTCGATCAGCATCACGACGGCGTGCCGGTGGTAGGGCTCGATGGGCCGGCCCTCGACCTCGTCGTGGGAGTACCACATCCAGGGCTCGGCCTCGCACAGGCCGACGAGCTCGGCGCCCAGGTGGTAGGCGAGCGCCTTCACCGCGTCGGCGTTGCGCGCCGGGTCGGCGAGCGCGCCACCGGAGCCGGTGGGCGCTAGCGGCTCGCGCGTGCCCTGCAGCGGCACCAGCGCGCGGATGAAGGGCACCATGGCCGCGGCGAGCGGGTGCTTGACGGCGAAGCGCGGGCGCTCGGCCTGCGCGCGCGGGCCCAGGTCGCCGGCCAGCGCGCGCGTGAACAGGTCGGCGCGCTTGGGCACGCGCTGGATGCGGCTGCGGTCGATGCGCGTGGTGGGCTCGTCCACGCGCGGCACGCGCTCCATCGGGTGGCGGCCCAGGTGCAGCGGGCGCGCCGCGAGCTCCTCATCCTCGAAGCCCGGCCGCGTGCCGCCCACGCCCAGCCAGGCGGCCGCGTCGGGCCAGTCCAGGCAGGCGCCGGGCGCGATCGGCGTGTCGCAGGCCAGCGCGAGCGTGGTCGTCACGACGCCGAGGCGGAAGCCCCGGCGCGAGAAGGGCAGCGCCAGCACCCCGTCCACCGCCTGCGCCACGCCGGCGCGCTGCGCGAGCGCGGGCAGGTCCAGCGCGGTGTGGCCGTGCACGTGCGCCTTGGCCGGCCAGCCGAGCGCGCGCAGGTAGCCCGCCAGCACCGCGGCCACCTCGGCGCAGCGCAGATCGGTGCGCGCGGCGTGCGTGCCGCGCACCCACGGCGCGCCGGGCTCGCCCTCGACCGGGTCGCGGCCGAATTCGACGGCGAAGACCAGGGCATGGGTGTGGGCGGTCGGGGTGGGCGCAGCGGCGGCAGTGGGGCTGGCATGGCCCGCGGGATCGGGACAGGGATTCGCAGCGACGGCGACAGGAGCAGCAGTGCAAGAGCCCGACGTGTCGGCCCTGCCCGCGAGATCCTGCGAGCCCAGGCGGCATACGCCGGCCAGCGTGGCGTCCAGGAAGCAGGCAGCGGCCTTGAGGTGGTCGCGCAGCGAGGCCGGGTCCGCCGGCAGCGGCGCGCTGGCCGGCGCCACCGGCCCGTCGAACAGCGCCACGGCCACGCCCAGGTACTCGGCCAGCGCCGCCGCCACCGACTCCGGCCCGGCCGGGTGCCAGTCAGCCGGTTGCGTGGCCGGCACGGGCCGCGCGTCGGGGTCGCGCGGCAGGCGCTCGGCCGGCAGCGGGCCGAGATGCACGGGGCGGTCGCGGTGGGAGTACAGCCGGGGCATGGCGACCGGGATGCTGGGGCTGGAAGGCGGGGCTGTCAAGCCGGTGGCGGGCGCGCGCCGCGGGCCCCCTGGCGCACGAGGGGACGCACGTCCGCGCGGCGGGCGCCCTGTCCGGGGTCGCTTGACGCCAGGAAAGCCACCGTCCCGCCTGCCCGCGCTTTCGGCGACCCCCTCAGGCACCCTCGCGGCGCGGGCGATGCCCGGCGCCGGTGCCTGCATGGGACACTCCCTGCCCCCGGACCGCCTCCCCCATGAAGCTCCAGATCCTCTCCGACCTGCATCTGGAGACCGAGCGCTTCCACCCGCAGCCGGCGCCCGGGGCCGAGGTGCTGGTGCTGGCGGGGGACATCGACACCACCTGGGCCGCGCTGCAGCGCTTTGCAGGCTGGCCCGTGCCGGTGCTGATGGTGGCGGGCAACCACGAGTTCGACGGCCGTGAGCTCGACACCGCCTGGCCGGCGCTGCGAGCGGCCTGCGCGGCGGCGGGCATCCGGCTGCTGCAGCGCGAAACCGCCCTCCTGGAGGACGCCACCGGGCGGCGCGTGCGCTTCGTCGGCGCCACGCGCTGGAGCGACTTCGACCTCTTCGGCGAGCGCGGCCGCGCCAAGGCCGAGCGCGCAGCCGGCTACTTCCTGCAGGCCGCCGGCATGACGCGCGGCGGCCGCCCGCTGGACGCCGCCGGCGTGCGCGCCGAGGCCCAGGGCTGCCGCGCCTTCCTGGAGGCCGAGCTCGCCCGCCCCGCCCAGGGGCGCTGGGACGCCATCGTCGTCGTCACCCACTACGCACCCAGCCTCCGCAGCGCCGACCCGCGCTTTGGCAAGCAGCCCGGCACCGCCAGCTTCTGCAACGCCGACGACGACCTCATCCCGCGGGCCGAGCTCTGGATCCACGGCCACCTGCACTGCCGCCACGACTACCGCGTGGACCGCGCCGGCCGCGGCCCCGCCCGCGTCGTCTGCCAGGCCCGCGGCCTGGCCGACAAGCGCGAGCACGAGCACCACGAGCCGCTGAAGCTGTTCGAGGTGTGAAGGCCGCTACGGCCCGCCTTGATGCGCAGCAAGGGTGGGGCCTCTGCCGCTGGGCGATACTGAGGCAGCGCCTCCAAGGCTGCGCCACCATGGCGCCCGGGCGCCGCAGACGACACCCTGAGCAGAGGAGAGCCCGATGAAGATCCTGGTCCCCGTGGACGGCAGCCCCTACACCAAGCGCATGCTGGCCTACCTGGCGGCACACGACGAATGGCTGGGCGGCGCCCACGAGTACACGATCCTGCACTCGGTGCCCGCCGTGCCGCCGCGCGCCGCCGCGGTCATCGACCGCGAGACCCTGAAGTCCTACTACGAGGACGAGGGCGAGAAGGTGCTCAAGCCCATCCGCGCCTTCTTCGCCAAGAAGAAGGAGCTGAAGGTCAGCTTCGCCACCAAGGCCGGCCCGGCGGCCGACAACATCGTCGCCGCCGCCACCAAGGGCGGCCACGACCTCATCATGATGGGCTCGCACGGCCACGGCTCCCTGGGCAACCTGGTCATGGGCTCGGTGGCGACCAAGGTGCTGGCGCACAGCAAGGTGCCGGTCCTGCTGGTGCGCTGAGCGCACCTTTTCCTGTCTCAGCTGGGCCGGGTGCCCAGACCACCGAAGCAAGTGTCGATCACCCACTCGACGATCTGCTCGTCGTCGTGCGCGCGGCCGGCCTTCAACAGGCCGGCCACGGGGTCCGCGGCGCGGGCGTACAGCGTGTAGAGGACCAGTTCGACCGGCAGGGAGCGGTCCACCTGACCGTCGGCCTGCGCCTGCAGCACCCAGGCACCCAGGGCATCCGTCAGCTGCGCCAGCAGTTCGACGCAGGCCGCATCACCCGCAAGCTCCGAGTGCAGGCTGGTGTGGTGCAAGGGCAGCATCGGCAACTCGCCAGCCAGTTGCAGCCGCACGGCCCAGCGCAGCAGCGCGCGAAGGCGACCCACAGGTGCCACCTCGGCGCGGGCATCGAGCTGCCGCACCATTTCGAGCGCACGCTCCAGCAGGCGCAGCATGGCCGCGGCGGCGAGCGCCTCCTTCGAGGCGAAGTGCTTGTAGAGGCTGGCCTTGGCGATGCCGACGTCGGCGGCGATCTCGTCCACCGTCATCTGCTCGTAGCCCTTCTCGGCCAGCAGGCGGTTGACCACGTCGACGATGGCGTCCTCACGAACGCGATGGACCTTCTCGCGGAGCGACCCTTTCGACATACGGCCATTCTATGCACCGGGCGTCCTGCACCCGGCGTGGGGTCTATGCGGCCGGAAGCGGCGGCCCCGAGGGCCGCACTGCCTCGTCGCCGCGGGCGCGCTCGGGGGCGGCTGCGCCCGCGGGCGCCAGGACGCGCGGGGCCAGCGCCAGATCCAGCGCCATCTCGGCGCCGCAGTCGCCCAGGTCGGGGCGGGCGCCCGGCGCGCGGCGCACGCGGCGCAGTCCTTGCAAGAGGCGGCGGGTCAGGCTGATGGCGGTCATGGCGGGCTCCCGGGTCGCGACGTCGGTGTCGACATCCTTCCATGGTCATCGACAGGCGATGACAGGAACTTGACGGTCAAAGACCCGGTGATTCGAAATCTGCCGGCGCGTGGCGCCGGCGCCACGCTTCAGGATCTCAGCGCGGCCGCCGGGGCGGGCCCCGCCGAGCCGGCGCGGCCCGGCCCGGGCCGCGCGGGCGCGTGACGTCGGCGATCAGCAGCACGCTGCGCACCAAGTCCTCCGCCGCCTCGGCCAGCGTGGCGGGCGGCTCGAGCGTCTCGATGATCGGGCCCAGCGGGCCGGCGTCCTCCAGGTCCTCGGGGTCGATCATCGCGAACAGCACCGCCAGCGGCTCCTGCAGGGCGCGGTCGTCCAGCGCGGCCAGGGCCGGAAAGCACTCCAGCGCGAGCGAGAAACCCGCGACCCAGGGCTGGGCCAGTTGTACCGGGGTGGGCGGCGGGCCGTCGTCGCCGGCCTCGTCCACCTCGAACACCCAGGGGTCGAACCAGGCCCGCTCGGCGATCGCCCGGCCCAGTTCGGCGTGCCGGCAACGCGCGAGCGCGGCGATGCGCTGCCAGGCGGGGCTGTCGGGCACCGGGGCGCCGTCGGCGTCGGCCACGCGCGGCAGCCAGTCCGCCGCCGGCACCGGCCGCGGCTGCAGCAGCAAGCCGCAGAGGTAGCCGTCGAGCGCGCTCGCGTCCAGCGGCTGCGCCGGCGCGGGCAGGTCGGCCAGCAGGTCTTCGAGCTCGGCAATCTCGGCATCACCCAGCGGCGCCTGCGGCGGCGGGACAGCGGGGGCGGGCGCGGGGCGGGCTGGGGGTGGACGCATCCAGGCATTGTCGCGGCGCGCGGCGCGCCCGGCCGCAGGCGCCATAGACTCGCACCCTTTCCACCCCACCCCCATTACCCACCCCGCAGGAGACCGCCATGGGCGTGCCCGAAGCCTTCACCCGCACCACCGACGTCGGCCACTGGATCGGCGGCGCGCCCACGCGCGGCCGCGGCACCCGCAGCCAGACGGTGTGGAACCCGGCCACCGGCGCGGCGGCGCGCCAGGTGCTGCTGGCCGACACGGCCGACGTCGACGCCGCCGTGGCCAGCGCGCGGGCCGCACAGCCGGCCTGGGGCGAGATGCCGCCCATCCGCCGCGCGCGCGTGCTCAACGCCTTCCTCGCGCTGCTGAACCAGCACCGCGACACCCTGGCGGCCATGATCACGGCCGAGCACGGCAAGGTCTTCAGCGACGCGCAGGGCGAGGTCACGCGCGGCATCGACATCGTCGAGTTCGCCTGCGGCATCCCGCAGCTGCTCAAGGGCGACTTCACCGACCAGGTCTCCACCGGCATCGACAACTGGACGCTGCGCCAGCCGCTGGGCGTGGTGGCCGGCATCACGCCCTTCAACTTCCCGTGCATGGTGCCGTGCTGGATGTTCCCGGTGGCGCTGGCCTGCGGCAATGCCTTCATCCTCAAGCCCAGCGAGCGCGACCCTAGCGCGAGCCTGTTCATGGCCGAGTTGCTGCAGCAGGCCGGCCTGCCCGACGGCTTGTTCAACGTCGTGCAGGGCGACAAGGTCGCGGTCGATGCGCTGCTCGCCCACCCCGACGTGAAGGCCCTGTCCTTCGTCGGCTCCACGCCGATCGCGCAGTACATCTACGAGACCGGGGCGCGGCACGGCAAGCGCGTGCAGGCGCTCGGCGGGGCCAAGAACCACATGGTCGTGATGCCCGACGCCGACCTCGGCCAGGCCGTGGACGCGCTCATCGGCAGCGCCTACGGCTCGGCCGGCGAGCGCTGCATGGCCATCAGCGTGGCCGTGCTCGTGGGCGACGTGGGTGAGCGCATCGTGCCGCTGCTGGCCGAGCGCGCGCGCGCGCTCAAGATCAGCAACGGCTTGGCAGCCGATGCCGAGATGGGCCCCATCGTCACGCGCGAGGCGCGCGACCGGATCGAAAACTACATCGGTCTCGGTGTGCAGGAGGGGGCCACCCTCGTCGTCGACGGCCGCGGCTGCCAGGTGCCCGGCCACGAGGCGGGCTTCTTCACCGGCGGCACGCTGTTCGACCACGTGCGCCCGACGATGCGCATCTACCGCGAGGAGATCTTCGGCCCCGTGCTGGCCTGCGTGCGCGCGCAGGACTTCGCCGAGGCCGTGCAGCTCGTCAACGAGCACGAGTTCGGCAACGGCGTGTCGTGCTTCACCAGCGACGGCGGCGTGGCGCGCGAGTTCGCGCGCCGCATCCAGGTGGGCATGGTAGGCATCAACGTGCCGATCCCGGTGCCCATGGCCTGGCACGGCTTCGGCGGCTGGAAGAAGAGCCTCTTCGGCGACATGCACGCCTACGGCGAGGAGGGCGTGCGCTTCTACACCAAGCAGAAAAGCGTGATGCAGCGCTGGCCCGACAGCATCGGCAAGGGCGCCGAGTTCGCGATGCCGGTGGCGCGCTGAGCCCCGGCGCCGGGCTTGCACCGGGCTTGCGCCCGCGCAATCCGGACTGCGCGGCCGCGCCTAGACTGGCTCTGCGCTGTCGATGTCGGTCTCGCGGCCGGCGCGGCGGTGCAGATGGGGGCCCGGCAACGGGCCAGAGCGCGGGGGCCTTCGGGTCGACTGCGCGGGACGAGGACGTCACCCAGACGGCTCAGCAGGTCGCGAGGCCTGGAACCGGGGTCCTCGCCGGGCCCGCCGCTCCTGAGGGAGTGGCGGGCTGCTTTGCATGGGTGCGTGCCGGCGAGGCTTGGGTGAGCCGCTTACGATCGGGCCCTGCCCCTTGCCGAGCCCCCCATGCCCGACCTCCCCTTCCAGGACGCCACGCCCGACCCCGAGTACTTCAACCGCATCAGCCAGCGCGGCCTGCCGGCGCACCTGGGGCTGAAGGTGCTGCAGGTCAGCGCCCAGGAAGTGCGCATGGAGATGGCGCTGCAAGCGGTGCTGATGGCGCCCAACGGTTTCCTGCATGCCGGCTCGCTGGTGACGCTGGCCGACACCGCCGCCGGCTACGGCTGCGTGGCCAACCTGCCCGCGGGCGCGAGCGGCTTCACGACGATCGAGCTGAAGTCCAACCACCTCGGCACCGCCACCGAGGGCCACGTGGACTGCGTCGCCCGCCCGGCGCACGTGGGCCGCACCACGCAGGTCTGGGACGCCGAGGTCACGCACCGCGAGAGCGGGCGCACGCTGGCGCTGTTCCGCTGCACGCAGATGGTGCTCTACCCCAAGGGCTGAGCACCCGAGGCCGGGCGCTCAGAGCCTGAGAGTTTTTCCGCCGTGCCCGAAAGGCGCACCAAAACGCCCCGTATCTAGGCGCAAACCACAGCCATAGCTCGGGCTATGGCGCGGATTTGCAACGACGAGACGGGGTGTTTTGGGGTGCAAGGCGGGCATGGGGGAAGACTCTCAGGCTCTCAGCCCTGCAGCAGCTTGGCCTCGGCCAGCTCCAGCGGTTCGGGCAGTCCCGAGAGTACGAGCGTGTCGCCCGCGCCGAGCGCGAGTGCGTCCGCGGCCTCGACGACGGCGCCTCCGCCGCGCCGCAGCGAGACCACCTGCACCCCCACCGCGTGCAGCGCCAGGTCGCCCAGGCGCCGCCCCAGGCAGGCCGCTCCGGCCGGCAGCGTGACGCTGCGCAGGCGGGCCTGGTCGAGCTCCTGCACGGTGTCGTCGTCGGCGCCGTGGAAGTAGCCGCGCAGCAGGCGGTATCGGGCGTCGCGCGCGTCGCGCGTGATGCGGATCACGCGCTGCATCGGCACGCCCACGAGCGCCAGCGCGTGCCCGGCGAGCATCAGCGAGCCCTCGATCGCCTCGGGCACGACCTCGGTCGCGCCGGCGGCGCGCAGCCGGTCCATGTCGGTGTCGTCCAGGGTGCGCACGAGCACCGGCACCTTGGGCGCGTGCTCGCGCACCAGGGCCAGGATCTTCAGCGCCGAGGGCGTGTCGTGGTAGGTCACGACCACCGCGCTGGCACGCGCCAGGCCGGCGGCCATCAGGCTCTGCAGCCGCGCAGCGTCGCCGAAGACCACGCTGCGCCCGGCCGCCGCCGCCTGGCGCACGCGGTCGGGGTCGAGGTCCAGCGCCATGTAGGGGATGCGCTCGGGCTCGAGCAGGCGCGCCAGGTTCTGGCCGCTGCGGCCGAAGCCGCAGATGATGACGTGGGCCTCGGTGGCCATGGCCTTCTTGGCGATCGAGGTCAGCGCCACCGACTGCAGCATCCAGTCGTTGGCGCTGAGCCGGCTGACGATGCGGTCGGCGTTCATCACGAGGAAGGGCGCGGCCAGCATCGACAGCACCATGGCCGCCAGCACCGGGCTCACCCACTGCGGCGCGATGAGCTGCTGCTCGGCGCCGAGCGTGAGCAGCACGAAGCCGAACTCGCCCGCCTGCGCCAGGTACAGGCCCACGCGCAGCGAGGTGCCGGGCCCGGCGCGGAACAGCCGTGCCAGCACGGCGATGAGCACGAACTTGGCCAGGATGGGCAGGGTCGTCAGCAACAGCACCAGCAGCCACTGCTCGAGCACCGGACGCCAGTCCAGCTTCATGCCGATGGTGATGAAGAACAGGCCCAGCAGCACGTCGTGGAAGGGCCGGATGTCGGTCTCGACTTGATGCTTGTACTCGGTCTCCGCCACCAGCATGCCGGCCACGAAGGCGCCGAGCGCGAGCGACAGGCCGGCGTGCTCGGTCAGCCAGGCCAGGCCCAGCGTGACGAGCAGCAGGTTCAGGATGAAGAGCTCGTCGCTCTTGCGCCGCGCCACCAGCGTCAGCCACCAGCGCATCACGCGCTGGCCGCCCACCAGCAGCACGGTCAGCAGCGCGGCGGCCTTCAGCAGGGCGAGCCCGAGCGCCACCCCGAGCTGCTCCGTGCCCGAGCCCAGGGCCGGCACCAGCACCAGCAACGGCACGACGGCCAGGTCCTGGAACAGCAGGATGCCCATGACGCGGCGGCCGTGCTCGCTGTCCACCTCGAGCCGCTCGGACATCAGCTTGGCGATGATCGCCGTGCTCGACATCGCGATCGCCCCGCCGAGCACCACCGCGCCCTGCCAGCCCAGCTCCCAGGGCCGCGTGGCGAACGAGAACAGCCACAGCAGCAGGAAGTGGCCCAGCACCGCGCCGGCGATCGTCAGCGCCACCTGCGACAGGCCGAGCCCGAAGACCAGCGTGCGCATGCTGCGCAGCTTGGGCAGGTTGAACTCCAGCCCGAGCACGAACATCAGGAACACGACGCCGAACTCGGCCAGGTAGCGCACACCCGCGCTGTCCTGCGCGAGCGCAAGCGCGTTCGGGCCGATCAGCACCCCCGCGACGAGGTAGCCCAGCATCGGCGGCAGCTTCAGCGAGCGGAACACCACGACGCCGGCCACGGCGGCGACAAGATAGAGCAGGACGAGCTCGAGGGTGGTGGCCATGCGGGGTCGCGAACCTAGAATGCCCGATCCTATCGGACGCCCCCCGGGCCGCCTTGCGCCGCCCGCCCCCCGCCGCGCCGTGAGCACGCCCACCACCGCGTCCGCCGACGCCCTCCTGCCGCCGCCCGGCCGTCCCGGCGCTTTCAGCGTCGAGCGGGTCGTCGCGCTGGCCGCGCGCACGCTCGAGATCGAGGCGCGCGCCCTCCAGGGCTTGCAGGCTCGGCAGGGCGAGGCCTTCGCGCGTGCCGTGCAGGCCATGCTGCAGTGCCAGGGCCGCACCGTGGTGATGGGCATGGGCAAGAGCGGGCACGTGGGGCGCAAGATCGCCGCCACGCTGTCGTCCACCGGCACGCCGGCGCTGTTCGTGCATCCGGCCGAGGCCCTGCACGGCGACCTCGGCATGGTCGCGCCTGGGGACGTGGTGCTCGCGCTGTCCAACAGCGGCGAGTCCGACGAACTCGCCGCAGTGCTGCCGGCCCTGCGCCGCCTGGGCGTGGTGCTGGTGGCGATGACGGGGCAGGCGGGCTCGACGCTCGCGCGCCACGCGGACATCGTGGTGGACAGCGGCGTGGCGCAGGAGGCCTGCCCGCTGAACCTGGCGCCCACCGCCAGCACCACGGCGCAGATGGCCCTGGGCGACGCGCTGGCGGTGGCGCTGCTGGACGCGCGCGGCTTCGGCGAGCACGACTTCGCGCGCTCGCACCCGGGCGGCAGCCTGGGCCGCCGCCTGCTGGTGCACGTGCGCGACCTGATGCGCACCGGCGTGGCCGTGCCGGCGGTGACGCCCGAGACAGCGCTGCCCCAGGTGCTGCGCGAGATGAGCGCCAAGGGCCTGGGTTTCACCGCCGTGGTGGACGCACAGCGCCGCCCGCTGGGCATCTTCACCGACGGCGACCTGCGCCGCCTGATCGAGCGTGGCGCCGAGCTGCTGGCGCTGGACGCGGCCGCGGTCATGCGCGCGCAGCCGCGCGTGGTGCGCGACGACGCGCTCGCGGTCGACGCCGCCGGGCTGATGGAGCAGCACCGCATCACGAGCCTGATCGTCGTCGACGCCGGGGGGGTGCTCGTGGGCGCGCTCAACAGCAACGACCTGATGCGGGCGAAGGTGATCTGATGGGCGGCGCCACCCCGGCCCTGGTCTTCGCACCCGAACTGCTGCTGCAGGCCATGGGCCCGGCTGCCGGCCCGGGGGAAGACCCCGCCACCGCCGGCTTCGGCCTGCGAGCCGCGATCTTCGACGTCGACGGCGTGCTGACCGACGGCCGCATCTACATCGGCGAGCACGGCGAGACCGTCAAGGCCTTCTCGACCCTGGACGGGCAGGGCATCAAGCTGCTAGCGCGCTGCGGCATCGCGCCGCTGGTCATCACCGGGCGCGACTCGGCCGCGGTGCGCCGGCGCGTGGCCGAACTCGGCATCGCGCACGCGCGCTACGGCGTCGAGGACAAGCTCGACGCCGCCACCGCGCTGCTGGCCGACCTCGGCCTCGCCTGGGCGCAGGTGGCCGCCATCGGCGACGACTGGCCCGACCTGCCGCTGCTGCAACGCGCCGCCTTCGCCTGCGCCCCGGCCCAGGCCCATGCCGAGGTGCGCGCGCGCGCGCACCACGTCACCGCCGCGCCCGGCGGCCACGGCGCGGCGCGCGAGTTCTGCGACCTGCTGCTGATGGCCGGTGGGCATTACGCACGACTGCTGCGCGAGCAGGCCGGCGCGCCGGAGGTCGGATGACGCTGCCGCCGCCGCATCGCCCTGACGACCGAAAGTCGTGCACGAGCGCTCCGGGCCGATCCCGAGCGCCCGTCCCGGAGCGCCACGCGCGAAGGCCCACTCCGTGAGCCCGCGCCCGATCGAGCTCAGCCTGCCCGACCTGCCCGAGGTGCCCATCACGCTCGGGCCGGTCGACGCGGGCACGCCCGTGGAGCGCCGCCGTCGCCGCCTGCGCCTGGGGGACATGCTCGGCAATGCGCTGCCGCTGCTGCTGATGGGCACGCTGGCGCTGGCCACCTGGTGGCTGGTGCGGCACGCGCCGCCGGCGCTCGAGACCCGCGACGCCCGCGTGCCGCGCGAGGAGCCCGACTACGTCATGCAGGCCGTCACGCTGCAGCGCTACACCGCCGACGGCCGGCTGCGGCTGCAGATCGAGGGGCGGGAGCTGCGCCACCTGCCGCTGACCGACCGGATCGAGATCGACGAGGCGACGGTGCGCGCCTACACCCCCGACGGGCGCGAAACCGTGGGCACGGCGCGGCGCCTGGTCGCCGACGCGAAGGGCACCGACGTGCTGCTCAGCGGCGGCGCGCGCATCGTCGGCGTCACCGCGCGCGGGCTGCCGGCCGAGATCGAAGGCGAGGCGCTGCGCCTGTTCCCGAAGGAGGAGCGCGTACGCAGCGAGTCCGCGGTCCGCCTGCGCATCGGGCAGGACACGCTCGAGGCCGGTGGCATCGACTACGCCCAGCGCACCGGCCTGGCCGAGTTGACCGGGCCGATGCGCGCCGAGCTCGCGCCGCGCGCGCCGGCCGCCCGCAAGCCGGCCGCCCGGAAGGCACCCGCCCGGAAGGCGCCGGCGGCCAAGCCCGGCGCCCAGGGCCCGCGCTGACCCTGCGAAGACCAGGCGGCAAGCCCCTCTGGCAGGATGCGACCATGGTCGTCGACGTGATCGTGTGGTTCTTCGTGCTGGGCGTGATCGCCCGTCTGCTGCGCAGCGACCTGCGCCTGCCCGAGGCGCTGTACGAGACGCTGTCGATCTACCTGCTGCTGGCCATCGGCCTGAAGGGCGGCATCGAGCTCAGCAAGCAGCCGCTGCTGGCGCTGGCGCCGCAGGTGCTGGCCTGCATGGCGCTGGGCTTCGCGATCCCGCTCGCGCTGTTCCCGCTGCTGCGCTGGCTGCGCCTGGCACCGGCCGACGCGGCGTCGGTGGCGGCGCACTACGGCTCGGTGAGCGTCGTCACCTTCGCCGTGGCCACGGCCACGCTCGCGCGCGCCGGCGTGCCCTACGAGGACCACGCTGCGCTCTGGGTGGCCGTCATGGAGGCGCCGGGCATCGTCGCCGGGGTGCTGCTGGCGCGCCTGTCGATGCGGCGCGCCGACCCGGCCGCCGCCACGGCGCCGACGCGCTGGGGCGAGCTCGCCCACGACGTGCTGTTCGGCAAGAGCGTGCTGCTGCTGGCCGGCGGCCTGGTGATCGGCGCCCTGGCCGGCGAGGCGGGGACGGAGCCGATCCGTGCCGTCTTCGTCGAGCCCTTCAAGGGCGTGCTCGCCCTGTTCCTGCTGGAGCTGGGCCTGGTGGCCGGCAGCCGGCTGGCCGAGGTACGACGCTTCGGCGCCGCGGTGCTCGTGGTCGGCCTGGGCGCGCCCCCGCTCCTGGCCCTGGCCGGCGCGGCCACCGGCGTGGCCCTGGGGCTGTCCACCGGCGGCGTGGCCCTGCTGGCCACGCTCGCGGCCAGCGCCAGCTACATCGCCGCGCCCACGGCAATGCGCATCGCCGTGCCCCAGGCCCACCCGGCGCTGTCGATCACGGCGGCACTGGGCATCACCTTCCCCTTCAACCTCGTGGTGGGCATCCCGCTGTACCTCGAGCTCGCCCGCTGGCTGACCGCATGACCCCGACCACCCAGCCCCCGCTGCCCAAGCATGCCCGCACCCTGCTCGTGATCGTCGCCGAGGCGGCGCTCGAGAAACACCTCGTGCGCCAGGCGCGCGAGCGCGGCGCCCATTTCTGGACCGTGGGCGAGGTGCACGGCGCCGGGTGCGAAGGCGTGCGCGACGGCGACTGGGAGGCCGACCGCACGATCGAGATGAAGATCATCTGCGAGGCGGGCGTGGCCGATGCGATCGCGCGCCACGTGCTCGACACCTACGCAGCCCACTACAGCGTGAGCCTGTACTTCGCCGAGGTGGCGGTGCTGCGGCCCGACCGCTACTGATCAAAAAAAAGCGCGCCACCCGGGCGCGCCTTGTTCAACCGCAGCCCCGCGAGGGGCGGGCTTCAGTAGCCGTAGCCGCCGCGGTCGTCGCGGTCGCTGCGGCCATAGCCGCGCGAGCCACCGTCACTGCGGTCGCTGGCGTAGCCGCCGCGGTCGCCACCGCGCCCGCCACCACCACCGCCGTAGCCACCACCGCCGCCACCGTAGCCGCCACGGCCACCGCCGCCGCCGCCGCCGGCACCGCCGCCGCCGTAACCACCACGGCCACCGCCACCGCCGCCACCGTACGGGCTGCGGCCACCGCCACCGCCACCGCCGCCGTAACCACCACCGCCGCCACCGCCACCGTAGCCACCACCGCCGCCACCGTAGCCGCCGCGGCTGCCACCGCCGCCGCCGCCGCCGAAGCCGCCCGGACGCTCTTCGCGCGGACGCGCCTCGTTCACGACGATCGCCCGGCCCTCGAGCGCCTGGCCGTTCATGCCGCGAATGGCCTCCTGGGCCTCCGCGTCACTGCCCATCTCGACGAAACCGAAACCCTTGGAGCGGCCGCTCTCGCGGTCCATCATGACCTTGGCCGAGGTGACGGTGCCGAAGGCAGAGAAGGCCTGCTGCAGCGACTCGTCACGGACCGAATACGCCAGGTTGCCTACGTACAGTTTGTTTCCCACAGGAGAACCCTTTACAACACAAAACTCACAGAACCCGAAAAACGTGGAGCTTCAACCCAGAGTGAACCATTCAGCTGCAGGCATGGCGTCCCATTTCGCGAGTCGGGATTATCGAGCCAGGGAATAACACTGCTACAAGCGCGGCGTGCCACAGTGTTGTTTTTCTGCGCCGGGTACAAACCCCAATCCATCCCGATGCTGCCGGGCTGCCGCCCTGGCGGCCATCCCCTGTCCGCGCATTTGCGGCCCCCGATGGAGCATGCTCAAGTCAGCGCCAGCGTAGGATGTCCGGGACCCTGCCGCACGCCATGAGCCCGCCCGACGCCCCCACCTTCGACCACGTCATCGTCGGCGCCGGCACCGCCGGCTGCCTGCTGGCCAACCGGCTCAGCGCCGACCCCTCGCGGCGCGTGCTGCTGCTGGAGGCCGGCGGCCAGGACGACTACCTCTGGATCCACATCCCGGTGGGGTATCTCTACTGCATCGGCAACCCGCGCACCGACTGGATGTTCCACACCGAGCCCGACCCCGGGCTCAACGGCCGGCGCCTGCGCTACCCGCGCGGCAAGGTGCTGGGCGGCTGCTCCAGCATCAACGGCATGATCTACATGCGCGGCCAGTCGCGCGACTACGACCAGTGGGCCGCGCTGACCGACGACCCCGCCTGGGGCTGGGCGCACTGCCTGCCGGTGTTCATGCAGCACGAGGACCACTGGCGTGGCGCCGGGCCGCTGCACGGCGCCGGTGGCGAGTGGCGCATCGAGCACCCGCGCGTGCGCTGGGAGCTGCTGGACGCCTTCGCGCAGGCTGCGCAGGAGGCCGGCATCCCGGCCACCGACGACTTCAACACCGGCCACAACCTGGGCGTGGGCTACTTCGAGGTCAACCAGCGCCGCGGCGTGCGCTGGAACGCCGCCAAGGCCTTCCTGCGCCCGGCGCTCGGGCGCCCGAACCTGACGGTGTGGACCGGCGCGCAGGCCAGCCGCCTGCGGCTGCAGCGGCGCGGCGACGGCAGCCTGCACTGCGAAGGCGTGGAGCTGCTGCCGGCCCCGGGCCGACCCACGCTCGTGCACGCCGCGCGCGGCGTGGTGATGGCGGCGGGGGCGGTGGCCACGCCGCAGCTCCTGCAGCTCTCGGGCGTCGGGCCGGCCGCGCTGCTGCAGGCCCACGGCATCGCGCCCGTGCACGAACTGCCCGGCGTGGGCGAGAACCTGCAGGACCACCTGCAGATCCGCGCCGTCTACGGCGTGCAGGGGGTGCGCACGCTGAACACGATCGCGAACTCGCTGTGGGGCAAGGCCGCGATCGGCCTGGAGTACCTGCTGCGGCGCAGCGGGCCGATGAGCATGTCGCCCTCGCAGCTCGGCGCCTTCGCGAAATCCTCGCCCGAGCGCGCCTGGGCCAACGTGCAGTACCACGTGCAACCGCTGTCGCTGCCGGCCTTCGGCGAGCCATTGGACAAGACCGACGCCTTCACCGCCAGCGTGTGCAACCTCAACCCGAGTTCGCGCGGGCACGTGCGCATCGCCGGCGCCGACCCGACGGCCGCTCCCCGCATCGCGCCGAACTACCTGAGTACCGAGGACGACCGCCGCGTGGCCGCCGAGTCGCTGCGGCTGACCCGGCGCATCGTCGCCCAGCCCGCGCTGGCGCGCTATCGGCCGGTGGAGCTCAAGCCCGGTGCGCAGTTCGACAGCGACGAGGACCTCGCGCGCCTGGCCGGTGACATCGGCACGACCATCTTCCACCCCGTGGGCACCTGCCGGATGGGCCGGGCCGACGACCCGCTGGCCGTGGTGGACCCGCGCCTGGCGCTGCGCGGCATCGCCGGCCTGCACGTCGCCGACGCGAGCGTGATGCCCACGATCACCAGCGGCAACACCAACTCGCCCACGCTGATGATCGCCGAGCGCGCGGCCGGCTGGATCCGCGCCACGACCTGATCGCGGAGGCCGCTCCCCCTCCCGCCACGGGCAGCCCCGGGATTACCCGCCCGGGAAAGCACCGATGCGTCGTCACCGAGGCGTTTTTACATTGCGCCTACTGCGCTTGTCGCTCAGGCCGAGGCCGGGCGCGCAGGCGCGGGGGGTCCGAGGAGACATCTGACACCGCCACCGCCCGCAAGGGCGCAGCAGAGCGGGGCGCCACAGGCCGACGCCGAGGGGGCCGGGGAAAGGGACGTCACGCCGTGGCGTCCCTTTTTTCATGCCCGTGCCCGCAGGAGGCTTCCGATGAAGACCGACATCACCCCTGACGCGCTCGCCTTGCAGCGCCTGTACCACTGGGAATCGACGGCGCCCGACCGCGTCGTGCTGACGCAGCCCATGGGCGGCGGCGCGGTGCGTGACTTCACCTGGCGCGAGGTGCTGGACCAGGCGCGCCGCATGGCCGCGCACCTGCAGCAGGCGCATGGCGTCGGCACCGGCGACCGCGTGGCGCTGATGTCGAAGAACACCGCGCACTGGCTGATGAGCGACTTCGCGATCTGGCTCGCCGGCGGCGTCTCGGTGCCGCTGTACCCGACGCTGGCGCCGGCCACGATCCGCCAGATCCTGGAGCACAGCGGGGCGAAGCTACTGTTCGTGGGCAAGCTCGACGGCTGGGAGGGCATGAAGCCCGGCATCCCCGAGGGCCTGCCCTGCATCAGCCACCCGCTGTCGCCGGCCGACGCGAAGCAGGCCTATCCCGCATGGGACGAGATCTTTGCCCGCACCGAGCCGCTGCCCGGCCAGCCGTTGCGGGACGGCGACGAGCTCGCCACGATCATGTACACCTCGGGCACGACCGGCACGCCCAAGGGCGTGATGCACAGCTTCGCCACCTTCGCCTGGGGCGTGCAGTCGGGGCTGAAGCGCCTGCCGGTGGTGGACCAGGATTCGCGCATGCTGAGCTACCTGCCGCTGGCGCACGTGGCCGAGCGCACACTGGTGGAGCACGGCCTGCTCGCGCTGGGCATGCGCATCTTCTTCGCCGAGAGCCTGGAGACCTTCACTGCCGACCTGCAGCGCGCCCGCCCCACGGCCTTCTTCTCGGTGCCGCGGCTGTGGGTAAAGTTCCAGCAGGGCGTGCACGCGAAGATGCCGCCGGCCAAGCTGCAGCGACTGCTGAAGATCCCGCTGCTGCGCGGCATCGTGAAGAAGAAGATTCTCGCCGCCCTGGGCCTGGACCAGTGCCAGTTCGCCGCCGGCGGCGCCGCCCCGATGCCACCCGAGCTGCTGCGCTGGTACGCCGGGCTCGGGCTGGAGATCGTCGAGGTCTACGGCATGACCGAGAACTGCGGCATCAGCCATGCCACGCTGCCCGGCCGCCCGCGCCCCGGCACGGTGGGCCTGCCCTACGACGGCGTGGAAAGCCGCCTGGACTCCGCCAGCGGCGAGATCCACATGAGGGCGCCGTGCCTGATGCTGGGTTACTACCGCGACCCTGCGCTGACCCAGGACAGCTTCACCGCCGACGGCTGGCTGCACACCGGCGACCAGGGCGAGCTCGACGCCGACGGCAACCTGCGCATCACCGGCCGCGTGAAGGACTTGTTCAAGACCAGCAAGGGCAAGTACGTCGCCCCGGCGCCGATCGAGGACCGTCTGGTCATGCACGCCGCCATCGAGGCCTGTTGCGTCACCGGCGCCAACCTGGGCCAGCCGCTGGCGCTGCTGATGCTCAACGCCGAGGCCGGCGCCAGGGCCGCGTCTCTCGGGGGCCGCGCCGAGCTCGAGGCTTCGCTGGGCACGCACCTCGAGGCCCTGAACGCCACGCTCGACCCGCACGAGCGCCTGGACTGCCTGGTCGTCACCACCGAGGCCTGGACGGTGGACAACGACCTCGTCACGCCCACCTTAAAGGTCAAGCGCCAGCGCATCGAGGCCTTGTACTCGACGCACTACGAGGGCTGGTCGGGCAGCGGGCGGACGGTGGTCTGGGCAAGCCACTGAAACCCGGACAGAACCCTTCGACGCTGGCCCCCATCCAACCCAGAGCCCGCACTGAAGACCGCCGCCGAAGACCGCGGCGGGAACCCGGCGCGCCAACTGTTGTTGTTGACAACTCGGCACCAGGCTGCTAGCCTGATGCCAATCTTCTGATCGATCAGTTAGCCAGATGCCGCGAGAGATCACGTCCCAGGTGCAGAACAGCCGTCTCGTCGAGGAACGGCGGGAGCTCATCATCGGCGCGGCCGTCAAGGTCTTCCGCCGCAACGGCTTCCACGCGGCGACGACCCACGACATCGCCACCGCGGCCGGGGTCACCCAGAGCAATCTTTACAACTACATCGGCAGCAAGGACGACATCCTCTACATGGTCTGCGATCGCCTTTTCGGGCGGTACGGCAAGGCCGTGGAGGAGGCCTGTGCCCGGCACGAGGACCCGCACACGCGGCTCGTGGAAGCGGCGCGCTCGGTAATCCAGGTCATGTGCCTGCACAAGGAGGAGCTGGTGCTCCTCTACAACAACGCGCACCTGCTGCAGAAGGACGACCGCCGGCTGATCCAGTCGATGATCTCGAACTTCATCGAGCGCTTCCAGGACTTAGTCGTCGCCTACGAAAAGCAGCTCGGCCCGACGCGGCTCGCGAACAAGCGCCTGTCCGCCAACCTGCTGTCCTTCGTGCCTGCGGTCGCGGCCTTGCGGTCCTGGGACCTTGTGGCCCATGTCGGCTCCGAGGAGCTGCAGGAAGGCCTGCTCGAGTTCGTCCTCGCCGGGGTCGGGGTCCCGAACCTGCGGCCGAAGGCAGCTGAAGCGGAGCACACTCGCGCCCCGGCGGCGCGCAGGCCCTGAACGCGAAGGACAGGGCACGCATCCGTGCAATCGCCGCGCTCGGTGTCGCGGTGGGACAGCGGGCGACGCAGGCAGCGGCCTGCATGCTGGCAGCGCTGCCGCGTTGAAGAGCACCACGGGCTGCGGCGCCTCGAGGTGCCACCTCGAGCCTGCGATCAGACCCGCACCCGGCGCGCCACCGCCTCGTCCAGCACCTCTTCCGCCCCCGCAGGCAGCGCCAGCGTGAACCAGTGGCTCGCGCGCGTGACGGCGGTGTAGACCAGCTCGCGCGTCAGCACCGGGCCTGCGCGCTCGGGCAGCAGCAGCGCGGCGTGGGCGAACTCCGAGCCCTGGGACTTGTGCACCGTCATCGCGTAGGCGGTCTCCACCGCCTGCAGGCGGCTCGGGGCAACCCAGCGCACGCCTGCCCCGCCATCGCTGGCGGGGAAGGCCACGCGCAACCTGGAGGCCGCAGCCGCCGCGCCCGGGGCAGCCGCCGCGGCCGGGTCCGACACGGCCAGCGCGATGCCGACGTCACCGTTCATCAGGCCCAGCGCGTGGTCGTTGCGCGTCACCATCACCGGTCGGCCGGCGTACCAGCCCTCGGCGGTGGGGATCAGGCCCTCGCGCTGGAGCAGGGCCGCGGTGCGGGCGTTCAGCGCCTCCACGCCGAACTCGCCGCGGCGCAGCGCGCACAGCAGCTGGAAGGCGCCGAAGGCCTGCAACACCGCCAGCGCCCAGGCGTCCAGCGCAGCCTGCGCGCTGCCCGCCGCGGGCTGGAGCGCGCGCATCTGCTGCAGGTAGTGGCGGTAGCCCACCGGCGGCAGGACCGCGCGGCCGCGGTCGCTGCGGTCGAGGCCGGCCCCGGGAAAGGCTTCGCAGGCGCCGTCCAGCAGCAGGCTGCGCCAGGCACCCGGGGGGGCGGTGCTGCCGGCCGGCGCGCCACCCTCCCGACGAGCCGCGCCCGGCAGCCGCACGCAAGCGAGGTCGGGTGGGGTGGCGGCGAGCACCGCGCGCACGCCCTCGGCGTCCCCCCGGTTGACAGCCGCGGCCAGCCGGCCGATGCCGCCGGCGGGGTCGAAACGGTGGCTGTGACGCAGCGCCACGACGGCCTGGTCGAGCGGCTGGCCCGCGGGGTCGACGAACGACGGCGGCACGCGCTCGCCGGTGGCCGCGAGCAGCCAGTCGGCCTGCGCCGGACGGTGGTGGCCGACGTCGGCGCGGGCGCACAGGCCACCCAGCACCGCGCCAGCCTCGACCGCGGCGAGCTGGTCCTTGTCGCCCAGCAGCACCAGGCGGGCGCCGGGGCGCAGCGCGGCGCAAGTGCGCGCCATCAGCTCCAGATCCACCATCGAGGCCTCGTCGATGACGAGCAGGTCCAGCGGCAGCGGGTGGCGCGCGTCGTGCGCGAGCCGGCGCGTGTCGGGGCGGGCGCCGAGCAGGCGGTGCAGCGTGACCACGGCCGTCGGGATGGCTGCGCGCAGCGCCTGTGCATCGCCGCCGGCGACCAGCGCCGCCAGCGGCAGGCGCTGCACGGCCTGCGCGACGGAGGCGTTCAGCCGTGCCGCCGCCTTGCCGGTGGGCGCGGCCATGCGCACTCGCAGCGGCCGCCCGCCGCCGTGCTGCAGCGCCAGGTGCTGAAGCAGCGCCAGCAGCTTGACGACGGTGGTGGTCTTGCCCGTGCCCGGCCCGCCGGTGACGATGGCGAAACGGCTGCGCGCGGCCACGGCGCACGCGATCTTCTGCCAGTCGGGGCCCTCGGCCGCCCCGGCCCGCGGCGGCGGGAACAGCAGGTCGAGCGCGGCACGCAGCGCGGCCTGTCCGGCCGGGGCGTCCAGGTCGGGCAGCAGGGTCGGCGCCACCGCAGCCACGGGCGCGGCCGCGAGGCTCGGGCCGGGGTGAGACCCCTGCAGCGACACCGGCGCCACGGACTGGAGCCCCGGAAACACGCTGCGAGGAGCGAGGGTTCGGCTCCCCTCCCCCCTGTCCCTCTGCCCTTCCCCCGCCAGGGGGGAGGGGGCCGAGGTCTCGGGGTTGCCCCCTCTCCCCGATCCCTCCCCCGCGAGGGGAGAGGGGCTGAAGACCGGGCGCTGCGGGTGGGATTCGCGGATGGGCGCCACGGGCTCGGGAGCGGGCCGCACCCGCGCCTCGATCGCCGCCGCGACCGTCTGCTCATGCTGCCAGTAGCGCCGCAGCGCCAGCCGCGTACCCACCAGGACCAGCGGGGTGGTTCCGGGCCCGTCGCCCACCGCCGGGCTGGGCCGCAGCGCGTCCGCCCAGCCGGCGGCGTCCAGACCCAGGGCGCGCACGAGCTCGGCGGGGCCGGGCAGGCGCGCCCGGGCCGCCGCGGCCGCCGGGCGTGCGTCGTCGTCCGGCGGCGGCAGGCCCAGCGTGCCTTCGGGGTCGCTCAGCACCTCGGCGAGGTCGAGCCCGGGGTGGCCGCGGCCGAGCTGGTGGCTGGCCAGCGCCGCGGCCAGCTGCAGCGGCTCGCTCACCGGCGCCTGCAGCGCCAGCGCCGACGGCCCGGCGACGAAATCGGCGAAGCTGCGGTCGAGCTCGCGCAGCCAGCCCTGTCGCACCCAGGCCTCGAGGGTGGCCTCGACCGTCGGCGGGACTTTCATTCGACGGCCTCCCGGGACCCTGCGAACAGGGCGTCCAGCGCCTCGATCAGCTGGCGCGGCGGGCGCTCCAGGTGCAGGCCGCCGCCGGGGGCGGCGTGGCCGCGCAGGAAGAGGTAGACCGCGCCGCCCACGTGGCGGTCGTAGTCGTAGGCCGCGCCGAGCCGGGCGCGCAGCAGCCGGTGCAGCGCCAGCAGGTAGAGCACGTACTGCAGCTCGTAGCGGTGCCCGAGCACCGCACGGCGCATCGCCGCAGGCGTGTAGGCGTCGTCCCCCTCGCCGAGGCGGTTGGACTTGTGGTCGGCCACGTAGTAGCGCCCGGCGTACTCGAACACGAGGTCGACGTAGCCCTTGAGCAGGCCGTTCAGGCGCTGCACCCCCAGCGGGACGCGCGCCGCGCCACCGAGCGTTTGTTGGGTGACGAGGGCGTCGATGCGCTGGACGTCGGCCTGGACCGCCGGCAGCCAGAACTCGAGCTCCACCTGCACCTGGCGCAGCTCGCGCGGGCGCACGCTGCGTGCCGGCGCTGCGGCCGGGCGGGCCCCATCAGCCGGGCCACCATCACCCCGGCCACCCCCGTCCGGGCCGAGCGCCGACAGGTCCCAGGGGCTGTCGAGCCACACGCGCAGCCAGCGCTGGAGCACGCCCACCCAGGCGCCGTAGCCGGCCTGGGCAGCGCGCTGCGCGACCATCTCGTCGAGCTCGGCTGGGTCGTCGGCCACGCGGCCGAAGCCCTCGTGCCCGGCCCACTCGAGCAGGCCGTGCAGGAAGCTGCCGGCGCGCGCGCCCTGGGGAAAGCCGTGCAGCAGGCCGGACTCGCCCTGCGCCGGGGCGCGGGCGGCGGCCGGAGCGACTGCATCGGCCGTGTCCCCCGGCGCCCAGCCCTCGCCGGCGCTGGCCTCGCCCGCGCTCTGGCGGTAGACCTCCTCGGCCGCGCTGTCGGCAGCGCCCACGCCTTCGTCGCCGGGACTGACCTTGTCTGTGGCCGGCGGCAGTACCGCCACCCGCGCCATCAGCCCGGAATAGCTGGCCACCCACCACGGCGGCGCCGGCGCAGCGGGCAGCGGGGGGGCGGCGCGCCAGGCCGGTGCGGGGGCGTCGTCGCGGTGGCACAGGCTGTCGACCACGGGCGGGTCGGCGACGGCGATCGCGTCGCCCTCGCCTCGAAGCCGCTCCAGCCGGTCGCGCAGCGGCGCGTCGGCGGCCGGCAGCAGGCTGCCGAGCGCGCTCTCGGCCAGACCGTCCTGATCGGTGACGCCAACCCAGGTGGCGAAGCGCGCCCGCGTCAACGCCACGTAGAGCTTGCGCAGGTCCTCGCCCAGGCGGCCCTGCTCGACGAGTTGCAGCTCGGCGGCGTCGCCGCTCACAGCCACGCGCCGGCCGCGCAGCGGGTCGTGCCACTTCCAGGGCAGGTCGGTGGCCTTGGCCGGCCGGCACGAGGCCGCGTACGGCAGCAGCACCAGCGGGTACTCCAGGCCCTTGGACTTGTGCACCGTGACCACCTTGACGAGCGCGGCGTCGCTCTCCAGGCGCAGGCGGCGCAGCTCGTCGCCGCGGGCGTCGTCGTCGGCCGCGCGCTGCAGCGCGAGGTGGCGCACGAGCGCGTGCTCGCCGTCCAGCGCGGCGGCCGCCTGCTGCAGCCACTCGGCCAGGTGCAGCAGGTCGGTCAGCTCGCGCTCCTGTCCCTGGGCCAACAGGCGCGCGGGCACGCCGAAGTCGTGCATCAGGCGCCGCAGCATCGGCAGCACGCCCTGGCCGCGCCAGGCATGCTGGTAGGCGCGGAAGCGCTGCGCCAGCGCCTCGGCGTGGGCCTCGTCATGGCCCAGGCGGTCGAGTTCGGCCCAGCGCAGGCCGAGCGTGGCGGTGGCGAGGGCGGCGCGGCGCAGGCGCTCGTCGTGCGGCGCGGCGCAGGCCTGCAGCCAGCGCTGCACATCGGCGGCCACCGGGCTCTGGAAGACCGAGTCCTTCTCCGAGAGATAGACGCTGCGCACCCCGCGCGCGCGCAGCGCGCGCCGCACTTGCGCGGCCTGGCGCCCGGTGTCGACCAGCACCGCGATGTCGGCTGCCACGACGCCGCGCACGCGGCCCTGCGCGTCGCGGAAGCCCGCCCGCTGCTGCGCGCCGGCACGCAGCAGCATGAGGACCTGCTGGGCGCACACGCTGGCCTCCGGCTCGGGCTGCGCCACCGCGGGGCCGATGGGCCAGAAGGTGAGCGCCGGCGGCTCGGC
>JBILNB010000044.1:0-37974 GCA_044375195.1 Rubrivivax sp. | reverse complement strand
CTCGAACCGTCGAGCTTGCCGTGGACAACGCTGCGCGTTGCCCACCGCGCTCGACTCTGCCCACTTACCCACAGCCTCCACCAGCCACCCCTCAAAGAGACCGATTCTGAAGATACAAGGGGCTGAACTCCCTGGTTTGCGATGAGGTTCCTGGGTAGGGGTTGGGGAGAGGGAGGCACGTCGAGACCACGGCGCTCCCCCCCTCACCCCCAGCCCCTCCCCCGCCAGGGGGGAGGGGAGCAAGGCCCGCGATACTCGTCACCCGGTCCCGGGGCTCAGGTCGATGGCGCCTGCGGCGCCGCCATCAGCCCCTCTCCCCCCGCGGGAGAGCAGCGGACCCTGTGGAAAGGCATTGCATTCATGGATCTCCAGCTGAGCGACAAGGTCGTCGTCGTCACCGGCGGCAGCAAGGGCATCGGCCTGGCCTGCGCCGAGGGCTTTTTGGCCGAGGGTGCGCGCGTGGCCATCGTCTCGCGCGACGCGGGCAACCTCGCGCGGGCTCGCGCCCGGCTCGAGCCCGCGGCGGGCCCCGGGGCGGCCGGCGCGCCGCCGCGGCTGCTGACCGTGTGCGCCGAGATGGCCGACCCGCAGGCCGTGGAGCGCATGGTCGCCGAGGTCGAGGCCGGGCTCGGCCCCATCGACGTGCTCGTCACCTCGGCCGGCGCGGCGCGCCGCACCCCGCCGGCCGAGCTCGACCCCGCCGCCTGGCGCGCGGCGATGGAGGCCAAGTACTTCAGCTACGTCTTCGCCATCGACGCCGTCGTCAAGCGCATGGGCGCGCGCGGCGCCGGCGCCATCGTCAACGTCATCGGTGCGGGCGGCAAGGTCGCGAGCCCGGTGCACATGCCCGGCGGCGCCGCCAACGCCGCGCTGATGCTCGTCACCGCGGGCATGGCCAGCGCCTACGCCGGCCGCGGCGTGCGCGTGAACGCCGTCAACCCCGGCCTGACGCTGACCGAGCGCCTGCGCGAGGGCATGGCCGCAGACGCCCGCATGCAGGGCATCAGCCCGGAGGAGGCGCTGGCCCGCGCCACCGCCAAGCTGCCGCTGGGCCGCATCGCCCGCCCCGAGGAGATCGCCCACGCGGTCGTCTTCCTCGCCTCGGCCAAGGCGAGCTACATCACTGGCGCCATCGTCTCGATGGAGGGGGCGGTGAACCCGATCGTGGTGTGAGTGGGCGACACGGCACGCCGCGTCGCGGCGCTCACGCTGTCGCCACGACCGTGCGGACGCCCGCCGCCCGCAGGGCACGCGCGAGCTCGGGGCCTGGGGCGGCGTCGGTGATGACGATGTCGATTTCGTCCAGGGAACAGGCCTGCGCCAGCGAGCGGTGGCCGAACTTGCTCTGGTCGCACAGCAGGACGACCTGGTCCGCGTGCTCGATGTAGGCCCGCTTGACCCGCGTGTCCTCGGGCGACGAGTCGAAACCGCCCTGGTCGGTGAGCCCGGCCACGCCTATGAAGGCCTTGCTGAACCAGTGCCGGCCGACCTGCTCGATGGCGGCCTGCCCGCACACCGAGAGCTCCTGGGCGCGCACGATGCCGCCGGGCATCAGCACCTCGCAGCGGCTGCCCGCCAGCACCGAGGCCGCGCGCAGGTGGTTGGTGAAGACCCGCAGGCCGGGGCCGCGGGCCAGTTCCCGCGCCAGTGCCAGTACCGTGCTGCCAACGTCCAGCGCGATGTTGTCCTGGGGGTCGAGCAGGGCGGCCGCAGTGCGCGCGATGGCCTGCTTGGCGGCGTTGTGGCGCCGCCTGCGCGTGTCGTACTGGAGTTCGCGCGCCTCGAACTCGGGCACCGGTGGAGCCGTGGCCGTCGCCGGCATGGCAGCGCCGTGGGAGCGGACGACCCTCCCCTGGCTGCTCAGCGCGTCGAGGTCGCGCCGCGCGCTCATCTGCGAGATGCCGAAGGCCTGGGCGATGCGGGCCACGCTGACGTAGCCCTCGGCGTGGATCATCTCGAGGATGCGCTGCCTGCGCACCGGCATCGGCAGGCGCTCATGCTCGTGCTCAGTCGGGGGCGTCATGGCGCGGGCCGACACCGGCGTGCTGTCATCCTTGTCCACCCGGGCGATTTTCTCCGCGCCTGCCCCGGGCCCCCGGCGCCCTGTTCGTCGAGGGGTCTGCGTTGTGGGTTTTGGCGGGTGCAGGGCCCGGGTGGCTTGTCTACAGCGAGAACAGCCGCCCCCAGCCATGGATGCAGGAGCCATCGGCCCCCATGAGTTTCAGCGCCTTCCACACGACGGCGGAGGTCGAGTCGATCAGCGGGATGCCGAGCTCGGCTTCGACCCGCGCCGCGAGTCGGGCGCCGCGCATGTTGGTGCACATGATGATGATCGCATCCGGCCGGCCGACAGCCACCTCGCGGCACATCGCCAGGATCTGCTCCTCGGTGATCTCCGAGAAGGAGTGGTTGTCGCTGAGGCCGCTGTGCGTCTCGGCCACGACCTCGTAGCCCTGCCGCGCGTAGTTGTCCAGGATCCTGCGCTGCACGTCGTCGGTGTAGGGCGAGACGAGGGCGAAGCGGCGCGACGGCATCAGGCCGATCAGTTCGTTGATGGCCAGCACCGAGGTACAGGCCCGGGCGCCTGTGGCGCGCTCGATCTCGGCGCACAGCCCCTCGTCGCGATCGAAGCCGAGCCAGCTCGCCGCTGTCCCGCTCCAGCCGATCACGTCAACCTTCGCGTCGGCGAGCAGGCGCGCCGCCGCCACCATCGGCGCGGTGTCGAACTGCGCGAGCGCCCCGCTCGACAGCGCGATCTGCGTGACGGTGAAGCGCGAGAAATGCGCCGAGGCCCCGGGCACCTGCGCCAGCATGGCCGAGGTCAGCGGCTCGAGCACCGTGTTGGACGAAGGCGTGACGACGCCGAAAAGATGACGGGGGGTCATGGCACGGTCCTCTGTCCCGGGTACTCAAGCGCGCAAGGGCAGCGAGCGCGGGCTGCACCCGTCGAGGTCGTCCACGCCGGCTGCTGTGCGGTCCTGCGCCGCCTGTAGCGCGGTGGCGGCCTCGGCCCAGTCGATGGTGAGGACACGCTTGTCCGCCACCACCTGGCGGCCGTCCACAAAGACGTCGCGCACGCAGCGCCCGCCGGACGAATGGACCAGGTTGCGCAGCGGGTCGCGCATCGGCAACATGTTCGGCTCGTCGAGATCGCAGACGACGAGGTCGGCGCGGGCACCGGCATCGAGCCGGCCGATATCTTCGCGCCCCAGGAGTTTCGCCGCGCCGACGGTCGCGGCATGGAAGATGCGCGACGTGCTGCTGGTGTGCTGCGGGCCCGCGGCGCATCGCGCCAGCAGCTCGGCCACCCGCATTTCCTCGAACAGGTTCTGGGGGTGGGTGTCCGTGCCCAGGGCAATGTTGATGCCGGCGTCCATGTAGGCACCCAGGTGGTGCATCATGCTGGCATCCCGGGCGAAGACCGTCGGGCAGTGCGCGATGGAGGTCCCCGTCTCGGCGAGCAGGCGCAGGTCCCTGCGGTGCGGCCAGTGCAGCCAGGGGTGCTCGTCAGTGAAGACCGCGTGGCCGATCAGCGTGCGCGGCCCGAGGAAGTCCAGCGAGTGCAGCCACTCGATCGGGGTCATGTCGTGGCGCCGGACCATACCGTTGAATTCCGGGTAGCTCTGTGCGCCGTGGATGTGGATCGCGCGACCGCGCGCGCGCGCGAGCTCGGACGCAGCCGTCAGCAGCTCGGGTGTGCAGGTGTCCACTTGCGCCGGCGAGACGAGCGCCGACAGCCGCCCGCAGGGGTGGCTCTCGGCGGCGTCCATCAGTTCGCAGGCCTCGGCGAAGGCTTCGTGGCCGAGATCGGGGTACCAGTCGTACTTGATCTCGTGCCCGACGTCTGTCCACCACCGCGCCGAGCGGAACATCGGCGCTGCCCAGGCTCGTATCCCGCTCTCGGCCAGCAGCGGCAGCCAGCCGGGGTAGGCGTGGCTGAGGTCGATGATCGAGGTCGTGCCGCAGGCCAGGAGCTCGGCCAGTCCGTAGCGCGCCGCCACGAGCCGCGCCTCCTGGTCGTGGAGGAAGCTCTGGCGGAAGCGGTGGCGGCTGCTGTAGAACAGGCGCGGGTTGCCGAATTCCTCGACGTAGCCGCGGAAGATCGGCGTCTGCGTGGGGTGGCAATGCACGTTGACCAGGCCTGGCATGACCAGCCGCCGGTGGCCCGGCAGTTCCTGGTCGACCGGCCCGTCGTAGCGGCCGCCCACCTGGAGCAGCCGGCCCCCGGCCCAGGCGACGTCGCCGTTGCGCAGGTAGACGTGGCTGCGCGCCGCCGCGTCCCAGCCGATGATCCACTCGGCGTTTCGGATGCAGCAGACCTGCTGCTTCAGGACAGGCTCTTGGGCAGCCATGTGATCATCTCCGGAAATGCGGTCATGAGAGCCACGAGCAGGAAGATGCAGACCAGGAAGGGCAGCACGCCGCGCACCACCTCGGTCACCGTGCCGCGTCCGCGCACGGCCTGCACCACGTAGAGGTTCATGCCCACCGGCGGGGTGATCAGCGCGATCTCGCACATGATGACCAGAAAGACGCCGAACCACAGCGGGTCGTAGCCCAGCGCGATGACCACCGGGAAGACGATGGGCGTGGTCGCGATCATCATCGCCAGAGAATCGAGGAAGCAGCCCAGGATCACGTAGAAGACGACCAGCACGAAGATGGCCTGCCAGCCGGCGACATCCAGCGCCGACATCGCCTTCGAGACCTGCTCGGGGATGCCCAGGATGCCGACGACGAAGTTCAGGTAGAAGGCCGCGATCAGGATCAGCAGCGTCATCGCCGTGACGCGCACCGTCGTCATCATGCTGTCGCTCAGCAGGCGCCAGGTCAGCCGGCCCTGCGCCAGCACGAGCACCAGCGAGGCCGTCACGCCCAGCCCGGCGGCCTCGGTCGGGGTGGCCCAGCCGCCGTAGATGCTGCCCATCACCAGGATGAAGATGGCCAGCGGTGGCAGCAGGTCCTTCAGGCGCTGGCGCTTGACGGCCCAGGGGATGGGCTCGCTGCTCCCGCTGATGGCCGGGTGCAGCACGCTGGCGATCACGATCATGGCCATGAAGAAGGCCGCCAGCATCAGGCCCGGCACCACGCCGGCCAGGAAGAGCTGGCCGATCGAGGTGTTGGTCATCGCGCCGTAGATGATCATGTTGATCGAGGGCGGGATCAGGATGCCGAGCGTGGCGCCGCTGGCCACCGAGCCCAGGACCCAGGTCTCGGCGTAGCCCTTGCCCCGGAAGGCCGGGAATGCGACCGTGCCGATGGTGGCCGCGGTCGCGACCGACGAGCCGGAGATCGAGGCGAAGATCGTCGAGGCCGCGATGTTGGTGTGCAGCAGCCCGCCCGGCAGCACCCGCAGCCAGTCGTCGAGCGCCACGTACATGCGCTCGGTGACCTTGCCGCGCACGAGGATCTCGCCCATCAGCACGTACAGCGGGATGGCGACGAGCAGGAAGTTGTTCAGCGTGCCCCACATCAGGGTGCCGAAGGCCTGGAACATGCCGTCGCCGAAGAACCACCAGGCGCCGAACGCGGCCGTCAGGAACAGGGCAACCCCGATGTGGAAGCCGATGCCGAGCATCAGCAGCATCAGCGCGAAGCCGATGGCGACAGTGCCTGCGCTAGCCATGGTGTCGGTCCCGGTTCACGAGGCGCGTCCGCTGGCCTGGTCGGCCCCAGACAGGAAGGCATCGACCTCGTCCTGCGTGCTGGCGCAGCCGTACTCGGCCTCGATGCGCTGCGGCTCGCGCACCAGCAGGACGACGGCCCTCGCGGCGTGGAGCACGGCCGCCGCGGCGAACAGCGCCATGCCCGTCGCCCAGAGGCCCTGCGGGATCCACAGCGGCGTCTGCAGCGGCGTGTTGGCCACCGAGTCGAACAGCATCGTCTCCTGGAGCGTCAGCCCCGCCCTGTAGGCAAAGAAAACCACCGTCCCCGCGAGCGCCACGTAGGCCGCGACGTGCAGCACCTGCCGCAGGCGCGCCGGCAGGTAGGGCAGGGCGAGGTCGATACGCGTGAACTCCCGCCGCAGCAGCACGTGGGCCATGCCGAGCGAGCCGATCAGGGCGAGGACATAGCCACCGAGCTCGTCAGTGCCCTGCACCGACAGGCCGAAGACCTTTCTCGCCACGATGTCCCAGGTGATGAGCAAGGCGAGCAGCAGCACGCCCACCCCGCAGACGAAGGCCAGGGCGGCGGCCAGCCGGTCGATCAGGGCCAGGAGCAGGCGCAAGGGTTCTCTCCTTCTTCCCGCCAGCCCTCGCACCGAGGGCGGCTTGGTTTTCAGTCTGCAGGGTCTGCGACCCGGGGCACCTCGAAGGGCCGGTCGATGGCCGGCCCTGGTGGCGCCCCAGGGCCGCACTCACCGGGCAGGCACTGCCATGCCGCGTGCCGCGCCGACCGACTCGTTCCAGACCTTGGTGCAGCCGGGGTAGACGCGCTCGCAGCGAGCCGCCCACTCCCCGAGGATGACGTTCTGCGTGATGGTCTTGAGCCGGACGAAGTCGCCGTCGGAGAGCTTCACCAGCTTGAGGTTGTAGCCCTTGTAGAGCTTGTCGTCGCAGGTGCCACCCGTCGAGCAGGCCAGGGCGACGCCGTTCGTCTTGGCCGCCACGTCCCAGAGCTTGTTCTCCATGTCGGTGAACTGGGCCTCCAGGGCAGCCTTCTGCTGCGCCGTGAGCTTGTTCCACCAGGCGAGGTTGACCACATGGGCCTGGACCGCGCCGGAGACGGACAGCGGCAGGATGTGCGTGGTTACCTCCGGCCATTTGCCGGTGTTGGCCGAGGTCGCCGAGGTGATGCCGCAGGAGGCGACGCCGCGCTGCAGGGCCGGGTAGACCTCGGGGAATGCCAGCGTCACGGGCGCGGCCCCCAGCCCCTGCAGCAGCGAGGACATGGAGGCGGTGAAGGATCGGACCTTCTTGCCCTTGAGGTCATCGAGTGTGGCGATCGGTTCGTTGCAGAAGAAGATCTGCCCGCCGAAGGGCCAGAGCGCCAGCGGGCGCACGCCGAAGCGCTTTTCCAGCCGCTCGGTGAACGCGGTGCGGTAGGCGTTGACCGCGGCGCGCAACTGCAGGATGTCGGTCGACACGCCGATCAGGTCGATCCCTTCGAGGAAGGCATCGTCGCTCGCGACCAGGCCGACCTGGATCGAGGCGACGTCGAAGCTGCCTGCGCGGATCAGGCGCAGGCCGTCGGCCATGTTGATGCCGATGCTCTGGAACTCCTTGCGGTCAACCTTGAAGCCGCCGCCGTTCAGGGCTTCCATCGTGCCGAACTCGACGGGGTACTGCGAACTCGCGGTCTGTGACTGGCTCAGCCAGCGTACCGCCGTCTGGGCGTGGGCCGTGGTGGCTGCTGCCGCGAGCAGCGCGGCCGACAGCAGGGACGATCCGAGCACTTTCAGGGTGCGGCCTGACCGGCCCCTCGGGGCGGGCTTTCCGGCAGTGAGGCTCGAGGCTGATGGGGTCTGGCTCATGGGGCTTGCTCCTGGGTGGGGCGGTGGTGGGAGGGTACGGTGGGAGGGCGGTAGGCGGGATGGGGTGATGGGGAGGTGCGCTGCAGATCTCAATCCATGTAGGCGCCGCCGTTGACTGCAATGGACTCGCCGGTGACGAAGCCGGCGTCGGCCGACAGCAGGAAGGAGACGACGCGCGCCACGTCCTCGGGTTGCTCCAGGCGGCCCATCGGCGTGTCGGCGATCCACTGCCGACGCACCGTTTCGGGCTCCACGCCGCGCAGCTTGGCTTCCCATTGCAATTCCCGTACCTGCATCGGGGTGGCGACGAAGCCGGGGCACACGGCATTGACCTGGATGCCGTGCGGGGCGAGCTCGTAGGCCATGGCCTGCGTCAGCCCGACCACGCCGAACTTGCTGGCCACGTAGTCCGACAGGAAGGGCACCCGGCCCTGCTTGCCTGCCATCGAGGCCATGTTGACGATACGCCCGCCGCGCCCGCTGCGCAGCATCGCGCGCGCGGCTGCCTGGCTGGCGAAGAACAGGCCCTTGAGGTTCACCGACATCGTGAAGTCGAACTTCGCCTCGTCCACGTCGACGAAGCGCGCCATGTGCGACACCCCGGCGTTCGAGACCCAGGCGCCGATGGCGCCGAAGCGGTGCTCGATCTCGCGCACGGCGTCCTCGCAGGCGGCGGGCTGCCGCACGTCGAGCGCGAGCGACTCGCCCCCGGGAAGGCCGCGGGCGAGCGCCGCCGCGCCGTCGCCGTCGACGTCGGTGACGACGACGCGGTGGCCGCGGCCGGCGAGTTCGCGGCAGACGGCCGCGCCGATGCCCGACGCTCCCCCGGTGACGACGGTGACTTCATTCATGGGCAGGGAACTCCTTCGGGCAGGTTGAGCGTGGCCCGCCACAGCGCCGGGGCGTCGGCCAGGCTGCGCAGGTGGTGGTGGGCGTGCGCCGCGGCGCGCCGGGCCTCCGCGCCCGAGCCCACCAGCAGCACCTGCAGGCCCGCCGCGCGCGCGGACGCTGCGCCGCTCGGGCTGTCCTCGACAGCCCAGACCCGGCCCGGGGCGATCCCGAGCAGGCGTGCGGCCTCCTGGTAAGGCGCGGGGTGCGGCTTGGGGGCCGGCGCATCGTCCAGGCTGACGACGAAGCGCATGCAGTCGGCGGCTTCGATGGCGCGCAGGTTGGCGTGGACGATGGCTGCCGGGGAGTTGGACACCGCGCACATGGGCACGCCACGTTCGCGCAGCCAGCGCAGGGCTGCGAGCGCGCCCGGCATCGGCCGCAGCGTGTGGGCGCGCGCCCGGTAGTGCTCCTCGAGAGCGCCCAGGAAGGCCGTCGCGCGGTGCGCGGCGTCTCGGCCCAGCGAGGGCCCGAAGCGCGGCTCGAGGGCCAGCCAGACCTCGGGCGCGGCCACGCCGACGAAGGGCGCGGGGCCGAAGTCCGACAGGTCCACGCCGTGCGCGCCGCACACCGCCTGCAGCGCCTGCAGGTGCAGCGGCTCGCTGTCCACGAGCGTGCCGTCCACGTCCCAGGCCACGGCCGGCGTGCCGGTGTCGACCAGTGCCGAAGGGCTGCCGCGACTCACGACTTTGCCCCCTGTCGGTGGAACAGCGGCTTCAGCGCTGTGTAGAGCTGCCGGTACTCGGCGTAGGCCTCGTCGTAGGGCGCCCGGTGCGCAGGGGTGGGCTCCACTGGCGTGTCGCGCCGCACCAGGGCCGAGGCGCCGCTCCAGTCGCCGGCGAGCCCGGTGCCCATGGCCGCCATCCAGGCTGCACCCAGGCAGGAGCCGGGGTGCCCCGACAGGGGCGTCACTGGCTGCCCCAGCACGTCGGCGATGATCTGCAGCCATACCCGGCTGGCCGAGCCGCCGTCCGAGGCCAGCACGTGCCGGCAGCCGAAGCCCAGATCGCCGAAGACTTCGACGTGGTGCCGCACGCCGAAGGCCACTGCCTCGAGCAGGCTGCGCCACAGGTGGGCCGGGCCGTGGTGCAGGCCCAGGCCGGAGAAGGCGCCGCGCGCGAGCGGGTCCTGCACGGGCGTCTTCTCGCCCAGGAAGTAGGGCAGCGCGCGCACCCCCTGGCTGCCGGCGGGCACCTCGGCCGCCCAGGCGTCCAGCTTCTGCAGCCGGTGTCCGCCGCCAGGACGTGCATCGGCCGCTTGGCCGAAGTGCGTGGCAAACCAGTTCAGCAGCGAGCCGCTGCAGGCCATGCAGCCGTTGGGCATGTACAGCCCGGGAATGGCGTGGTAGTCCAGGAACACGCGGCTGTCGGGCTTGGCCTCGCGGCTGGACAGCAGGATGTCACCGGCCCCGCCCAGCTTGACCAGCATGTCGCCCGGCTCCTGCACGCCTGCGGCCCAGGCCGAGGCCACGTGGTCGGCCACACCCGCCACCACCGGCGTGCCCGCGCGCAGGCCGGTGGTCGCCGCGGCCTGCGCGCTGACGACACCCACCACCTCCTGGCTAGATGCCAGCTCAGGCACCTGGCGTGGCTCCAGGCCGCCGAGCCCGACCAGCCCTTCGTCGATGCAGCCGCTCGCCAGCTCGACGAAGCCTGCCTCGAGCGCCCAGTTGTGCTCGACGCGGCGCGCGCCGGTCAAGCGCCAGTTGATGTAGTCGTAGCTGCCAAACGCGCAGCCCACCCGGGCGAACACTTCCGGCTCGTGGCGCTCCAGCCATTGCAGCTTGCAGGCCAGCAGCTGCTGGTTGATGCCGTTGCCGGTGCGGCGGACGAAGGCCGCCTCGTCCATCTCCCGGCGTAGCGCCGCCACCTCGGCATGGCAGCGCCCGTCGCTCTGCTGGATGCTCGGGCGCAGCAGCCGGCCCTCGGCGTCCAGCAGCACCAGCGCCGGCACCATGCCCGCCACACCGACGGCGCGCACCTCGTCGGCGGCCACCCCGGCCGTGCGCAGCAGCTCGGGGATGATGGCGCAGACGTTGTCCCACCACTGCCGCGGGTCTTCCTCGGCCCAGCCGGCGTGGGGGTGGTGCAGCGTGACGGAGCGCTGCGCCAGCGCGAGCTGCTCGCCGGGCAGGCGCAGCAGCATGCCGATGGTCGATGTGGTGCCGATGTCCAGGCCGATGACGCAGCTCATGAGCGCGGTGTCGTCAGGAGGACGGGCCGGCCGGCAGGGGTGCGGTGCCTGTGGCGGGCCGCTCAGCGCAGCCGCTCCACCGTGTCCATGAAGCGCTTGACGCGCTCGGCGTCGACCGGGTTCCAGGTCACGCCGTCTTGCTTCAAGTGCGTGCCCACGACGCAGCCGTCTGCCACCGAGAGGATATCGCCGACCGTGGCGATCGTCACGCCGGTGTTCGCCATGACCGGTACCTGGCCGCGCACGGCCTCGGCCACCTTGCGCAGGTCCGACTGGTCCACGCCCTGGCCGGTGAGCGGACCCGAGACCAGGATGCCGTCGGCAAGCGAAGAGAACACCGCGCTGCGCGCGCGCAGCTCGATCGGGCGACGGTCCAGCGTGTCAGCGAATTCGGCGTTGATGTTGAAGAGCAGCTTCAGCTTCGTGTTGCCGAGGTTGCGGCGCAGGCGCAGCGCCGACGCTGCATCCGGCTTCCACAGCCCCATGTCGGAGGCGAAAAGACCGGTGAAGATCTCGCGCGCGAAGGAGGCGCCGGTGGCAGTGGCGATGGCGACGCTGGCCGAGGGGTCCCACAGCCAGTTCACGCCGAAGGGCACCTTCAGCATCGGCTTGACCGCCATGATCACGGCCGTCATTGCCGCCACGCCTTCGGCTGGCGCCTGCAACTGGTAGGGGCGGTCGTTCTCGTTGCCGAACATGATGGCGTCGACCCCGCCCGCCTGCAGCGCCTCGACGTCCCGCACCACGCCTTCGACCAGGCGCTCCATGCCGCCCCCGGCGTCGTACAGCGGCGCTCCGGGCAGGGCGCCGATGTGGGCCATCGCGATGACCGCCTTGCGGCGGCCTCCGAAGAAGTCGAAGGGCATGCTGATCTCTCAAAAACGAACAAAAACGAACACGGGTGTTCACGTTATCACACCCTTGGAGCACGCGCAAGACAGGCTGACTTACTGAGCGCCCCGGCGCGGGCCGCGAGCGCCCGGGACTGTCCAGGCGCAGCCTTTGGTTGTCCAATGGGGTGCCGCGACCTGCGGCTCCCCCTGGCCTGCGCCCAGCCCCATGCCCGCCCTCACCGCCCTGCTCCTGAACATCGCCCACGCGCTGGACCACCTCTTCCTGCTGATCTTCGCCACCGCTGTGGGGGCGATCGCGGCGGATTTCGGCTTCGCGCGCTGGGAGGACCTGATGCCCTTCACGGCCGGGGCCTTCTTCATGTTCGGGCTGGGTTCGGTGCCAGCCGGCCGGCTGGGCGACCTGTGGGGCCGGCGGCGCATGATGCTGGTGTTCTTCCACGGCATGGGCCTGTCGGCGATCGCCGTGGCGCTGACCACGAACGCCTGGCAGATGGCCGCGGCGCTCACCGTCCTGGGTGCCTTCTCGGCCATCTACCACCCGGTGGGCATCCCGATGCTGGTGCAGCGCTCGGCCACGCCCGGGCGGGCCATCGGCATCAACGGGCTGTCCGGCAACCTGGGCATCGCCGTGGCGGCGCTGAGCACGGGCTTCCTGGTGCAGCACTTCGGCTGGCGCGCGGCCTTCGCCGTGCCCGGCGTGGTGTCCATCGTGCTCGGGCTGTGGTTCGCGCGCGCGGCGCCTGCCGAGGCCGGTGCCCCGGCGCGCAAGCCCGGCACTGCGGTGCGCACGCTGCCGCGCGCGCTGGCGGTGCGGGTCTTCGTCGTCATGGTGGCCAGCGCCACCACGGGCAGCCTGCTGTTCAACCTGACGACGAACGGCAACGCGCAGTTGCTGGCCGAGCGCATGGACGGCATCGTCGCCGACCCGGCGCGCCTGGGCCTGCTGCTGGCGGCGGTCTACGCCGTGGCCTCGGTGGCACAGGTGGTGGTGGGGCGGCTGGTGGACCGCATGGCGCTGAAGCCGCTGTTCCTGGGCATCCTGGCCGCGCAGGTGCTGCTGTTCGCCGCCGCGGCGCAGGCCAGCGGCTGGCTGTGGTACGCGCTGGCCATCGGCTGCATGGTCAGCGTCTTCGGCTCCATCCCCTTCAACGATTTCATGGTCGTGCGCTACGTCGACGACTCGATGCGCTCGCGCGTGGCCGGCACCCGCATCGCGATCTCCTTCACCATCAGCTCGGCCGCGGTGCTGCTGCTCGGCCCGGCGGTCAAGGCCGCCGGCTTCACCGTGCTGCTGGCCGCCCTGGCGGCGGTGGCGCTGGCCAGCCTGCTGATCGTGGCGTGGCTGCCGGGGGAGCGGCAGCTGAGCGCCGCCTGGGCCGAGGGGGCGGAGGCGGACGGGCGCTGAAGCGTGCTGTTGCCGCGGATGGGGCTCTCAGCCCAGTTCCAGCCGCTCCAGGCCCGGGAAGCGCGCGAAGTCGCGGTCGAAGGTGACCAGGCGCAGGCGGGCCGACATGGCGAAGGCCGCGAGCCACGCGTCGGTGAGCAGGCGCGCAGGCAGGCCTGGGGCGACGAGGGCCTGGTAGGCGGCGTCGCAGCCCGGGGCCTCGGGGCACAGGCCCACGCCGGGGTGGGCGGCGAGGTCGGCGTAGACGCCAAGGGCGGCTGGCGCATCCAGCGCGGCCTCGCCCATCACCCGCGGCTGCGTGAGCAGCCGCACGAGGCCGAGCATGGTCACGCGGCAGAACCACACCGGCGCGCTGCGCGCGGCCCACCAGCGGCGCGCCGCGGCGTGGTGCGGGTGGCCGGCATGGACGAGGGCGAGCCAGACGTTGACGTCCGGCAGTTCCTCGATGAGCGCGAGGCCCGGGTCGCGCAGGCGCAGTTCAGGCACCGCGGCCCCGGCCCTCACCGGCCTCGAGCAGGTCGAACAGGCCGGCGTTGCTGAAGGCCTCGGCCGGCAACGTGGGGCGGCCGTGCAGCGTGGGCAGCGGGCGCGGGGTGGGCGCCGCGGCCTCGGCCGTGCCCTGCGGCGCGCGCAGGCCGCGCTCGACGAAAGCGACCAGGAGATCCTTCATCGGCACCCCCTGCAGCGCGGCGTGGGCCTTCAGCTGGCGGTAGAGCGCGTCGGGCAGGTCGACGGTGGTGCGCATCAAAACATATTAGCATCTTGGTGGGCGTGTCTGCCTACCCACCCGGGGCCGCACCGCTGCGCGCCGGACGCGGGCGGCCCGGCGCGCCGCCGCGCACGCCCGGTGCCGCCACAATCGCGCCCGGGGGCGCCGCATGGCCGCGCGCGCCTCTCGGCGCCGATGCAAGGGGGACGGGCAGCAGATGGCATGGGCAGTGACGATCGACGAGCAGGACCTGCCGCTGGCCGGCGGCGGCTACCAGGACGCGCCCTTCAGCCTGTCGACGACCTTCCGGCTCGCGCCGGGGGTGGGGCAGAAGGCGCTCGGGCTGTTGACGGTGGCCGGCGGGACGGCTGACAACGATGCCTACAGCTTGGGCCTTCTGTACAAGGGCAGCTACACCTTCACCGTAGCCCTGGGCACTTGGTATACCGGGGCCGGTTTCACAGGTACCACCCTGCCTTCGCTGGGCCTTTTCAGCAGCGTCGACGGGACACGTGTCGCCCTGTCTTCGGCGGCTGGCACGCTCGGCTACGAACTCACTTCTCCCGGCAGCTTCCTGATCGGTGTCATCGGCGCCGCGGGGGCGCCGGCCGCACAGTACTCGCTCACTTACGAGCGCGTGGCGCCGCCCAACCAGCCGGCGCAGGCTTCGACCTCCATCGCCGGCAGCCCGGTGCCGGGAAACGTGCTGTCTCTCGTCGGCTCACTGTCGGACGCCAACGGGACCACGTCTTCCTCTTTGGCATTCCAGTGGACTTCCGGCAGCGACGTCGTTGGCTCCGGCAGCACCTACACCGTGCGTGCAGAGGACGTGGGCCGTGCCGTCGACGTGACCGTGAGCTTTGTCGACGACGCGGGCTACCAGGAGATCTTCAGCCCGGCAGCCTTGGCGGGCAGGGCGCGCAGCACCACGGCGCCGACGGTTGCGCTCAGTGCCGACCTCCTCGCCCTGAAGGCTGGGCAGGCGGCAGCCGTCACTTTCCGGCTGTCGGCGCCCTCGGTCAACTTCAGCGCCGAGGACGTCGTTGTCAGCGGGGGCACCCTGAGCAGCTTCTCGGGTAGCGGTACCGTGTACACGGCCCTGTTTACCCCCGCAGCGGGTAGCACGACATCTGGCTCACTGTTCGTCAACGGCGGCCGTTTCTCCAATGCCGCTGGCGAGTTCAACGAGGACGGCGGCGACAGCGACAACCGTCTGGTTCTTGCCATCGACACCGTCCCGCCGGTGGCCCCCAAGCTCGTGTTCGACCCCGCGCTCACCGTCGCCGTCGCGCCGCAGGTGCGGCTGCAGACGACGCTGGGCCACGTGGTGATGGAGCTGCAGCCCGCGCGCGCGCCGGCCTCGGTGTCCAACCTGTTGGCTTACGTGGAGGACGGCTACTACGCCGGCACACTGTTCCACCGCGTCGTGCCCGGCTTCGTGGTGCAGGGTGGCGGCTACACCCCCGGGATGGTCTACAAGGAGCCGACCTACGCATCGATCCCGCTCGAATCGGCCAACGGCCTGTCCAACGTGCGCGGCAGCGTCGCCATGGCGCGCACCAACCAGCCTGATTCAGCGACCAGCCAGTTCTACGTCAACCTCGTGGACAACAGCGGATCGCTCGATGCCGCGGGCAGCCAGCCGCCGGGCTACGCCGTCTTCGGCACGGTGGTGGCGGGCATGGCCGTGGTGGACGCCCTCGCGGCTGTACCCACCAGTTCGTCTGTCCCCCGCACCGACGTCCTCATCACCGCCGCCACCCAGACCGTGCCCGGCCTGGCCCAGGGCCGTACGGCCACACTCGCGCTCACCGACCTCGAGCCCGGCGGTGCCTGGCAGTACAGCCTGGACGCCGGGCAGAGCTGGGCCGCGGGCAGCGGCAGCACGCTCGTCGTGCCCGAGGGGCGCTACGCGCTTGGCGACATCCTCGTGCGCCAGACCGATGCGGCCGGCAATCCCAGCGCGGACACCAACCGCTTCGCCACCGAGATGGTTGTCGACCCCGACGCGCCCAGGGTCCAGGCCTACGCCTGGAAGTCACACGCCCTGCTGGAGGGCGTGCGGCTCGAGAGCCCCGGGCAGCCGCCGGTGAGCACCACCACGGCCGGCGCCGTGCTGCCCAATGGCGACGTCGACCCGACGATCGACCTCGCGGCCACCCTGCCCATGACGCCGGGGCAAGGCGCTGCGGCCGCCGCCGTCAACCTGCAGGACGCCGTCGCCATCCTGAAGATGATCGCCGGCGCGCCCGTCAACCCGGGCGGCGCGCCGCTCTCGCCCTACCAGGCGCTGGCGGCCGACGTCGACGGCAACGGCAGCGTGAGCCTGACCGACGCGCTGGGCGTGCTGCGGCATGCGGTGGGTCTGCCCGGGGCCGCCGCGCCAAGCTGGACTTTCGTGGACGAGGCGGACCCTGGCATGCCAGCGCGCGCCACCACGACCCCCGGCGCCGTGCCTGCCACCCTGGAGGGCCTGACCCCGGCCGACGGCCACCTGGGCCTGGTGGGTGTGCTGCGCGGCGACGTCGACGGCAGCTGGGCCGCGCCTGCCGGCACGCCGGCCCTGCCGACAGCCTACTTCACCGAGCTGGTCGAGCGCCTGAACGCGCCCCTCGAGGCGATGCTGGAACACGGCTGCTCGCCTTTCTGTGCTCGACCGCTGGGCCACCGCCAGCGCCCGGTCGGGCGGCCCGCGCGCGGTCGGCACCAGGAGGCCTGGATGAACCCTTCTTTTTTCTCGAATGCCCTGTTCTTCCTCAGGGCTAATGCAGGTAAATTAATGGAGTAGACAAGGGTTTGCGCCCAAGGGTCGTTTTGCGCCCGGTTCTGCCGCGACGGGGCGCGCAGTGGAGGAAGCATCTTGAAAAAGCTCAGCAACAAGGCAGCCCGGCTCGCCGCCCGCAACCCCAAGTTCTCTGCCCGTCTGCGCGGCCGTGCGGTAGGGCCCGAGGTCACAGCATCCGGCAAGGCCGCAGGCGAGTCCTCGGCGCTGAACATATGGGCCTTGGCAGCCCTGGGCCTGGCCGGTGGTGCAGCCGCGGCGGTGGCGCCCGGGCGGGCTGAGCGCGCGGCCGGGCAAGCGGCGGCGGCCCCGGGCGATGGCGCCCCGGGAACGGCCCTTGAACAGGCGCAGGCGGCACTGCCGGCGGCCACCGGGTCAGCGCTCAGCCCGGCGCTCGAGGCGCTCGTCCAGCAGCTGGCCGCCGAGGCTGCCGCGCAGCCAGTGGCGGGCGGCGACGCCGCCGCCGAGGCCGTGCCCGGCACGCAAGAGCCGGCCACCGCCAGCAGCGCCGAGCCGGCGGCCGAGGCCGCGGCAGCCGAGGCTGCCGCCGAGATCACCCGCGCCGCGGAGGCGCTGGCTGACGCCGCCCTGCCGGGGGAGGCCGTGGTGCTGGCCCAGGCTGCGGGCGCGGTCGGCGGCGTGGGCGCAGGCTCGGCCGCACCTGCGGCGGGCGCAGCGGCGGGGGCCGCGGCGTCTGGCACGGCGGGCGCCGCTGGCGCGGCCGTCGGCGCGGTGGCAGCAGCCGGGGCCACCGCAGCCCTGGGGGTCGTGGCTGTCGCGGCCGTGGCCGTCACCGTGGCGGTGGCTTCCTCGGGCAGCGGCGACCCGGTCACGACCGCCGCGACCGACACCACCAAGCCCACGGCCACCATCGCCTTGAGCGACACGGCGCTGAAGGCCGGCGAGACGGCCACGGTCACCATCACCTTCAGCGAGGCCGTGACGGGCTTCTCCAGCGCGCAGGACGTGACGGTCCAGAGCGGCACGCTCTCGGCGATGACCAGCAGCGACGGCGGCAAGACCTGGACAGGCACCTTCACGCCCACGGCCGACCTCGAGGACGCCACCAACGTCATCAGCCTGGCCACGAGCTACGCCGACGCCGCCGGCAATGCCGGCGAAGCGGCGCAGAGCGACAACTACTTGGTGGACACCAAGGCGCCCACGGTGGCATTGACCACCGACGACGCGGCGCTGAACATCGGTGACGACGCCAAGATCACGCTTACCTTCAGCGAAGCCCCTGCGAGCCTGCCGACGGTGACGCCGTCGGCCGGGACCCTGGGTACGTTCACGGCGGTTCCCGGGAGCAACGGGCTGGTCTACGCCGCGACGCTGACGCCCCCGGCCGACACGGCCGCGGCCACGATCAGCTTCACCATCGGCGCCTGGGCGGATGCGGCCGGGAATTCGGGCTCGACCACGGCGGTGGCCACGGTGGCGGCGGATACCCAGCTGCCGGCCTATCAGACGGTGGAGGTGCATTCCAACGGGGGCACCGCGCCCGGGACCATCGAGCTGATCTACAGCGAGCCGATGTCGGCCGCCGACCTGCCGCCCCCGACTGCATTCACGGTCAGCTTCAACGGCGAGCCCGCCACGCCGACCTCGGTGACCGCAAGCGGCACCACGGTCACGCTCACCTTCGAGCCGGGCGTCATCGTGGCCGGCCCGCTGTTCCTGAACGTCTCTTACAGCGACCCCACGGGCGCTGACGACGCCGTGGCCGTGCAGGACGCGGCGGGCAACGACGCCGCCGATCTGCTGATCGCCAGCGGCATCGCGGCCGACGGCTACATCCGTGGCGCGCAGATGTACCTGGAGGAACCCGATGGCGACCTCGTGCCCTTGGCCGGTGTCGTCACCGACGACTTCGGCAACTTCTTCCTGCCAGCCGGCGCCAACCCGCAGAACTACCCGCTGGTGGCCGTGGGTGGCGTCAACATCGACACCGGCGTCCCCAACACCACGCCGCTGAAGGCGCCAGCAGGCTCCACCACCATCAACCCGCTGACCACGCTGGTGCAGGCGGTGGTGGCTTCGTCCGGCGGCACGGTCGACGCGGCTGCGGCCGCGAAGACCGTGGCCGACACCCTGGGCCTGACGCTGCCGCTCGGCCAGACGCTCACGAATTTCGACCCGATCTCGGTGGGCAACACCTCCACCGACCCGGTGGTCCGGCAGGCTGCCGTCGAAGCCCAGAAGGCTGCGGCCCAGATCGCCACCGTCGTGGCGCTGGCCTCGAGCGACGCCGAGGCCAACGATGACGCGGGCACCACCGTCATCAGCAACCTGGCCAGCCAGATCCAGGCGGCCAGTGCCGCCGAGTCCACCGTGAGCCTGGCCGATGCCTCCACGCTGGGCAACGCCCTGGCGGGCACCGGCGTCAGCGAGGCTGCGCAGAGCACGATCGCCGACGCCTCGGCAGCGATCGAGCAGGTCGACGCTGCCACCGGCAACATCTCCCAGATCAGCGCCGCGCAGAGCCAGTTCCTCGACACGATCGCCCCCGCCTCCCCGACCGCGGCGCCCGACCTGCAGGCCCAGTCCGACAGCGGCGCGAACACCAGCGACAACGTCACCAATGCCGTGGGCCTGAGCGTGCGCGTGGCTTTCGACACCAACGCCACCGACGGCACGGCTGCCGTGGCCGGCGACCGCGTGCGCCTGCTGGATGGCGGCGTCCAGGTGGCCGAGCAGCCCCTGTCGGCGCAGGACATCGCCGCAGGCCGTGTCGACCTGTCCATCTTCGGGGTCGCAGAGGGCACCCGCACCTTCACCGCCCAGCTGGTTGACCAGGCCGGCCTGGCCAGCCCGGTGTCATCGGCACTCACGGTCACCGTGGACCGCACCGCGCCGGTGGCGCCCACGGTGGGCGTGGTCGCCGGCGACGACGTCATCAGCAGTGTCGACGCGGGCGCCATCGTCATCGGCGGCGCGGTCGAGGCTGGCGCCAGCGTCAGCGTTGCGCTGGGCGGCAACACGCGCGCGGCCACGGTCAACGGCGGCAACTGGTCCTACACCGTCACGGCCGACGACATCGACGCGATGGGCGAGGGCGACGAGACCCTCTCCGTCACCGCGACCGACTCCGCCGGAAACACCAGCACGGCAGGCACCCGCGCCATCGCCGTGGACACCACACCGCCCGAGGCCACCGCAGCCATCACCGGCGCGCTCGACAACGTGCCGTCGGGCGCCGAGAACGTGCCCAGCGGCGGGTCGAGCAACGACAACACGCTCGAGCTTTCTGGCACCGTCGCCGGCACGCTGGCCGCAGGCGACCGCATCGTCGTCTACAACGGCGGCACCGCGCTCGGCGCGGCCGCGGCGAGCGGCTCGACCTGGACCTTCGCCACCGCCGGCCTGGGCAACGCGACCCATGAGTTCACCGCCCGGGTCGAGGACGCCAACGGCAACCGCGGCAGTGCGGGCACGCCCTACACCGTCACCGTCAACGCCGCCGTGCCCAGCACCACGGTAGTCATCGCCGGCGCCAGCCACGACGGCGGCGCAGTGAGCGGCGGCATCACTAACGACACCACCCCCGTGCTCGCCGGCACCGTCAGCGCCGCGCTCGCCGGCGAGCAGGTGGTCGTCTACCGCAACGGCGTACGCCTGGGCGTGGCCGATGGCGAAGGCACGGCGTGGACCTACGCCGTCGGCGCAGCCGAAGGCACCGGGGACGACCTGACCGCGGGCGCCCACCGCTTCACCGCCGTGGTGGAGAACATCGCCGGCGGCAACCAGGGTGCCAAGAGCGCCCCCCTCGACCTGGTCGTCGACCTGACCCCGCCGCCAGCGCCGGCCTTCGGCGTCGTGGCCGGCAACGACCAGATCAACGGCGCCGAGGCTTCGCTCGGCGTCATGCTGACCGGCACGGTGGAGGCCGGCGCCAGCGTCAGCGTGACCATCGGTGGTGTGGTTCGCCCGGCCACGGTCAATGGCGACAATTGGAGCACCCCGCTGACTTCGGACGACATCACCAACCTGGGGTCGGGCGGGCAGATCACGGTGACGGCGCGGGACGCCGCCGGCAACCCGAGCGCGCCGACCTCGCGCATGGTCGCGATGGACACCCAGGGTCCCGAGGCTCCGTCGATCTTCGACGTCGCCGGCAACGACATCATCAACGCGGCCGAGCGTGCCGCACCTTCCGGAGTGCTGCTCCAAGGCACCGTGGAGGAAGGCGCCCAGGTGGCGCTGACGTTGACCGGCAGCAACGGCAGCCGCACCCTGACGGCCAACGTCAACGGAGAGGAGTGGTCCTACACGCTGAACGCGGCGGACTACGCCTTGCTGGGTCAGGGCGAGGGCAAGACGGTGAGCGTGGTCGCCCGTGACGCCGCGGGCAACCTCGGCAGCACCGGCACGCGCGCCTTCACCATCGACACCGTCGCGCCGACGATGGCGCCGCTGACTCTGGAGAGCGACAGCGGCGTCAAGGGCGACAGCCGCTCGAACGTGGAACAGCCGACATTCCAGTTCAGCGCGCCGGGTTCGACGCCCACGGGCTTCTTCCAGTTGCTCGACACCCAGGGCAATGCCGTCGCTGCGCCGGTGGCGATGAGCTTCTCTGGCGGGGGCGGCCGGCCCGCCACGCCCCTGGCCACCGACGGCACCTACCGCGTCCAGGTGACCGCGAGCGACGGCGCGGGCAACACCACCACCCGCACCGGCACCTACACGCTGGACCGCAGCGCCCCGGGCGTGCAGTCCATCACCGACGACGAGACGGCGGACAAGGCAAACATCGCCGGGGGGCCGGTGGTCTTCACGATCGCCTTCACCGAGGGCGTCACCGGGTTCACCGCCGATGACGTCACGGTCACCGGCGGCGTAAAGGGCGCTTTCGCTGCCATCAATTCACGCGAGTACACGCTGGCCGTCCTGCCTGCGCCCGGCAGCACCGCAGACATCACCGTGAACGTGGCGGCCGGCGTGGCCGAGGACATTGCCGGCAATGCGAGCACGGCCGCTGCGTCCCCGGCCACCCAGGGCGTGGACTTCGCCGCCCCGACGGCCACGGTGGTCGTGTCCCCGGCGGCGCTGCGCATCGGCCAGCAGGGCACGGTGACGGTGACCTTCTCCGAGCCGGTCACCGGCTTCTCGAAGGCCGACCTGAGCGCGCCCAGCGGCACGCTCGGCGACATGGCTTCCACCGACGGCGGCAGGACGTGGACGGGCAGCTTCACCCCCGATGTCGGCACGGAGGACGCCACCAACGTCGTCACCCTTACGGCGGCAAGCTACACAGATGCCGCCGGCAACCCTGGCGCCGGTGCCGTCAGCGCCAACTACGCGGTCGACACCCGAGCGCCCGTCTTCAGCAGCGTTACCGCGGCCACCGCACCGGAGAACACCGCCACCACGGTGGCCGTCTACACGGCTTCGGCCAGTGACGCCACGCCGGTCAGCTATGCGCTTGCCAGTGGCGGCTCCAACGACAACGCACGCTTCGACATCAACGCCACCACCGGCGCCGTCACCTTCAGGGCAGCGCCCGATTTCGAGGTTCCTGCCGATGCGGGTGCGAACAACGAATACAACCTCACCATCACCGCCACGGACGCGGCAGGCAACTCGACCGAGCGGTCCGTTTCAATCACGGCAGAGAACGTCAACGAGGCGCCGACACTGACGAGCGGCCCCTCGGCCAGCTTTGCCGAGAACGGCACCGGCACGGTGTACACCGCCACGGCCACCGACCCGGATGCGAACACCACCCTGTCGTACAGCCTGGGCGGCGCCGACGGGAACCTGTTCAACATCGATCCGGCGACGGGCGCGGTCACCTTCAAGGCCGCCCCGAACTTCGAGGCGCCCGCTGACGCCGGCGCCGACAACGTCTACGACATCACCGTCACCGCCCGGGACAACGGCACCGGCAACCTGACCGACATGAAGTCGGTGGCCATCACGGTGACCAACGTCAACGAGGCGCCGTCGGTGACGAGCGGCGCTTCGGCAAGCTTCAACGAGAACGCCACCGGCACGGTCTACACCGCCACGGGCGCCGACCCGGATGCGGGCACCACGCTGAGTTACGGCCTGGGCGGCACGGACGCCGCCGCCTTCAGCATCGATCCCGCCACCGGCGTGGTCACCTTCGTCAGCCCGCCCGACTTCGAGACGAAGGCGAGCTACAGCATCCAGGTCACCGCCACAGACAACGCCACGAGCGCCCTGAACGGGAGCAAGGCGGTCACGGTCATCGTGAACGACCTGAACGAAGCCCCGCAGCGGGAAGGCACGGTGCCGGCGCAGACGGCGGTGAACGGGCAGGCTTACAGCCTGGATGTCGGCCCCAGATTCAAGGATCTGGACGCGGGTGCCAACGGCACGCTGACCTTCTCCGCCACCGGGCTGCCCGGTGGGTTGAGCATCCAACCCGGCACGGGCCTCATCAGCGGCACCGCCAGCGCCGACCGGGCTCCGGCCAGCGTGGTGGTCACCGCCACTGACGGGGGCGGCCTGTCGCAGACGCAGAGCTTTGCCCTGGGCGTGGTGTCAGCACCCGCCATCGTCGGCCTGGCGGTGGACAAGCCCGCGGCCAAGAGCGGCACCGCGCTGGTCTTCACAGTCACGGTCAGCGAGCCCGTCACCGTCACCGGCACCCCGACCCTGACCCTGGACGTGGGCGGCCAGCCGCTCACCGCCACCTACAGCGGCGGCTCCGGCACCTCGAGCCTGACCTTCACCGCCACCGCAGCGGGTGGCAACGACAACAGCGTGACCGTCACCGCCATCCAGTTGAACGGCGGCACGGTCATCGGCAACACGACGACACAGGCGCTCCTGACCTCGGCGGTCGGGCAGGTGGTGTCGAACTTCGTCAGCGACAACAGCGCGCCAGTCTTCCAGGACGGCGCCAGCGTCACGAAGAACTTCGCCGAGAACGGCACCGGCGCCGTGCACGGTGCGCTCGTCACCGACGCGACAGGGGTGAGCTACACCCTCGAAGGCGCCGACGCGGGCAAGTTCGACGTCGGTGCCGGCGGCGCCCTCACCTTCAAGGCGTCGCCCGACTCCGAGCAACCCGGCAGCCAGGCCGGCACCAACGACTACGTCGTCGAGATCACCGCGACCGATGCCGTCGGCCTGACGGCCAAGCAGACGGTGACGGTCAAAGTCGGGAACCTGAACGACAACCCGGTGGTTCTGGTGGACGCCAACGCGGCCGGCGACACCGTGGCCGAGAACGTGGCGACCGGCACGGTGGTGGGCGTGACGGCGTCGGCCAGCGACGCCGATACCGGCGCCACGATCACCGGCTACAGCCTGGACAGCAACGCGGGGGGACGCTTCGCCATCGACCCTGTCACCGGGGTGGTCCGGGTGGCGGGTGCGCTCGACCACGAGATCGCCACCAGCCACACCATCACCCTGCGCGCCAACAGTTCGGACGGCTCGACGGCGACGCAGACCCTGACGATCGCCGTCAGCAACGTCAACGAGGCGCCGACGGTGGGCACGGTCGCCGCGCCTGCGGTCACCTTGGGCGTGCCCTACCAGTTCAACGCGGGCGCGCGCTTCGCCGACGTGGACGCGAATGACGTGCTGACCTTCAGCGCACAGCGCCTGCCCGGCGGCCTGCAGATCGACCCGATGACGGGTGTGATCTACGGCACCGGGGCGGTCGAGGGCACGGCGGCGGTCTCCGTGACCGCCACCGACCAGGCTGGCCTGAGCGCGACGGCACAGTTCACGCTGACCGTGCAGGAAGGCATCAGCTTCTCCTTCGAGGGCGATACCTTCACCGTGCCGACCGCGCCGCTGGGTGACGAGACCTTCGCGGTCATGTGGGCCACGCAGACCGGCGAGAACTCGGGTCTGTTCCGGCTGGAGACGATGTCGGATACCTACGACTACGAACTGTGGGTCGCGGTCGAGGATGGGGAGGTGGTGGCCCACAAGGCTTTCGCCACCGACGCCGGCTTCATGCAGCGCAGCGTCAACAGCCTTGACGGCGGCATCTACTTCCAAGTCGTCAATGCCAGCTTGCAGCGTGAGGGCAGCACGGGTCCCGTCAGTGGTATCACGCAGGCCAAGACAGGCCCGGCGACGACGCTCTACGCCGTCGATCCGGCCGCGGTGTTGTCCTTGCTGGACGCTGCCGCGACGGAAGACACCCTCGTCGACCTGCCAGGCGTGACAAAGGTCAGGGATTTCACGCGCGCGGAGCTCGGGGTCTCTAACGAGACGACCCAGGCCGACACGGTCGCGCTGCTGGAGGGCCACCTCCCGGGCTCCTACTGGGCCGTCACCGGCGCCTTGCCGGGCTATGTCAGCTCTGTCGTGACGCCCTTCACGGAGGCCCCTGGTCTCTCCTTCCTGGGCCGTCTGGATGCCCAGGGCAACCTGCCGGGAGGCGCGCCCAAGGCGCTCGGTGGCGAGATCACCGATGCCTTCGCGGTGGTCAACACGGGCCTGTTCGTCCGCACCGGCGCCACGGCCACCAGCGGCGAGGCGGCCTACCACTTCAACCCGGTCACCGGGGTGTTGTCTCAGGTAAGTACCGCGTTTTTCGATAGCTTCGCTGCCAGCGGCACCGAGGCTGGCGTTTTCCTGCCCTCGGACGTGACCTTCCTCTCAGGCACGCAGGACGGCGCCGGCACCGCGGTCAACGACACGCTGGGCAATCCATCGGCGTCCTCCACCCAGCGGCAGTGGATCGCGGGCGGTGAAGGCAACGACACGCTCCAGGGCGGCGCCGGCGCCGACCTTCTCTACGGCGGCCCCGGCGGGGATTCCATGGTCGGTGGGGCTGGAAACGACGTGTTGTCCGGGTTGGGTGGGGACGACCGCCTGCAGGGCCAGGGCGGGGCCGACACCGTGTACGGCGGAGGCGGGAACGACACCATCGATGGGGGCGCGGATCAGGACCTGGCGCGCTTCGCGGGCTTGTTCTCGCGCTACCAGGTCGTGGTGCAGAACGGGATCGTGACGATTACAGACAGCTTGACCGGTGGCGATGGCGTCGACACCTTGAGCAACGTCGAGCGCTTCGAGTTCTCGGACGGGGTGTACAAGCTCAATGCCGGCAGCACGGGGCTCGTCGCCGACGCGGTCGAGATCACGAGCGCGCTGGACGGGGTCACCAACCTGGATGTGACGAGTGCGATCGTGCTACAGGCGTCGGAGCCGGTGACGGCGGTGGCGGGCAAGAAGATCCGCATCATGAACGATGGTGGCGCGGGCTTCCGTGGAGAGGCGACCGATAGCGACCAGACGATTGACGTGGGTAGCGCTGCTGTGACGATCCAGGGCAATCTGATCATCATTCGCCCAGGGTTCAATCTGGATCTTGCCAACAGCTACCACGTAGAGATCGATGCCGGGGCTTTCTTGGGGGCGGGTGGCCTCAAGAATGCAGCGCTCGTGGATGCGACCGCGATCGATTTCACAACCGTGACTCCTGGCAGTGGTACGTCTGGAGTCGGGGCAGCTGCCCTGTCCCAGTCCATGAACGTGCAGACAGGGGCGATGCAGAGCAGCTTCAAGTGGCTCGATATTGAAGGTGTAGGCTCGCCGAACAGCAGTTCCGGAACGGTCGTGAATATTGCAGGCGACAACATTGCGCTGGCGTTCAAGGATTACACATCCGCGGGCGCGATACTCTCCGGAAACCTTGCCAACGACGGAATTGGGTCGCCAGATTTCTATGTGCGGGCAACAGGTTTCGGTCTGGGTGATCTCGTTTATGTGGATAACCAAAATCCATCGCAGCCTAACGCGCTAGAGATCACGACGGTACTGGCCAGTACTCCAACAAATGGCGTCACCCAGATCTCATTTGCAGGATACTTTCTCAGCGACTCAGAGAATAGTCTGAACGGTCTTCTCGAGATCACCTTGGCGAACTCGACAGCAGTGTTTTCAGACTTCAATGAGTTGCAGAATCTGCTGCAATCGATCTATCCGCCCGTCCAATCCAACTGATCTGCATCAAATAAACCAAGCCTGCAGATTCTCAGACTGGGGAGCGCTCACATGCCTACGACCTCCAAGTATTTTATTGTTTCGACTGTCAGCGGAAAGAGTAATTGGATCGATTTTGATCTCAAGCTCGATCCATTGACCTTGCTCGGGCAGGAGATCGTTTTTACGGGGTCTAACGCCATCGATGCCATCCGGGTGGGCTCCGGGGTCATACTTGATTTCAGCAAAAGCCAAGGTGGAGTCGATACGCTTTTTCTCTCGGGGCGGCTCTCAGATTACACGCTGACACCGGCGGTATCCACTGTCACACTCGAGCGTGGCGCAGGCGCTGACTACGAGAGAATTGTGGTTGCCAAGGGCGCGTCAGCCACCTTCGACAATGTCGTCTTCTCCGACGGCACTGCAACGTCCCTGGACTTGCATGCCAAGGCCTCCGGTACGCTGGGGGCGATCACGCTCACCCCCGTCCTCTCCCCTCCGACAAGCATTGGTACTACTGTCAAGGCTTTTGCTCTCGATCCGACGGGCGAGGTCTTCGCTCCCACGCAGAGCGGTGTGAACTACATCGTTACCGGGGGAAATGGCATTGACATGGTCTATGTCAATGAAGGTGCGACGATCGATGCGACCAAGCTCAACGGTGGTGTCGATGAGATCTATTTGACCGGAAGCTGGGCGGATTACTCCAAACAGGACTTGGGTTCAAGATTGGTATTGTCGAGAGCGGCTACGGGAGAGTCGGTCACCGTTGCTGTGGGCACGAGCGCACTCAGCGACAGGCTCATCTTCGCCGATGGGAGCGTGCAGATCTTCAACGCGAAGACAGCACTGGGAACCAATGGCGGAGTAGCGCTTTCGGCTATGCTGGGTTTCGATGCAGCCAAGACGACTCCGAGCGCTGTACCGCGTATCACTTCGCTCGTGGACGATGTGAGCAACCTCGACGTCACGAGTCCAATCGTCTTGAGGTCCAGCCAGAGCGTGACAGCTGTGGCGGGTAAGTTCATCCGGATCATGAATGACGGCGGATCGGGTTTCCGAGGCGAGGCGTCCGACAACGATCAGGTGATCGATGTGGGCAGCAGTGCCGTGACGGTGCAGGGAAACCTGATCATCATCCGGCCTCCGCGTGATCTTGATCTCGCCAATAATTACCACTTGGAGATCGACGCTGATGCGTTTGTTGACGCCGCTGGACGTGGTTCCAAGGCAGTTAGTGATTCGACCGCGATCAATTTTTCCACCGTCGTGCCCGGAAATGGTTTGCAGGGTGTGAGCTCCGCTGTGCTTTCTACGTCGATGGACACGTCGACCGGGACTCGCCAAGATAGTTTCAAGTGGTTGGACATCGAAGGTGTAGGATCGCCGAACAACAGTTCTGGAACAGTTCTCAACTTATCTGGTGCCAACGTCGCTCTGGTCTTCAAGGATTACGTTTCGGCGGGTGGAGTACTTGCCGGAAATCTTGCCAATGATGGTATTGGCGCGCCTGATTTTTACGTCAGGGCCGCCAGTTTCGGTGCTGGTGATCTTGTATATGTCGACAACCAGACACCTACTCAGCCGAATGCCTTGAGCATCACGACGGTTTTGGGCGATACGCCTGCAGCTGGAATCACCCAGATTTCCTTTTCTGGCTATTATCTCAGCGAGACTCAAAATAGTTTGAATGGATTGATAGATATCGCATTGGAGAATTCGTCGGCGGTTTTTTCTGATTTCGATCAGCTGCAGTATATTTTGGGGGCGGCGTATAGACCGGTCGGAGAATGGGGTGCGACGACTCCCTCTTCTGGCGTCGCCATCCAAACGCTTACGTCCAGTCCCAACTCCGTCACCGAGGGCACTCAGGCGGTATATACCGTGAGCCTGAGTGGTCCCGCCCCGGCGGGAGGGTTTGTGGTTGACTGGCGGATCCTTGGCGGCGCGATGTCCTCCGCGCAGGCTCAGGACTTTGGAACTGGAGCTTCCTCCGCATACCCGTCGGGCTCGATCACTGTCGCAGCAGGCATGTCGACCGGCCAAATCTCGGTGCCTGTATTCGACGACTCCGTGACCGAGGGTGCAGAAATCTTCATCCTGCAGGCGGGCAAGCTCGCATCGGGCACCTTCACCTCCGCGGCAGAGCGGGCCACGACGATCGCCGCCAGCGACCAGCCCGCGCCCGGTGACGTGACCCCGCCCACGCTATCGATCACCCTGCCCAGCGGCACCCCCCCGGCCACGAAGTTCGTCGCGGGCAGCTTCATCACCTTGAACTTCGAGTTCTCCGAGCCGGTCGCTGGCTTCGACCTGACCGACGTGGCGGCGACCAACGGCACCCTGAGCAATTTCTTCAAGAGCTCGGACACCTACTACACAGCGCAGTTCCAACCCAACACCGGGGTGGACGGCACGGCCACGGTCAGCGTGGCGGCAGGCCGGTTCAACGACCTGGCGAACAACCCCAATGCGGCGGCCAGCAGCCTGTCCATCCAGCTCGCCACCGTGCAGCCCGGCAACAGCGGCAGCACCACCTTCAGCACCAATGCGACCACGGGCAAGAGCGACATCGTCGTGCGCTTCAGCGAGGCCATCTATCAGGACGTTGCCGCTGCTCCGCTGGCTGGCTTCACCCTGGCGCTGAATCCGAGCGCCGACAACGGCTTCAACGGTGTCGGCAGCGTCCAGCCCGAGATCGTCGGATGGGAGTACACGCCCGGTGGGGAGGGTACCGCGATCACGCTGATGACCAACGCTTTGTTCGGCGCGACCGACGTGGTGCGGGTGTCGATCAACGGCTCCAACACCAGCTTCCGCGATGCCGACGGCAACGAACTGGCCGGGCAGGACGTGTACATCGGTGGCACAGGTCCCAGCATCATCGACCTGGACGGCTACTACCCGTGGCAGTCCCCCCGCCAGGTCCTGCGCGGCAATGAGGGCAACGACATCCTGGTCGGTACCGACAACGCCGACACCTTCATCGACGGAGGCGGGGCCGACTTCATCGATCCCTTCCGGGGCGGTGATTCCATTTCGCTCGTCGAGACAAGCTCCTACGCGCGCGACCAGATCCGCATCGGCGTGGGTGACAGCCGGCGCGGCGTGGGCAACACCGATTGGATCGGCCCCGGTGCCGCCGGCAGCACCGCCGGCTTCGACTGGTTCTCGTCCGACAACGTCAGCCATGACGTGCTGCTCCTCGAGTCGCGCGTCATCGGAACTGCGGCGAGCTTTGCAACCGCCCCTGTCGCCCAGGGCGCGATCACCGGTCACAGCATCAGCACCGGAAGCGGTGGCGCTGCAGGTCTCGGCGGCATCGTCACCTTCCGCAACAGCGCGGGCGGCGAGGTTGTCATCACCCAGGCCACGAACCTGGGCAACGCGCTGGACTATCTGCGCTTCAACCTGCAGGCGCCCGGTCACACGGTAGCCTTCAAGGCCGATTACAACAACGACGGTACGGCCGAGTCGCTCTTCGTCTATCAGGACGCCGGCACGGTGCCGTCGGCGGGCAACGCCGAGATGCCCGATATCGTGATTCGCATCGAGCAGCCCGCCGCGGACGCCGCGTCGCGCCTGGCATCGGTCACCCTGGGCAACGCGCCCGGCGCCAATGTGCTCGAGATCCAGGATGGCTTCGACCCCGAGCCCGTGGCCGTCAGCCTGACGTCCAATGGCGCGGTGCTGACGTTCGTCGAGCCGATGAACGCGCCGGCGACCCCCTCTGCCCTGGCCATGTCACTGCAGGTCAACGGCGCGGGCACGGTCCACACCCCGTCGAATGTCACTGGTTCGGGCACGGCATCCATCACCGTACAGGTCGCCGGGCTGGCGATGAACGCCTCGGACTGGGCCCTGGTCTCCTACGCCGGCACCGGCGTGTCGAACGCGCTGCGCGACGCCTCTGAAAGGCTGCTGCTGGCCAGGGACGATAACGACCAGCCCAGCAGCCATACCTTCGCGCTCGGCAGCAGCGGAAACAACGTCATCAATCTGTCGGCGCGCGCGGTGTCTGACTATGGCCTGGACGTCGAGGCCGGCGCTGGCGACGACACCGTCACCGGCACCGCCGCCGCGGACTGGATCTTCGGCGGCCCGGGCACCGACGTCCTGAGCGGCGGGGCAGGCGGCGACGGCTTCCAGTTCGAGCAGGGCGACTCGCCTGTGCTCACCGTCAACACCAGCGCCGTCACCGACACCTACATGATGACCGGCGCGGTCTACACCTTCGCCGGCGGCAAGGCGGAGGTCATCGAGGATTTCCAGTTCGGCGATGAGATCTGGCTGAGCCCGCCCTTCGACGGCATCACAGGGGCGGCCTGGCTCAACGGTATGACGACGCAGTCCCCGGGCATGGGCACCGTCGGCGGAATGGTGACCGACCAGCGCTTCATGGGTCTGCGCGGCACGCTCGGCGCCAACGGCGTGTTCACCGTGGGTGCCTACAACAACAGCCCCGACACCCTGATCATCTACGACGGCGACGGCGCCAGCGGGGTCGGCCAGACCGGCTTCGTGCTGAGGAACGTGTCGCTGAACGACTTGGAAGGCTTCTACGGCGGTGGCTCCATCCGACTTCGCGACACCGCGATCAACGGCACCGCGGGCAACGACAACCTGAACGGTACGCCCAGCGCCGATGTCATCAACGGGCAGGGCGGTGACGACACTCTCAATGGCGGCGGTGGCAACGACGCGCTCAACGGCGGTGATGGCAACGACTACTTGACGGGCGGCGATGGCAACGACACCCTGAACGGCGGCGACGGTGTCGACGTGGCGGGCTTCACGGGAGACCGATCCAACTACACCGTCGCATTCGACAGCGTCACCCAGACCTACACGCTGACCGATACCGTCGCGGGCCGTGACGGCACCGATTCGGTCAAGGGGGCGGAGGTCGCGCAGTTCGCCGATGGTCGCTATGTGTTCTCATCGGGTTCACTGGTGGCCGAGGGCAGTACTGGAGAACCGCTTTGGAACGCGGTGAGGGCCGATCTTTCGGACAGTGGTTACTCCGCCGTGCTCTCGCTGGAGTCCCTGTTGGGCCGCAGCGACTTCGTTGAGATAGCCAACTTCATTGCGACACCGCGCTCCGACGGCGACACGCTGGTGGAGTTCGACATCCTGTTTGACGATGACGAACTTGCCGATGGCCGTGTTTACGGCGCCTTGATCGAGTTCGGCGGTGACCTGGGTCCTGTCCTGACTGCCGCTCTGACGAGTGCGACCTTCAGCAGCGGCGGTCAGACCTTGCCGATGTGGGAAGGCTCGCTGGATGTCGAAAATGCCATTGTGGAGTTGGTCGCAACAGGGTTCCAGGGTTACAACCCTGACGGCCCAGCGGGCCAACTCTACGACATCAACCCCTTGCTCGAGCCGGGCACGAGGCGTGTTGCGTCTCTGGACGTCGTCGTCGACGGTAATCCCTTGATGCCCGGTGCGAACGTGACGGTGGCCGATGCGGCTTTGTTCAGCACCGCGCTGTTCGATCCTGGCTTGCTTTTGGTGGTGCCCGTCGATACACCGCAAGAAGTTGTCATTGGGGGCAACGACGACAACTTGATGCGCTACTGGGTAGGTTATGACAACGCGGTGAACCAGACGCGCCTGCAGATGCGCTACGACACCGACCGGGACCTCAACGGAGCTGGTGTCACAGGGCAGGTCACTCCCAGTGCACTCATCGAGTACACGTTCTCGGGCAACGTCGTGGACCGTCTCGTCCCCGAAAGCCTCACCTTCAGCGGCTGATGCTCGTTCTCTCAAGCCGCGCCCCGTCCCCCTGGCGCCGGGCGCGGGTCGCCCTGGCCGCCGTTTGCGCGGCACTTTTCACCCTGCCGGCGACCAGCCCGGCGGCCTGGGCGCAGCCCAGGCCTCTGGCGCAGTCGCAGTCGCCCGCCGCCGCTCCCCCCGGCCCGCTGCCGCAGAGCTTCGACCAGCTGCGCGTGGCCACGCTGGCCGACCAGTTGATCCGCTACCTGGGGCAGGTGGTGCAGTGGGTGGACCGGGCGGACACGCGCGCGCCCGCCTCGGCCTTGTCGCTGACGGTCGCCGCGGCGGTGGAGCGCCACCCCGAGGCGCGCATCGCCACCGAGCAGCGCACCGGCGCGGTCTACAGCCTGCGCGAGGCGCAGGCCGGCTGGCTGCCGCAGGTGCAGGCCGGCGTGGAGGGCGGGCGGCGCAGCAACGACGCGGTCCTGCGGCCCGGCATCTCCAACGTGCCGGCCTACGACGACAACTCCAAGGCGGTGTCGGTCTCGGCGCGGCAGTTGGTGTGGGACTTCGGCGCCGTCAACCACCAGATCGACAGCCGCCTGGCGGCGGGGCTCTCGGTGCAGGCGCGCGCGCAGGCCAAGCGCTCGGAGCTGACGCTGCGCGCGCTCAACGCTTGGATGGAGGTGTTCCGCGCCCGGCAGCTGGTGGCGGCAAGCCGGATGAACGTGCTCTCGCGCGAGCAGATCCTGCGCTTCGTGCAGGAGCGGGCCGAACTGGGCGCCAGCGCCACCAGCGACGTGCTGCGCGCCCGCGCGCGCCTGGCCGACGCGCAGGCCGCCGCGGTGGCGGCCGACAACCAGCTCACCGCGGCCGAGGCGGTGTTCGCCGAGCTCTTCGACCAGGCCGCGCCGGAAGGTATCGCGCTGCCCGAGGTGCCGCCGCTGGACCTGGCCGCCGCGGCCGAGTTCGCGCGCGTGCTGGATGCGAGCCCGCTCGTGGCCGACGCGCGCCGCCAGGCCGAGGCGGCCGCGGCCGAGGCGCGCGCGGCCAGCGCCGCGGTGCTGCCCAGCATCTCGCTGGACATCAGCGTGCGCCGGCGCGACCTGGGCAGCCCGGCCACACCGGGCACCGACTGGAGCGCGGGCCTGGCGGTGCGGCAGAACGTCTTCAACGGCGGGGCCGACCAGGCGCGCGCGCAGCAGGCGGCGCAGCGCGCCAAGGAGGCGCAGCTGGCCGCGACCAACCTGCGCCGCCAACTCGAGCGCGCGCTGGCGCAGACCTACGCCGACATCCGCAACAGCAACACCGCGGTGCAGGCGCGCAAGGAAGCGGCCCAGGTGGCCGCCGTGGCGCTGGAGGCCGTGCGCGAGCAGTTCGCCTTCCGCCGCGGCAGCCTGCTGGACCTGCTGCGCGCGCAGGAGGAACTGCACCAGGCCACGCGCGACCTCATCGACGCGCTGGCCGACCAGACGCTGTCGCGCTACCGCTACCTGCACCTCTCCGCCGCCCTGGCCCCGATGTTCGGCGTGCCCGTGGACGCCCCCGCGCCCACGGTGGCGCCGATCCGCTGGCTGCCGGGGGGGCGGTGAGGTGCTGGGCGTGGGGCGCGGCCCGGCGGGCCGATGGATTTGTCGAACACCGCCTGCACCTCCGCATCACTGGCAAATTCGCCTCGCTCGGCTTCAGCCAGCCCCGCCAGGATCTTCTGCATCTGTGATCGTCGGATCTCGGGTGTCATTGCCGACGGGGTCGTCGAAGGGGTTGAGAGATCAGGACGCTTCCGCTCCATTTCTCGAGCGCAGCGACTATCGCGGTGTCGCAGCAGTGGTTGACTGGGCAGACTATTGCACCCTTTCGAAATCGGCATCGGCGCCAACATCGGGCATGGATACGAGCACCTCGGCCAGCGATCGCCGGCGTGGCTTCGTCACAGCCTCCTGGAGAATGGTGCGGTGCTCTGGGCCTACGCTACTGCCGCGCGCCGGGGCGCAAGTCCCGAGTGTCCGCGCGACTTCCTCATCGAGTCCCCGCATCAGTGGGTCGGCCATCAAGTTTCCTTTTAAGGCTCCGGACGCGTCTGATGGTACCAACCGTCCAACCTTATCGGCCCTTGCCGGCCGGGGTCCCAGGAAAGACCGGGTGAGAGAATGATTTTTGATGCGCTCCCCCATGCCTGACCCCGTGGCCACCCCCGTTCACGACGCCCTCGAAACCTGCCTGCGCGCCGTGCTGGCCTGGCAGGAGCGGCCGATGTCCTCGGCCGCGCTGCGCGCGCGCGTGGCCGGCGGGCGCGAGGTCTGGACGACCGAGACGCTGCTCGAGGCCGCCGACAGCCTGGGCTACGACGTCGAGGAGGGCGCCTTCGACGCCGGGCGCCCGGCGCTGCCGCCGCTGCCGGCCATCGCGCCCACGCGCCAGGGCACGGCGCTGGCGCTGCTGAGCACGCACGAGGAAGGGCAGGTCCTCGTCGTCGACCCCGACGCGGGCGAAAAACCCGCGCCGCTGGCACTGGACGAGGTCTACGACCGCCTGGCCGGGCCCACGTACAGCCTGGCGCTGCGCGACATCCCGGTGACGGACGCGGTGACCGGCGCGCCGCTGGAGCGCGCGCCGCTCGGGCGCCACGGGCACTGGTTCTGGGGGCCCATCGCGCGCTCGCGCGGGGTCTACGCCCAGGTGGCGCTGGCGGCGCTGCTGGTCAATGTGTTCGCGCTGGCGAGCTCGATCTTCTCGATGATCGTTTACGACCGCGTGATCCCGAACAACGCCACCGAGACGCTGATGGCGCTGCTGGTGGGCGTGGGCATCATCTTCTTCAGCGACTTCATCATCCGCACCGTGCGCGGCTACTTCCTGGACCTGGCCAGCGCGCGCACCGACGGCGCCATCGCCGACGCGCTGTTCGAGCAGATCCTGGACGCGCAGATGAAGACGCGCCGCGGCAGCAGCGGCGCGCTGGCGAGCACGCTCAAGGAGTTCGAGTCCATCCGCGACTTCCTCACCTCGGCCACGCTGACGACCTTCATCGACGTGCCCTTCGCGCTGATCTTCATCGTCGTGATCTGGATGATCGGCGGCCCCATGGCGTATGTGGTGCTGATCGCCATCCCCATCATGCTGCTGGCCGGGCTGGCGGTGCAGCCTGGGATGTCCAAGCTGATCAAGGAGTCGCAGGAGGACGGCCACCACAAGCACGCCATCCTGGTGGAGACGCTCAACGGCTTGGAGACGATCAAGGCCCTGGGCGCCGGCGCGCTGCTGCGCAAGCGCTGGCAGGAGGCCGTGGCGCACCAGTCGCAGGTGGGGCTGAAGTCGCGCTTCCTCGCGCAGCTGGCCACCAACGTGGCGGCGCTGGCGCAGCAGGCGGTGCAGGTGGCGGTGGTGACGGTGGGCGCGCTGCTGATGGCCGAGGGCCAGCTCGGCATGGGCGCCATCATCGCCTGCACCATCCTTTCGGGCCGGGCGGTGGCGCCGATGGCGCAGGTGACGCAGCTGCTCACCCGCATCAACCAGACGCTGCACAGCTACAAGCTGCTCGACAACTTCATGAACCAGGCGCGCGAGCACCCGCACGGCCACAGCACGATGGCGCGCGAGAAGTTCCAGGGCGCGATCGAGTTCCGCAACGTCACCTTCACCTACCCGGGCGCGGCCAGGCCCTCGCTGCAGGACGTGTCCTTCCAGATCGCGCCGGGCGAGCGCGTGGCCATCCTTGGCAAGGTGGGTTCGGGCAAGACCACGGTGGCCAAGCTCATCCTCGGGCTGTACCAGCCCGACTCGGGCGCGGTGCTGATCGACGGCGTGGATGTGCGCCAGCTCGACCCCGCCGACCTGCGGCGCGCGTTGGGCGTGGTGCTGCAGGACGTGTGGCTGATGGGCGGCACGGTGCGGCAGAACATCGCGCTCGGCGCGGACTTCCCCACCGACGCCGAGGTGCTGCACGCGGCCCAGGTGGCGGGCGTGGAGGAGTTCGTGCGCCTGCACCCGCAGGGCTACGGCATGCGCCTGGGCGAGCGCGGCGAGGGCCTCTCCGGCGGGCAGCGTCAGGCGGTGGCGCTGGCGCGCGCGCTCGTCAGCAAGCCGGCGATCCTGGTCTTCGACGAGGCCACGAGCGCGATGGACGCCGCGTCCGAGACGGCAGTGCTGCAGCGCCTGGCGCAGGAGATCGGCCCGCGCACCTTCGTCACCATCACCCACAAGGCCAGCCTGCTGCAGATGGTGCGCAAGATCATCGTGCTCGAGCAGGGCAAGGTGGCGGCGCAGGGCACGCCCGAGCAGTTCATGCGGCAGCAGCAGGCGCAGGGTGGCGGCGCGGGCGGCCCGACGGCCGCGCGCCCGGCGGTGTGACGAGGGCAGACCGGTGGCGATGAACACAGACGACTCCACGGCGGGCGCGCCGGCGCCCGGGGCGGCCGGTGCCGCCCGCCCGGCCCCGCTGGACCCGGTGGTCAGCGAAGCGCGCGAGAAGGCCCCGCGCACCGTGGCTGCGAGCGCCGCGCGCGGCGGCGCGCTCAAGCGCGCCTCGACGCTGCTGCTGGCGGCCATCGCCGTCTTCTTCGTCGCGCTGTTCGCGTGGATCGCGGTGGCCGAGGTGGACACCGTCACGCGCGCGCAGGGGCGCGTCATCCCTTCGTCCAAGCTGCAGATGGTGCAGAACCTCGAGGGCGGCATCATTGCCGAGATCCGCGTCAAGCAGGGCCAGCGGGTGGAGGCCGGCGAACTGCTGGTGCTGCTGAGCGCCGTGCAGCACGACGGTGACCGCAAGGCGCGCGAGCAGCAGCTGCTGGGGCTGAAGGCGCGCGCGGCGCGCCTGACCGCGCAGGCCGCGGGTTTGCAGGCGCCGAAGTACCCCGAAGACGTGCAGACACTGACGCGCGACGTGGTGCTGGCCGAGAACGCCGCGCTGCTGTCGAAGAAGCTCGAGCTCGACTCGCAGGTCGAAGTGCTGGAGGCGCAGATCGCGCAGAAGACGCGCGAGCTCGACGAGGCCAAGATCTCGCTCGAGGCGGCGCGGCGCACGCTCGAGCTCGGCCGCGAGGAGCGCGCCACCGTGGCCCGGCTGGTCGAGCGCGGGCTGGAGCCGCGGCTCGAGCTGGTGCGGCTGGACCGCTCGCTGGCCGAGCTGGACGGACGCGCCCAGGTGGCCGCGGTCACGATCACGCGCCTGGGCTCGGCCATCGAGGAGATGCGCGCGCGCCGCAACACGCTCACGCGCCAGTACCGCGCCGAAGCCCTGGGCGAGCTCAACCGCACGATCACCGAGCTCAGCGCGCTCGAGCAGTCGCTGCCCGCGCTGCAGGACCGCGTGTCGCGCACCGAGATCCGCGCACCGATGAAGGGCGTGGTCAACCGCCTGTTCGTCACCACCACCGGCGGCGTCGTCAAGCCCGGCGAGCCCATTGTCGAGGTGGTGCCGGTGGACGACGACCTCGTGGTCGAGGCCCTGGTGCTGCCCAAGGACATCGGCTTCGTCAAGCTCGGCCAGCCCGCGCGCGTGAAGGTCACCGCCTACGACTACGCCATCTTCGGCGCGATGGACGGCACGGTGAAGAACATCAGCGCCGACGCCGTGCCCAACGAGAAGGGCGAGGCCTTCTACCAGGTGCGCATCGAGACCGCCACCAAGGCGATCGCCGCGCTCGACAAGCAGCTGCCCATCCAGCCCGGCATGCAAGCGCAGGTGGACATCATCACCGGCAAGAAGACCATCCTGCAGTTCCTCTCCAAGCCCATCGTCGCGATGCGGGAGAACGCGTTCAGGGAGCGCTGAGGGGCGGGCTGTCGCGGCTCGCCTCCCCAAGGTGCCGCATGTCACCTCAGGGCGTGTAGATCCCCCATTGCGCCAGGCTCACGTCGGGCCCCGGCCCCGCGTTGAGCGCTGCGACCAGATCCTGGAAGCCCAAGTTCGACAGTTCAGCCATGTAAGCCGTTGATTCATAAAGAATCAACCAAAAGAAGTTTTCACTACAACGCGACGGTCGAGGCGGGTTCTGCCAGCTCCTGAGGCTTGGGGGTGGGCACGCC
>JBILNB010000077.1:0-19190 GCA_044375195.1 Rubrivivax sp. | reverse complement strand
GGCCAGCACGTCGGTGGCGCCCTCGTGGTCCATCCACTGGGCGAAGAGGTCGCGGTAGACCGGCCAGGCCCGGCGCTCGCCGAAGCGCCCGGCCCAGCCGTCGCCGGCGGGCCAGGCGGCGGCCGGCGGTGCCGGCGGCAAGCGGCCGGCCCACATCGCGGCAGCGTCCTGCAGACGGCCCTCGTCCGCGCCGAACTCGCGCAGCGCCAGCAGGCCGGCACCGACCAGGTTGCCCTGGCCGGCGGCGTCCTCGGCGTCGAGATCCGCCAGGGTGTCGAGCAGTTCGACCCAATTCATCGCAGCGCCTCCTCGAGCGCGTCGACGAACATCGCGGCGACATCGAACCCGGTCTGGTCCATGATCTCGCGAAAGCACGTCGGGCTCGTCACATTGATCTCGGTCAGCCGGTCGCCGATGACGTCCAGCCCCACCAGCAGCAGGCCGCGCGCGGCCAGCACCGGGCCCAGCGCCGCGGCGATCGCCTGGTCGGCCGCCGACAGCGCCTGCGCCACGCCCCGGCCCCCGACGGCGAGGTTGCCGCGCACCTCCCCGCCTTGCGGTATGCGCGCCAGCGCGTAGGGCACGGCACGGCCGCCGATCAGCAGCACGCGCTTGTCGCCCTGCGCGATCTCGGGCAGGTAGCGCTGGACCATCACGGTGCGCGCGCCGCCCTGGTTGAGGGTCTCGGCGATGGCGCCCAGGTTCATGCCATCGGGGCCGACGCGGAAGATGCCCATGCCGCCCATGCCGTCCAGCGGCTTGAGGATGATGTCGCGGTGCTCGGCGTGGAAGGCGCGGATGTCGGCCTCGCGGCGCGTGACGAGCGTGGGCGCGATCCACTGCGGGAACTCCAGGATCGCCAGCTTCTCCGGGTGCTCGCGCAGCGCGTCGGGCCGGTTGAAGACGCGCGCGCCCTCGCGCACGGCCTGGCCCAGCAGGTGCGTGGCGTAGAAGTACTCGCTGTCGAAGGGCGGGTCCTTGCGCATCAGCACGGCGTCGCAGTCGCGCAGCGCCAGCGCCTCGTGCGTGGCGGCCACCTCGAACCAGCGCTCCTTGGCGCCGGTCAGCCGCAGTTCGCGGGCGCGGGCGCGCACCGGCTCGCCGTGCTGCCAGCGCAGGTCGGCGCTCTCGCAGGCCAGCAGCATGTGGCCGCGGCGCGCGGCCTCGCGCATCATCGTGTAGGTCGAGTCCTTGTAGGTCTTGAAGCTCTCGAGCGGGTCGGCAACGAACAGCAGTCGCATCAACGGGGTCCTCCGGGGCGCGACTGTTGCACAAGCAGCGCCACCGTGCCGGCGACCACGCCCCAGAAGGGGGCGCCGATGCCGGCCAGCGTCAGGCCCGACAGCGTGACGAGGAAGGTCAGCGCCGCGGCGTCGCGGTGCGCCTCGTCCTTCAAGGCGCCCGCCAGGCCGGTGGCGATGGTCGACAGCAGCGCCAGCCCGGCGATGGCCAGCACGAGCTCGCGCGGGAAGGCCTGCAGCAGCGCGACGACCGCGCCGCCCGCGAGGCCGGCGGCCCCGTAGAACAGCCCGGCGGCCACCGCCGCGGTGTAGCGCCGCGCCGGGTCCTCGTGGGCCTCGCGGCCCATGCAGATGGCGGCCGTGATGGCCGCGAGGTTGAAGGCGTAGCCGCCGAAGGGGCCGAGCACGACACCGAGCGCGCCGGTCAGCACGAGCGGCGGCGACACCGGGGTCGCGTAGCCGGCGGCGCGCTGCGCCGCCACGCCGGGCAGGTTCTGCGAGGCCATCGTGACGATGAACAGCGGCAGCCCCAGCCCCACCAGGACCGGCAGGCTGAACTGCGGCGCCGTCCACACCGGCGCCGCCCAGGCCAGCTCCAGGCGCTCCCAGGCCAGCCGCCCCTGCGCCGCCGCCACTGCCACACCCACCGCCAGGGCGCCGGGCACGGCGTAGCGCGGCCAGGCGCGCCGGCCGGCCAGGAAGGCCAGCGTCATCGCCACCACGAGCAGCGGCGCGGCCTGCACCGCACCGGCTGCGTCCAGCCCGAAGCGCGCCAGCACGCCGGCTAGCAATGCCGCCGCGATCGCCTGCGGGATGCGGTTCATCACGCGCTCGAAAACGCCGGTCAGGCCGGCCAGCACGATCAGCGCGCCGCAGAAGACGAAGGCGCCGGTGGCCTCGGCCAGGCCGACGCCGCTGCTGGCAGCCAGCAGCGCCGCCCCCGGGGTCGACCAGGCCGTCAGCACCGGCTGCCGGTACCACAGCGACAGCGCGACCGAGCTCAGCCCCATGCCCAGGCCCAGGGCCCAGATCCAGGACGTGACCTGCGCCGCGCCGGCCCCCAGGGCCTGGGCGGCGGCGAAGACGATCGCCACCGAGCTGGTGAAGCCCACGAGCACGGCCACGAAGCCGGCCACGACGGCGGGCAGCGAGAAGTCGGCGATAAGGCGGCGCATCGGTTCAGCGGGTCCGGCCGGTGCAGCGGCCACCCGCGACCGGATCACGGACGGGCTGGCCGCGGTGCTGCAGCGAACGCGGGCCGTGGGGCGTCAGAACGGGTTGTTCCGCGCCCGGGTGAGCGCCAGCGCGCCGAGCTGCTTGTGGCCGCCGTAGGCGAACCAGGTGTCATCGGCCCAGAGCCAGGTGCTGGCATCGGCGCCGGTGGCGAGCGTGGCAGTCGTGCAGGCTGGCAGGGCCGCCGCGCAGGCCGCGGTGGAGGCGTTCGTCAGGCCCAGGCTGCCCGGGTCGGCAGACGCGGCCTTGACGAGGTCGTCGGCAAAGACCAGGGCCACCTTGCTGCCGTCACCGCCGGTGCTGCTGGTGCCGGGAAGATTGTTCCGGAGCCCCCGGTTGAGCTCGAGGCCGAGCGAGGTCAGCAAGGCCGCCCCGGCCGTGCCGGCCGCGATGCCGAACGGCGACAGCCCGAGATCCGGCACCGTGGACACGACCAAGCGGGCGCCCCGGTCCGTGATGGCACTGAGCTGCTGGCCCAGTGCGACGCCACGACTGTGCGCGTCGGCAAGCAAGGCGTCGCGCGCGCGCGACGTCGGCGTGAGCGACTCGGCATACAAGGCCTTCACGTCGTTGGCGCCGAGCAGCACGGTCACGAGATCGCCCCGGCCGAGATCGGCCTGCGCAGCCACCTGGCCGGCCAGGCTGGCCGCGGTGGCCCCCGCGGCTGCGCGCGACACCGCCTTCTGCGCGCCCGCGCCCACGGGGCACTCATCGAAGCCGAAGCCGTAGCCATCGGCCATGACCTGGGTCCAGATCGGCAGGGCGCGGCAGCCGTTGACCGCATCGTTGACGGTGAATTTCTGCCCGCCGGCGGCGAAGGCGCTGGCCTCGTCACCGAACGCGACCAGCCGCGTCGGCGTGAAGGACTCGACCTGCGAGGTGTTGCCGCCGCAGGCGGCCAGCAGCACAGACAGGCCGGCGGCTGCGGCGGCCCGCTGCAGGACAGTCCAGGGCTCGAAACGGCGCTTCATCTTCATGCCATGTTTCCAGATCCGCGATTCAGCGGGTTGCGGCGCGCTCCAGGCGGTCACGGACGCCCTCCCAGGCCAGGCCTTCGGGCGGGGTCTCGACCCAGACCTGGGCAACGCCCTGGGCGTCGAAGTCCCTCAGCACGGCGAACAATTCGTGCGCCACCCGCGCCGGCTGCGAAGGCATGGCCCGGTGCACGATGCGGCCGCCCACCTGCGGGTCGACGCGCGAATATACGCCGAGCGCGGCACCCGGGTCCGCCGCGGCCGCAGCGCGCAGCGTCGGCGCCAAGGCACCGGCCGCCGCCAAGTGCACCGCGGCGCTCGGCGCGTAATGCGAGGCCAGCGTGCCGGGCGCGCGCGGCCCGTCGGCGCGCCGCCCGCCGAACTCGAGCCCGAGGGTGTCCTGCAGCGTGTCGCGTCCAAGCGTGCCGGGGCGCAGCAGCACGGGCGTCGCGCCGGTGCAGTCCACGATCGCCGACTCGATGCCCTCGCGGCACGGGCCCCCGTCCAGCACCGCGAGCGCGGGACCGAACTCCTCGGCCACGTGGGCCGCGCAGGTCGGGCTGACTCGACCGAAGCGATTGGCGCTCGGCCCGGCGACGCCAGCCACGCCCAGGTCCAGGGCCTGCTGCAGCAGCGCCCGGGCGATGGGGTGGTCGGGGCAGCGCAGGCCGATGCTGTCCTGGCCGCCTGCCGCCGCCGCGGCCCGACCCGGCCGGCGCGGCACGATCAGCGTCAGCGGCCCGGGCCAGAAGCGCGCGGCCAGCTCCTTGGCCGCGGCCGGCCAGGCGGCCGCAAAGGCCTGGGCCGCATCGACCCCGGTCACGTGCACGATCAGCGGGTGGTCGGCCGGCCGGCCCTTGGCGGTGAAGATGGCGGCCACGGCACGATCGTCGTCGGCGCGCGCGCCCAGGCCGTAGACGGTCTCGGTCGGAAAGGCGAGCAACTCGCCGCGGGCCAGCAGGCGCGCGGCCGCCTGCACCTGGGCGGGGTCGGAACCGTCGAGCAAGGGCATGATCCTCGGGGTGCGGAACCGCTCAGAACGGCGCGATGCCCAGCAGCGCCGCCGCCTGGGCGGCGGCCGCCCGCACCTGAGGCGCGCTGGCGCCGGTGAGGGTGAGGTGGCCCATCTTGCGGCCACGACGCGGCTCGGCCTTGCCGTACAGGTGCAGGTGGGCGCCGGGCAGGGATGTCACCCGGTCCCAGGCCGGCGTCAGCGGCAGCTCGCGGCCCCCCGGGAACCACAGGTCGCCCAGCAGGTTCAGCATCAGCGCCGGCGAGTGCAGGCGCGGCACTACCAACGGCAGCCCGGCGAGGGCGCGCACCTGCAGGTCGAACTGCGAGAGGTCGCAGGCGTCGAGGCTGTGGTGCCCCGAGTTGTGCGGCCGCGGCGCCATCTCGTTGGCGCACAGCGTGCCGTCCTCGAGCAGGAAGAACTCCACGCACAGCACGCCCACGTAGTCCAGCGCGGCGGCCACGGCGCCGGCGGCGGCCAGCGCCTGCGCGGCGACGGCGTCGGGGAGGTCGGGCGCCGGCACCTCGGTGACGGCGAGGATGCCGTCGCGGTGCAGGTTCTGCTGCAGCGGCAGGTGGACGCAGCGGCCTGCGCAGTCGCGCGCGAGCACGACGCTGAGCTCGCGCTGCAGCGCCACGCGCCGCTCCAGCACGCAGGGCAAGCGCTGCAGCGCCGCCCACGCCGGTGCCAAATCCTGCGGCCGCTCGACACGCACCTGCCCCTTGCCGTCATAGCCGAGCGAGGCCGTCTTCAGGATGCCCGGCAGCAGCGCCGCGTCGACACGGGCCAGGTCGGCCTCGGTCTCGACCCGGGCCCAGGGCACGCAGGGCACGCCGCTGCGCGCGAAATGCGCCTTCTCGAGCGCGCGGTGCTGACAGACCGCCACGGCCTCGCCCGAGGGCGCGACCGGCACGCTGCCGGCCAGCCGGCGCAGCGCGTGCGCGGGGACGTTCTCGAACTCGGTGGTCACGGCATCGCAGTCGGCCGCCAGTTCGCCCAGCGCCTGCGCGTCGTCGTAGGGCGCGCACAGGTGCCGGTGCGCCACCAGCCCGGCCGGGCTGGCGGGATCGGGGTCGAGCACGACGGTGCGGTAGCCCAGGGCCTGGGCCGCATGCACGAACATGCGCCCGAGCTGCCCGCCGCCGAGCACGCCCAGCGTCACCGCGCGCGCGCCGTCGCGCGGCGAGGGCGCACCCGGCAGCAGGGGCAAGGGTTCAGGCATGCGGCGGCAAGGCCCCGGTCATGGCCTGCGCCGCGGCCGTCTGCGCCGCGCGGAAGGCGTCCAGCCGCGTGCGCAGCGCGGCGTCGTCGCAGGCCAGCATCGCCACCGCGAACAGCGCCGCGTTGGCGGCTCCGGCCGCGCCGATGGCGAAGGTGGCCACCGGCACGCCCTTGGGCATCTGCACGATGGAGTACAGCGAGTCCAGGCCCTGCAGGTGGCGGCCGGCCACCGGCACGCCGAGCACCGGCACCGTGGTCTTGGCGGCGATCATGCCCGCCAGGTGGGCCGCGCCGCCGGCGCCAGCGATGATGGCGCGCACGCCCTGGGCCGCGGCGCCCTCCGCAAAGCGGAACATCGCGTCAGGCATGCGGTGCGCCGAGACGACCTGCACGTCATGCGCGACGCCGAAGTCCTTCAGCACCGCGGCCGCGTGCTGCATCGTCTCCCAGTCGCTGGACGACCCCATCACCACGCGCACCGGCGGTCCGCCGGCGGTCACCGCGGATGGGACGCCCGCCGGCGCGCTCAATGGACAACCTGCGCGAGCGCGCCGCCGCGGTAGCGCTCGGCGTAGACCTGCAGGGTCTCGGCGCGGATCCTGCCTGCCTGGCCCTCGCAACCGAACTCCAGGTAGCGCTGGCGGCACACGGCCTTGGCGGCCTCGCGCGCCGGCTTCAGCCACTCGCGCGCGTCGAACTTGTCGGGGTTCTCGTGCAGGAACTGGCGCACCGCGCCGGTCATCGCGAGGCGGATGTCGGTGTCGATGTTGATCTTGCGCACGCCGTACTTGATGGCGTGCTGGATCTCCTCGACCGGCACGCCGTAGGTCTCCTTCATCTGCCCGCCGTACTGGCGGATCTGCGCCAGCAGCTCCTGCGGCACGCTGGACGAGCCGTGCATCACGAGGTGGGTGTTGGGGATGCGGCGGTTGATCTCGCGGATGCGATCGATGGCCAGGATGTCGCCGGTGGGCTTGCGGCTGAACTTGTAGGCGCCGTGGCTGGTGCCGATGGCGATCGCCAGCGCGTCGAGCTGGGTGCGGCGCACGAAGTCGGCCGCCTGTTCGGGGTCGGTCAGGAGTTGCTCGCGCGTCATCGTGCCCTCGGCGCCGTGACCGTCCTCCTTGTCGCCCTTCATCGTCTCGAGCGAGCCCAGGCAGCCGAGCTCGCCCTCGACCGTGACGCCGATGGCATGCGCCATGTCGACGACCTGGCGCGTCACGTCGACGTTGTAGTCATAGCTGGCGATGGTCTTGCCGTCGGCCTGCAGCGAGCCGTCCATCATGACCGAGCTGAAGCCCAGGTCGATCGCGCCCTGGCACGCGTCCGGGCTCTGGCCATGATCCTGGTGCATGACCAGCGGGATGTGCGGCCAGGCCTCGATTGCGGCCTGGATCAGGTGCTTGATGAAGGACTCGCCCGCGTACTTGCGCGCGCCCGCGCTGGCCTGCAGGATGACCGGCGCGTTGACCTCGTGCGCCGCCGCCATGACGGCCTGCACCTGCTCGAGGTTGTTGACATTGAAGGCCGGGATGCCGTAGCCGTTCTCGGCGGCATGGTCGAGCAATTGGCGCATGGGAACGAGTGGCATGGGCGGTCCTCGCTGAAGTCGGCATCACTTGTCGGATCAGGTTATTCTAAGAAACGCTCACGGACGAGAAGCTGACGCGGCGCGGTGCTCACACCGTCGGGTGGGGAACCCGCACGAGGCGCCCGATCACGGCCCGCGACAGCGACGCGAGGACCGTGGCGCCCAGCATCAGGGCTGCCAGGCCGGCATGGTCGGTGTGCGGCACCCAGCCGACCAGGTAGCCCCCCAGCGCGCCGGCGAGTTGCTGCGTCACGCCGGCCAGGGCCGAGGCTGCACCGGCCAGCGCCGGAGCCAGCGCCACCGTGGCCACCAGGCAGGGCGGCACCAGCATGCCGTGGCCCACCCCCAGCAGCAGCAGCGGCAGCACGAAGGCCAGCGGCGTGTGCGCACCGGCCAGCGCCAGGCCGAGCATCAGGGCGGTACCCGCCAGCGTCAAGCCCTGCCCCAGGCGCATGAGCCGCGGGCCGCCCAGACGCTGCACCAGCCGGCTGGTGAGAAAGTTGCCGCCGATGTAGGACAGCGGCACCACCATGATGAAGAAGCCCGCATCGCCCGGGCCGATGCCGTAGCTGCGCAGCACCAGGGGTGCGCCTGCGAGGAACATGTAGAAAGCCGCCGTGGTGAGGCCGAGCACGACCACGTGCAGCAGGTAGACGGGCCGGCGCAGCAACTCGCCGTAGGCGCGGCCCATGCCGGCCAGGAGGGGCGGCGCCGGTGGTGAACCGACGGGCACAGGGGGCCGCTCCGGCTCACCGACTCGGGCAGGAGGCGAGGGTTCCGCCGGCCGGGGCAGCCCCCACCAGGCCGCCACGAACAGCACCGCGCCGAGCACCGCCACGAGCACGAAGTTGACCTGCCAGCCCAGGGCCTCGTGGATCTGCCCGCCGATGACCGTGCCCAGCGGCGGGCACAGCCCGAGCGTCATGCCCACGTAGGCCATGACCCGCGTGCGCTGCGGGCCGTGGTAGAAGTCCTGCACCGCCGCCCGCCCCACCACCATCCCGGCCGCGGCGCCGGCGCCCTGCAGCACCCGGGCCGCCACCAGCGTGGGCAGGTCCGGCGCCAGCGCGGCCAGCACCGACCCGGCGCTGCACACCGCGACACCGGCCAGGATCATCGCCCGTCGGCCCAGCCGGTCCGACAGCGGCCCGTAGACGAGCTGCAGCAGCCCGTAGGTGAGCACGAACCCGCTGAAGGTGAGCTGCACCTGGTCCTGAGGCCGGCCGAACAGGCTGCCCCACTCCGCCATCGACGGCAGGCACACCGTCATGGCGAACAGGCCGAAGGCGATCTGGGCGAGGAGATTGACGGTGAGACCGCGGGACGGCGGCATGGGCCGTGCGGGTACAAGCACTAGCCGACCCGGCACACCTTGAGCATGTTCGTGCCGCCCGGGTAGCCCATGGGCTCGCCGCAGGTGATGGCGTAGGTGTCGCCGGGCATCAGCACGCCGCGCTCGCAAAGCAGCTTCTCGGCGGCCTGCAGCGCCTGGTCGCGGTCGGTGTACGAGGGCATCAGGATGGGCCGCACGTTGCGGTACAGCGCCATGCGGCGCTCGCTCTGGGTCTTGGTCGTCAGGCCGTAGATCGGCACCTTGATGTTGTGCCGGCTCATCCACAGCGCGGTCGAGCCGCTCTCGGTCAGCGCGATGATGGCCTTGCAGCCCAGGTGGTGCGCCGTGAACAGCGCGCCCATCGCGATGCTCTGGTCGATGCGGCCGAACTGCTTGTTGACGAAGTCGCCGTCGAGCTGCACCTCCTCGGCGCGCTCGGCCTCGAGCGCGATCAGGTGCATCTGCTCGACTGTCTCCACCGGGTAGCGGCCCGCGGCCGTCTCGGCGCTCAGCATCACCGCGTCGGTGCCGTCGAGCACGGCGTTGGCGACGTCGCTGACCTCGGCGCGGGTGGGCACGGGCGCCTGGATCATGCTCTCCATCATCTGCGTGGCCGTGATCACCACCTTGTCCATCTCGCGCGCCAGGCGGATCATGCGCTTCTGCAGCGCCGGCACGGCCGCGTTGCCCACCTCGACCGCGAGGTCGCCGCGCGCCACCATGATGCCGTCACTCGCGCGCAGGATGGCCTCGAGCTGCGGGATGGCCTCGCTGCGCTCGATCTTGGCGATCATGGCCGGCTTGTGACGCAGCGACTCACCGGCCACATTGGCCAGCTGGCGCGCCATCTCCATGTCGGTGGCGCTCTTGGGGAAGCTCACGGCCAGGTACTCGCAATGGAAGGACACCGCGGTCTTGATGTCCTCCATGTCCTTGGCCGTCAACGCCGGGGCCGTGAGTCCGCCGCCGGCCTTGTTGATGCCCTTGTTGTTGGAGAGCTCGCCACCGATCTTCACCGTGGTGTGGACCTGCTCGCCGCGCACCGCCGAGACCACGAGCACGATCAGCCCGTCGTTGAGCAGCAGCATGTCGCCCGGGCGCACGTCGCGCGGCAGCTCCTTGTAGTCGAGACCCACGATGCCAGCGTCGCCGGGCTCGGTGCGCTGCGCATCCAGCACGAAGGGCTGGCCCGGCTCGAGCATCACCTTGCCACCCGCGAACCTGCCGACCCGGATCTTCGGGCCCTGCAGATCGGCCATCAGCGCCACCGGCTTGCCCACGCGCGCCGCGGTCTCGCGCACGAGCGTGGCCCGCGCGACGTGGTCCTGCGCGCTGCCGTGGCTGAAGTTCAGACGCACCACGTCCACGCCCGCGCGCAGCAGCCGCTCGAGCACCTCGGGGTCGCTCGAGGCGGGCCCGAGGGTGGCGACGATCTTGGTGGCGCGGGTCATCGGGGAGGCTCCTGTGGTGTGGCGTACGGCGGGCGCGATTATGGGCGCCGCCCGCCGCCTCAGACGCGCTGGGAATCGGCCACGTCGGCCACCGCCAGCGCCGTCATGTTGACGACACGCCGCACCGTGGCTGAAGGTGTGAGGATGTGCGCTGGCGCCGCCGCGCCCAGGAGGATGGGCCCGACCGTGACGCCGTGGCTGCCGGCCTGCTTGATGACGTTGAACAGGATGTTGGCGGCGTCGATGTTGGGCAGCACCAGCAGGTTGGCCGCACCGCCGAGCGTGGTCTCGGGGAGGTAGGTGCGGCGCACGTCCTCGCTGAGCGCGGCATCGCCGTGCATCTCGCCGTCGCACTCGACGTCGGGACAGGCAGCGACGAAGAGGTCGCGCGCCTCGCGCATGCGACGCGCCGAGGGGCGCGTGGACGAGCCGTAGATCGAGTGCGACAGGAAGGCCACCTTGGGTGGCAGGCCGAAGCGCCGCACCTCCGCGGCCGCCATGCGCGCGATCTCGGCGAGCTCGGGCGCCGACGGCTGCTCGTTGACGAAGGTGTCGGTGATGAACAGCGTGAACTGGTCGAGCATGAGCGCGTTCATCGCCGCCAGCACGCCACTGCCTGGCCGGCTGCCGATGACGGTGCGCACATGGTCGAGGTGGGCGTCGTAGCGCCCGACCAGGCCGCACAGCATGGCGTCAGCCTCGCCGCGCTTGACCATGAGGGAGGAGATCAGCGTGTTCGAGCGCCGCACCGCGGCCTTGGCCGCCTCGGGCGTGACACCGTCACGACCCATGAGCTTGTGGTAAGTCTCCCAGTAGGCGCGGAAACGGGGGTCGTTCTCGGGGTCGACGAGATCGAAGTCGCGCCCGGCCTGCAGGCGCAGGCTGGCGCGCTCGATGCGCATGCGCACGACCTCGGGCCGGCCCACCAGGATGGGGCGTGCGATGCCCTCGTCCAGCACCACCTGGACAGCGCGCAGCACGCGCTCGTCCTCGCCTTCGGCGTAGACGACGCGCGCCGGACGCCGGGCGCTGAAGGCCTTTGCGGCGGAGAACACCGGCCGCATCAGCATGCCGGTCTGGTAGACGTAGCGCTCGAGCGAGGCACGGTAAGCGTCGAGGTCCGCGATCGGCCGCGTGGCCACGCCGCTGTCGGCCGCCGCCTTCGCCACCGCAGGCGCGATGCGCAGGATCAGGCGCGCGTCGAAGGGCTTGGGAATGAGGTACTCGGGCCCGAACTTCAGCTCCTGCCCGGCGTAGGCGGCGGCAACCTCGTCGCTCGTCTCGGCCTTGGCCAGGTCAGCGATCTCGCGCACGCAGGCCAGCTTCATCGCCTCGGTGATCTTGGTCGCGCCGCAGTCCAGCGCGCCGCGGAAGATGTACGGGAAGCACAGGACGTTGTTGACCTGGTTCGGGTAGTCCGAGCGCCCGGTGGCGATGATGCAGTCGGGGCGCGCCGCCTTGGCGAGCTCGGGCCGGATCTCGGGTTCGGGGTTGGCCAGCGCCAGGATGATGGGCTTGTCGGCCATCGAGCGCACCATGTCGGCCGTCAGCACGCCTGCGGCCGAGCAGCCGAGGAAGACGTCGGCCCCCGCCACCGCGTCGGCCAGGGTGCGCGCGGCCGTGGCTTGGCAGTAGCGGCGCTTGGACTCGTCGAGCCGACCGCTGCGCGCGTCCTCGCGCTCGGTCTGGATCACGCCGCGCGAGTCGACGACGACGATGTTCTCGCGCCGCACCCCCAGGCCCACCATCACGTCCAGGCAGGCGATCGCCGCCGCGCCCGCGCCCGAGGACACGAGCCGGATGTCCCCGATGGCCTTGCCCACGAGCTCCAGGCCGTTGAGCAGCGCGGCCGCCGAGATGATGGCCGTGCCGTGCTGGTCGTCGTGGAAGACCGGGATCTTCATGCGCTCGCGCAGCCGGCTCTCGATGTAGAAGCACTCGGGCGCCTTGATGTCCTCGAGGTTGATGCCGCCGAGCGTGGGCTCGAGCGCGGCGATGATCTCGACCAGCTTGTCCGGGTCCTTCTCGGCGAGTTCGATGTCGAAGACGTCGATGCCGGCGAACTTCTTGAACAGGCAGCCCTTGCCCTCCATGACCGGCTTGCCGGCCAGCGGACCGATGTCGCCCAGGCCCAGCACCGCAGTGCCGTTGGTGACCACGCCCACCAGGTTGCCGCGCGAGGTGTACTCGGCCGCGAGCGCCGGGTCCTTCTCGATCGCCAGGCAGGCGTAGGCCACGCCGGGGCTGTAGGCGAGCGAAAGGTCGCGCTGGTTGGACAGAGGCTTGGTCGGCGTGACCGAGATCTTGCCGCGGGTGGGCGTGCGGTGGTAGTCGAGCGCGGCGTCGCGCAGGGCCTTCTCGGCGGCGGTGAGTTCGTGCTGGGCCATGGTCATCCTCCTCGTGCGCCGCTGTCGGCGTCTCCCGATCCCGAGGTTACGCGCCCTTGGCGCGAACAGTCATGCGGGTTAGCACGGGCAGCTTGAACCTGGCTGCACGGAATCGGCGTGCCGGGGCCGAGCTCTCACCAGCCCAGGCCGAAGCGCAGCGCCAGCAGCACCGCCATCCCGCACACGATGGTGCCCAGGATGCCGCGACGCCAGAAGAACCAGGCCGCGCCGGCCGCCGCCGCCCAAAGGCGTGGGTCCTTCCAGGTGGAGACCAGGCGCCCCTGGTCGAGCAGGATCTCCGGCGCGACGACGGCGCCCAGCGCCGCGAGCGGAGCCACGCGCAGGCCACGCTCGAGCCAGGGCGGCAGCGGGATCTCGCGCTCGGACAGGAAGAACAGCCCGCGCGACAGCAGCGTCATCGCCGTCAGGCCGACGACCACCAGCAGACCTTCGAGCCCGCTCACGCCCGCCCTCCGGAACCTTGCGGGGCGCGCAGCGCGTCGAACACCAGGCTCGCCGCTACGGCCGCGGCGATCGCGACCACGATGTTGAGCTTGAGCGGCAGCGCCCAGGCGGCGACCGAGGCCGATGCCGCCACCGCCAGTGCCACCAGGCTCGCGCGGTCTTTCAGCAGCGTGCACACCATGCCCAGCAGCGCGAGCGTGCCGGCAAAGCCGAAGCCCCAGGTCACCGGCACCCGGTCACCGAGGAAGATGCCCGCCAGCGAGGCCACGTGCCACACCCCCCAGGTGGCCCACGCACCGCCCCAGAAGTAGGCGAGCTGCCCCGGCGCGGGTACCGGCTCGGGGTAGCGCTGCACGAACAGCACATAGTTCAGGTCGGAGGCGAAATAGGCCAGACGCCAGCGCGTCGCGCGCGGGTACCCGCGCAGGTAGGGCCGCCAGGCGACGCTGAGGACGGCAAAGCGCAGGTTCACGCAGGCAGCCGTGGCGAGCACCACCCACAGCGGCGCGCCGGCGGCCACCAGCGGCGTGGCCACCAACTGCGCCGAGCCGCCGTAGACCAGCAGCGACATCGCCAGCGCGAGCGCCAGCCCCATGCCGCTGTTGGCCATCGTCACCCCGGTGATCAGGCCCCAGGCCGCGATCGCCGGCAGCAGCGCGGCCATGTCGCGCGCGCCCTGCACGAAGTCCGGGTCGCGCCACAGGGGCGGCGGGGGCGGTGGCGCAGGGGGTCTGCCCGAACGCGAGCCCGGGTCAGGGACGGGCAGGTCCACCATGCCGCTGGAAGATCCGACCCGCGGTCTGGAGTGCGCAGCCGACTCCCAGGGTCAGCGCGGCGCCGACGCCGCGCCGGCTTCGCCTGGCCGCGCCGCAGCCTCGTCCCGCCGCGCCCCCGCATCGCCGGGCCGGGCGGAGCCGCCTGCGGCCTGCGGCGGCACGGCATCGATCTTGTTCTCGCGCATGTAGTCGTTCATCTCGCGCCAACCGGCGAAGACCGCGGGCTTGTCGGCCTTGCGGTTCATCGTGTAGCAGTCCTCGATGGCGCGCCCGGCGTGCCGGCAGGCGCCGCCGATCGCACGCCCCTCGGCCTCCTTGCGCGCGGAGATGGCCGAGGCCGACTCGATGCCCAGCATGTCGCAGCCCGACAGGCCGACGAGCGCGGCGAGGACGGCGGGGAGCGGAAGGCGAAGCAGTGCAGTCATGGAGGTCACACCCTCGGGTTATCGGTCGGAAGCGGGCTCCGCTTGACCTGCGGTGCTGGCGCACACGCCACAGCTGGCGGCAGGGGTGGCGGCAGCACGTCACCAGATCGCAGCCCCGCCGCCTGCGCGCGCAGCCACTCGGCGGCAGCCTGGCGCCGCCCCCCGGGGCGCTGCACTTCCAGGCAGGCGAGCGCGCCCGCGCCACAGGCCACGAGCAGTCCCTGCGCGCCGGCCTCGAGCACCGTGCCCGGCGCTGCGCCCGCGGCGGCCGGGCCGCCGTCGCGCGCCTGCGCCCGCCACAGTTTGACCTGCTCGCCCGCGCAAGCGAAGTGCGCCCCCGGGAAGGGATCGAAGGCGCGGACACGACGCTCGATCACGGTGGCCGGCGCGCACCAGTCGACCGCGGCCTCCGCCTTCTCGACCTTGCGCGCGTAGGTGACGCCCTGAGCCGGCTGCGGCTCGCGCGCCAGCGCGTCGGGCTGCGCCAGGGCCTGCACGGCCAGACGCGCGCCGAGTGTCGCCAAGCGGTCATGCAGACGCCCGGTGCTGTCGTCGGGCAGGATGGGCTCCTCGGCGCGCAGCAGCATGTCGCCGGTATCCAGGCCCTCGTCCATCTGCATCAGGGTCACGCCGGTGCGGGTATCGCCGGCCTCGATGGCGCGGTGGATGGGCGCGGCGCCGCGCCAGCGCGGCAGCAGCGAGGCGTGGATGTTCAGGCAGCCGCGCGGCGGCAACTCGAGCACCCAGCGCGGCAGGATCAGGCCGTAGGCCACCACCACCATCAGTTCGGCGCCGGCCGCCTGCAGCGCCGCCTGTGCCGACTGCGCGTCCTGCGGCCAGCGGCCGTCCAGACGCAGCGCGCGCGGCTGGGCCAGCGGCAGGCCCAGCCCCAGCGCGCGCTGCTTGACCGCCGAGGGCTGCAACTGCAGGCCGCGCCCGGCCGGCCGGTCGGGCTGCGTCAGCACGAGCGTGATCTCGTGCCCGGCCGCGTGCAGGGCGTCCAGCGCGGCGGCGGCGAACTCCGGGGTCCCGGCAAAGATCAGGCGCATGGCGGCGCGGGCCCTGCGGGCGCGGTGTGCGGCAGCGGGGTCAAGTGCGCTGGGCCTCGCGCGCACGCTTGCCCAGCTTGGTGCGGATGCGGTCGCGCTTGAGCGGGCTCAGGTATTCGACGAAGACGCGGCCGGCCAGGTGGTCCATCTCGTGCTGCACGCACACCGCAGTCAGACCCTCGCAGGCCATCTCGAAGGGCTCGCCGTCGCGGCCAAGCGCGCGCACCGTGATCTGCTCGCTGCGCTCGACCTTGTCGTAGATGCCCGGCACCGAGAGGCAGCCTTCCTCGCGAACGGCCCGGGCATCGCTGCGCGCCACGATCTCGGGGTTGACGAGCACCACCGGCCGGTCGCGCGTCTCGGACGTGTCGAGCACGATCACCCGCTCGTGCACGTCGACCTGGGTGGCGGCCAGGCCCACGCCCTCGTTGGCGTACATGGTCTCTATCATGTCATCGACGAGGCGGCGGATGCGGTCGTCCACCTGCACCACCGGTGCGGCCACCTTGTGCAGCCTCGGGTCGGGAAAGATCAGGATCTGGAGCTGGGCCATGCGCAAACGATCGCCAGAGGGCGAAAAAGTTCAAGGTTCGTGGCCGGTGAACCGCATTGCCGCGCTCCCGGCCCGGGGGCAGAATCCACCGCCCGACAACCCCGATTGTCGCGGAGCCCGCCCGGGCGCGGACAGCCCCGGGGCCTATCCCCCCAACCGATGTCGCGCCCAGGCGCCACCCCTCCCGTGATGCATCCTGCGCAGGCCGAGGACTTCGAGGCTTGGTTCCGGCTGGTCCACCAGCCCGGCGTCAGCCGCAGCGCCGCGCGCGCGCTGCTGGCGGCCTTCGCCTCGGCGCCGGCCGTGATGCGGGCTGGCCCGTCGCAATGGCGCGCCGTGACGGGGTCGGCTGTGGCCTCGGCGCTGGCGCAGGACGATCCGGTCCTCGAACAGCGCTTGCAGGCGGCACGGGCCTGGCTCGAGGCGTCGCCGGGGCGCCAAGCCATCACCCTGGGGGACCCGGCTTATCCGGCGGCATTGCTGAGCACCGAGGATCCGCCGCTGATGCTCTTCGCCGAGGGCCGCGCCGAGTTGCTCACCGCACCCGCGCTGGCGATCGTCGGCAGCCGGCACCCTACGCCACAGGGCGCGGCCAACGCGCGCGAGTTCGCCGCCCACCTCAGCGCCGAAGGCTGGACCGTGGTCTCCGGGCTGGCGCAGGGGATCGACGGCGCCGCGCACGAGGGCGCGCTCGGCGGGCGCGGCTCGACGATCGCCGTCGTCGGCACCGGCCCGGACATCCCCTACCCCCGCCAGCACGCGGGGCTGACTCGGCGCATCGCCGAACACGGCCTGCTGCTGAGCGAGTTCGCACCCGGGACGCCGCCGCTGGCAGCCCACTTCCCCTTGCGCAACCGCATCATCGCCGGCCTGGGCCGCGGCACACTGGTCGTGGAGGCGGCGCTTCAGTCGGGGTCGCTCATCACGGCGCGTCTGGCGGCAGAGGCGGGGCGGGACGTGTTCGCGATTCCCGGGTCCATCCACTCGCCGCAGTCGCGCGGCTGCCACGCGCTGATCCGGCAAGGCGCCAAGCTGGTGGAGTCGGCTCAGGACATCTTGGAGGAGCTGGTCGGCGCCTCACCTGGGCTCCGCCCGACGGGACAGTCGGTTCGCGCACCCGCCCCGATGGGTGAGGGTGCGCCGGTGGATGACGTCACCCCGGCGCCGGACGACGCTGATGCCTTGCTCGCCGCCCTGGGCCACGACCCGGCGACGCTGGACGCGCTGGCCGCGCGCACCGGGCTGTCGGCCGCCGCGCTTGGCGCGCGGCTGCTCGAACTGGAGCTGACGGGCGCCGTGGCGCGGCTGCCGGGCGGGCTGTTCCAGCGTCTGCACCGCGGCTGAACGGCGCAGGCTGCGCCTGCGGGGGGCATAGCTCCGAATGCAGGCCCCGGGCGGCCTCTGTTCACGAACTCACCGGGGCCGGCCGTAAGCAGCGCCTCGGGTATAGTGGGTTGCATGTTCGATGTGCTGGTCTACCTCTACGAGAACTACTGGCGTCCGGACGCATGCCCGGACCACCGGCAGTTGTCGCGCAAGCTCTCGGCCGTAGGCTTCGAGAGCGAGGAGATCCAGGAAGCGCTGAGCTGGCTCGACGGCTTGGCCGAGAGCGCACAGGCCGTCGGCGGCACCCAGGACGCCAACAGCATGCGCGTCTATACCGACACCGAGCGAGAGTTGCTGGGTGAGGAGTCGATCGGCTTCATCAGCTTCCTCGAGTCTGCCGGCGTGTTGCCGCCGGCCATGCGCGAGATGGTCATCGACCGCGCCAGCGCCGTCGGCACCGGGCGGATGGACCTCGAGGAAGTCAAGATCATCGTGCTGATGGTCTTCTGGAGCCTGGGCGAGGAGCCCGACGCGCTCATCCTCGACGAGCTCTTCGTCGATCCGCAGGACCGCCTCATCCACTGAGACCGCGGGCGGGCACGGCCTCCGAGCCCGCCGATCTTTCCCGTCACTCCGCCGACAAGGGTACCGGCGTCGCCACGTCGCCGACGCTTATCGGGGCTAGACCACCGCGCCGGCGTTCGGGTCGTTCGGGTCCCGCTCCTTGGCGCCGCCGGGCTTGACCAGATCCTCGCGCTTGACGCCGAGCCACATCACAATGCCTGCGGCGACGAATATCGACGAGTAGATCCCGAACAGGATGCCGATCGTCAGCGCGACCGCGAAGTAGTGCAGCGTCGGGCCGCCGAACAGCAGCATCGACAGCACCATGATCTGCGTCGAGCCGTGCGTGATGACGGTGCGGCTGATCGTGCTCGTGATCGCGTGGTCGATCACCTGCGGCGTGTTCATCTTGCGCATCTTGCGGAAGGTCTCGCGGACGCGGTCGAAGATGATGACCGACTCGTTGACCGAGTAGCCCAGCACCGCCAGGATGGCCGCCAGCACCGCGAGCGAGAACTCCCACTGGAAGAAGGCGAAGAAGCCCAGGATGATGATCACGTCGTGCAGGTTGGCGACGATGCCGGCCACCGAGAACTTCCACTCGAAGCGGAAGGCGAGGTAGATCATGATGCCCAGCACGGTGAAGCCGAGTGCGAGCGCCCCGTCGCGCGCCAGTTCGGCGCCCACCGACGGGCCGACGAACTCGGTGCGGTTGAGCTTCACCGGCTCGGCGCCCGAGGCCAGCGCGCAGGCCGGGCGGCTGACGGCCTCGCCCTCGGCCGTCGTGTACTGGCGGGTGGAAACCGTGCCGCCCTCGGCCTTGCACAACTCGCCGAAGACGCGCGCGGCGAGGTCGGCCTGCTTGACGTCCCCGCGCACCGGCAGACGCACCAGCACGTCGCGCGAGGTGCCGAAGCTCTGCACCTGCACCTCGCCCAGGCCCAGGGACTCCACCGCGGCGCGCGCCTTGTTGATGTCGGCTGACTGCGCGTACTCGACCTCGAGCACGGTACCGCCGGTGAACTCGATCGACAGGTGCAACCCGCGCGTGGCGATGAAGAACACGGCCGCGGCGAAGGTGATGAAGGACACGATGTTCAGCACCAGAGCGTGGCGCATGAACGGGATGTCGCGGTGGATGCGGAAGAATTCCATGGCGTGTCTCCCTCCGCTTCACTGGTCCGACGCCGGGGCCGGGGTGGCAGGCTTGACGCTAGCGCGCCAGACCTGGCCGATCGACACCGACTTCAAGCGCTTCTGACGCCCGTACCACAGGTTCACGAGGCCGCGCGAGAACATGATGGCCGAGAACATTGAGGTCAGGATGCCCAGGCAGTGAACGACGGCGAAGCCGCGCACCGGGCCCGAACCGAAGGCCAGCAGGGCCACGCCGGCGATGAGCGTGGTGATGTTGGAGTCCAGGATGGTCGCGAAAGCACGGTCGTAGCCGGCTGAGATGGCCGCCTGCGGGGGCAGCCCATTGCGCAGTTCCTCGCGCACGCGCTCGTTGATCAGCACGTTGGCGTCGATGGCCATGCCCAGCGTGAGCGCGATCGCCGCCATGCCGGGCAGCGTCAGCGTGGCCTGCA
>JBILNB010000174.1:0-18906 GCA_044375195.1 Rubrivivax sp. | reverse complement strand
TGCAGCATCGACAGCACCGCCACCAGCAGCAGCAGGTTGAACGCCAGCGCCAGCGACGAGAACAGCCCGAACAGCAGGTAGTAGCCGCACATGAACACGACGATGGCCACGAAGCCCCAGATCACGCTGTCGAAGCCCTTGGCGATGTTCTCGGCGCCCAGGCTCGGGCCGATCGTGCGCTCCTCGATGATCTCCATGGGCGCGGCCAGAGAGCCTGCGCGCAACAGCAGCGCGACGTCGTTGGCCTCCTGCGTCGTCATGCGTCCCGAGATCTGTACCCGCCCGCCACCGATCTCACTGCGGATCACCGGTGCGGTCACGACCTCACCACGGCCCTTCTCGAACAGCAGGATGGCCATGCGCTTGCCGACGTTCTCGCGCGTGACGTCCTTGAAGATGCGCGCGCCCTTGGCGTCCAGCGTCAGGTGCACGGCCGGCTCCTGAGTCTGGCCGTCGAAGCCGGCCTGGGCGTCGTTGAGGTTGTCGCCGGTCAGCACGACCTGGCGGAAGACGATGACGGGCGCGCCGTTGCGCTCGAGGTAGCGCTCGCTGCCGAAAGGCACGGCGCCACCGGACAGCGCGGCCTGCGCCTCGGCGCTCTCGTTGACCATGCGCACCTCGAGCGTCGCGGTGCGGCCGATGATGTCCTTGGCCTTGGCGGTGTCCTGGACGCCGGGAAGTTGCACGACCACGCGGTCGGCGCCCTGCTGCTGGATCACGGGCTCGGCCACGCCAAGCTCGTTCACCCGGTTGTGCAGCGTCGTGATGTTCTGCTTCAGCGCCTGATCCTGGACCACCTTCGCGGCCTCGGGCTTGAGCGCTCCGCGCAGTCGAACTTCGGTACCGTCCGCAGCTTCGGTCCAGACAAGATCAGGCAGTTGCTGAGTCAGGGTGGCGCGTGCCGCCGCGGCGGTGGCCGCGTCGCGAAAACGCACTTCGACCGCATTGCCCTCGCGCGCGATGCCGGAGTGACGGATGTTCTTGTCGCGCAGCATCGTGCGGACGTCGCCGGCCAACGCGTCGGCCTTCTTCGTGAGCGCGGCCTTCATGTCCACCTGCATCAGGAAGTGGACGCCGCCACGCAGGTCCAGACCCAGGTACATCGGCAGCGCGCGCAAGCTCGCCATCCATTCAGGGCTGCGCGACAGCAGGTTGAGCGCGACGATGTAGGAGGGATTGGCCGCGTCAGGATTAAGCGCAGCATTCAGCGCATCCTTGGCCCGCTTCTGCGTGTCCGTGTCAGTGAAGCGCGCACGCACTGACATTCCGTCGAACTGCACGAAGTCCGGCCGTAACGAAGCCTCGCGCAGCACCTGCTCGACCCGGGGCACCAAGCTGGCGTCGATCTTCAGCGTGGCCTTGCCGCTGGAGACCTGCACCGCGGGCGCCTCGCCGTAGAGGTTGGGCACCGTGTAGAGCAGGCCGAGCAACAACGCGACCAAAAGGATCGCGTATTTCCACCAGGGATAGCGGTTCATGGGGACTCCGGGATCGGATCGCACCCGGGCGCGGCGCGCGGGCTCCAGGCTGTGGACGCTCCAGGGCCGCAAGCGACCCGATCGCCCGTGCGGCCTGACTACTTGAAGGTGCCCTTGGGCAGCACCTGCAGCACCGATGGGCGCTGCACCTGGATCTCGACGCCCTCGGCCACCTCGACGTGCAGCATGCTGTCACCCAGGCGCGAGATACGGCCCACCAAGCCGCCAGCCACGACCACCTCGTCGCCCTTGGCAAGGGCCTCGATCATGGACTTGTGCTCCTTCTGGCGCTTCATCTGCGGCCGGATCATGATGAAGTAGAGGACCACGAACATCAGCACCAGCGGCAGCAGGCTCAGCAGCGTGGATTCGGCGCCGCCGGCAGCGGCCGGCGCAGACTGGGCGTAAGCAGAGGAGATGAACACGACAGAGATTCCTTGGGTGATCAACCGCCCGGGAGGCGGCACGCAGGGGCGCAAGTGTAGGGCCGGGACTCTACTGCAGGCCTCAACGAAAACGCCAACCCTCGGGTTGGCGTTGTCATGAGCCTGCTCGAAGCCGGCCGAGAGAATTTGGTTGCGGGGGCAAGATTTGAACTTGCGACCTTTGGGTTATGAGCCCAACGAGCTACCAGACTGCTCCACCCCGCGACAGAATCGGAAAGTATAGCAGAGAACCATCACTCCGCTTGAGCCGACGCGGCCTCGGCGCCCGTCTCGGGACGATCGACGAGTTCGACGAAGGCCATCGGCGCGTTGTCGCCCACGCGGAACCCCATCTTCAGGATGCGCGTGTAACCGCCCGGGCGCGCCAGATAACGCGGCCCCAGCACGTCGAACAACTTGGTCACAACGGCCCGATCGCGGGTGCGGTCGAAAGCCAGTCGCCGATTGGCCAGCGTCGGCTCCTTGGCCAGCGTGATCAACGGCTCGACGCTGCGACGCAATTCCTTGGCCTTCGGCAGCGTGGTCTTGATCGCCTCGTGCTCGATCAGCGAATTGCACATGTTGCGCAGCATGGCGGCGCGGTGCTCGCTGGTGCGGTTCAGCTTGCGATATCCATTGCGGTGGCGCATTTGAGTGTCCTTTCGGGTGTTGTGCCCCCGGCCGTGTCAGGTACCGGGGGTGCGCGGGTGTCTTTCGGGCCGACGCCAGGGCGTTCAGCGACGCTCCAGGCTCTTGGGCGGCCAGCCCTCCAGGCGCGTGCCCAGGGTGAGGCCGCGCGAGGCGAGCACTTCCTTGATCTCGTTGAGCGACTTGCGGCCGAGGTTCGGCGTCTTGAGAAGCTCGGTCTCGCTGCGCTGGACCAGGTCGCCGATGTAGTAGATGTTCTCGGCCTTCAGGCAGTTGGCCGAACGCACGGTCAACTCCAGTTCGTCGACCGGACGCAGCAGGATGGCCGGCGGCTCGGGGCCCTCGGCGGAGCGCGTGAACTCGCCCAGGTCGACTGCGCCGGCACCCTCGAGCTGCGTGAAGACGATGAGCTGCTCGACCAGAATCTTGGCCGAGGCGCGGATCGCCTCCTCGGGGGAGATCGCGCCGTTGGTCTCGATCTCCATCACGAGCTTGTCGAGGTCGGTACGCTGCTCGACGCGGGCATTCTCGACCGCGTAGCTGACGCGACGCACCGGAGAAAACGACGCATCCAGAACGATGCGGCCGATGGACTTGGTGGTCTCGTCGCCCAGGCGGCGCACATTGCCGGGCACGTAGCCGCGGCCCTTCTCGACCTTGATCTGCATGTCGAGCTTGCCGCCCTGGGCCAGGTGCGCGATCACGAGCTCGGGATTGATGATCTCCACGTCGTGGGGAGTCTGGATGTCGGACGCCTTGACGGGGCCTTCACCCTCCTTGCGCAGCACGAGCGTGACCTCGTCCCGATTGTGCAGGCGGAACACCACACCCTTGAGGTTGAGCAGGATGTTGACGACGTCCTCCTGGACACCGTCGATCGTCGAGTACTCGTGCAGCACCCCGGCGATCGTGACCTCGGTTGGTGCGTAACCCACCATCGACGACAGCAGCACGCGGCGCAGCGCGTTGCCGAGCGTGTGACCGTAGCCGCGCTCGAAGGGCTCGAGCACGGCCCGGGCGCGATGGCCGCCGAGCGGCTCGACCTGAATGGCCTTGGTGGGTTTCAGCAGATTCGTTTGCATGGAGTCCTGTTCCTCTCAATACCCTCGGCTCGTCACACCGATAAGGCTGATGGACCACGTCGGGCTGCGTTGTCCGGCATCCCGCGCCCGGCGGTCGGGATGTCGTCCTGGCCAGCGGGGGCCGCGCTGCGCGGCCACACTGCTGCGACGCCAGGGATCGTGATCAGCGCGAGTACAACTCGACGATCAGCGCTTCCTTGATGTCGGCACCGAACTCGTCGCGGTCCGGCGTCTTCTTGAAGACGCCTTCCATCTTGGAGATGTCGACCTGCACCCACGCCGGCATGCCAGCCGCCTCGGCCAGCTTCAGGGCATCCTGCACCCGCAGCTGCTTGCGCGCGTTATCCCGCAAACCCAGGGAGTCACCGACCTTGACCGAGTAGGACGGGATGTTGACCACGCGCCCGTTGACCGTCACCGCCTTGTGCGAGACGAGCTGGCGCGCCTCGGCACGGGTCGAGCCGAAGCCCATGCGGTACACCACGTTGTCAAGACGTGACTCCAGCAGCGACAGCAAATTGGCTCCTGTGTTGCCCTTGCGGCGCTCGGCTTCCGCGAAGTAGCGGCGGAACTGGCGCTCAAGCACGCCGTACATGCGCTTGACCTTCTGCTTCTCGCGGAGTTGCAGGCCGAAATCGGAGGTGCGCGAGCCGCTCGTGCGACCGTGCTGACCCGGCTTGCTCTCGAACTTGACCTTGTCGGCGATCGCACGGCGTGAGCTCTTCAGGAAGAGATCGGTGCCTTCGCGACGGGCAAGCTTGCCCTTGGGTCCCAGGTATCGTGCCACTTCTCGTTCCTTCTTCGAAGTTCAGGTGCTGACGCGGCGCCGGCTCCGGAAGGAGCCCCCGCGCAAGTCCTGCGCACGGTCTGGACCGGGCAGGACGGTGGGCTTGTAGGCTGCCGTAGCGCAAAAGGCTCGGATCAACCTGGAAACAGGCCTGGGCGCGCAACGTGACGCGACCCCGACCCACAGGAACGCGGCGAGCTTCAGGCAGGCCGCGCTGTACGGAGCGCAGGGCGCGGTGCGTCAGACGCGGCGGCGCTTCTGCGGACGGCAGCCGTTGTGCGGGACCGGCGTGACGTCCGAGATCGAGTTGATACGGATGCCGAGCGAGGCAAGCGCGCGCACGCTGGACTCCCGTCCGGGGCCAGGGCCCTTGATGCGGACATCCAGATTCTTGATCCCCTGCTCCTGGGCGGCACGCCCGGCGACCTCGGCCGCCACCTGGGCTGCAAACGGGGTCGACTTGCGCGAGCCCTTGAACCCCTGGCCGCCGCTGGAGGCCCAGGCCAGGGAGGCGCCCTGACGGTCGGTGATCGTGATGATCGTGTTGTTGAACGACGCATGCACGTGGGCAATTCCATCCGCAATATTCTTGCGGACCTTCTTGCTCACGCGACGTGCAGCGGTATTGACGGGTGCCTTGGCCATGTCGGAATGCTTCCTGGGTTCGGATCTGACGGCTTACTTCTTCAACGCCGCCGCGCCCTTGCGCGGACCCTTCCGGGTGCGTGCGTTGGTGCGGGTGCGCTGGCCGCGCACCGGCAGGCCGCGCCGGTGGCGCATGCCGCGGTAGCAGCCCAGGTCCATCAGGCGCTTGATATTGATCGACATCTCGCGACGCAGGTCGCCTTCGATGGTGATCCGCCCGATTTCGTCGCGGATCTTCTCGAGATCGTTATCGGTCAGTTCCTTGATTTTCTTGGAATAAGGGATGCCTACCGTTTCGCAGATCTTCTGCGCGGTGCGGCGGCCGATACCGTAGATGGAAGTCAAGCCGATCTCGGCGTGCTTGTGCGGCGGAATGTTGATGCCAGCGATGCGTGCCATGTTGGATTTCCTCGTCTGACGGTGTTCAACCCTGGCGCTGCTTATGGCGCGGGTCGGTGCAGATCACGCGGACCACGCCTTTGCGGCGGATGATCTTGCAATTACGGCACATCTTCTTGACGGAAGCGGCGACTTTCATGGTCTTCTCCTTGACCGGAGTCCTGGGGGTGTCGGGTGGGGCTACTTTGCGCGGAACACAATCCGCGCGCGCGTGAGGTCGTAAGGTGTCAGCTCGACCGTGACCTTGTCACCGGGCAGGATGCGGATGTAATGCATGCGCATCTTGCCTGAGATATGGCCGAGCACGACATGGCCGTTCTCGAGCTTGACGCGAAACGTCGCGTTGGGGAGGTTCTCCAGTATCTCCCCCTGCATCTGGATGGCGTCATCCTTCGACATCGGCTCAACTCGACTTGAAGTTGGCCTTTTTCAAGAGCGACTCATACTGCTGACTCATCACGTAGCTCTGCACCTGGGCCCAGAAGTCCATGGTGACGACGACGATGATCAGCAGAGAAGTGCCGCCAAAGTAAAACGGAACGTTGTACTGCAGCACGAGGAACTCAGGCAGCAGGCACACCACGGTGATGTAAGCGGCGCCGGCCAGTGTCAGGCGCGAAAGGATACGGTCGATGTGGCGAGCAGTCTGGTCGCCGGGACGAATGCCGGGGATGAATGCGCCACTCTTCTTCAGGTTGTCGGCGGTCTCGCGGCTGTTGAACACGAGCGCGGTGTAAAAGAAGCAGAAGAACACAATCATCGCCGCGTACAACATCACGTACACGGGCTGGCCCGGCTGCAACAGCGCGGAAGCGTCCTTCAGGAACCGAGTGAACCCGTCGTCAGCCTGCCCGGTGGCAATCCAGCCCACAGCCGTGGCCGGCAGCAGGATGATGGAGGACGCGAAGATGGGCGGAATCACACCCGACATGTTCAGCTTGAGCGGCAGGTGCGACGATTGTCCTCCGTACACCTTGTTGCCCACCTGGCGCTTGGCATAGTTCACCAGAATCTTGCGCTGCCCGCGTTCGACGAACACGACAGCGAAAGTCACCAGGACGACGAGCGCAATGATGAAAAGACTCGCGATGATGCTCATCGAACCGGTGCGAACCAGTTCGAACAGCCCGCCGATGGCGCTTGGAAGGCCTGCGACGATGCCGGCAAAAATGAGGATCGAAATCCCGTTGCCCAAGCCGCGCTCGGTGATCTGCTCACCCAGCCACATCAAGAACATCGTCCCAGCCACGAGACTCACGACTGCAGTCATGCGAAAGCCGAAGCCCGGGCTCAGAACCAGTCCGGGCGAACCCTCGAGCGCCAAAGCGATGCCCAGGGACTGAAAGATCGCCAGGGCCAGCGTTCCGTAGCGCGTGTACTGGGTGATCTTGCGCCGGCCGGCCTCGCCTTCCTTCTTGAGCGCCTCGAGCGAGGGAACGACGTAGGTCATCAACTGCATGATGATCGACGCCGAGATATAGGGCATGATGCCCAGTGCGAACACCGTGAAGCGGGACAGCGCACCACCACTGAACATGTTGAACAGGTTCAGGATGCCGCCGCTCTGGCTCTTGAACAACTCCTGCAACTGCCCCGGGTCGATGCCCGGCACCGGGATGTGGGCCCCGATCCGGTAGACCACGAGCGCCAGCAACAGGAAGACGAGCCGGCGCCGCAGGTCGCCGAACTTCCCGCTCTTTGCCAGAGTGCTTGCGCTCGTCACCACTTGTACTGCTCGAAAGGCCGGGTTCCGTTGCCGTCAGGGTGTCTGAACCAGACCGCTCAACCCACGGCGCCGCCGGCAGCCTCGATGGCAGCCTTCGCGCCGGCAGTCACGCCTAGCCCCTTGATCGAGACCTTGCGCGTCAACTCGCCGGACTTGATCACCTTGACCTGCCGTGCCCGCTGGCCCACAAGCCCAGCCTGCTTGAGAGCGAGCAAGTCGACCTCGTCGATGGCCAGAACTTGCAGATCCTTGAGCGTCACCTCGTCGGCGAACTTGAGCGCAGCGCTCTTGAAGCCGCGCTTGGGCAAACGCCGCTGCAGAGGCATCTGACCGCCTTCGAAGCCCACCTTGTGGAAGCCGCCGGCCCTGGACTTCTGTCCCTTGTGACCACGACCGGCCGTCTTGCCCAAACCCGAGCCGATGCCGCGTCCGACACGACGCTTGGCATGCTTGGCGCCCGCCGCCGGCTTGATGTTGTTCAAGTTCATCAGAGCACCTTCACGAGGTACGACACCTTGTTGACCATCCCGCGCACCGCAGGCGTGTCTTCGAGGACGGATTCACTGTTCATGCGTCGCAGGCCAAGACCGGCGACTGTCGCTCGGTGCGAAGCCTTGCAGCCAATGGGGCTGCGCACGAGCTTGACCTTCAGGGTTTTCTTGTCCGACATCGCTGTTCTCCCGGGCTGCATCAGCTGAACAGTTCTTCGACCGTCTTGCCGCGCTTGGCCGCCACTTCGCCAGCCGTGGTCGAGCGCTTGAGCGCATCGAGCGTGGCTCGCACCATGTTGTAGGGATTGGTCGAACCATGGCTCTTGGCCACGATATCGGTCACACCCATGACCTCAAAGACGGCGCGCATCGGGCCGCCAGCGATGATGCCGGTTCCGGCCGGAGCCGGCGCCATCAAGACGCGTGAAGCACCATGCTCGCCTTCAACGTTGTGGTGGATCGATCCGCTCTTCAGCGCGACCTTGAACATGCCACGACGCGCAGCCTCCATCGCTTTTTGCACGGCTACGGGCACCTCTCGGGCCTTGCCCTTGCCCATGCCGATCCGGCCATCGCCGTCGCCCACGACCGTCAGTGCCGCGAAACCGAGAATACGTCCGCCCTTGACGACCTTGGTGACGCGGTTGACCGCGATCATCTTTTCCTTCAGGCCGTCATCGCGGCCTTCGTCGGCCACGCGGGGTTGAAACTTCGCCATGATGTGGATTCCTTCGCTGCCCAGCGGGCCTCAGAACTGCAGCCCAGCCTCGCGGGCGGCCTCCGCCAGCGCCTTGACGCGACCGTGATAGGCGAAGCCGGCGCGGTCGAACGCCACCTTTTCGACCCCGGCCGCACGCGCCTTCTCGGCAATGAGCCGCCCCACCAGCGACGCGGCGGCTGTATTGCCACCGTTGGGCTGCTCTCCCCGCACCGACTTCTCGGCCGTGGATGCGCTGGCCAGCACCTTGGAGCCATCGCCGGAGACGATACTCGCATAAATGTGCAGGTTGGAGCGGAAAACCGTCAGGCGGGCAACGCCCTGCGTGGCGATGCGGGCCCGAGTCTGGCGGGCGCGGCGCAGGCGCTGTTCTTTCTTGTTCAGCATCTGGACGCTCCTTACTTCTTCTTCGTTTCCTTGAGGGACACGGTCTCGTCAGCGTAGCGGATACCCTTGCCTTTGTAAGGCTCGGGCGGCCGGATCGCCCGCACCTCGGCAGCAACCTGACCCACCACCTGGCGGTCTGCGCCCTTGATGAGGATCTCGGTCTGGGTGGGGCACTCCACCTTGATTCCGGCCGGCATGTCCTTGACAACAGGGTGCGAGAAGCCCACCTGGAGGTTGAGCTTGCTACCCTGCGCCTGGGCGCGGAAACCCACGCCCACGAGCGTGAGCTTCCGCTCGAAACCCTTGCCAACTCCATTGACCATATTGGCGATGAGCGCACGCATCGTGCCGCTCATTGCATTGGCTTCGGCACTGCTGTTGGCCGGCTCGACCTTGACGGCGCCACCGTCCAAGCGCACGAGGACAAGATGGTGGCTGGGCCTGGTCAAGGCTCCATTGGCTCCCTTGACATTGATCTGGTCGGTCGTGATCGTCACGTCCACGCCTTGCGGGACGGCGATCGGCATCTTTCCAACGCGGGACATCGTCGATCTCCTGTCAGGCCACGTAGCAGAGCACTTCGCCGCCGACGCCTGTTTGACGCGCCTTGCGGTCGGTCATCACGCCACGCGGCGTCGTCACGATGGCCACGCCCAGACCGTTCATCACATGGGGGATGGTGTCACGGCCCTTGTACACGCGCAGGCCGGGGCGACTGACCCGCTCGATACGCTCGATCACCGGCCGACCAGCGTAGTACTTCAGGACGATCTCGAGACTGCTCTTGCCGGCATCCGCGTGCACGCGAAAGTCCTCGATGTAGCCCTCGTCCTTCAGGACCTGGGCGATGGCAGCCTTCAGCTTGGACGACGGCATCGTCACGGCTGCCTTCTCGACGAGTTGCGCATTGCGGATACGCGTCAGCATGTCCGCGATGGGATCACTCATGCTCATGGGATGACTCCTGATCGGGCCTGGGCTTACCAGCTGGCCTTGACGACACCGGGGATGTCGCCCTTGAAGGCCAGCTCGCGAATCTTGCTGCGAGCCAGACCGAATTTGCGGAAGGTCCCGCGCGGGCGCCCCGTCAGCTCGCACCGGTTGCGAAGGCGCATCGGATTGGCGTTACGGGGCAGCTTCTGCAGTTCCAGGCGCGCGGCGTAGCGCTCCTCGTCGCTGCGTTTCGCGTCACGTGCAGCTTCCTGCAGTTCAGCGTACTTGCGGGCGTGCTTGGCGACCAGCTTCTCGCGCTTGAGCTCACGCTGCTTGAGGGACTTCTTGGCCATGGTGGTATGCGCTCGCTGCGTCAGTTCTTGAACGGGAACTTGAAGGCCGCGAGCAGTGCCTTGCACTCCTCGTCGTTCTTCGCGCTCGTCGTGATGCTGATGTTCATTCCGCGGATCGCATCGATCTTGTCGTAATCGATTTCCGGGAAGATGATCTGCTCCTTGACGCCGATGTTGTAGTTACCCCGGCCGTCGAAGGATCTGCCTGAGATGCCACGGAAATCGCGCACGCGCGGCAGGGCGATCGTGACGAACCGGTCGAGGAATTCGTACATCCGCACGCCGCGAAGGGTGACCATGCAGCCGATGGGCACACCGTCGCGAATCTTGAAGCCGGCGATCGCCTTCTTGGACTTGGTGACCACCGCCTTCTGACCCGAGATCTTCGTCAAGTCGCCGACAGCGTTGTCCATGACCTTCTTGTCGGAGACAGCCTCGCTGACACCCATGTTCAGCGTGATCTTGGTCAGCCGAGGCACCTGCATCGACGAGGTGTAGCTGAACTTCTTCATCAGGTCGGCCACCACCTTCTCCCGGTAGAAGGTCTGCAGACGCGCGCTTTGCTGTTGAGCCATGTTGTCGCTTCCCGCGTTGCGCCTGGGCTCAGGCCTTGATCTGTTCGCCGCTGGACTTGTAGACCCGCACGCGGGTCTTGTCAGCGAGTACCTGGACGCCAACCCGGTCAGCCTTGCCCGTCGCGGGGTTGTAGATCGCCACGTTGGACTGGTGAATAGGCATCATCTTGTCGACGACACCACCGGTCGTTCCCTTCAGCGGGTTGGGCTTGACGTGCTTCTTCACCATGTTGACGCCTTCGACGACGATTCGCTCGTCATCGACGCGCTGCGTGACCGTGCCACGCTTGCCCTTGTCGCGACCGGTCAGCACGATGACCTGGTCGCCCTTGCGTATCTTTTTCATGTTGGGTCCTTTCGCCTCGCGCGCAGCCTCAGAGAACTTCGGGCGCCAGCGATACGATCTTCATGAAACGCTCGCTGCGCAATTCGCGCGTGACGGGCCCGAAGATCCGGGTTCCGATCGGCTCGAGCTTGGCGTTGAGCAGGACGGCCGCATTGCCGTCGAACTTCACCAGAGACCCATCCTGGCGGCGCACGCCCTTCGCGGTGCGGACGACGACGGCGCTGTAGACCTCGCCCTTCTTCACCCGCCCGCGCGGCGCGGCTTCCTTGATGCTGACCTTGATGACATCGCCGATGCCCGCGTAGCGGCGCTTCGAACCGCCGAGCACCTTGATGCACATGACGGACTTCGCGCCCGTGTTGTCCGCGACATCAAGCCGCGATTGCATTTGGATCATTTGTCCGTCCCCAACTTGAGCCGCGTAGCTTCCCGCCTTCACAGGCAGGGCGCACTCGGATCAGTCTTGGGCCCGTCAGGAGAGTACCAGCCCTGAGACTGCCACTCGCCCGATTGGGCTGTGAAGTACGTCGCGGAACCCGCCGGGCAGGCAACCGCTACCGTCCTGAGTTTCACCCGCTGCAGAAGTCCTTGAACAGACCCCAATCAGCAGGAGAGCCTGCGATTATGCTCTCTGGCGTTGCGGCCTGTCAAGCGGTCGCTTTGATCTGGTTCAGCAGCGTCTGCGCACCGCTGACTTCGAACTTGCCCGGCGCCTCGACATTGAGCACACGCACGACACCGTCCTCGATATACATGGAGTGGCGACACAGGCGAATGCCCATCCCGTTGGCCGTGCGGTCGAGCGTCAGCCCGGCCGCACGCGCGAACTCAGCGCTACCATCTCCCATCATGCGCACCTTGCCGGCGGTCTTCTGATCGCGTGCCCAGGCGCCCATGACGTAGGCATCGTTCACCGAGACGCACCAGATCTCGTCCACGCCCGCCGCCTTGAACTCGCCGGCGAGTTCGACATAGCCGGGAACATGCTTGGCCGAGCAAGTCGGCGTGAAAGCACCGGGTACACCGAAGATGGCAATGCGTTTGCCAGCCACGGATTTGCCGATGTCGAAGGAGTTGTCTCCGATCGAGCAACCATTGCCCTCGACCTCGACGAACTCGCGCAGTGTGCCGCCGGGCAGGCGGTCTCCAACCTTCAACATGATGCTTCCTCTTCCTCGCGAAACGTCGCCCCGGGACGTTTCGCTGCTAGCGTTACTGGCCGCAACGAAAAAGCCGGATGCCAGTGCCCCAGCATTCCGGCTCGGGGGCATCGGGAACTGCAGAGCCCCCGGTCCCGTGGTCCGAGTCAGACGATACGAGCCTTTTCGATCAAACGAGTGACCGTCCAAGCCTTGGTCTTGGAGATGGGCCGCCCCTCAGAGATCTCGACGATGTCGCCGAGCTTGTACTCACCCTGCTCGTCGTGGGCGTGGTACTTGCGGGAGCGGGCGACGATCTTGCCGTAGAGCTCATGCGCGGCACGACGCTCCACCAGGACCGTCACGGTCTTGGAGCGCTTGTCGCTGACGACTCGCCCGACCAGCGTGCGCGTGTTGGTGATCGGTGCCTCGGTCATTGGGCGCCTGCCTTCTTCTTCTCGGCCAGGACGGTGCGGACACGCGCGATGTCGCGCCGGGTGCGCCCGAGCTGGGTGTGGTTGGTCAACTGCTGGGTGGCCTTCTGCATGCGCAGGCCAAAATGGGCCTTCAGCAGTTCGGACACTTCCTTCTCGAGCGCAGCCACGTCCTTGGCGCGCAGTTCGGATGCCTTCATGGGTACCTCCGTTCAGGCGCCGACCTGACGTGCCACGAAGGTGCAGCGCAGCGGCAGCTTCGCGGCGGCGAGGGTGAAAGCCTCGCGCGCCAGGGTCTCGGGAACGCCGTTGATCTCGTAGAGCACCTTTCCGGGCTGGATCTCGGCCACGTAGTACTCCGGGTTGCCCTTGCCGTTGCCCATGCGGACTTCAGCCGGCTTCTGCGAGATCGGCTTGTCGGGGAAGATGCGGATGAAGATGCGGCCGCCGCGCTTGATGTGGCGCGAGATGGCGCGACGCGCAGCTTCGATCTGGCGCGCAGTGAGGCGCCCGCGCTCCGTGGCCTTGAGGCCGAACTCGCCGAAGGACACGGCAGCGCCACGCGTGGCGATGCCTGTGTTGCGGCCCTTCTGTTCCTTGCGGAACTTGCGGCGTGCAGGTTGCAGCATGCTTATTCTCCTTTGGCCTCGCCCGCCGCCGGCGCTACGGCACGGCGGACGCGCTTGACGGCCGGCGTCTTGACGCCCTCGGCAGGCGGCGCAGCATCTGCGCGCGGCGCACGGTCTGCACCCGGACGCCCGCGACCACCCGGCGCACCAGGCCGGGGAGCGCGCCGGGAACGACGATCATCCTGGCCTTCCTCGGGCTTGGCGGCGCCAGGCGCCTCGCCACGGCCGAGGTGGTCACCACGGTAGACCCAGACCTTCACGCCGATCACGCCGTAGGTGGTCTTGGCTTCAGAGAAGCCGTAGTCGATGTCTGCCTTGAGGGTGTGCAGCGGCACGCGGCCCTCGCGATACCACTCGCAGCGCGCGATCTCGATGCCGTTCAGGCGGCCCGAGGACATGATCTTGATACCCTGCGCACCCAGGCGCATCGCGTTCTGCATCGCGCGCTTCATGGCGCGGCGGAACATGATGCGCTTCTCCAGCTGCTGCGTGATCGAGTCGGCGATCAACTGCGCATCGATCTCAGGCTTGCGGATCTCTTCGATGTTGACCGCCACCGGCACGCCCAGGCGGCGGGCCAACTCGGTCTTCAGATTCTCGATGTCCTCGCCCTTCTTGCCGATCACCACACCAGGCCGTGCCGAGAAGATGGTGATGCGTGCGTTCTTCGCCGGACGCTCGATCGTGATACGCGAGACCGCGGCATTCTTGAGCTTGGCCTTGAGGTACTCGCGAACGTCGAGGTCCTCGGCCAGCATCTTGCTGAAGTTGCGGTTGTTGGCAAACCAGCGCGACGCCCAGTTCCGGGTCACCGAGAGCCGGAAGCCGGTCGGATGGATTTTCTGTCCCATGGTGTTCGTGCGCCCTCAGTTGCCGACGGTCACGTAGATATGGCAGGTGCCCTTGCTGATGCGATTACCGCGCCCCTTGGCTCGCGCGGAGAAGCGCTTCAGCGTGGCACCTTGCTCAACATGGACGGCCGTCACCTTCAGTTCGTCAATGTCGGCGCCGTCGTTGTGCTCGGCGTTGGCCACGGCCGACTCGAGCGCCTTCTTGACGATGCCGGCGGCCTTCTTCTGCGTGAAGTTCAGGATGTTCAGCGCTTGGTCGACCTTCTTGCCGCGGATCAGGTCGGCCACCAGCCGGCCCTTGTCCACGGACAGGCGCACACCGCGCACGCTTGCTTTCGTTTCCACGTCTGTGCCCCTTACTTCTTCGCCTTCTTGTCGGCCGGATGACCCTTGAAGACGCGGGTGAGCGCGAACTCGCCGAGCTTGTGGCCCACCATCTGATCGGTCACGTAGACAGGGACGTGCTGCTTGCCGTTGTGCACCGCGATCGTCAGACCGATGAAATCGGGCAGGATCGTGCTGCGGCGCGACCAAGTCTTGATCGGCTTCTTGTCCTTGATGGCCACCGCCTTCTCGACCTTGGCCAACAGGTGGTGGTCGACGAAGGGGCCCTTCTTGAGAGAACGAGTCATGGCACGGTCCTCTTACTTCTTGCGCCGCGAGACGATCATCGTCTGCGTGCGCTTGTTGTTGCGCGTCCTGTAACCCTTGGTCAGGGTGTTCCAGGGCGACACTGGGGCACGTGCCTCACCGGTACGGCCCTCGCCACCGCCGTGAGGGTGGTCCACCGGGTTCATCGCGACGCCACGGACGGTCGGACGGATGCCCTTCCAGCGACGCGCGCCCGCCTTGCCATACTGACGCAGGTTGTGCTCTTCGTTCGCAACCTCGCCGATCGTCGCCCGGCAGTCGATATGGATCTTGCGGACTTCGCCCGAGCGCAGGCGGATCTGAGCATAGGTACCCTCACGTGCCATCAAGGTGACGGCCGTGCCAGCCGAGCGCGCGATCTGCGCGCCCTTGCCCGGGAGCATCTCCACGCAGTGGATCGTCGTGCCCACCGGAATGTTGCGGATGGGCAGCGTGTTGCCAGCCTTGATCGGCGCCTCCGAACCACTCAGGAGCGTCGCACCCGCCTCGACGCCACGCGGGGCGATGATGTAGCGACGCTCACCGTCGGCGTAGCACAGCAGTGCGATATGCGCGCTGCGGTTGGGGTCGTACTCAATACGTTCAACCTTGGCGGGCACGCCGTCCTTGCTGCGACGGAAATCCACGACACGATAGTGGTGCTTGTGGCCCCCACCCTTGTGACGCATCGTGATGTGACCGTTGTTGTTGCGGCCTGCGTTCTGCTTCTGCGGCTCCAGCAGCGAAGCTTCAGGCGCCCCTTTGTGCAGGTGCGCGTGCACGACCTTCGTCACGGCGCGCCGGCCGGGCGAGGTTGGCTTGACCTTGATGACAGCCATTTAAGCGGACTCCCCGGAGAAGTTGAGCTCCTGCCCCGGCTTGAGGGAGACATAAGCCTTCTTGACGTGGTCACGCCGGCCCATCGTGCGGCCGAAGCGCTTGGACTTGCCCTTCTGCACCAGGGTGGAGACCGACGCCACCTCGACCTTGAACATCAGCTCGACCGCCGCCTTGATCTCGGGCTTGGTCGCGCTGCGCAGCACCTTGAACAGGACCTGGTTCTGCTTCTCGCCGATGCGGGTGGCCTTCTCGGAGATGATCGGCGCCACCAGCACCTGGGCCAGACGGCCCTCGTCGAACTTCTGCAGCGCGCTCATGCGTACATCTCCTTGAGCTGCTCGATCGCGCCCTTGGTCACCAGAACCTTCTTGAAGAAGACCAACGAGAGTGGGTCGGCGTAACGCGGCTCGACGACGAGCACATTGGCCAGGTTGCGCGAGGCAAGCGCCAGGTTGTCGTCGATCTGGTCGGAGATGACGAGAACCGAATCCAGACCCATGGCCTTGAACTTCTGGGCCAGGAGCCGGGTCTTGGGCGCCTCCACCGACAGCGACTCGACGACGGCCACACGGCCGTCACGCGCCAACTGCGAAAGGATCGACGCCATGCCGGCGCGATACATCTTCTTGTTGACCTTGTGCGAGAAATTCTCGTCGGGCCGGTTCGGGAAGATGCGACCGCCCCCGCGCCAAAGTGGCGAGGAGGTCATGCCGGCGCGCGCGTTGCCCGTACCTTTCTGGCGGAAAGGCTTCTTCGTCGAGTGCTTGACCTCGCCGCGGTCGAGCTGGGCGCGAGTGCCCTGGCGGGCGTTGGCCTGGTAAGCCACGACGATCTGGTGCACCAGCGCTTCGTTGTAGTCGCGCGCGAAGACAGTGTCCGGCGCATCGACCTTTGCCGTGGCCTGGCCCTGTTCGTTCAGGAGCTCGAGCTGCATCACTGGGCTCCCTTCTTGGCGCGGGCCTTGACGGCCGGGCGCACGACCACGTGGCCGTTCTTCGAGCCGGGAACTGCACCCTTGACCAACAGCAGCTGGCGCGCTTCGTCGACGCGGACGATATCGAGATTCTGCGTCGTCACGGTCTCGTCGCCCATGTGCCCGGTCATCTTCTTGCCCGGGAACACACGACCAGGGTCCTGGGCCATCGAGATCGAGCCCGGGACGTTGTGTGAGCGACTGTTGCCGTGCGAGGCGCGCTGCGAACCGAAGTTGTGTCGCTTGATCGTTCCCGCGAAACCCTTGCCGATCGAAGTGCCCTGGACATCGACGGATTGACCGGCGGCGAACAAGGTCACCGGGACTTTGGCGCCTGGCGCATACTGGCTCGCGACGTCGGCCGGGACACGGAATTCCTTGAGGATTTCACCAGCTTCGACACCCGCCTTGGCAAGGTGCCCAGCCTCGGGCTTGGTCACCCGAGAAGCCTTGCGCTGGCCGAAGGCCACTTGCAGGGCGGTGTAGCCGTCGGTCTCGACGGTCTTGACCTGGGTCACGCGGTTGTCCGACACGTCCAGCACCGTCACGGGAACGGCATCGCCGTCGTCCGTGAAGATGCGCATCATGCCCACCTTGCGGCCCAGCAAACCGAGCCGGTGGCTCGCATCTGCGGTCGTCATCTTCATTCTCCAGCCCCGTCGACCGACTCGGGTGGAAACGACCCGAGGGGGCGCCTACACCTTCACCGGCTTTCAAAGCCTTTGTTGCACATGCCCGACATCGATTGGCCGGGCCGGATTTTCTTCTCGTCGTGCAGTGACCCTGCCCAACGGGAAAGCTAACGAGTATAACCTGCCAGGCGCAAGAACGCCAAGCAGGTGTGGATCACTGCAGCTTGATCTCCACATCGACCCCCGCCGGCAGGTCGAGTTTCATCAGTGCGTCCACGGTCTTGTCGGTGGGATCGACGATGTCCATCAGACGCTGGTGCGTACGAATCTCGAACTGGTCGCGGCTGGTCTTGTTGACGTGCGGCGAGCGCAGGATGTCGAAGCGCTGCATGCGCGTGGGCAGCGGCACCGGACCCTTCACAATCGCGCCCGTGCGCTTGGCCGTGTCGACGATCTCCAGGGCCGACTGGTCGATCAACTTGTAATCGAAGGCCTTGAGGCGGATGCGGATCTTCTGTTTTTGCATGACGTTTCCTTCAAAGAGCTAGAAGAAGACGGCGCCCCGCAGGGGCACCGTCATCCGCCATGCTTACTCGATGATCTTGGCGACGACGCCAGCGCCCACGGTGCGGCCGCCCTCGCGGATCGCAAAGCGCAGACCCTCTTCCATCGCGATCGGCGCGATCAGCTTGACCGTGATGCTGACGTTGTCGCCAGGCATCACCATCTCCTTGTCCTGCGGCAACTCCACCGCACCCGTCACGTCCGTCGTGCGGAAGTAGAACTGCGGCCGGTAGTTGTTGAAGAACGGCGTGTGGCGCCCGCCCTCCTCCTTGCTCAGCACGTACACCTCGGCCGTGAAGTGCGTGTGCGGCTTGATGCTGCCCGGCTTGCACAGCACCTGACCACGCTCGACGTCCTCGCGCTTCGTGCCGCGCAGCAAAATCCCCACGTTGTCCCCCGCCTGCCCCTGGTCCAGCAGCTTGCGGAACATCTCCACGCCCGTGCACGTCGTCTTCTGCGTCGCACGGATGCCCACGATCTCGATTTCCTCGCCGACCTTGACCACCCCGCGCTCCACGCGACCCGTCACCACCGTGCCGCGACCGGAGATGCTGAACACGTCTTCCACCGGCATCAGGAAGGTCCCGTCAATCGCACGCTCCGGCGTCGGGATGTAGCTGTCCAGCGCATCGGCCAGGCGCATGATCGCCTGCTCGCCCAGCTCGCCCTTGTCGCCTTCCATCGCCAGCTTCGCGCTGCCCTTCACGATGGGCGTGTCGTCGCCCGGGAAGTCGTACTTCGACAGCAGCTCGCGGACCTCCATCTCCACCAGCTCGAGCAGCTCGGCGTCGTCCACCATGTCGCACTTGTTCATGAACACGATGATGTACGGCACGCCCACCTGCCGCGCCAGCAGGATGTGCTCACGCGTCTGCGGCATCGGACCATCGGCCGCCGACACCACCAGGATCGCCCCGTCCATCTGCGCCGCGCCCGTGATCATGTTCTTCACGTAGTCCGCGTGCCCCGGGCAATCCACGTGCGCGTAGTGACGGTTGGCCGTCTCGTACTCCACGTGCGCCGTGTTGATCGTGATCCCGCGCGCCTTCTCCTCCGGCGCCGCATCGATCTGGTCGTAGGCCTTCGCCTCACCACCGAACTTCGCCGACAGCACCGTCGTGATCGCCGCCGTCAGCGTCGTCTTGCCATGGTCCACGTGCCCGATCGTCCCCACGTTCACGTGCGGCTTCGTGCGCTCGAACTTGCCTTTTGCCATTGAAA
>JBILNB010000102.1:0-12034 GCA_044375195.1 Rubrivivax sp. | reverse complement strand
TCCCGATGTTCCTGCTGGCCGGCGCGGTCATGACGCGCGGCACGATCGCACGCCGCCTGGTGCGCATCATGGTGGCGCTGACCGCGCCCATCCCCGGGGGCCTGGGGGTGGCCACGGTCCTCAGCTGCGCCGTCTTCGCCGCCATCTCGGGCTCGAGCATCGTGACCATGCTGGCTGTGGGCACCGTCATGTTCCCGGCCCTGCTGGCGGCCGGCTACCCGCGAACCTTTTCGATCGGTCTCATCTGCGCCGGCGGCACCCTGGGCATCATCATCCCGCCGTCGATCCCGATGATCCTGTTCGGGATCATGACCGAAACCTCGATCACGCGGCTGTTCATCGCCGGCGTGCTGCCCGGCCTGCTGCTCGCCGCGCTGCTCGGCCTGTACGCGTGGTGGCGCAACCGCGGGCTCGGCGGGGGGCGATGGGACGGGCGTGAGATCCTGCGCGCCTTCCGTGACGGGCTCCCGGCGCTGGCGCTGCCGGTGCTGCTGCTCGGCGGCATCTACTCGGGCCACTTCACGCCCACCGAGGCGGCCGTTGCCGCCCTGGTCTATGCCCTGGTCGTGGAGGGGCTGGTCTACCGCGAGGTCGGGGTCAAGGATTTCTACCGCATGGTCGGCGAGACCGTGGTGACGCTGGGCACGCTGCTGCCGCTGGTGGCCTTCGCCACCAGCCTGAGCGTGATCCTCGACTACGAGCGCGTGCCCCAGGACCTGGTGGCCTGGGTCCAGACCTGGATCGACGACCGGGCGTCCTTCCTGCTGGCGGCCAACGTGCTGCTGCTCGTCGCCGGGGCCTTCATGGAGGTCGGCTCGGCCATCGTGATCCTGGCGCCGCTGCTGATGCCCATGGCCAAGGTCTACGGGGTGGACCCGGTGCACTTCGGCATCATCATGACGGTCAACCTGGAGATCGGCTACATCACGCCCCCTGTGGGGCTCAACCTCTTCGTCGCCATGGCCGCGTTCAAGGCCGGCTTCGCCGAGGTGTGCCGCGCGGCGCTGCCCTTCGTCGTCGTCATGCTCGTGGGCCTGGCCATCGTCAGCGCGGTGCCCGCGCTCTCGCTGGCCTTGACGCGATGAGGCGCCGGCCCCTTTCCAGGACTCGGCAGGAGGGCGCGCGGTGAGCGCGGACCCGACCCTGGAGTCCTGGTGCGGCAACCGCGTCGAGGCGCTGGCGCAGGCCCTCGAGCCGGTGCTCGGGCCGCTGCAGGGCCCGCTGCAGGTGGCGCGGTGCGGCGGCGGGCAGTCCAATCCCAGCTACCGCATCGCCAGCGGCTCGCGCCAGTGGCTGCTGCGCAAGAAGCCGCAGGGCCCGGTGCTGCCCTCGGCCCACGCCGTGGAGCGCGAGTTCCGGGTCATCCGGGCGCTGGCCGGCAGCGGCGTCCCGGTGCCGCGCGCGCTGTGGCTGTGCGAGGACACCGGGCTGATCGGCACGCCGTTCTACGTGATGGAGTTCGTCGAGGGGCGCATCTTCCTCGACCCGGCGCTGCCCGGCCTCGCCCCGGGCGACCGCGCCGCGCTTTACGACGACATCAACCGCGTCATCGCGCGGCTGCACGGGCTGGACGCGCAGGCGCTCGGCCTCGGTGACTTCGGGCGGCCCGGGCACTACCTGGAGCGGCAGGTCGCGCGCTGGACGCGGCAGTACCGCGCCAGCGAGACCGGCGTCATCGACGCGATGGACCGGCTGATCGACTGGCTGCCCGCCCGCTTGCCGCCCGAGCCGGCGCCCGCCGTGGTGCACGGCGACCTGCGCGTGGACAACATGATCGTCCATCCCACCGAGCCGCGCGTGCTGGCCCTGATCGACTGGGAACTGGCCACGATCGGCGACCCCTTGGCCGACCTGGCCTATCACGTGCTGGGCTGGGAGCTGGGCGCCGACGATTTCCGTGGCATGGCCGGGCAGCCCCTGCGCGAGCTCGGCATTCCCGACGCCCCGGACTACGTGGCCCGGTACGCGCTGCGGCGCGGCCTGCCCGCGCCGTCGGCCCGGGACTGGGGTGTGTACATCGTCTACAGCCTGTTCCGGCTCGCCGCCATCCTGCAGGGCATCGCCCGGCGTGCCCTGGACGGCAGCGCGAACGACCCGCAGGCCGCGCTGACCGGGGCGCGTGCCGCCCGCATCGCCGACATCGGCTGGGCGCGGGCGCGCGCCCTGGACGCCGGCTGAGCGCCCGGCGCCGACCTGCCCACCCTCGAGGATCCTGACCATGCCTTTCGAACCCTCGGCCCGCGTCCGTGCGCTGCAGCAGCAACTGCACGATTTCATGGAGACGCACATCTACCCGAACGAGACGCGCTTCTTCCAGGAGGCCGAGCAGCACGGTCCCTGGGCCGTGCTGCCGCTCGTCGAGGAACTCAAGCCCAAGGCGCGCGCGCTGGGCCTGTGGAACCTGTTCCTGCCGGAGTCGGAGCACGGCGCGGGCCTCTGCAACCTGGACTACGCGCCGCTGTGCGAGATCATGGGCCGCTCGCTGCTGGCGCCCGAGGTGTTCAACTGCTCCGCGCCGGACACCGGCAACATGGAAGTCCTGGCGCGCTACGGCACCCCCGAGCAGCAGCAGCAGTGGCTGGTGCCGCTGCTGGCCGGGGAGATCCGCTCGTGCTTCGCGATGACCGAACCGCAGGTGGCCTCCAGCGACGCCACCAACATCGAGAGCTCGATCGTGCGGGATGGTGACCACTACGTGATCAACGGGCATAAGTGGTACACGACGAACGCCACCCACCCGCGCTGCCGTATCGCGATCTTCATGGGCAAGTCAGATCCCGCGAACCCGGACCGCCACCGGCAGCAATCGATGATCCTGGTGCCGATGGACACGCCGGGCGTCCGGGTGCTCAGGCCGCTGCCGGTGTTCGGGTTCTACGGCGTGCCCGACCGCGCCTCGGAGGTCGTGTTCGAGAACGTGCGGGTGCCGGCCTCCCACATGCTGCTCGGCGAGGGCCGCGGTTTCGAGATCGCGCAGGGGCGCCTGGGGCCGGGCCGCATCCACCATTGCATGCGCCTGATCGGCCTGGCCGAGCGCGCGCTGGAGCGCATGTGCCGCCGCACCCTCGGGCGCGTGGCCTTCGGCAAGACGGTGGCCGAGCAGGGGGTGACGCGCGAGCGCATCGCGCAGTCGCGCATCCTGATCGAGCAGGCGCGGCTGCTGACGCTGCAGGCCGCCTGGCGCATGGACACCGTGGGCAACAAGGTGGCGCGCACCGAGATCGCGATGATCAAGGTGGCCGTGCCCGAGATGGCCTGCAAGGTCATCGACTGGGCCATCCAGGCCCATGGCGGCGGCGGCACGAGCAACGACTTCGGTCTGGCCAGCGCTTATGCGATGAGCCGCGTGCTGCGCCTCGCTGATGGGCCTGACGAGGTCCACCGCGACCAGATCGCCCGCTGGGAGCTGCAGCGGCATCGCGGCTGAGAGCCGCCAGCAGCGCCCGGTGCGATGATGCGGCGTGCTCCGGCGCCGCTTCGCATCGTCATGTCCCACACGTCCTCCCGCCTGCCGCTGGCCATCGCCTACATGATGGTGATGGGCGCGCTGTGGGGGCTGCAGTTCTCGCTGTCCAAGACCGGGGCGCAGCACGGTATCGCGCCAGCGGCCTGGATGCTGTTCGTCAACGGCGTGGGCGCGCCGGTGCTGCTGGCCATCGCCGCCTGGCGCGGCAGCCCGCCGGGCCAGCTGCGGCCGCACGTGCGCTACGCGCTGTGGGCCGGCTTCAGCGCGGTGGCGCTGCCCAACACCCTGGTGGTGCTGGTCATGGCCCACGTGCCGGCCGGGCTCGCCGCGGTGCTGAACACGCTGTCGCCGCTGATGACCTACGCGCTGGCGCTGGCCTTCGGCATGGCGGCCGTGCACCGGCTGCGCGTCGCCGGCCTGGCCTGCGGCCTGGCGGGGGCCTGGATGGTGCTCGGGCCGCGCGCGAGCCTGCCCGACCCGGCCATGGGGCCCTGGGTGGCGCTGTGCCTGCTGGTGCCGCTGTCGTACGCCGTCTCCAACATCTACATCGCGCGCCACCGCCCGGCGGGCGTGGATTCCATCGCCCTGGCTGGGGCGATGCAGCTCGGCTCCTTCGCCTGCCTGCTGCCGCTGGCGCTGTGGCAGGGGGTGCACCTGCCGCTGCCGCCGGCGCACGCCGGCGACTGGGCACTGCTGCTGCACGCCGCGCTGAGCTGGATCGGCTCGCTGCTGTTCTTCGAGGTCATGCGCCTGGCCGGCCCGGTCTTCTTCAGCCAGACCGGCTTCCTCGTCACGCTGTGGGGCGTGTTCTGGGGCTGGCTGCTGTTCGGCGAGACCCACAGCGCCTGGGTCTGGGGCGCGATGCTCGCCATCTTCGCCGGGCTGGCGCTGGTCACGCGGGCGGGGCGCTGAGGGTCTGCGGCGATCCGGCGCGCCCGGCCGGTCTGCCATGATGGGCGCATGGACGAACTTCCCATCCCCCCGACGAGCCCCTGGCTGGCCCTGGCCTTGCGCGCGGCGCACGCCGCCGCCGCCCTGATCCGCGAGGCGGCCGCCGACCCGGCGACGCTGGAGGTGCGGCTCAAGCGCCCGAACGACTTCGTCACCCGGATCGATGTCGCGAGCGAGAGCCTCATCGTGCAGACCCTGCTCGGTGCCGAACTCGGCCACGCCGTCATGGGCGAGGAGCAGGCGGCGCTGCACGGCAACCCGCAGGCGAGTCACGTCTGGATCGTGGACCCGGTGGACGGCACGGTCAACCTGATCCATGGCATCCCCGCCTACGCGGTGAGCATCGCGCTGGCGGTGCGCGGCCGGCTCGAGGTGGGCGTCGTGCTCGACGTGCAGCGCGAGGAGGTCTTCGCCGCGGCCCGCGGGCAGGGGGCCTGGCTGGGGCGAGGAGGTCCCTGGCAGCGGATGGCGGTCAGCGCCTGCGCCGAGGTGGGTTCGGCCGTCGTGGCCACCAGCGCCCCGCGCACCGCCGACCCGGACGACCCCGTGGCCTGGGCGCGCTTCGCGGGCCTGATGCGGCAGGCGAGCGCCGTGCGCCGAGGTGGCTCGGCCGCCCTTGACCTGGCCTGGGTGGCGGCGGGCCGCCACGACGCCGCATACGACCTCGGCCTCGCCCCCTGGGATGTCGCCGCGGGCACCCTGCTGGTGCGTGAGGCCGGGGGGCTCGTGACCACGCTGGATTGCGACGAGGACGTCTTGTCCATCAGGGAAACCCTGGCTGCAGGGCCCGGGTTGCACGCCGCCTTGTGTCGCATACTCTCGCCCGCCGTCGGCGCCAGCGCGCAGGCCGCGCCCGTCGTGCCCCCGCGCGAGGCTTCGGACGCCTGAAGGCCCCCGTTTCGTATCGGCACCAGCCACTCCCGTCCCACACCGCCCCGCGCCCGCCGCATGTCCGCGATCCGTCTCGTCCAGGTCCGCAAGCAATGGGGTGACACGGTCGCCCTCGACGGCATCGACCTCGAGATCGCGCCTGCGAGCTTCTGCGTGCTGCTGGGCCCCTCGGGGTGCGGCAAGTCGACGACGCTGCGCATCGTCGCGGGTCTCGAGACGGCCAGCGCCGGGCAGGTCTTCATCGGTGGGCGCGAGGTCACCATGCTGCCGCCGGCGCAGCGTGGCATCTCGATGGTGTTCCAGAACTACGCGCTGTTCCCGCACCTGACGGTGGCCGACAACATCAGCTTCGGGCTCCAGGTGCGCAAGGTCGACAAGGCCGAGACGCAGCGGCGGCTCGAGCACGCGGCCGAGCTCCTCGGCTTGCAGGCCCTGCTGCAGCGCAAGCCCTCGCAGCTCTCGGGCGGGCAGCAGCAGCGCGTCGCCCTGGGCCGGGCGCTGGTGGCGCAGACCCAGGTCTGCCTGATGGACGAGCCCTTGTCCAACCTCGATGCCCAGTTGCGCCAGGAGATGCGCCAGGAGCTGCGCGAACTGCAGCGCCGGCTCGGACTGACCGTGGTCTACGTCACCCACGACCAGGCCGAGGCCATGAGCATGGCCGATCAGGTGGTGCTGCTGAACCAGGGCCGCGTCGAACAGGACGACGCGCCGCGCGCGCTCTATGCGCGGCCGGCGACCCCCTTCGCCGCGCGCTTCATCGGCACGCCGCCGATGAACCTGCTGCGCCTGGACGGCGCCTGCATCGCCGGCAGCGCGGTGGCCGCGGGCGGTGGCGCTGCGATGCTCGGGCTGCGCCCGGAGGACGTGCGCCTGGGTGGGCCCGTCGAGGCGGTCGTCCAGGGGCTGGAGTACCTGGGCGCCGACCTCGTGCTGCGCTGCGCCGTCGGCACCGAGACGCTGACTGTGCGCGCGGCCGGCCGTACCGACGCGGCCGCCGGCGCGCGCGTGAGCCTCGGCTGGGACGCTGCCGACGAGCACCGCTTCGACGCCCAGGGCCGGCGCCTGACGTGACCGCCCGCGCCTGACGCGCACCATCCGCCCGAGACACGGACTTTTCTTCCCCCACAGCCCCTCGAGGAGCCACGACGATGAAGACGCTGAAGAGAAAGGCCTTCCTGCAGACCCTGGCCGGCGCTGCGGCGCTGGCGCTGGCCGGCACCGCGCCGCTGGCGCACGCCCAGGCCGCCACCGAGATCTCCTTCTACTACCCGGTGGCCGTCGGCGGCCCGATCACGAAGCTGATCGACGCCTACGCCGCCGACTTCACGAAGGAGAACCCGTCGATCAAGGTCACGCCGATCTACGCCGGCAGCTACCAGGACACCATCGTCAAGGCGCTGACCGCGCACAAGGCCGGCAACCCGCCGGTGACCTCGGTGCTGCTGTCCACCGACATGTTCACCCTCATCGACGAGGACGCGATCGTGCCGATCGACAACTTCGTCAAGACGGCCGACGACCGCGCGTGGCTCGCCAGCTTCTACCCGGCCTTCATGCTCAACAGCCAGACGGGCGGCAAGACCTGGGGCATCCCCTTCCAGCGCTCGACCGTCGTGCTGTACTGGAACAAGGACGCCTTCAAGGCCGCCGGCCTCGACTCCAACCGTCCGCCTTCCACCTGGGCCGAGATGCGCGACATGGCGGCGAAGTTGACGCTCAAGGACGCTGGCGGCAAGGTCACCCAGTGGGGCGTGCAGATCCCTTCGTCGGGCTTCCCGTACTGGCTGTTCCAGGGCCTGGCCATCCAGAACGGCGTCACGCTCGCCAACGACGCCGGCAACGCGGTGAAGTTCGACGATCCGGGTACGGTCGAGGCCGTGCAGTACTGGATCGACCTGGTCAAGGCCGGCGTGCACCCGCCGGGCATCGTGGAGTGGGGCACGACGCCGAAGGACTTCTTCGAGCGCAAGGTCGCGATGATGTGGACGACCACCGGCAACCTCACCAACGTGCGCGCGAACGCGAAGTTCGACTTCGGCGTGGCCATGCTGCCGGCTGGCAAGCGCCGCGGCTCGCCTACCGGCGGCGGCAACTTCTACATCTCCAAGAAGGCCACGCCGGCACAGCAGGAGGCCGCCTTCCGCTTCGCGAAGTGGATCACTCAGCCCGAGCGCGCGGCCCGCTGGAGCATCGACACGGGCTACGTCGCCGTCAGCGCCGCGGCCTATGACACGGCTGCGCTGAAGAGGTACGGCGCGGAGTTCCCCCCGGCACTGGTGGCGCGCGACCAGCTCCCGCACGCGCTGGCCGAGTTCTCCACCCACGACAACCAGCGCGTCACGAAGGCACTGAACGACGGCCTGCAGGCCGCGCTGCTGGGCACCAAGACGCCGGCCCAGGCCCTGCGTGACGCCCAGGCCGAGGCCAACCGGCTGCTGCGCGGCTACCGTTGAGCCGGATCGTGGCGTCAGGCGCAGCGATGAGCGGCCCCGAGCTCGACGACCCGGTGGCCGGGTGCTGCGGCATCGGCGCCAATGCCGGTGCTGCAGCCCGCCGCCGTATCCCTCGGGGTTGAGGCGGCAGCCGTGTCACCAGGCTCGCACCTCCCGCGCGGCGCCGGGCCCGCGGCCGCCCACGCCTGGCTGATGCTGCTGCCGGCCTTCGTGCTGCTGGTGGCCTTCACGCACTACCCGGCGGTGGCCACGCTGATCGACAGCTTCCACTCCACGCCCAAGGGCAACCGCCCGGCGGTGTGGGTGGGGCTGGAGAACTACCAGGTCATGCTCGAAGACCCGGTGTTCTGGAAGGCGCTGCGCAACAACGCCTGGTTCGCGCTGGCCACGATCCCGGCCTCGATCGCCCTGGCGCTGCTGATGGCGCTGTGGGTGAACGAGCGCATCGCCGGGCGCGCCTTCCTGCGCATGGCCTACTTCACCCCCACCGTGCTGCCGATGGTGGCGGTGGCCAACATCTGGTTGTTCTTCTACACGCCGCAGTACGGCCTGCTCGAGCAGGTGCGCGGCGCGTTCGGCCTGCCGGCGCAGAACTGGCTCGGCGACCAGGCCACGGCGCTCGGCGCGGTGACGGCCGTGGCGGTGTGGAAGGAGGCCGGCTTCTTCATGATCTTCTACCTCGCGGCGCTGCAGGGCTTGAACCCGAGCCTGCGCGAGGCCGCGGCCATCGAGGGCGCCTCGCGCTGGACCTTCTTCTGGCGCGTGCAGTGGCCGCTGCTGATGCCCACGACGCTGTTCGTCATGGTCAACGCCGTCATAAACGCGGTGCGCATGGTCGACCACGTGGTCGTGCTCACGCGCGGCGGCCCCGACAACGCCTCCACGCTGCTGCTCTACCACCTCTACGAGGTGGGCTTCAAGTTCTGGGACACCGGCTACGCCGCGGCGCTGACGGTGGTGCTGCTGGCGCTGCTGGCGGCCACCGCGCTGTTCCAGTTCTTCGTCCTCGATCGCAAGGTGCACTACAAGTGAGCGGCGGCACCTCGAGCGCGCGCGCGCAGCCGGCGCCGGCCTGGGGCGGGGCCGGCTGGCTGGACACGCTGGGCGCCTGGATGCTGGCGCTGCTGTGGGTCCTGCCGCTGGCCTACGCCGTGTGGACTGCCTTCCACCCGGGCGAGTACTCCACGCGCTTCGAGCTCTTGGCCCCGCTGACGCTGGAGAACTTCGCCCGCGCCTGGGCCGCTGCCCCGTTCGGCCGCTACTTCGTCAACACGGCGCTGCTAGTGACGATGATCCTGGCCTGCCAGCTCGTGCTGAGCACGCTCGCGGCCTATGCCTTCGCGCGCTTCGAGTTCCCCTTCAAGCGCGTGCTGTTCGCGCTGGTGCTCGTGCAGCTGATGATCATGCCCGACGTGCTGCTGGTCGAGAACTACAAGACCATGGCGCGGCTGGGCCTGGTGGACACGCTGCTGGCCATCGGGCTGCCCTACTTCGCCTCGGCCTTCGCGATCTTCCTGCTGCGCCAGACCTTCATGGGCGTGCCGCGCGAGCTTGACGAGGCCGCGCGCGTGGAAGGCGCGAGCCCGCTGCAGGTGCTGTGGCGGGTGTACGTGCCGCTGGCGCGCCCGGTCTACGTGGCCTTCGCGCTGGTGTCGGTGAGCTACCACTGGAACAACTTCCTGTGGCCGCTGGTCATCACCAACAGCGTCGAGTCGCGGCCGCTGACCGTGGGGCTGCAGGTCTTCTCTTCCACCGACCAGGGCATCGACTGGTCCATCATCACCGCGGCCACGCTGATGAGCGCGGCGCCGCTGCTGGTGGCCTTCCTGCTCTTCCAGCGCCAGTTCGTGCAGAGCTTCATGCGCGCGGGGATCAAGTAGATGGCATTGACGCTGATCACCTGGAACGTGCAGTGGTTCTGCGGCCTGGACAACGTGGTCAGCGTCGAGCGCGTGATCGCGCACGCCCGCGCCATGGCCGACTTCGACGTGCTGTGTCTGCAGGAGGTGGCCGACGACTACCCTGACCTCGATGGCGGCGCCGGCTTCGACCAGGCGCAGCGCGTGCAGGCGCTGTTGCCGAGCTTCGAGGTGCACTTCGGCGCCGCCGTCGACGAGCGCGGCCCCGGGGGCCGGCGCCAGCGCTTCGGCAACCTCGTGGCCACGCGTCTGCCGGTGCGCCAGGTGCGCCACCATGCGCTGCCCTGGCCGGCCGACGGCGGCGTGCGCTCCATGCCGCGCATGTGCACGAGCGTCACGGTGGACAGCCCGCTCGGCCCGGTGCGGCTGATGACGACGCACCTGGAGTTCTACTCGGCACGCCAGCGCATGGCGCAGGCGCGCGCGCTGGTGGACCTGCACCACGAGGCCTGCGCCCACGCCGCGCAGCCGCCGCTGCAGGACGCCAGCGGCGGACCCTTCCAGAGCAAGGCCCACACCGCCAGCGCCATCCTGTGCGGCGACTTCAACCTTGAGCGCCACGAACCCGAGTACGCGCTGCTGGGCGCCGAGCCCGACGCGACGGCCCCGCCCGGGGCGAGCGCCTTGCGCGACGCCTGGCCGCTGGCGCACGGCAGCCGCCCGCCGGCGCCGACCTTCCGCCTGCACGACCGCCGCTACGGCCCCGAGCCGATCTCCTGCGACTACGTCTTCGTCAGCGACGACCTCGCGCCTCGAGTGCGCGCGGTCGAAGTCGACACCGAGACCACGGTGTCGGACCACCAGCCTGTACTGCTGCGTCTGGGTTGACGAACGCGCTGCGTCCGGACGCAGCACGGATCCTGATTTGCCATGGCGCGAGTTCGGCCGGCTTGCTCAGTTCTCGCAGGCCAGGCCGGCGGTGACGGCCGGGCAGCTCATATGGTTGCTCTGGACGCCCATTCCGTCGGGTGCATTGCCGTACAGCGCGAGCATCTTGTAGCTGTCGGCCGTGAGCGCCGTGCTCCCAGGGTTGACCGGCATCGTCAACGAGACGTCCCTCGGGCGCAGCCTGCGGTCCCCCACACGCCCCGCGCCACCCTCGCCGCAGGTCTCGCGATTGCTGCAGAAGCTGGCGTCGCCCAGACCCATGCGCCCGCGCGTGAAAGTCCAGTTGGTGCTGTAGCTCGTGCTCGTACCCGCTGCGGCGGTGAAGCTGCGCAGGGCTGAGGCATCGGCGTCCGTCAGCGTGGCCCAAGGGAGGAAGGGCAACTGCGCCCAGACTGGCGGCACGCCACGGAACTCGACGCGGAAGCTGCTGCTGCCGGCCACCGTCATCGGTGTGGCGCAGCCCGTGTCCGAGTAGAGGTCGACCGTCACGTGACGCCCGCCACGCAGGAAGTTGCGCACCGCCGTGTCCCCGGCCGACGCCTCGGGGAGCATGATCCAGGAGTCGTCGCCCGCGCGCGTGCCGCCTGATGCCGGAGCCAGGCTCACGCTGTCGCCACTGTTGCTGCCCGGTTCGCGCCAGACCGACAGCCGGCTTGGAGAGCCGCTGCCGTGGCGCTTGTAGTAGGCCAGGATCACGGAGGTTCCCGCAGCGTCGGTCTGTGACACGCGCGCGCACTCCAGCCCCGTCCGGGCCGGAATCTCGAACACCAGGGCCCGGGAGTAGGAGATCACCGGCGTTGGTCCGTCGATGCGGCGATCGCGTTGCACGGAGCCGCTGGCGCGGATGCCCATCGGCAGCAGGTCGCCTCTGAACCTCCATGCGCCCGACTGGTAGCTCAGGCTCATGTCCTCACCCACTTTTCCGACGTCGCCCTCGGCGCTCTGCATCGCGAAGCTGACTGCACAGACGGGGTGGGCGCCGCTGAAGTCGCAACGCCCGAGGGTGGGGCTGACCAGTTTCAGGCCCAGGCGCGAGGGTTCGCCGTTGCCGCCTGCGAGCATGGCGCACAGCCCCTGGCCTACCGCAGCGGCCCCGACCAGGGACTCGCCGTCATCCATGTTCAGGCTGGCGTCGGTGGCCATCAGGGAGGCGAGTCCTGTGGTGGGATGGGTGCAAGCCTCCTGGCTGGCCATCGCCTGCGTCATCTGGCTGAACAGGGTCTCCACCCCCTGCAATGGAAGCTGACCCGCCTGCGCCGCCAGGGCGATCTGGCCCGTGGCCTGCTCCCCCGGCTGCAGGAAGAGATTGCCCGAGCCCAGGCGCGGGGTGATCTGAACGAAGGGCTTGTCGTCGGCGCCCAAATTGACACCGATGGCGTCAAGCAGGCGGTCGTAGCCGGTACGCGAACCGGCGTTCAGCGTGCCGATGACGAAATCGGTCGAAGGGTCGAGGCCCGCGTCGGTCA
>JBILNB010000158.1:0-3110 GCA_044375195.1 Rubrivivax sp. | reverse complement strand
CCATGCCGGCCACGCCGACGTTGCCGCCGAGCTTGCGGAAGTACTCCACCGCCGAGCAGACGTTGTTGGCCACGTACAGGCTCTGCAGGTCGTTGCTGCCGACGACGATGACCTTCTGGCACATGTCGCGCGCGATCGGCAGGCCGAAGCCGCCGCAGACCACGTCGCCGAGGAAGTCCAGCAGCACGAAGTCGAAGCCCCAGTCGTGGAAGCCGAGCTTCTCGAGCGTCTCGAAGCCATGGATGATCCCGCGCCCGCCGCAGCCGCGGCCGACCTCGGGGCCGCCGAGTTCCATCGCGAACACGCCGTCGCGCTTGAAGCAGACGTCGCCGATGGCCACGCTCTCGCCGGCGAGCTTCTTCTTCGAGCTCGTCTCGATGATGGTCGGGCAGGCCTTGCCGCCGAACAGCAGGCTGGTGGTGTCGCTCTTCGGGTCGCAGCCGATCAGCAGCACCTTCTTGCCCTGCTGGGCCATCATGTAGCTCAGGTTGGCCAGCGTGAAGCTCTTGCCGATGCCGCCCTTGCCATAGATGGCGATGATCTGGGTGGACTTGCGCGGCGGTTCGGTGGACACCGGGTCGGGCGGGATCGCCGCCTCCTGCATCAGGCGCTGGTCGCGCACGAACATCACCGGGGACGTGGGGGCATTCATGCGTGTAGTCTCCAGTCGAGGATCATCTTCAGGCAGTCGGCATCGCCGAAGGCCGTGCGGTAGGCGGTGTCGGCATGCGCCGGCACGTCGTGGTGCGTGATCAGGCCGTCCAGCGACAGGCGGCCGCTCTCGGCCAGTTCCTTCACCGCCAGCAGGTCGGGGCGCTTCCATTCGGCGGCGCAGCGGATCTGCGCCTCGCGCATGAAGGCCGGCGCGAACATGAAGTGCAGCGGCTCGGTGTAGAAGCCGGCGAGCACGATCTCACCGCCCGGGGCCAGGCGCAGCATGAGCTGGTCCAGGATCTGGGCGTCCCCGCTGACGTCGTAGATCGCGCGGTAGTCTCGCCGCGGGTCGTCCTGTGGGGCGACGACGGCATAGCCTTCGGCGCCCTGTTGGCGTGTCGGGTTGATCTCCCACACGGTGGGCGGCGGGAAACCGGCGACGACGACCATGCGCGCGAGCAGGCGCCCGAGCACGCCGTGGCCGACGATCAGCTCCGGCGGCACGATGTCGGTGCGCTTGCCGGCGTCCGCCACCGCGTGGTAAGCCGTGGCGGCCAGGGCCAGCAGCACCGACTTCTCGCCCAGCGCGTCGGACACCGGTGTCAGGCGCGAGCCGGCCGAGACGATGCGCGAGGCCGCGCCGCCGAACAGGCCGCGCACCGGGCCGTAGCACTTGGCGCCGGGCACGAAGACGCGCTCGCCGGCCTTCAGGCCCGAGGCGGCCCCCGCCTCGACGACCCGGCCGACCGACTCGTAGCCGGGCACCAGCGGGTAGCCCATGCCCGGGAAGCTGGGCATGCGGCCGTTCCAGAGCAGCTTCTCGGTGCCGGTGCTGATGCCGCTGTATTCGATGTCGACCACGACGTCGGCCTCGCCCGGCGGCTCGAGCTCGAGCCGGCTCAGCAAGAGGCGCTCGGGGGCTTCGAGGACGATGGCTTGGGTTTGCATGGGCTGTCAGGGACGGGAGGTAATGGCTTCGACGAGTGTCATTTTGAAGAGACTCTGACAAATGTCAAGCGGAATTGACATCTGGTTCGCGTTCGGGGGTCGTACAGGGGGTGAAGTCCCAGTCCGGTCAGCGTGGCTTGCGCGCCACAACGATGCCCGCCTGCAGCGGCAGGCGTGTGCCCACGCTGCGCGCGGCCTCGAAACCTGCAGCAGCCAGCAACTGGCGCATGTCCTGCGCCGAGCGCGGCTGGCCGCGGCCCATGGCCAGCAGGTAGAAGCCGAAGTAGGCGTCGCCCATCGCGTGCGCCCCGGGCGCCTGCGCCATCGGCTCGGCGACGAGCACGGTGCCGCCCGGCGGCAGCGCCGCGTGCGCCGCGCGCAGGATGGCCAGCGCGTGCGCGTCGTCGTGGTCGAAGAGCACACGCACGAGGGTGACGAGGTCGGCGCCTCGGGGCAGGGGGTCGTCGAAGAAGCTGCCGCCGTGGGCTTGCACGCGCTGTGCCAGGCCCAGGCCGGCCAGCCGCTGGCGCGCCAGCGCGGCCACCTGCGGCAGGTCGAACAGCATCAGCTCCAGGCGCGGGCTGTGCTGCGCGAGCGCCGCGACGAAGCGGCCCTCGCCGCCGCCGACGTCGAGCACGCGGCGGTGGCTGCCGAAGTCCCAGGTATCCAGGACCTCGTCGATGACCATGGGCTGCGATGCCGTCATCAGCGCCGAGTACTCGGCCACGCGCTCGGAGGGCATGGCCCCGTCCGGGTAGGCGGCGTAGGGCCAGTAGGCCGACATGGCCGAGCCCGCGCCCTCGTCGCGCAGCAGCGCGAGCGGGTCGCGCAGGTCGGCGTAGAGCGCGGCGTGGTGCTCGACCATGGCTTTCAGGGCCGCATTGCCCACCAGCGGCCCGCCCAGCGGCCCCAGGCCCCAGCGCTCGCCGCTGCGCGGCTCGAGCAGTCGCACCGCGGCGGCGGCATTCACCAGGCGCTGCATCGCGCGTTCGGGCAGCGCGCAGTGGCGTGCCAGATCGGCCGTGGGCAGGGGCCCGCGGGCGGCCAGCAGCTCGAACAGGTCCAGCCGCACACAGGCGGCCAGCACCTGGGTGTAGACGAAGCCGGCAACCAGATCGAACAACTGCGCTGCGCGTCGGCGCGCGAACGGACGCGTCAGCCAGAAGCCGGCGGCGGCGCGCTGGAATCGGTGGTTCGCCACCAGGCGGTCGCGCCAGACCGACCAGCGGTCACGCCAGGTGCGGGGGGGTACCGTCGGCAGGACCGGGCCGGGGCCCAGCGGCAGGCGGTCGGCGGATCCGGTGCTCAAGCGGCGGCTCGCAAGGGGGCGGCCATCTGCGCCGGCACCAGGCGCTCGGCTTCGCTGCGCACCAGGGCCCGCAGCATCGGCGCGCCGGGGCAGTCCGGCACGGCGTCCGTGGCCTGGCGCACCAGGGTGTCGAAGTGGCGCATGGCCGCCGGCAGCCCGCGCTCGCGCGCGATGCTCGGCCGGCCGAGCGCGGCGTCGC
>JBILNB010000101.1:0-12183 GCA_044375195.1 Rubrivivax sp. | reverse complement strand
TGTGTCGTGACGACAGCCATCACGCCTGGGCACGCGAACAATTCGCAAGCCACCCCGGCCCCTTCCTGACCTGCGAGGCGGTGGTGGCCGAAACCTGCTTTCTGCTGGCTCGGGGCGGTTTTGATCCAGCGAAGGCGCTGATGATGATCGAGCGCGGGGTCGTGCAAGTGGCGATGAGTCTTCGGGACGAGATCACGCCGGTTCGCGCCTTGTTCCAACGGTACGACAACGTGCCGGCCTCCCTCGCCGATGCGTGCCTCATCCGCCTGGCCGAACTCCATGATCCGTCGCGCGTCCTCACGCTGGACGGCGACTTCCGCATCTACCGGCGGCATGGCCGCAAGACCATCGCCGTGATCACGCCAGGCTGACCCTCGGAAGGCGGTCTCTGCCCACGCACCCGCGCACCATGCGGCGCGGGCGGTCTCCACCTCATGGCCGAAGGCAGTGGCAAGCGAGGGCGTCACCTCGACCGGCTCCATAGTGGAACTCGATATCCGATGTTCCCACGCGCGGCATACGGTCTTGAACAGGGTGACGATCGGCGTCGAGGACAGTCCTGGGACCACCACAGACCCGATCGCCGGAAGCCCACGCTCAGGGCCGCCGGCCTGCGTGACCCCTGCCGACCAGCGCCGCCACCGTGGCAGGCGTCACCCCGAAGGCGCGGCGCATGCTGCGGCTCAGGTGCGCCTGGTCGGCAAAGCCCGCGTCCAGTGCCGCTTCGGCGAGCGAAGCGCCCGAAGCCAGGCTGCGACCGGCACGGTGCAGCCTGCGCAGCATCAGCCAGCGCGCCGGGGGTACCTCCAGCCGCTTCTGCGCCAGCGCGCGCAGGCGCGAGACCGACAGGCCGCAGGCGGCCGCGGCACGCTCGACCAGCCGTGGCCCGCTGCCCTCGGCGATGAAGCGCAGGGCAAGATCCAGACGCTCGTCGGTGGGCGCGTCGGCGCCGGGTGCCAGGCGCAGGGCGTCCAGGCTGCCGGCGAGCGGGCCGATGGCGTCGATGCGGGCCCGCAGGCCGACCGGCAGTTCGGCTACGCCGGCTGGCCCGATGGCGTCGAGCAGATACCGCGCCAGCCGGGTCTGCGGCTCGAGCAGCGCCAGCCAGACGCGGGGGCCGGGCTGCAGGGCGTGGGCCACCTCGGGCCGCACGAGCCAGGCCGGGCCGGACATCGACATCAGCGCCGACGCCGTGCCGCCTACCCGCAGCGCCACAGGCCCGTCAAGGCCGATCGTGAGCTGGACGGTGGCATGACGGTGAAGGCGGTTGTCTGCCGCATGGCCGCGGAACAGGACGCCGGCCTCGAAGAAGGCCAACTCGCCGGACCAGGACATGAGCTCGTCGGGGTGCGGCCTCACCCGCGACCGCGCTCGGCCAGCACCGCGCGCACGCCCGGCGCGACCAGGGTCTCGAACTGGTTCGTGCCGAAGCCGTGCAGGCGCAGCCGCTGGTCGACGTACAGCAGCCACTGCGGCGTGCCGCTGAAGTGCCTCCAGCCGCGCGCCTCGAGCCAGCGGGCGGTGGAGGCGCGCAGCGGCTCGGGCAGGTCCTGGGCCGGAACGGGGTTGCGGAAGGAGACGCGCTTGAGCATCGTGAACTGCAGCGCCTGCCAGCCGAGCTCCGCACGCGGCGCGCCAGCGCGCAGGTGCTGCTGCTCCCAGCCGCGGCAGGGACCGCAATCGTTCGCGCTCAGGTAGACCAGGTCGAGCGCGGACGCCGCCGTGGCGCGCAGGCCGGCAGGCGGAGTCTGCGCGATCCAGGCGTGGACATCGCCCAGGGTCGCGCGCGCCAGGCGGACGGCTTCGGTCGCGCCGTCCGCCGCTGTGACCTGGCCAGCCAGGCTGCCGTCGGGCTGGGCCTGGAGCATCACGCGCGCCGCCGCGCCGCGCGGAGTCAGTGCCAGGCGCAGGGCACCCGCCTGCTCGGTGACCAGGGCTTCAGCCGCCTCGGACCAGGGGTGGTCGGCCAGCCCCCAGCGCGCCACCAGCCGCGCCCGGCCGCCCTGGGCGGACAGCACGTTGACGACCTGGAACACGAAGCGGCGCTCGCCCGCGGCGCCGGGCACCTCGGTGCCGAACCACAGCCCCTGCAGCGCATCCACACGCTGCCCGAAATCGGCGGCGCTCGCGCGGGACGGCGAAACCGCCCAGGCCAGCGACGCGACACCTGCCATTGCCACGCGCCTGCCGATGCTGGAATCGTTCATGTCAGCCACCTCGAGCCTGAGACGATAGCAGCACAACCAGGCCCCCCTCGGGAGCACGGCCTTGCAGCGCAAAACGCGTCGATGTCGTTCCCAGACACCGGCGGCCGGAAAGGCCGGCCTCGGTCAGCCCGCGGCAGGCTCCTGCAATCGCCCGCGCTGCCGCGCGCCGGCGTAGAGCACGGCGATCTGCTTGTCCACCGCAGCCGCGTGCGCGGCCACGGCATCCGGGTGCAAGTCGGCCGCTGGCGCGGGCTCGGGGTCGAAGTGACGGTGCTCGTCGACCCCGCGCACCAGCGTCGCGCTCTCGCGCACGCCCGCGGTCTGGCGGATGTGCGTGGGCACGTAGCGGATCGCGAAGCCGATGCGGATGTCGTCGCTGAGGTTGGGCTCCGAGGCGTGGAACACCAGCACGTGGTGCAGCGAGAACTCGCCCGGCTCCAGCGTCACGCAAACCGCCCGTGTCTCATCGACCTCGACCGCGATCTCCTGGCCGCGCGTGAGCAGGTTGGCCTCGGAGAAGCTGTCCTCGTGCTGCACCTGGCTCCTGTGCGTGCCCGGCACGACCTTCATGCAGCCTGACCGCGGGTTGCTTGGCGACAGCGCCACCCAGGCCGTGACCACCTCGGGCGCAGACAGGCCCCAGTAGGTGGCATCCTGGTGCCAGCTGACGAAGCCGGGGTCGCCCGCCGGCTTGGTGAAGAACTGCGCCCCCCAGCACAGCAGGTTCGGGCCGAGTACGTCCTCGACGGCGTCGAGGATGCGCGGGTGGCGTACGAGGTCCGCGATCCACGGGAACAGCAGGTGGGGTTTCTGGTTCGTACGGCCCTTGATCAGGTGCCGCTGGGCCTCGTAGCGGGCCCGAAGCGCAGCAACCTCGCCGCGTTCGAGCGCGCGCAGCGGGAAGTGCAGGCCGGTCTCGTGGTAGGCCCGCACCTCGGCCGGGCTGAGGCATTTCGTCATCGGTCGTCGCTCCCGAAGCAGAAGCAGAAGCAGGGTCAGGGCTTGGCGAAGACGACACCCGGCAGCCAGGTCGACAGCGCCGGCACGAACATCAGCACCAGCAGGATCACCAGGAAGGCCGGGTAGAACTTCAGGCTGGCGGCAATCACCGCCTCGATGCGCAGACGGGTGAGCGCGCAGACCGCGAACAGGCCCAGGCCGACCGGCGGCGTCACGATGCCCAGCAGCAGCGCGTAGGTCAGCACCACGCCGAAGTGCACCGGGTCGATGCCGAACTTCACCACCAGCGGGCCGAACATGGGGATGGCGATCAGCATGGCCGGCACGGTCTCGACGAAGGCGCCCATGACCAGCAGCGCGACGACCACCAGCGCCAGGATGACCCACTTGCTGTCGGACACGCCACCCATCCCGGCCGCCAGCGCCTCGGCCACCTGCTCGTGGGTGATGACGAAGGCGAGCGCGCTGCCCACGCCGGTCAGGAACATGATCATCGTCGTGGTGCGCGCGCTGCTCACGCAGGCCTCCCACAGCCGCTCCCACGTGATCTCGCGGTACAGCAGGCCGAGCAGCAGCGCGTACAGCACGGCCAGCACACTGGCCTCGGTGGGCGTGACGAGCCCCGTGATCATGCTGCGCAGGATCACCACCGGCGTCAGCAGCGCCGGCAGGCTGCGCCAGAAGCTGCTGCGGATCTCGGGCCAGCTCGAGCGCCGCACCGCGGGCATGGGCTCGAGGCCGCGCACGGCGATGAGCCAGTTGTTGGCCATCAGCACGCCAGCGATCAGCAGGCCAGGCAGGATGCCGGCCACGAAGAGGTGGCCGACCGAGACGTTCATCAGCACCGCGTAGATGATGAACATGATGGACGGCGGGATGATCGGCGCCAGCAGCGAGGCGGCGATGACCAGGGCCGAGGCGAACTCGGGCCGGTAGCCGGCCTTGCGCATCGCGTTGATCTGCATCGCACCCAGGCCGGCGATGTCGGCCAGGGCCGAGCCCGAGATGCCCGCGAACACCACGCTCGACAACACCGACACCTGCGCCAGCCCGGCACGGATGAAGCCCACCAGCGTCTGCAGGAACTCGAAGATACGCCGTGTCAGCCCGAAGGCGTTCATCAGGTTGCCGGCGAGGATGAAGAAGGGGATGGCCAGCAGCGGCACGCTGCGCACGTCGTGCAGCATGTACCGGGGCAGCGTGTCGAGCGGCACGTCGATCAGCAGCAGCCCGACGAAGGCGCCCACGCCCATGGCCGCGCACATTGGCACGCCGATGCCGGCCAGTGCCAGGAACAGGGCGATCATCCAGAAGGAGGCCATGGGGGAGCGTTCCGGTTCTTGCGCGGAGGGAGCGGGTTCAGGTGAGCACACGCGGCGCCGCGCGCTCGCCTTCGCCCTGCCCGCGCAGGTGGCGCCACAGGTGGATCGCCTCGGTCAGCACGATGTCGGCACAGCCCAGGGCCAGCGGCGCGTAGAACACCGTCTCGGGCCACTCCAGCACCGTGGTGTCGAAGGCAGCGGCGAAACGCGCCGTACCCACCGCGTACCAGGCCACCAGCGCATGGAAGGCCAGCACCACGAGCCGGATGAAGGTGGACAGGTGGCGGCGCGCGCCTGCGGGCAGGCGCTGCTCGAGCAGGTCCAGGCGGACGTAGTCGCGTTGCTTGGCGATCTCGGCGTACATCAGGAAGTACAGGACCATCGCCGCGATCATCGAGAACTCGTGCACCCAGCTCAGCCCACGCTCGTGGAAAAAGCGCCAGCCGATCTCCAGAGCGTGAGAGCCCACCATCAGCGCAAGCGCCAGCACCCCCAGAACTCGCAAGACGAGCCCGGAGCCGCGCAAGTAGGCGCTGCAGGCGCGGTCGAACGCGGAAACGGGATCAGGAGGCGTGGTCGGCTGCATGGCGGGCTCGCGCGCTGGAAGGCATCACCTCATCGCCCGGACCTTCTCGGCCAGCCCGGAGGGAATCACACCCTCCTTCTCGAGAGCGGCCGAGATGGCACGCGCCTGCTCGCGCCAGGGGCCCAGGTCGGGCTCGAGCACGGTCACGCCGAAGTCCTTCTCGGCCTTCTGGCGCTTCTCGGTGAACCCCTTGCCCGAGGCCTCCTGGAACACGCGCGAGGCATTTCGCGCCGCGGTGTGCAGGATCTCGCGTTGCGCCGCCGTGAGGCTGTTGTACTTGCGCTGGTTCATCATGACGTTGATGATCTGGTAGTACTCCTCGGTCCGCGTCCAGAACTTCGCCAGCTCGGCGTTCTTCTGGTCGTAGGCGATGCCGATGGTCTCCGGTCCGCCTTCGATGATGCCCTGCTTGAAGGCGAGGTACATCTCGGGCCGGGCGACGACGATGGTGTTGGCGCCCAGGCCGCGCCAGGTCTCGATCGCGACCTTGGACTCCCACAGGCGCAGCTTCAGGCCCTTCAGGTCGGCCGGAGTGCGGATCGGCCGCACGGCGATCACGCCGCGCGGGTCGTTGATCTTCCAGTTCCAGTCGGGGTCGAGGATCACGCCGCCCATGCCACGCAGCTTGTCCAGCCCGGGCTTGAAGAGGTCGCTCTTCAGGTAAGCCTGGGCGTGGTTCATGTCGCGGAACAGGTAGGGCACCGAGATGACCTTGGTCTCGTCGATCAGGTTGGTCAGGAACTCGGGGTAGAGCAGGTGCAGGTCCTGCGCGCCCTGCAGCACGTTCTTCACCTGCTCCGGGATGCTGCCGAGCTTGCCGGCGTGGAACACCTCCACCTTCATCTGCCCGTTGGACAGGCGGGCCACCTCGGCCGCGAAGGCCTCGGCCCCCTGGCCCGAATGCGAGGCCGGCGCGTCGACAGTGCCGATCTTCAGCACCACCGCCTGGGCCAGCGCGGTGCCGGGCAGGCCCAGCGCCAGGCCCGGCAGGGCCAGCGCCAATGCGCGCAGCCCCTTCAGGAAACTCGATCGATTGCGGTTCATACCATCCTCCAGAGTTGTGGACAAGGCACACGAAAGGACTGCGCTGCGACACCCGCGGCCACCGGCGCGGAAAGTCGCCTCATGCTCCACCCCGCCGCAGCACCTGCCCGGCCCGCCGACCGGTCAGCGCGCCGTCGCGCAGGGTGGGGGCTCCGTTGACCACCACGTGGCGCATGCCCGTGGCGAGCCGGTTCGGGTCGAAGGTGCTGGCGGGCGAGAGAAAGCCGTCGGCATCGAAGACGGCGAGATCGGCCGCGTACCCCGGCGCGACGCCACCACGGTCCTTCAGGCCGAGCGTCTGCGCCGGAAAGCCTGTGAGGCGGTGCACCGCCTCCTCGGCCGAAAGCAGTTTCCGCTGCCGCACCATGAAATCGAAGAACCACGCCGCCCAGGAGTAGGCGCCGTGGAACACCGAGCCCGCCAGTGGCCCGTCGGGCGCGAGCGTGGTCGCATCCGAACCCGGCATGCACAGGGGATGCGCGAACACCCGCGCCTGCTGCTCGGGCGTGTAGGCGCGGATGATCACCATCGCGCGCGCCAGGTCGTCGAGGTCGTGCTCGAGGATGTCGCAGGCGAGGTCGAAAGGGTCGCGCCCGAGTTCACGCCCGAGTTCGCCGAAGCTGCGCCGCGACCAGGCCGGGAAGCCCGGGTGGTCGAGCAGCACGACCCGCTCCCAGCCCCCGCTGGCGACGATGCTCGGGCTGCCGCGCATGCGCTCGCGGCCGGCGCGCGAGCGCAGCAACGCCGCCGCACCACCCTCGGCGTCGGCCCAGGGGGGGATCAGCGTGTTGAGGAAGGTCGTGCCGTACAGCCGCGTGTGCATGTCGAAACGCACGTCCACGCCGCGCGCGCGGGCACGCTCGAGCACCTCGACGGCGCGAACGTCCTCGCCATCGGCCGTGCGCCGGGGCAGCAGGTGCGACAGCTGCAGGCGCACCTCGCTGGCCTGGGCCGTGGCCACAGCCTCCTCGATGGCCTCGATCGCACCCTCGTCGCGGTGGCGCGTGTGCGTCGCGTACAGGCCGCCGCGGCGCGCCACGGTCCGCGCCAGCGCGGTCAGTTCCTGCGTGCCGGCCGCGCGCTCGGCGGGGTACTCCAGGCCGGTGGACCAGCCCCATGCGCCCTCGTCCAGCCCCTGCTCCAGCAGTGCCTGCATCGCGGCGATCTCTTCCGCGTTGGCCGGGCGGTCGGCCACGCCGACCGTGGCGCGGCGCAACTGGCCGTTGGGCACCAGCGTCAGGGTGTTCACCGCCGGCCGTGCGGCGCCGAGCCGGTCGAGGTATTCGTCCACGCGCGTCCAGTCGAGCGCGATGCGACCATTGAAGCCATAGATGTTGGCCGCCGCCAGGGCCGGCTTGATCGGCGCGCAGCCGAAGCCGCAGTTGCCCAGCACCTCGAGCGTCACGCCCTGGGCGACGGCGCTGACGGCCCGCGGGTCGACCAGCAACGTGTAGTCGGAGTGGCTGTGGATGTCGATGAAGCCGGGCGCCACCACGAGACCGGTGGCATCGATGCGATCGGCGGCCTGCACCTGCAGCCCGGGCTCGACGGCGACGATGCGGCCGTCCGCGACCGCCACGTCGGCGCGCCGGCCCGCACCGCCGCTGCCGTCGATCACCGTGCCGCCGTGCACGAGCAGGTCGACAGGGTTCACCGGCTCGCTCCCGTGCCGGGGTGGCAAGGCCTGCGCGAGGCGGTGCGCGCGCCCGCTGCGGGAGGCGTCATGCCGTCACCGCCTGTGCCCGCAGCCGGGCCCTCAGCTCGACCGTCGCCTCGACGTCGACGCAGGCGCGCGCCCCGTCCACCACCACGCCGTACTGCGCCCGTGCGGCCTCGACGCTGACCTTGTCGTCGAGCACGTCCTGCAGCACGAGTCCGGGCTCGCGCTGCAGCGGGTCGCCGTAGCCGCCGCCGCCGGCACTGATGTGCAGGAACACGTCCCCGCGTCGCCAGGCCAGCGCCTCCATCGGCATCGTCGGCAGGGGCCGGTCCGACCCCGCGGCACGCAGCAGGTTCACCGAACCGGCGCCGGGCCGCCCGCCGGCCAGGCCATAGGGCGGGTGGTCGCGCCGGTCGGCGCGGGTCGTGAAGACCGCCTGTTCGGCCAGCAGGCGGAACTCGCGCACATACGCCAGGCCGCCGCGGCGGCGGCCCGCGCCGGCGGTATCGCGCACCATGCCGTAGCGCACCACCTCCAGCGGCAGCTCGGCCTCGATCAATTCAGCCGGCTGGTTGGAGAGGTTGGCCGCCGGGTTGGAGATGCCCTCCACGCCGTCGCGCCCGGCGCGCGCGCCCCAGGTCCCCACCATCACCTCGGTCAGCACGAAGGGCCGGCCTTCGTGCCAGCCGCCGCACGAGAACAGCGTCGGGCCGCCCTCCCCGGCGGCCACCACGCGCTCGGGCACCACCTGCGCGAGCGCGGCCATGATGACGTCGAAGACGCGGTAGCCCATGACCCCGCGCGCGGCGCAGGCTGCCGGCTCGTCGGGATTGAGGATGGTGCCGCGCGGCGCGCGGATGCGCACCGGCCGCATGTACCCGTCGCAGTTGGGGATGTCGGGGCTGGTGACGCAGCGGATCGCGCAATACGCCGAGGAGCGCACCATCGCGATCGGGCAGTTGATCGCCGCCGGCACCTGGGCCGCGGTGCCGGCGAAGTCGATGTCGATCTCCTCACCTGCCACCGTCACGCTGACCTGGATGCGCAGCGGCTCGGGCTGCTCACCCAGCCCGTCGATCCAGTCGGTGGCGCTGTAGCAGCCATCGGGGATGTCGCGGATGAAGGCGCGCATCAGGCGCTCGGCCTGGTCGAGGATGGTGTCGAAGCACGGCCGCAGGCGCTGCGCCCCGTAACGCTCGATCAGCCCGTGGAGGCCGCGCTCGGCCACGGCGCAGGCGGCCACCTGCGCGCGCAGGTCGCCGAGCACCTGCACCGGCTGGCGTGTGTTCTTGGCGATCACGCTGAACATCGCCTCATCCGGCTCCCCGGCGTTGTACAGGCGCAGCCAGGGCAGGCGCAGGCCCTCCTGGTGAATGTCGGTGGCGTGGATGGCGGTGCTGCCCGGCGCCAGGCCGCCGACGTCGCTGTGGTGCGCCATCGTGCACGCATAGCCCTCGATGACCTCGCCGTGGAAGAGGGGCTTGACCACGTACATGTCGGGCAGGTGCTGGCCGCCGCCGCCGTAGGGGTCGTTCATGATGAACACGTCGCCCTCGCGCATGCGGCCGCGCCAGCGCTCGAACAGGTGCGCCATCGCGTCCGGGAAGGCGCCGAGTTGCACCGCCAGCGTCAACCCCTGGGCCACCACCCGGCCCTGCGCGTCGCACAGCGCCGTGGAGTAGTCCATCGAGTCACGCACCACGGGCGAATAGGCGCTGCGCATCAGCACCAGCGCCATCTCGTCGGCCACTGAAGAGAGCGCGTTCTTGATCACCTCCAGCGTGATCGGGTCAACGGCGGCGACGGTCGGCGCCGCAGTAGGCACGGCCGGTGCGTCGGCGGGGGCGGCGAGGTTCATGCCGGCTCTCCGGTGTCGATGAGGATGTTGCCCAGCACGTCCAGTCGTGCCGTGGCACCGGGCGGCACGACGCAGGTGGCGTCGGGCTCCTCGATGATGAAGGGACCGGACAACGGCGCCGCGCTCAGCGCGCCGCGTCCGATGACCGGCGTATCCAGCCCTTGCTGGGCCTGCCCGAACCAGACCCGGCGCCGCGTTCCTGAGGGAGCACAGGCGTCAAGTGCAGACCGCCCCAGGAGGCCTGGCAGTCCCGCGTCAGCGACGGCAGGCGCCGAGGCGACGACACGAATGTTGACCAGGTCCACCGGGTCGCCTTCGGAGCTGTGCCCATAGGTGCGCGCATGCTCGGCGTGGAAGTCGGCCTCCAGCGCCGCCAGGTCGACGCTTCCCTCCCGCAGGGCGATGGACAGCTCGAAAGCCTGGCCGGCGTAACGCAGGTCGGCCATGCGCCTGACCTGCAAGCCCGCAGCCGCGTCGGCATCGAACTCGCGCCGCACCTCGGCTTCGAGCTCCGCGCAGTGCCGTCCGAGCATGGCCGAGTCGATCTCGCCCGTGCGCTCGAGCACCGAGCGCTGTGCGGAATTCTCCAGGCGTGAGATCAGCAGCCCCGCCGCACTGAAGACGCCGGGCGCCGGCGGCACCAGCACGGTGCGCATGCGCAGTTCGCGCGCGATGGCCACCGCCGCCACGGGCCCGTTGCCGCCGAAGGCGACCAGCGCGAACTCGCGCGGGTCGCGGCCGCGGTAGGTCGACACGGCCTTGACGGCCCGTGTCATCGTCGCGATCGCGATCGCATACACGCCCCAGGCGGCATCGTGCACCGACAGGCCCAGCGGCGCTGCCACCCGCGCCTGCAAGGCCGCGAACGAGCGCTGCGCGTCGATGGCCATGCGCCCGCCGGCCAGGTGGCTCGGGTTCAGGTAGCCGAGCACGACGGCTGCGTCGGTGAAGGTCGGGTCCGCGCCGCCGAGCCCGTAACACGCCGGCCCAGGCACCGAGCCGGCGCTGCGCGGGCCGACGCGGATGGCGCCGGCGGCGTCGAGCGAGACGATGCTGCCGCCGCCTGCCCCGATCTCGGAGACGTCGATGAAGGGCAGCTTGATCGCGTAGCCACCGCCCTTGACCAGCTTGGAGCTGATGTTGATGCCGGCCCCGACCTCGTACTCGGTCGTCGTCGCCGGCTCACCGCCTTCGACGATCGCGGCCTTGGCCGTGGTGCCGCCCATGTCAAAGGAGATCACGTTGTCCAGCCCGGCGGCGCGCGCCACGGCGGCGCAGGCGATCACGCCGGCCGCGGGGCCGGACTCGACGATGCACGCCGGGCGCGAGGCCGTGGCCGAAGCCGACATCGTGCCGCCGTTGGACTGCATGATCTGCAACGGCGCGCGCACGCCGCTGTCGCGCAGCCGCGCCGCGAGCGATTCGACGTAGTGCCGCACGATGGGGCCGATGTAGGCGTTGACCACCGCCGTGCTGGTGCGCTCGTACTCGCGGATCTCGGGCAGGATCTGGCTCGAGGCGCTGATGTACACCGAGGCCGGCAGGTGCTCGCGCAGGATCTGCACCATGCGGCGCTCGTGGCGGCCGTCCACGTAGGCGTGCAGGAAGCTCACCGCCACCGACTCCACGCCCTGCTCGGCCAGCCTGCGCGCGATCTCCCGCGCCTGCGCCTCGTCCAGGGGCCGGCGCACCTGACCGCGGGCGTCCAGGCGCTCGGCGACCTCGTGCCGGTCGCGCCGGGCCACCAGCGGCGGCGGCTTGTCGTACTGCAGGTCGTACATGACCGGGATGCGCAGGCGGCGCATCTCGAGCACATCGCGGAAGCCCTCGGTCGTCACGAGCGCCGTCTTCGCGCCCTTGTGCTCGAGGATGGTGTTCGTGGCCACCGTGGTGGCATGCACCACGGCGGCGATGGCGCCGGGGTCGATGCCGAATTCCTCCTGCACCTGGCGCACGCCCTGCAGGATGGCACGGCTGTAGTCGTCGGGCGTCGAGGAGACCTTCAGCGTGTGCACGCGGCCTGCGCCGGTGACGACGATGTCGGTGAAGGTGCCGCCGACGTCGCAGCCCAGCACGTAGCGCGCAAGGCCTGGGGTATCGCTCAAGATCGCTTGCTCCTCGGTAAGTTCGGTGGCATTGTTGCGATCCCGGGATGAAAAAGAAATTGAAACTTTTTTACGTTTCTTGATAAGGAGAGTTTTTCTTGAAGTTCACGCTGTCCCAGCTCGAGGCGCTGGTGTGGGTGGTGCGCCTGGGCAGCTTCCGCGCCGCCGCACAGCGGCTCAACATCACGCAGCCCGCGATCTCCGTACGCCTGCGGGAGCTCGAGCAGGCTGCGGGCGCGCCGCTGTTCGAGCGCCAGAGCTACCGCGCACGCCCCACGGCCCGCGGCCGCCAGATCGCGTGGCAGGCCGAGCGGGTGCTCGAGCAGGCCGAAGCGCTGGAGCGCCAGATCGCCGACCAGGAGGGCCTGGCCGGCCCCATCCGCATCGGCGTGGCCGACACCTTCGCCATGACCTGCGGCTCGCGCCTGATGCGCGAGATCG
>JBILNB010000157.1:0-3151 GCA_044375195.1 Rubrivivax sp. | reverse complement strand
TCAGTGCCCCCAGGCCGGCCCCACCTCGCGCGCCCGGCCACGGGGCGGCGGCTGCGGATCCAGTCCGAGGTGGGTGAGGATCTTCTCGATCACAGGCCGCTCGAGGATGGCGGCGATGATCTTCAGCCTCGTCGGGGCCGATGGTAGGGCCTGGGCCGGCCGGGAGCTTGCGCCCCGGAGGCGCCGCCCTCAATCCGCTGCCGTGAACCCCGACACCCGCACCCGTTCGGCCCAGGCGGCGCGCTCGCGCTCGAGTTGCTGCGGCAGTTCCTGCCAGCCGCCGCGCGACAGGCTGTAGCCCTGCTGGGTGATGGCCTGCGTGTAGCCCGGGGCGGCGGCGACGCGGGCGATGGCGTCGCGCCAGGGCTCGACGCGGCTGGCCGGGGTGCTGGCGCGTGCGAACACGCCGAACCAGTCGTGGGCCTCGAGGTGGGGGTGGCCGAGCTCCCGCACCGTCGGCACGTCGGGCATCTTGGGGTTGCGCTCGCGCGACGTGACCATCAGCGTGCGCAGCCTGCCCTGCTGGTGGTGCGGCACCAGAAGCTGCTCGGTGGTGACGAGCAGTGCCACCTGCCCACCCAGCACGTCGCTCAGCGCGTTGGCGCCACCCTTGTAGGGAATGTGGTTCATCGACGCCCCGACCAGCTGCCCGAGCTGCGCACCCAGGAAGTGCTGCGGCGTGCCGACGCCGGGTGTGGCGTAGCTGGCCTTGTCGGGCTGGGCCTGGACCCAGGCCTTGAATTGCTCGAAGTCGGCGCTGCGGGCCATGGGCCCGGCGCCGAAGCCGAAGCCGTACTGCGCCACCGAGCCCAGCGTGACGAAGTCGCGTGCCACGTCGTAGCGCGCCGACTTCACGAGCATGGGCACGAGGATCAGCGCGCTGGCCGGCATCACCGTCACCGTGGTGCCGTCGGCCGGCGCCTGCAGCAGGGCATCGGCGGCCAGCTTGCCGGCGGCGCCCGGCTTGTTCTCGACGACCACGGTGGCGCCGGTCTGCGCGCGCAGCTGCTCGGCGAACGCGCGCGCGATGACGTCGGGCGCGCCGCCCGGCGGGAAGCCGACCAGGATCCTGATGCTGCCGGGCAGGGCAGGGGCCTGGGCGCGCGTCAGACCGCTGGCCCCCAGCAGGGGCCAGGCCAGGGCGTGGCGGAGGAAGGTGGATCGCTTCATGGAGGATCTCCGGGGTGGGGTTGAAGAATTCAGCGCGGGCTCGCGGGCAAGGCGGCCGATGGCGCCGGCGTATAGCCGCCGATGCCCGCGCCGCCGCGGATGGCCTGCTCGCCGCCGTACTGCGCGACGAGTTCCTGCTGCCGGGCCTTGGCGCGGCGGTCCACGGCCTCGGGGTCCAGCCGTTCGCGCAGCAGCGCGGCCCAGTGGCGCACCTCGTTGGCGCACGCGGGGTCGGTGCCGAGGTCGTGCAGTTCCTCGGGGTCGTCCTCGAGGTCGAAGAACTCGGGCCGGTGGTCGACGTAGTGCACGTACTTGCGCCGGGCGTCTTGCAGCATGAACACCGCCGCCTTCGAGCCCACGGTGTGGTACTCGGACAGCGCCAGGCGGTCGGGTGGCAGCGGCCGCAGCAGCGAGCGCGATTCGGGGCTGGCGGTGCCGGCCTCCGGGGGCAGCCCCACGGCGTCGAGCACGGTCTTGTACAGGTCGGTGTGGCCGACGGCGGCCCGCTCCACGGCGCCGGCCGCCACCCCGGGGCCGCTGAGGATCAGAGGCACGCCCGCCGACTCGGCGTACATCGTGCTCTTGCCCCACAGGCCGCGCGCGCCGGCGTTGTCGCCGTGGTCGCTGAGGTAGGCCACGCGCGTGGTCGCGTCGAGGCCGCTGTCGCGCAGCGCCTGCAGGATGGCGCCCACCTGGTGGTCGAGTCAGCTGACCAGACCGTAGTAGCCGCACAGCGCGCGCCGCACATCGGCTTCGGTGCGGAAGTGCAGGTTGTAGCCCGACACCGCGGCGTATTGCTGTGCATAAGGATGGGCTTCACGGTCGATGCCGAAGACGTAGCGCTTGGGCAGGTGCAGCGCCCGGTCGCGGTAGAGCTCGAAGAAGGGCGCGGGCGCCGTCAGCGGAAAGTGCGGCGCCACCAGCGAGACCATCAGCACCCAGGGCTTGGCGCCGGCCGGCGCGGCGGCCTTGCGGCGCAGCCACTCGACGGCCTCGGTGCGGATGGCCTGGTCATAGCGCGTGTAGTCGGATTCGCCCGCGCGCGCCGAGGCCAGCAGGCCCGAGCCGTCGCCCAGCGGCGCCGGCGGGTCGCGCAGCAGCATCTTCAGTTCGCCGCGGCCCTGGTGGATGTGCATCGGCAGCAGGCTCTGGCTGAAGCCGTAGTCGTCGTCGGCCCGGCCGCGGTAGTGCAGCTTTCCCATCGACACCACCTCGTGGCCGGCTTCGCGCAACGCGTGGTGCCAGCTCGGCGTGCGGCCGTCCCAGGCGTCGCAGTTGTCCCAATAGCCGGTCTCGCAGAGCGGCCGCCCCGTGGCCAGCGCCGCGCGGGTGGGCACGCAGATGGGGCTGGCGCAGCTGGCGTTGACGAAGCGCGTGCCGGCGCGGGCCAGCGTGTCGAGATGCGGGGTCTGCACCTCAGGGTGGCCAGCGCAGCCCATCACCTGCGGGTTGTGCTCGTCCGACAGCAGGATCAACAGGTTGGTGGCTTGCATCGGGTTGTCGTGTCGCGCGCTTCGAGGTCGGATCGCGGGCTTTTCGTTGTGTTGACAACAATACTATGGTGCCGTCATCCTGGCGTCAATCGGTGGAGGCATGGCCCCTGAAAACCTCAAGCCGTCGGCATGCGAGCCTGCTGGTGCGGTGCCGGGCCAGGCGCTGCCGGCGCCTGCGGGCGCCGCGGGCGGCACCGGTTTCGAGTTGCGTGGGCTGTTCGGCTACGTGGTCGCGCGCCTGTCGGCTTCGGCTGCCGCGCTGGCCGAGGCCGAGGCGCAGGCCGTGGCCAGGCTGACGCTGCCCGAGTACCGACTGCTGGCGATGCTGAGCGCGCGCGGTCCGATGGGCGTGGTGGAGTTGCAGCACACCGAGCATAGGAAATTCAAACGCCCTCTTCAAGCCCGACAGGCCTTGGTAAACCCGACACCACCTCTTGATCCGGGCCCCGCTCACCCATCCATCGCCTGAGAAGGCATCTCGAACCTCG
>JBILNB010000100.1:0-12264 GCA_044375195.1 Rubrivivax sp. | reverse complement strand
CCGAGGTGCTGTACCTGAAGCCCTCGACAGGCGAGGGCGGGCGCAACTTCTGCATCGTCGATGCGGCGATGAACGATCTGGTGCGCCCGGCCATGTACGAGGCCTGGATGCGCATCGAGCCCTGCCGGCTGCGCGCCGACACCGCGGCCCAGGACTGGGACGTCGTCGGCCCGGTGTGCGAATCGGGCGACTGGCTGGGCCGCGACCGTGCGCTGGCGGTGCAGCCAGGCGACACCCTGGCGGTGCTGTCGGCCGGCGCCTACGGCATGACGATGGCGAGCAACTACAACAGCCGCGGCCGCGCCGCCGAGGTCATGGTCGACGACGGCCGCGCCACGCTGATCCGCAGGCGCGAAGACGAACGCTCGCTGTTCGCGCTGGAGAGCTTGCTGCCGGTGGGATGAGAGGGGGCGCCTCGGCCCCAAGTACTCCGGGGCTACCTCAACGAAAGCCCCCGCCGCACCACCACCGGCTTGCCCCCGTGCTGGCGCTTGCACATCCAGTGCGCCAACGCGGCATCCAGGTAGTCGGCGTGGCCGGGGAACCAGTCCACCAGCGCGGCGGCGAAGCCGCGGGCGGGCTCGAGCTGGCCCTGCTCGGCTAGCGCCAGCACCTCGTCGGCCGAGCGCAGCACCGCAGCGTGCTCATCGATGTGGCACTGCCGCGGCGGGAAGGCGGTCTCGACCATCCAGGTGTCCTCCTGCGCGAAGTGCTCGCGCAGGTGGGCCGCCATGTGGCGCAGGGCCTCGGGCAGGTCGGCGTCGGGCGCATCGGTGAGCGCGCGAGCGCATCGCACGAAGTCCTCGTGCACGGTGTCCATCGGCGTGTAGCCCAGCAGCAGGGCATCGCTCCAGGCGAGCTCGGCGCCGGTGACGGCGGGGCGGGGCGCGGCAGGGTCTTGCAGGGACATGTGGGGTGGGTGCGCGATAGTCAGCCGGATTGTCGGGCCGCCGTGCGTTAAGGTTGCGGCATGACGACGGTTCCGACCCACCCACCTGAACTCATTGCCGAACTCCGGGTCCTCGGCGCTCCCGCTTGGTACCTCGATGCGGTCACGCAGCCTCAGGCCTCGCGCTTCATCACCGCGGCCGACGGCACGCCGCTGCATCTGGCCCAGTGGAACGAGGGCGAGCGCGACAAGCCCGCGCTGCTGCTGCTGCACGGCTACCGCGCCAACACCCACGCCTGGGACGCGGTCGCGCCCTTCCTCACGCATCGCCACCGAGTGGCGGCACTGGATTGGCCAGGCATGGGCTCCAGCGGCCACCGGGGCTCCTATGGCGGTCCCGAAGATGCCGCGGCCGACCTGCCGAATGTCGTGGAGGCGCTGGGTGGCGGCCCGGTGACGCTGGTGGCGCACAGCTTCGGCGGCTCGGTCGCAGTGCACGCGGCGCACCGATGGCCTGAGTTGTTCGAGCGCGTGATCGTCGTCGATTCGACCATCCCGGTGCCCGGCATCGACACGCCGCCGCAGGGGCAGGCGGTGGGGCCACGGCGGGTCTACGCCAGGCGGGCGGACATCCTGCAGCGCTTTCGCCTGATGCCGGTGCAGCCCAGTCCCGCCTGGGCTTTGCACCACATGGCACACCACTCGGTGCAGGAGGGGCCCGAGGGCTGGGTGTGGCGCTTCGATCCAGCCCTGCCGGCACGGGTGCTCGGGTACGAGACCTGGGCGGCGTGGCAGGCGCTGCGGGTGCAGGCGGATCTGCTCGTCTGCGCCCTCAGCCCAGTGGCGCAGGCAGGCGCCCGTTTGCAGGCGCTGGCGGCGGCCCATGGCCGCACCACGCCTTGGCCCGTAGTGGCCGGAGCACACCACCACGCGATGCTGGACCAGCCGCTCGCGCTGCGCGAGATGCTGCTCGGCCTGCTCGAGCTGCCCGCCAGCCGCGTGGCGGGCTAGATCCGCCCTTCCTCCACCGCGTGGCAGGCCACGCGGATGCCGCCCACCGTCTGCAGCGCGGGGCGCTCGGTGCTGCAGCGCACGTTGGCGTGCGGACAGCGCGGGTGGAAGGCGCAGCCGGCCGGCGGGTTCAGCGGGTTCGGCACCTCGCCCTGCACGGGGGTGCGGGAGCGGCCGCTCATGTGCACGTCCGGGATCGCGTCCAGCAGCATGCGCGTGTAGGGGTGGCGCGGGCGGCTGAACAGCTCGGCCTTGGGCGCGAGCTCGACCAGGCGCCCCAGGTACATCACGCCGACCTCGTCGCTCACGTGCCGCACCACGGCCAGGTTGTGCGAGATGAACAGGTAGGTCAGGCCCTGCGAGCGCTGCAGGTCCTTCATGATGTTGAGCACCTGGGCCTGCACCGAGACGTCCAGCGCCGAGGTCGGCTCGTCGCAGACCAGGAACTCAGGCTGCGTGGCGAGCGCGCGCGCGATCGAGATGCGCTGGCGCTGGCCGCCCGAGAACTGGTGCGGGAACTTCTGCGCGTCCGCGGCCGCGAGGCCCACCGACTGCAGCAGCGCCGCCACGCGCTCGCGCTGGGCGTCCTCGTCGGTGACGAGGCCGTGCTCGCGCAGCGGTTCGGCCACGATGTCCAGCACCTTCCAGCGCGGGTTCAGGCTGGCGTACGGATCCTGGAAGATCATCTGCATGCGCCGGCGCAGCGCGCGCAGCGGCGCTCCCGCCAGGGCCGCCGTGTCCTGCCCGTCGAAGACGACGCGCCCGCGCGTGGGGGCATACAGGCCCACCAGCAGGCGCGCGACCGTGCTCTTGCCGCAGCCCGACTCGCCCACCAGCGCCAGCGTGCGGCCGCGCACGATGGCGAAGCCCACGTCGTCGACCGCGTGCACGAACTGCCGCGGCTTGCGCTCGACGACGCGGTTCAGCCAGGGGGCCGAGACATCGAAGGTCTTGGCCAGGCCGTGGACCTCGACCAGGGGGCGCTCGCCTGCTGCCGCGGTCGGTGCGGGGGTCTGGGGGGCCGTCGTGGCGGTGCTCATCGATCGGCTCCAGGCGCCGGCCCGGCCAGCCAGCAGGCCGCGCGTGTGGCGCCCGCGACCGCCAGGTCGGGCCGCTCGCGCCGGCAGCGGTCCTCGGCCTTGGGGCAGCGCGGATTGAAGGCGCAGCCTGGCGGGATGGCGTTCAGACGCGGCATCGCGCCCTCGATCTGCTGCAGGCGCTCGCGCTCCTGGTCCATGGCCGGGATCGAGCCCATCAGCCCGGCCGTGTAGGGGTGGGCGGGGGCGTGGATCACGTCGTGTACCGGCCCGATCTCGACGATGCGGCCGGCATACATCACAGCCACGCGGTCACAGGTCTCGGCGATCACGCCCATGTCGTGCGTCACCAGCATCACGGCCGCGCCGTGCTCGCGGCATAGGCGTTTGAGCAGGGCGATGATCTGGGCCTGGATGGAGACGTCCAGCGCCGTCGTCGGCTCGTCGGCGACGATCAGCCGCGGCTCGGCCGCAAGCGCGAGCGCGATCACCACGCGCTGACGCATGCCGCCGGAGAACTGGTGCGGGTAGTGGTCGATGCGGGCCTCGGCCGCCGGGATGCCGGTGTCCTGCAGCAGGCGGATGGCGCGCGCGCGCGCCTCCTGGGCGCTGACGGGGCGGTGGGTCTGGATCGTCTCCACCAACTGGCGGCCCACGGTGTACAGCGGGTTCAGCGAGGTCAGCGGGTCCTGGAAGATGGCGCCAATCTCGCGCCCTCGGATGGCGCGCATCTGCTCGTGCGACAGGTGGTCGATGCGGCGGCTGTCGAACACGATCTCGCCACCGGCCACGCGTCCGGGCGGCTCGAGCAGGCCGATGATGGACGCGCCGGTCAGCGACTTGCCCGCGCCGGACTCGCCGACCACGCCCAGCACCTCCCCCGGCGCGATCTCGAAGGACACGTCGTCCAGCGCGAGCAGCGTGCCGCGGCGCGTGGGGAACTCCACGCGCAGGTGGCGCACCTCGAGCAGGGGCTTGTCGGCGGTGTCGGCCATCACCTCAGCCTCGGGTTGATGGCGTCACGCAGCCAGTCGCCCAGCAGGTTCACGCTCAGCGCGATCAGCAGCAGCATCAGGCCGGGGAAGATCGTGATCCACCACTCGCCCGAGAACAGGAAGTCGTTGCCGATGCGGATGAGCGTGCCCAGCGAGGGCGCGGTGGGCGGCACGCCCACGCCCAGGAAGGACAGCGTGGCCTCGGTCAGGATGGCCTGGCCAACCTGGATGGTGGCCAGCACCAGCACCGGCCCGAGCACGTTGGGCAGCACGTGGCGAAGCATGATGCGCCCGGGCGAGACGCCGATCACGCGCGCGGCCTGCACGTACTCCTTGTTGCGCTCGACCATGGTCGAGCCGCGCACCGTGCGCGCGTAGGGCACCCAGCCGGTGAGCGAGATCGCGAAGATGAGCACGCCGAAGGCCAGGGCCTCGTGCGCGTCGGGGAACATCGCCCGCCCCACCCCGTCGATCAGCAGCGCCACCAGGATGGGCGGGAAGGACAGCATCACGTCGCACACGCGCATCAGGAAGGCGTCCAGCCGCCCGCCGACGAAGCCCGAAAGCAGGCCGAGGCTGACGCCCACCACCACCGACAGCAGCACCGAGGCCAGGCCGACGAAGAGCGAGATGCGCGCGCCGTACATCAGGGCCGAGAGGATGTCGCGCCCCTGGTCGTCGGTGCCGAGCAGGTAGCGCAGGCGGCCTTCGTCCATCCAGGCCGGCGGCAGGCGGCCGTCGCTGAGTTCGAGCTTGGCCAGGTCGAAGGGGTTGTGCGGCGCGACCCAGGGTGCGAAGACGGCGCAGAAGACGCAGACGAAGGCGATCACGGCCGCGACCATGGCCACCGGCGAGGTGCGGAAGCTGAACCAGACGTCGCTGTCCAGGAAGCGGGCCCAGGCCCCGGGGGCGGCGACTGGCGTGCTCACGTCGTCCTCTCGATGCGCAGGCGCGGGTCGACCGCGAAGTACAGCAGGTCCACCGCGAGGTTGATCAGCACGAAGATCAGCGCGATCAGACACAGGTAGGCCGCCATCACCGGCACGTCGGCGAACTGCACCGCCTGGATGAACAGCAGGCCCATGCCGGGCCACTGGAAGACGGTCTCGGTGACGATGGCGAAGGCGATCAGGCCGCCGAGCTGCAGGCCGGTGATAGTGATCACCGGCACGAGTGTGTTCTTCAGCGCGTGGCCGAAGTAGACGGCGCGATCCTGCAGCCCGCGGGCGCGCGCGAACTTGATGTAGTCGGTGCGCAGCACCTCCAGCATCTCGGCCCGCACCAGGCGCATGATCAGCGCGAGCTGGAAGACCGCCAGCGTCAGCGCGGGCAGGATCAGGTGCTGCAGGCCGTCAGCGCTCAGCAGTCCGGTGCTCCAGGTGCCGATCTGGACCGTGTCGCCACGGCCGAAGCTGGGCAGCCAGCCCAGGAAGACCGAGAACACCAGGATCAGCAGGATGCCGATCAGGAAGGTGGGAAGCGACACTCCCAGCAGCGACACGGCCATGGCGAGCTGGGCCCCGAAGCGCCCGCGTCGCAGCGCCGCGTACACCCCCAGCGGGATGCCGATCAGCAGCGCCATCACTGCCGCGACCAGTGCGAGTTCGAAGGTGGCCGGAAAGCGATCGGCGATCAATGACGAGACCTTGCGGCCCTGGCGAAGGCTGATGCCGAACTCACCCTTGACGGCGTTGCCGACGAAGGCCGCAAACTGCACCGGGAAGGGCTGGTCGAGGCCAAGTTCCTGGCGCAGGCGGTCCTTCTGCTCCTGGGTCGCGTCCTGCCCCAGCAGGCTGGTCACCGGGTCGCCCACGTGCTGGAAGAGCATGAATGCCAGAAAAGCCACCGTCAACATCACGACGATGGCTTGCAGCAGGCGGCGAAGGACGAAAGCCAGCATGGGCAGTGCAAGAAAGGGCGCGAGTATCGGCCCTTCCCGTTGCGCCGACAGGGCGGGCTAGGGAAAGTCCCCGCGTGGCGGGGGCGAGCGCCGCACGCCCGTGGATCGCCGGTGCTCGTGGCTCAGGCCGGACGTCCGACTCCGGCGCAGAAGCGCAGGTAGTCCTCGGCGCTCGCGACCTGCCCGGGCGGCGTGGTGCCGTGCGCGGCGATGAAGGCCAGCCAGCCTGCGGTCATGGAGGCGACGACGCTGCGGGCGAGTTCGCCGGGGCTGCAGTACTTCATGCTCGGGCTGCCCAGGGGGACGCTGATCACGCCGTGCGAGGCCACCATGGCGCTTTCGGTCAGCAGCTTGAGCAGGTCGTCCGCAGGCTCCACGCCGCGGGCGAGGAACAGATCGAATACCAAGTCCCGCTTGATGCTGCGCGCTGCCGCCGTGATCGAGGAGTCGGACAGGGTCGGGCCCGCTGGCTCGCTGCCTGGTACCCGGTAGCTGAACAGGCGCAGGAAGTCCAGGGGGTGCCTGGCCCAGAAGGCGACCATCGCCTCGAAGCCGACGCAGAAGCGGGCCAGCGGGTCCGTGACCGCGGCGACTTCGGCTCGGACGAACTCGGTGGACAGGCGAAGGTGATCTTCGCGCACGGCGTACACCAGCGCGGCCTTGGTCGGGAAGTAGCGGTACAGCGCGCTGGGCGAGTAACCTGCGACGCGGGCGATCTGCCGCAGCGAGACCTGCCCGTCAGGTGACTCGTTCAGCAACTGGCGTCCGACGTCGATGAAGCGCTGGCGCAGTTGTTCCTGGTCCTCGGCAGAGCGTGCCTTGACCTGGTAGCGGCGCGTTCGCGTTCGCCCGGCGGTGCGGCGCCGCACTGGCCTTTCGTCCTGAGAGTCAAGCATGTGTGACGGATCCCTGAATCTTGTTGGTTTGCGCCCTAGTTTAGCGGCGCAGCCCCGGGCTGTGAACGGCAGTTCACCGGTTTGCCCTGCTGCCCGGGCACCCGCGCAGCACGGCATGCGGGCGGGAAGATGTCATGAAGACCGTCGCGACGCGGCGTGACCGCGTCGGTGCCGGGCGCGGCTAGACCCGCGCCAGCCCCAGCAGGTGCGCCATGTCCTTGAAGAAGATGCGCACGTGGGCCATGGGCTTGCGGCGCACCAGTTCCTTGTTCATGTAGGCCTCGAAGGTCAGCTGCTGCACGTCGCGGTCACGGCAGATCGCGACGAAGCGCTCGCGCCGCTTGTCGCTGCTGTACCAGAAGCGCTGCATCAGGCCCAACACCCAGAAGACCTTGCCGTGGGCCTTGAGGAACCGCTTGCGCGCCTGCGCCAGCGTCTGTGGGCTGCCGCTGCGCAGGAATTCCAGCGCCGCCTCGCCGGCCATGCGGCCGCAGGCCATGGCGTAGTAGATGCCCTCGCCCGAGGCCGGGGCCACGACGCCGGCAGCGTCGCCGCAGACGAGCACGTCGCGGCCGTTGTCCCAGCGGGGCAGGGGCTTCAGCGGGATCGGGGCGCCTTCGCGGCGCAGGGTCGGCGCGCCCTGCAGTCCGTTGGCCGCGCGCAGCGCCGCGGTGGCGTTGCGCAGCGAGAAGCCCTTGTCGGCGCTGCCGGTGCCGATGCTCAGCGTGGGGCCGTGCGGGAAGACCCAACCGTAGAAGTCGGGCGAGTAGCGCCCGTCGTAGACGACATCGCAGCGCGTGCCGTCGTAGCCGGGTGGCGGCTGCTCGGGGCGGCCGACGATCTCGTGATAGGCGAAGACGTAGCGCGTCTTCTCGGCGCCCGGCACGGCCTGGCGCGCGACTTCGGAGCGCGCCCCGTCGGCGCCGATGATGCAGCGCCCGCGCGCGCTGGCCATGCCCGGCTCACCGCCGGGCTGGGCCGGGCGGGTGGCGTAGTGCACGACGCTGATGCCGTCGGCATCGCGGCCGAGCTTCTCGAAGGTGCCGGTCTGCCGCACCGCGCCCGCCGAGGCGGCGCGCGTGCGCAGGAACTCGTCGAAGACGTCGCGATCGACCATGCCGACGAAACCGCCTTCGATGGGGATGTCCACCTGCTGCTCGCTCGGCGCGACCATGCGCGCGCAGCGGATCTTCGCCACCAGCAGGTGGTCGGGGATCTCGAAATCCTTGATCAGCCGCGGGGGGATCGCCCCGCCACAGGGCTTGATGCGGCCGGCGCGGTCGAGCAGCAGCACCGAGCGCCCCTGGCGCGCAAGGTCATGCGCCGCGGTGGCGCCGGCGGGGCCGCCGCCGACGACGATGACGTCGTAGGTCAGCGGGCCGCCGTGGTGGGTGTCGGCGCTGTTCACAGGCTCGTTCCTGGGCGGGTTCATGGGCTTCCTCCGAGCGGGGTGGCCGGTGCGCGTGCAGGCGCACCCTGGGTGTCTGAAGCCTTGTGCGCAGGCAGCAGGGCCGGGATCGCGATGCGTGCAGCCAGCAGCGCGGCGGCGACGAAGGCCAGCGCCTCGACCGCGAATACAGTCACGTAGGCCTCGACCTGCGAGCCGAGCAGCCAGCGCGCGAGGTCGGCTGCGGCCGTGCCCAGCACACCGCCGAGGGCGAAGCCGATGGCCTGCGAAGCGCCCCACAGCCCCATGCGCACGCCTTCGCGCCCCGGGCCGCCGGCGCTGGCCAGGGCCATCATCGAGCCGATGGCGGCGATCGAGAAGGCGCCGTTGGCCACGCCCATCAGGAAGACGTTGGCGCGCAGCGGCCAGTCCGGCCCGCCGAAGCGGTCGCCGACCACCAGGCCCAGCAGGGCCAGCCCCGAGGCGAGGCAGCCGCCGACGATCCAGGCGCGCAGCGAGCCGAAGGCGATGCCGCCCAGGCGTCGGCCGGCCAGCGCCCCCAGCAACAGGCCGGCGAGCGTGCCACCGTGCTGGATGCCCGACAGGCTCGTCGTCTCACCCGGTGTCAGGCCGAAGCGCACCCCGGCGAAGGGCTCGAGGATCAGGTCCTGGGTGCTGTAGGCGACCATGGACACGAACACGAAGACCGTGAAGCGCCGCGCATCGGCATCGCCCCAGGCCTGGGCCAGCGCGGTGAGGAAGTGCGTGGGCGCGCCAGGCGGCGCGGCGGGGGTGCCGTCCCGCTCCACGCCCCACAGCGCCAGCAGCGCGAGCGTGAGCGCGACCGCGGACACCGTGCCCGACACGAGCACGAGGCGCTCGGGGCTGTAGGGGTCGAGGTAGCGTCCGGCCGTTCCGGCGGTGACGGCGAAGCCCACGATCATCATGACCCAGACCACGGCCGCGGCGGCGGCGCGCCGGTCGGGGGCGACCTGCTTTGCCAGCAGCACCAGCAGCGAGGTGCCCGCGGCGCTGACGCCTGCGCCGACGCAGGCGTAGCCGACCACCGCGAGCGCGAGCCCGGCCGTGCGGTCGCTGCCCATCCAGGCCGTGGCCACGGCGGCGAGGAAGCCGCCGAGCGCGAGCACCACCATGCCGCCGGCGATCCACGGCGTGCGCCGGCCGCCCAAATCGGAGCCGAAACCCATGCGCGGGCGCGTCAGCTGCACCGCGTGGTGCAGCCCGACGAGCAGGCCCGGCACGAGCGCCGGCAGCAGCAGCTCGACTGCCATGACGCGGTTCAGCGTCGAGGTCGTCAGCACGACGATGGCGCCGAGCGCCATCTGCACCAGCGCCAGCCGCAGCACGCCCAGCCAGCTCATGGCCGCGCCCTCCGGGCGGCGCGGGCGGGCCGGAGGGCCGGGTGGCCGCTCACGCGAGCCCCCGCAGCGCGAAGGCGCTGACCAGCATGCCGGCCACGTACAAGGTCACGCCCAGACCGCTGAACCAGACCGCTCGTGTGACCGGCGCTGCGACGAAGCGCCGCATCAGCACGAGCTGCGCCGCCAGCAGCACCGCCACCCCCAGCGCGTGCAGCGGCCGGTCCCAGTGCGCCAGCAGGCCGATCACCACCGCCTGCGACAGCGCCATCGTGGCGCAGGCCGAGAGCGCGGCGCCGCGCGGGCCGAGTTGCACCGGCAGCGAGGCGATGCCCATGCGCCGGTCGCCCTCGATGGACTTGAAGTCGTTGAGCGTCATGATGCCGTGCGCGCCCAGGCTGTACAGCCCCGCCAGCAACAGCGAGGGCAGCGCCGGCATGCCCCCGCCGGCCATGACGGCGGCGCCGGTCACCCAGGCCAGGCCTTCATAGGAAACACCGCAGGCCAGATTGCCCCACCAGCCGTTGCGCTTCAGGCGCAGCGGCGGTGCGCTGTAGGCCCAGGCCAGCCCCAGGCCGACGACGGCCGCGCCGAAGCCCCACGGGCCCAGCGTCAGCGACAGCAGCAGCGACAGCCCGGTCCAGATCAGCGCAACGTACAAGCCCCAGCGGCCGGGCATGCGGCCCGAGGGGATGGGCCGCTGCGGCTCGTTGATGGCGTCGACGTGGCGGTCGAACCAGTCGTTGACGGCCTGGCTGGTGGCGCAGACGAAGGGACCGGCCAGCAGGATGCCCGCCAGCACCAGACCCCAGCGGCCCTCGAGCGCCTGCCCGGAGGCGACCACACCGCAGCCGAAGGCCCACATCGGCGGGAACCAGGTGATGGGCTTGAGCAGCTCGGCCACGGCCGAGGGCTGCGGGTAGCTTGCGGCGGGCAGGGCGATGGGAGCCATGGCTCCATACTGCCCTTGACACGCCATATAGTCAACTGAAATTTACACTCGAGCGCCGATGGACTGCGTGGCGCGCGGGGCAGGCTACATCGGGGCGCGTGCGTGCGGTGTGCCGCCGTTGGCGCCGTTGCCGCTGCCGGCCGGCCCGTTGCCGCGGTCTTCGTCGGGGTCCGCGGCCGCGCCGCCGGCCAGGCCGAAGCGGTTGAGCTTGACGTACAGGCTCTGCCGCGAAAGCCCCAGCAGTTGCGCCGCCGAGGCGCGGTTGCCCTGGGTCATCTGCAGCGCCGCCTCGATGCACAGCTGCTCGATCAGGTCCGTGGTCTCGCTGACGATGTCCTTCAGCGGCACGCGGCCGACGAGCTCGGTCAGCTCGCCCACCGAGCGCGATACCCGGTCGGGCGCGCGCTCCTCGCCCTGCAGGCGGCGGCTGACATCGCGGATCGAGAAGGCCAGTCGCTGACCGTCGGGCAGAGCCAGCACCGAGGCCGAGATCTCGACGTCGATGGACGCGCCGAACTCGCCGCGCAGCGTCGTCATGAACAGGCCGACCGAGCCGCGCTGGCGCAGGTTGGTGACGAGCACGCTGAGCTCCACGCCGGTGCGGCCGAGCCAGCGGTCCAGCATTTCGCCGCGCGCCTGCTCCTCGGCGCTGAGCTGGGCCATCAGCGTGAACGCGCGGTTCACGGCCAGGATGCGCCCCTGGGCGTCGGTGTAGACCAGCGCATCGGCGGACTGGCTGAAATGCACCGCGTGCAGGCCGGCCAGGGCCGAGGTCTCGGCGCTGGCGCGCACCGGGGAGTCAAGCAGCAGGCGCACGAGCAGGAAGGGGAGCTGGTCCTGGCGGAACAGCGTGGCCGACACCGTGACCGGCGTCGCGCCGTCGGCCAGCATCAGCCGCACCGCATCGCGCTTGCCCACGGTGCGCGTGGCCGCGAGCAGGCTCTGCAGTGCCTCGGCCGAGCCTTGGGCAAACAGCGAGGGCAGGGCGCTGCCGGCCAGCGGCGCGCGCTGCCGGCCGGGCAGGCTCTCCGCTGCCGGGTTGGACTCCACCACGCGCTGGCTCTGGCCGTCCACCAGCAGCAACGGCTCGTGGCTGGTGTGCAGCAGGTGCCGGTAGCGGGTATCGGCTTCGCGGTAGCGCCAGTAGTCGCGCTCCATGGTCTGCTGGGCCTCGACCAGGCGGCGCTGCAGGGCCGCCATGGGCTGCAGGTCCCGGCCGAAGGCGACCCAGGCGACCTCGCTGCCGCCGCCGCCCTGCGAGGGCACGGTCATGTAGAGCATGGGGACGTCCTCGCCCCCGGGCACCATGTGGTTCACCTGGCGCCAGCGCGCCGACGCGCCGGCGCGCGCCTCGGCCAGGCTGGACTCGATCTTGGGCCGTGTCTCGGCCGTCACCGTCTCGATCCAGGGGCGGCCCTTCCAGGCGCGCATGTCGAGCCGCGCAAGCCCGCCGCCTTGCGCCGCGGCATCGACGACGCGGCCGTCGCTGTCGAGCAGCACGATCAGGTCGCTCGAGGTCTCGACCAGGCGCATGGCCGTGTGCAGGTCGATCGCGTAGGCGGTGGATCTGGTGGACAAGAGGGCCTCGGTGGTGGGGTGCGGGGTCAGTTGGAATGGCCGGCGGACTGCAAGGGGGCCGCATTCTGCTGCCGTTCTGCCACCAGCGCGGCGGACAGAGCGGGGGCGGAGAGAGCGTCCGCACACAGGTCGGCGCCGATCTGCCCCGGCAACTCGGCGCGCGTGGAGAAGACCGGGCCGCCGACAAGGACCACGAGGCCCGGATTGCGCGAAGCCTGTCGCATGGATGCAACACATTGG
>JBILNB010000099.1:0-12279 GCA_044375195.1 Rubrivivax sp. | reverse complement strand
ACCGGTCAGCTTGCCGTGGACAACGCTGCCGCGTTGCCCACCGCGCCGACCTTCGCCCACAAGCTCCACAGCCTCCCACCACCATTTGGATGAACTTGGGAGTCAAAGACCAAGTTCTATCGGGGCGACAACTATTCTGAGTGCGCCGGGAGACCGGCATGGAGTAAGTGGTGCGAGTCCACCGCGATGAAGGAGTAGCGATCCACATCGGCCCCGAGCCGTGCGCAGGCATCCGTGAGGATGTCGGCGAAGCGTCGGTAGGGGAACGCATGGGCCAGCCATTGAGCCCCGAAAGAGTTGCTATCCCGGGCGCCGACGCTGTTCAAGAAGCGGAAGGCCACACGACCGAGCGCGCGATCGCAAGTGCTCTGTCGGCCCGGCGGGGTCGGAGACCCTGGCACGTGCGCACGCTCCATGCTCGGGAACCGGGAGATCTCCAGCCTGACCCAGGGTGCGTTATCAAGCCCGGGGTCCGCATCGGGAAGGCGAGGAGCCGAAGCCGATGATGAACGGGCTGGAGAAGTCAGACCCCGCCGTAGTAGCGATGAAGCCTGCGAACAAGGCCGGTCAACCGGTTGCGGAGCGGGTGGAGCCAAGGGCGGGGGCCAAGGGGAACACGGACCAACCACGCACGCGACGGACTCAGAGCCGCGATAGCGTGTCCCCGGGGCTGGCCCGTGTACGCGACGCTGCTCGGCAGCGGAAGAAGGAGAAGTTCACGGCGCTGCTGCACCACGTCACGGTCGATCTTCTTCGGGATGCCTTCCTGGCGCTCAAGCGCCGTGCGGCCCCGGGAGTGGACGGCGTGACGTGGACGGACTACCAGGCGGATCTTGAGGCCAACCTTCGAGATCTGCATGGCCGAGTCCACCGTGGCGCGTACCGGGCGCAGCCGGTCAGGCGACGGTTCATCCCGAAGGCTGACGGCAAGCAGCGACCGCTGGGGATCACGGCGTTGGAGGACAAGATCGTCCAGCGTGCGGTGGTCTCGGTGCTGGAGGCTATCTACGAGGAAGACTTCCTCGGGTTCTCCTACGGGTTCCGGCCCGGTCGCAGTCAGCACGATGCCCTGGACGCCCTGGCAGTTGGTATACGCGTTGCCCATGTGAACTGGATACTGGATGCCGACATCCGAAGCTACTTCGACCGGATCGACCAGTCCTGGTTGATCCGATTCCTGGAGCACCGCATCGCCGACGAGCGTGTCATCCGCCTGGTGCGGAAATGGCTCGAGGCGGGCGTCCTGGATGAGGGCATGTGGAGCTTGAGCGAGACAGGCACCCCGCAAGGGGCAGTGGCGTCACCATTGTTGGCCAACGTCTTCCTGCACTACGTGTTCGATCTCTGGGCGGCGCAGTGGCGGCGCAGAGAAGCCACCGGCCGGATGATCGTCGTGCGCTATGCCGACGACATCGTCGCGGGCTTCGAGCGCGAGTCCGACGCGCGACGGTTCTGGGAGGCCATGCGCGAGCGGCTGGCGAAGTTTGCGCTTGAGTTGCACGGTGACAAGACCCGCCTGCTGGAGTTCGGCCGCTTCGCGGTACCGAACTGCCAGCGAAGGGGTCTCGGCAAGCCGGAGACATTCACCTTCCTGGGGTTCATCCACATCTGCGGCAGGTCCCGTCGGGGGGCATTTCAGCTCCACCGCATCAGCAGGGGCGATCGCATGAGGGCCACACTCCAAGAGGTCAAGGAGCAACTTCGAAAACGCATGCACGACTCCATTGCCTCACAAGGGCGGTGGTTGCGGTCTGTGGTGCGGGGCTACTTCGCGTACCACGCGGTACCCACCAACTCGCGGGCGCTTGGCGCATTCCGATTCCATGTCACCAACCTCTGGAGGCGCACGCTCCGGCGTCGCAGCCAGAAGGACGGCTTCACCTGGGAGAGGATGACTAAGCTTGCGGCGGAGTGGCTGCCTCCGGCTCGCATCCTTCATCCATGGCCTGACCAGCGCTTCGACGTCAAGTACCCAAGGCAGGAGCCCGGTGCGTGAATTGCGCACGCCGGGATCTGTGCGGGGGGTGCTCGGTAACGGGCATCCCTACCGCGATCACGCACCGGCCCTCGCAGGCGGACATGTGCGCACGCACCGCAGTGTAAACAGTGCCAAGCATCAAAAGCAATTGAACACCTCGAAGGCGTTAGAAAGTGTAAGAATTGAACTTTCCCTCAAAGAAAACACAGGAGGGTTCGGGCGTCGTGGCGACGCGCGTCGTGACGTGCGCCCCTCGGATCGGCCCCTTTTCTGCGGGCCTCTGCGGCTGCCTCGGTCGATGTGGTCGCCCAGGGGGTGATGTGTAAACTCGCAGGAATGATGAAAAGTGGTCACCCACCTGCGGCCGCGCCGCTCGGGACCGTCGCGCAGCAGCCCGGCCGCCTGTGCGCCTTCCTTCGAAGGCCCTGGTGGGTGTTCTGTCTGCTCTTGGGCGTCTGGTCCTTGCACTCTCGCGCAGCGACCGAGCCGCCGCTGACGCTCGACGCCGCGCTCTCCCTGGCCGCTGCCGCCCACCCCTCGGTGCGTGCGCGCCTCAGCGACCGCGACGGCGCCCAGGCCCGCCTGGAAGCCGCCCGGTGGCAGCGCTATCCCCAGGTTTCGCTGCAGGCCGCGGCGGGCACCTCGGGCAACCAGGAGAGTGCGCTGGTGGTGCAGGTGCCGGTGTGGGTGGCCGGGCGGATCGACGCCGAGGTGGACGCCGCCGGTCTGCGCGTGGAGGCATCGACTGCCGCGGTGTCGGGCGCCCAGCTCGCCATCATGGAGACCGTGCTGGGAGCCTTCGGCGAGCAGGCGCGCCTGCGCGACCGTCGGGCCGCGGCAACGGCCAGCGTCGAGCAGCATGCGCGGCTGACCGCGCTGATGGAGCGCCGCGTGGCCACCGAGGTCAGCTCCCAGGCCGACCTGACCCTGGCGCGCGCGCGCCAGGCGCAGGCGCAGGGCGAACTGCGCCAGATCGATGCCCAGACAGCGGCGGCGCGCTCGGCGCTCGAGCAGGCGGTCGGCCGCCCGGTGCCCGAGGTCGCGCCGATCGACGCGCGGGTGCTGCAGTACGGGGACGCGGATGCCGCCGTGGCTGCGGCGCGCGAGGCTTCGCCCGAATTGCGCCGTCTTCTGCGCGAGGTTGACGCCGCCAGGCGCGAGGTGGACGCCCGCCGCGCGGCTCGTTACCCCCAGGTGGTGGCCCGCTACCGCCACGATGTGAGCTCGGCGGGGGCCGGCGGCGGACGCCACCAGGCCCTCATCGGGCTGGATTACCAGAGCGGGCCGGGGTTTGCCGCCGCGGCGGCCGTGCGCGAGGCCGAAGCGCGCGTGGAATCCCTGCGCCAGGAGCACGAGACCCAGGTGCAGCGCCTGGCCGAGCGGGCCCGCACCGAGTGGACGAACGCACAGGTGCTGGGCCTTCAGGCCGGCGAGTACCAGCGCGCCCTGCGCAGCACGCGCGAGTTCGCGGAATCCACGGATCGTCAGTTCGTGATCGGCCGCAAGAGCTGGATCGAGGTGCTCAACGCTTACCGCGAGGTGGCGCAGATGGCGCAGGCGCTGGCCGACGCGCACTGGGGCGCGCAGCTCGCCGTGCACCGCCTGCACCTGCTCACCGGCTTGCTGCGGCCCTTGGCAGCGGCGCCCGCGGCCTCCGCCGCGCCGGCGCCGGCGCTGGCGCGATGAGCACCCCGTCCGCTGCGGCCGGGCCGGCGCCAGGCGCCGGCGGCCTGCCTTCCGAGCCGGGCACCGCCAGCCTGCGCATCGACCCCGCGCTGTCGGCCGTGCTCTCGCGCCTGGCGGCCCTGCAGGGCCAGGCCGTGCCGGCGCAGCGCTTCGGCATGGTCGGGCAGACGCGCGAGGGCTACGCCGTCAGCGAGCTCGGCCGCGCCGACCGCGCGCTGGCGATGTGGGGCGCGGTCTTCCCCCAGGGCCGTGCGCGCCGCGTGAGCGCGGCCGGCGCGCAGGCGCCGGCGCTGTGGTTGTCGGCCGACGACAGCCGCGTGCTCGCCCTGCGCGGCGTGCTCGGTGCGCAGCGCTTCATCGTCGAGGACCACCAGGGCGTGCGCGCCGAGCTCTCGTCCGAGGTGGCGCTGGCCGGGCAGTTCATCGAGCTGCGCGCGCAGGGCGCCGCCGCCGAGAGCCGCAGCGCCGAGGAGGCGGCACCCGCGGAGGGCGCCGCGCTCGCCCTGTTCCTGCGCGCCATGCGCCGGCGCTGGCGCATGTTCGCCGACGCCTTGCTCGGCACGGCGCTGGTCAGCGTGCTCGGGCTCGTCTCCTCGCTCTACACCATGCAGGTCTACGACCGCGTCATCCCGGCCGGTACGCACGCCACGCTGTGGGTGCTGACGGCCGGGGTGGCCATCGCCATCGTGCTGGAGCTGGTGATGAAGCAGGTGCGCGCGACCATGGTCGACCGCGCCTGCAAGGCCATCGACCAGGAACTCTCGGGCCACTTCTTCGGCAAGGCGCTGGCCATCCGCATGGATGCCCGGCCCGGCACGGTGGGCACCTTCGCGGCCCAGATCCGGCAGTTCGAGACGGTGCGCAACTTCCTCACCTCCTCCACGCTGTTCATCGCGGCGGACCTGCCCTTCGCGCTGCTTTTCGTGGCCTTCATCGGCTTCATCGCCGGCCCGCTGGCGCTGGTGCCGCTGGCCTTCCTGCCGGTGGCGGCGATCGGCGCCTTGGCGCTGCGGCGCTCGCTCGCGCGCCTGACCAAGGCCCACGTCGAGGAGTCCAACCAGAAGAACGGCCTGCTGATCGAGAGCATCGACGGCGTGGAGTCCGTCAAGGCCGCCGCCGGCGAGTGGAAGATGCTCGAGCGCTGGCAGCAGCTCACCGCCACCGTGGCCGGCGACGAACTGAAGATCCGCGCCCGCAGCACGCTGTCGGCCAACCTCACCCAGGCGCTGCAGCAGGGGGCCTACGTGGCGCTCGTCGCCCTTGGCGTGCTGCTCATCGGCAAGGGCGAGCTGACCATGGGCGGGCTCATCGCCTGCACCATCATCAGCGGGCGTGCGCTCGCGCCCTTCGCCCAGGTGGCGTCCTTCATCGTCCAGTGGCAGATGTCGAAGGCGGCTCTCGAGGGCCTGGACCAGATCGTGCGCCTGCCCGCCGACGGCCCGCAGGACGACCGCCCGCTCATCCCCGACGCCTGCCACGGTCAGATCGCGCTCGACGGCGTGCGCTTCGCCTACCGGGACGGCCGCATCGGCCTGGAGGCGCCCGGGCTCGGGTTCCGCCCCGGCGAGCGTGTGGCCGTGCTCGGCGCGGTGGGTTCGGGCAAGTCCACGCTCGTCAAGGTGCTGTCCGGGCTGTACCGCCCTACCGAAGGCCGCGTCCTGCTGGACGGCACCGACATGGCGCTGCTGGCGCCCGGTTTCGTGCGCGAGCACATCGGCTACCTGCCGCAGGACGTGCGCCTGTTCAAGGGCACGCTGCGCGACAACCTGACCATGGGTCTGCCCTCGCCGAGCGACACGCAGGTGCTTGCCGCAGCGCGCCGGACGGGCCTGGATGTGGCGGTTTCGCAACATCCGCGCGGCTTCGGGCTCGAGATCGCCGAGGGCGGCCGCGGCCTCTCGGGCGGCCAGCGGCAGCTCGTCGGGCTGACGCGGCTGCTGATCGCGGAGCCGCGCATCCTGCTGCTGGACGAGCCCACCGCCTCAATGGACGGCGACATGGAGGACCGCGTCATGGCCGCCCTCTTCGGCGCGCTCGACCCGCAGGGCGTGGCCGTCGTCGTCACGCACAAGGTGCGGCTGCTGCAGCACGTCTCGCGCGTGATCGTCATGGAGGGCGGCCGCGTCGTCCTGGACGGCCCGCGCGACGCCGTGCTCCAGGCCCTGAAGAACAAGAGCCGCCCCGCCCCGGGTACCATCCCTCATCCAACGGGTGCAGCAGTAAGCACGGGTGTAACACTTTGATGCTTTGGAGAAAGAAAAAGCGGCAAAATGTTGATATTGCTGTCATTGATGCAGAGGAGACGGAGTCTGGCGGTGGGCGGCGGATCATCTGGATGACCTTGATGTCTGTAGCGGCATTCGTGGGTTGGGCGAGCTTTGCGGAGATCGACCAGGTCACGCGCGCGCCTGCGCAGGTCATTCCCACGTCGCGCACCCAGGTCGTGCAGTCCGCCGAGGGCGGCGTCATCGAGGAGATGCTGGTGCGCGCTGGCGACGAGGTCGAGCGCGGCCAGTTGCTCGTGCGCATCGACCGCGCCAAGGTGCAGGCGGCCTACCTGGAGGCGCGCGCTCGCGCCGCCGGCGTGGCAGCCGTCGTGGCGCGCCTGCGCGCCGAAGTCTTCAACCGCCCGCCCGAGTTCGATCGCATCGTTGCCGACTACCCCCAGTTCCGTGCCAACCAGCTCGCCCTGCTCGACAAGCGCCGCGCCTCCTTCCGCGAGGAGATCGCCGCGCTCGAGACCCAGCGTCGCATCGTCGACCGCGAGCTGCGCATGACCGAGCCGCTGCTGAAGACCGGCGACGTCAGCATGGCCGACGTGCTGCGCCTGCAGCGCCAGATCGCCGACATCGACGGCCAGGTCACGAACCGCCGCAACAAGTACTTCCAGGACGCCCAGGCCGAGATGTCCAAGGCCGAGGAAGACCTCGCCACGCTGATGCAGGCCCTGGCCCAGCGCAAGGACCAGCTCGAGCGCACCGAGCTGCGCGCGCCGGCCAAGGGCATCGTCAAGAACGTGCGCGCCACCACCCCCGGCGCGGTGCTGCGCCCTGGCGAGGAGGTGCTGCAGATCGTCCCGGCCGACGACGCGCTCGTCTTCGAGGCCCGCGTCAAGCCCGTGGACATCGGCTTCCTGCTCTCCGGGCTGCCCGCCACGATCAAGGTGGACGCCTACGACTTCAGCATCTACGGCGGCCTCGACGGCAAGGTCACCTACATCAGCGCCGACACCCTGAGCGAAGACCTGCGCCAGGGCGAGCAGCCCTACTACCGCGTGCAGGTGCGGGCCGCCGGACGCAGCTTCAGCAAGCGCAAGGATGACCGCATGGACATCCAGCCCGGCATGACGGCCACGGTGGAGATCAAGACCGGCTCGAACACCGTGCTGCGCTACCTGGCCAAGCCGCTGATCAAGACGCTTCAGGAATCGCTCACCGAACGGTGAGCCCGACATCATTTTTCGTACGGAGTTCGCATCATGACCGAGAAGAGCAAGCCCTCCCTGCTGGCCAAGGCACAGGCTGCGATGACTCGTCTCCTCGACCCGGCGGCTGCCCAGCCGGTGGCGGGTGCTCCAGCGGCTGAGGCGCAGGCGGCTGTGCCGCCGGCCAAGGCCCGGCCTCAGGGCGCGCGCGCGCGCAAGCGGCGCGACGATGAAGATTCGCAGCAGGCTCGCGCCGGCGAGGAACTGCCCCCTGGCGCCGCGGCCCAGACGCCGGTGGCGGCCGTGGGCGAGGGCGGCCCCGTGGTGTTGGCGCAGGCCGGCGCGGGCGCTGCCCCGGCAACGACGGGCACCGCCAGCGGTGCGGCCGCGGCGGGCGCGGCCCCGGCTGCCGCGTCCGGCTCGGCAGCGCTGCTGGGCAGCAATGCCTGGATCGTGGGCGGCGGCGTGTTGCTGGCTGCCGCGGCCGGCGGCGGTGGGGGCAAGGACAAGGCCGCCCCCGTGTTCGCGCTGGCCGCTGGCGCCGGCGGCGCCTACACCGTACCGGGCAGCTTCGGCGCCGTCACCGTGGCTGCCAGCGGCAGCGAGCTGGTCTTCACCGCGGCCAATGGCCAGACCGCGCGTGCGACGGTCTCGTCCGTGGTCAGCCTGGTGCTGGAAGCGGGAGTGACGCTCAGCAGCAGCGCGGCCGTGCTCGACGGGCGCAGCGTCTCCGGCACGGGCACGGTGCAGGTTGCGGCCTTGCAGGCTACCCCCGGGGCCGACCTCTCGCGCCTGACCGCCTCCTCGGTCACGGCCGCGTTGGACGCCACCGGCGGCGTCGAACTGACCGCGTCGGCCAAGCTCGGCAAGGCGGTCATCACCGTCTCGGGGACGGGCGGCCTGACGCTGGCCTCCGGCGTCGACCTCGGCTCCGCGAGCTTTGTCGTCGGCACCGATGCCACGCTGCGGCTGGACCAGGCCCAGGCCACCACGCTGTCCGCCAGCGGCACCATCACCGGCGCGGGGGACGTCTTCGTCGGCGTCGCGCTCAGCGGATCGGCAGCTGTCCAGGGCCAGGCCACCTTGAAGGTGCAGCTGAGCGGCGGCAATCTCACCTTCGACCTGCCGTCGGACGACAACGACGTGCTTGTGCTCGCCGTCGGCAGCGTCATCCGCTTGAACGGCGGCCTGCTCGTCATCGACGACGGCGTGGTCGACGTCACCGCGCTCACCAACAGCGCAGACTTCGCCGGCATCGGCGGTGTGCAGGTCAACTCCGGGCTGACGCTGTCGGTCTCGCAGCTGCGGGAGGCGCTGGTCGACGGTGCCGCCATCACCACCCAGGGCAAGGGTGCGATCGAGGTCGTGGTCAACACGGTCGAGGAGGCGCAGCAGTTGGCCGCGGTGCTGGAGAGCGTCGCCCTGACCGCTGGGGAGATCCCGGCATTGGCCGTGAAGGTGGACGAGGCGGTCAAGGACGACGCCGCCCTGGCCCAGCAGATCGACCAGGTGCTGATCGCAGAAGCCGGCGCAGTCAGCGTCGCGGCGGGCGTGGCTGTGCCCATCACCAAGTCCAACGGCGTCGTCATCGTCGCCGCGCCCACCATCGACGTCCTGGAGGACTCCGACAAGGGCGCTTCAGAGACCGACAACCTCAGTAACGTCGCTACGCCCGTGGTGCGCGTGGGCCTGCCGACCGCGGGCACGCTGGCGCAGGCGGGTGACGTCGTCAAGGTGCTCGTCGCCGGCACGGCCGTGGCCACGATCGCGCTCGTCCAAGGACACATCGACGCGGGGGAGGTCTACGTCACGCTGCCAGTGCTTGGCGCCGACGGTCCCCGTCTGCTGACTGCCACTATCCACGCGGGCGGGCCTGACGGCACGGCCAGCGTGCCGTCAAACGAGATCCGCTACACGCTCGACGCCGCGGCGCCGGTCCCCGGAGCGCTGACCCTGGGCGATTTCACCGACACCGGCGCTGCCGGCGACAGGGTCAGCAGCGACAAGAGCTTCACCCTCCAGGCCAGCGGAGCCGAGGCCGGTGCCACGGTGCGCCTGGAGAAGCGGCTGAACGGCGGGGAATGGGCCTCGACCGAGGCCGCCCAGACCAACCTGCCCGACGGGGTGTACGAGTTCCGCGCCGTGGCGACCGACGCGGCGGGCAACTCGGCACAGACGAGCACCTTGACGGTAGCGGTCGACACCCAGAATCCGCTGGCCGGCCAACTGGCGCTGAGCGAGCTCACCTACTCGGGCGCCGATGGCAAGCCGACGACCGACGACACCTTCAAGCTGCAACTCACCGGCCAGGAGCTCGGCTCCAGCGTCGTCTACCAGCGCAAGCTGGGGGCCGAGGGGCAGTGGGTGGATCTGCCAGGAGCCGACTTGGCAGGCCTGCCCGACGGTGACTACCAGTTCCGCGCGGAGGTCCGCGACGCCGCAGGCAACACCGCGTACACCGCCCCGGTTTCGGTGACGGTGGACAAGACCGCCCCGACGGCGCCGCAGGTGACCACCGTCTTCGGCGGCGACAGCATCAACGCGAGCGAACTCGCGCAGCTCGAGGCCAGCAGCCAAGCACTGGTCCTGCTGGCGGGCACGGCCGAGCCCAACGCTTCGGTCCTGATCGGTGACGCGCAGCCCCAGTCGGGCGACCAGCCCATCTTGGTGACGGCCAATGCCACGGGGCAATGGCAACTCACGACCGCGCACCCCGGCCTCCAGGGGCAGCTCTTCGACGTGATCGATACGGTACCCCTGGCCTTGCGCGCCAAGGACGCCGCGGGCAATGTCTCGCAACCCACGCCGCTGACCCTGCAGGTCGACGCCGTGCCCCCCGCAGCCCCCGCGCTTGCCGAGACCGGCGCGCAGAAGCTCGGTGACGGCTTCCTCAACACGGCCGAGGCCGCCGCCCTCGGCGTTCGCGTCACGTTGAACGCTGCCCCCTACGTCGGAGACCAAGGCATCAACCTGCAGCAGCCCGTGGCGGCCGGCGACAAGGTCGAGCTGCTGCTGGGCGGCGTAGCCTTCGCCACGCGCAAGCAGGTGGTGCTTTCCTCGGATGACGTCTCCAAGGGCTACATCGACTTCACCGTCGCCCGCGCTGAGCTTGGCCAGGATGGCGACAAGTCGCTCGTGGCCGTCCTCACCGACACCGCGGGCAACACCGGCCAGGGCTCCCTGGCGCTGACTTTCAAGCTCGACACCACAGCCCCCGGCACACCCACGGTGCAGGTGGCCAGCGGGCTGGAGACGATTGACGCGGCCGAGTTGGCTGCGCTGGCGTCCTCCTCGGGCGGCGCGGCGGTCGTCCTCTCCGGTGATGCAGCAGGCAGCGTGTCCGTGAAGGTCACACCCACGGCGTACGTGGGCACTGGCAGCGCGAGCTTGGTCGCTGTTCCCGGCATCTTGCCGGTGGTGGACGGCAAGTGGAAGGTGGATGGAGCGAGCCTCATCAGCGCAATGGGCGGCAACGGGCTCCCCAATGGTGAGTACACCATCTCGGTGCAAGGCACCGACGAGGCGGGCAACCTCTCGGCGGTATCCACCGTCAAGGTCGTCGTCGCCGCCCAGCCGACGTTGGAAGTGCAGCTCTCCGGCAGCGTTGTCAGTTTCGGTGGCACGGCGGACGGCACGCTGGTGGTGCAGGTCGATGCCCAGGGCAACGCGACGTTCTCGCGCAAGTCGCTGATCTCGCCTCAGGTGGCGGTGGATGCGGATACCGTCGTCCCGGACTTCTACGCCAAGACCCTGGTGGGCGTGACGAGCCTGGACGTCACCGTTGCAGGCGGGAAGCTCGAGGCGAACTCCGTCTACAACCCCAACCTCAACGCGGCCGATGTCCGCTACGTCGTCATCGACGCGCCGGCGGCGCAGTCCATCGTCCTGAAGGGTGACCTCGGCACGGACACGGGCGTCAAGAACGTCGTCCTCGTCAAGGTGAACGATCCCGCTGCCGGGGTCAAGAACACTTCCACCGGGCTCTTCATCGACACGTCGGCGCTGACAGGGCGCAAGGATGTGTTCGAGATCGAAGCCCCGACGAGCTCGCGCAACGAGCCGCAGGGCGACTCGATCGACAAGGACAAGTGGCAGTTCTCGGCGGCCTCCAAGATTTCTGGCTTTTCCCTGTACCAGGTCCAGAACGGTGAAGTGGCCTGGAGCACGCCGGTCTACAACCCCCAGACCCAGCAGGTTGAGCTCGTCGACCTGATCCCCGCCGGGGCCCAGACCGACGCTTTTTCCACCACCACCGTGAGTTTGGCGCTGTTCAAGTCCGCGCCGGTGTACCTGAACCTCACGGACAGTGCCATCGTCAAGGTGCAGGTCACGGGCACGACGCAGTTGCAGGAACTGCAGGCCTTCCTGCAGCAGCCCGGCCAGCTGAAGATCGTCGGGCATGAGGTCCGCGTTGAACAGATCAGCTACGACCTGCAGAGCCAGGAGTTCAGCTACAACCCGGTGGATCTGTCGGCGTGGCCGGGCATTGCATCGGGCCTGGAGGCCATCAGCTTCCCTGCCTTCGTCAAGATCAAGGCCGCATTGGAGGACCTGGCGGGCGACGGCTACGAGACGGCCGGCTACCAGTCCGTCACCGAGATCAGTGCTGCGCTGGACGTGCTGAACGGCGCGGGCGTGGGCTCGGTGGCCAAGGTGGCGGCCGATCTGGCCAATGCGCAGACGGCGCTGAACAACGCCATCGTCGCGGTGGCCAACAACCTGGCCACCGAGATCACTGCCCGCACGAACGCGGACAACCTGCTGGCCAGTGACGCACAGGGCACGTTCGGCCAGATCGGCTACGTCGCGCCGACCACCAACTCCATCGCTGGCCTGAAGGCCGCGCTGACGGCGCTGTCGGGCGTGGTCGATGCCAACAACACCGCGCAGACGGCGGCGCTGAACACCGCGAAGAACGCGCTGGACGCCGCGATCACCCAGGTGGCCAACAACCTGGCCACCGAGATCACCGCCCGCACGAACGCGGACAACCTGCTGGCCAGTGACGCACAGGGCACGTTCGGCCAGATCGGCTACGTGGCGCCGACGACGAACTCGATTGCGGGCCTGAAGGCCGCGCTGACGGCGCTGTCGGGCGTGGTCGATGCCAACAACACCGCGCAGACGGCGGCGCTGAACACCGCGAAGAACGCGCTGGACGCCGCGATCACCCAGGTGGCCAACAACCTGG
>JBILNB010000098.1:0-12294 GCA_044375195.1 Rubrivivax sp. | reverse complement strand
CCCGGTGAAGCATGGCTAGGCTCACCCCTCGCATCGTGGTGGCCGCGGCGGTGCTTGCCGTGCTGGCGCTCGTGCCGGTGGCTTCGGTGCTCCTCGAACAGTCCTTCTACGTCACGCTCTTCACCCGAATCATGATCTTCGCCCTGGCGGCGATGGGCCTGAACCTGATCCTCGGCTACGGCGGCCTGGTGAGCTTCGGGCACGCCATGTACATCGGCATCGGCGCCTATGCGGTGGGCATCCTCACCTTCCACGGCGTGGGCAGCGGCTGGGCGCACCTGGCCGCGGCGCTGGCGGTGGGCGGGGTGGTCGCGCTGGTGGTGGGCGCGGTATGCCTGCGCACCAGCGGCATGGCCTTCATCATGATCACGCTGGCCTTCGCGCAGATGGTGTTCTTCCTCGGTGTGAGCCTGCGCGACTACGGCGGCGACGACGGTCTGCAGATCCCCAACCGCAGTGATTTCGGCCTGTTCTCGCTGGCCGACGGGACGGTGCTCTATTACGCGACCTTCGCCCTGCTGGTGGGCGTGCTCTTCCTCACCCACCGGCTCGTGCACTCGCGCTTTGGCATGGTGCTGCGCGGCTGCAAGGGAAACGAGCGGCGCATGAAGGCGCTGGGTTTCCCGACGCTGCGCTACAAGCTCGCCGCCTACGTCATCTCGGCCCTGGTGTGCGTGCTCGCCGGCGTGCTGCTGGGCAACCTGACGCGCTTCGTCGCCCCGGCCTACATGGCCTGGACGGTCTCGGGTGAGCTGATCGTGATGATCGTGCTGGGTGGCCTGGGCACGCTCTTCGGTCCCATCGTCGGCGCCGCCGCGCTGCTGCTGCTGGAGGAGGTGCTGTCCTCCTTCAAGACCGGCATCGACGCCATCGACCAGGTGCTGAGCCAGCACTGGCTGGCGCTGATCGGTCTGTTCATCGTGCTCGTCGTGCTCGTGCTCAAGCAGGGCCTGTGGGGACGGCTCGTCGCGCGCGAGGAGTCCCGCCGGTGAACGCCGTGCTGCAGGTTCAGGGTCTGATCAAGCGTTTCGGGGGCCTGACGGCGACCGACGACCTCTCGCTCGCGCTCGTGCCGGGCGAGATCCATGCCGTCATCGGCCCCAACGGGGCGGGCAAGACGACGCTGATCAACCAGCTCAGCGGCGAGTTCTTCCCCGACGAGGGGCGCATCGTCTTCGATGGCCAGGACATCACCCACCTGCCGCCGCACGAGCGCTCGCTCGCGGGGCTGGGGCGGTCCTACCAGATCACCTCGGTCTTCACCGACTTCACGGTACTGCAGAACGTGTGCATGGCGGTGCAGGGGCACGCCGGGCACAGCTTCCGCTTCTGGACGCCGGTGTCGCGGCAGCGCGAGCTCACCGAGCCGGCGCGCGCCGCGCTCGCCCAGGTGGGCCTGGCCGACCGCGCCGACATGCCGGTGGCCGCGCTCGCCCACGGCGAGCGGCGCCAGCTCGAGATCGCGATGACGCTCGCCTCCAGCCCCAAGCTGCTGCTGCTGGACGAGCCCATGGCCGGCATGAGCCACGCCGAGTCCGAGGGCGTGGTCAGCCTCCTGGCCGGGCTGAAGGGGCGCTACACCATCCTGCTGGTCGAGCACGACATGGACGCGGTGTTCGCGCTGGCCGACCGCATCACGGTGCTCGTCTATGGCCGCGCCATCGCCTGCGGCACGCCCGAGGAGATCCGCAACAACCGCGAGGTGCGCGACGCCTACCTCGGCGAGCAGGGAGCACTGATGTGAGTGCCGTGCCGCTGCTCAGTATCGAGGGCGTCGAGACCGCCTACGGCACCAGCCAGGTGCTGTTCGGCATGTCGCTTCAGGTCTCGCGCGGCGAGGTCGTCACCCTCATAGGCCGCAACGGCATGGGCAAGACGACGACTGTGAAGTCGGTCATGGGCATGCTGCACGCCAAGGCCGGACGCGTCGTCATGGATGGCCGGGAGCTGCAGGGCCAGCCCTCCTACCGCGTGGCGCGGGCCGGGCTCGCACTGGTTCCCGAGGGGCGCCAGATCTTCCCCAACCTCACCGTGCGTGAGAATCTCGTGGCCACGGCCGAGAACCGCCACCGCCTGCCCGAGCCCTGGACTCTCGAAGCCGTCTACCAGATGTTCCCGCGCCTGCAGGAGCGCGAGCGCAATCTCGGCTCCAACCTGTCGGGCGGCGAGCAGCAGATGCTGGCCATCGGCCGCGCGCTGATGACCAACCCCAAGCTGCTGATCCTGGACGAGGCCACCGAGGGTCTGGCCCCGCTGGTGCGGCTGGACATCTGGCGCTGCCTGGAGCGGCTCAAGGGCACGGGCCTGGCGATGGTCGTGATCGACAAGAACATCGGACCGCTGCTCGCGCTGGCCGACCGCCACTACATCGTCGAAAAGGGTCGCGTGGTCTGGCAGGGCGATTCGGCCGAGTTGCGCGCGCAGCCCGAGATCCTGAACCGCTACGTGGGCGTGTAGGTCCGCTCGGCCCAGGCCGGGGACAATGCCCGGGTGAATCCTGGAGTCCTGTACGCGGCGCTGGCCTTCGTGGCCTGGGGCCTGTTCCCGCTGTACTTCCACCTGCTGGCCGCCGTGGCGCCGATGGAGGTGGTGCTGCACCGGGCGGTGTGGTGCCTCGTCTTCCTGGCCGGCGTGCTGGCCGTACGGCGGCAATGGGCCTGGCTCGCCACGGCGCTGCGCCAGCCGCGCGTGCTGCTGTGGACGGGTGCGAGCGCGCTGGTGCTGGCGGTGAACTGGCTGCTCTACATCGTCGCGCTGCAGAACGGCCGCGTCGTCGAGGCGAGCCTGGGCTACTTCATCAACCCGCTGGTGAACGTGCTGCTCGGCGTGCTGGTGCTGCGCGAGCGCCTGGCGCCGGTGCAGCGTGCGGCCGTGGCGCTGGCGGCCTGCGGAGTGGCCTGGCTCACGTGGCAGGCCGGCCAGCTGCCGTGGTACGCGCTGTCGCTGGCCTTCACCTTCGCGCTCTACGGCCTGCTGCGCAAGACCTCGCCGCTCGGGCCGTTGGAAGGGCTGGCGCTCGAGACCCTGCTCGTCGCGCCGCTGGCCCTGCCCTGGCTCGCGTGGTGGACGGTGTCTGCGGGCGGCGTGCTGCTGCGCGGCGACGCAGCGCTGACTTTCTGGGTGCTGCTGGCCGGGCCGCTGACGGCCCTGCCGCTGATGCTGTTCGCCGCCGCAGCCCGCCGCCTGCGCCTGGCCACGGTGGGCCTGATGCAGTACATCTCGCCGACGCTGCAGCTGGCCTGCGGCGTGTTCTTCTTCCGCGAGCCCTTCGATGCCGACAAGCTAGTGGGCTTCGCCTTCATCTGGGCCGCGCTGGCGCTGTATTCGGTGCACGCGCTGCGTCAGGCGGCTCTGTCCGAGCGCTCCAGCCGTTCCAGCAACCAGCCGTAGGCCACACGCTCCTGCTCCAGCCGCAGGCGTGGCTGCAGGCGGTCGCGGCGCAGGTCGTCGTAGACGGCAGCCTCCTCGTCCCGGAGCCGCGGCAGGTCGTGGTGCACGGGGTCGGGTTCCTCGCCCCAGTGCGCGTGGTGCGCGAGCAGGGTTTCTCTGTCCATCAGGAAGGAGGCGGCATGCGGCAGGCTGGCGCGCAACTGGTTGAGGATGGCGTAGCCATGGGTGTCGATGTCGCCCCAGTAGTGCACGGGGCAATGCTGTAGCCAGCGGGCCTGCCCGAGTGCGTCCCAGCCATAGCCGGCACCGAAGATCACCAGTGCGCCCGCGGCGGGCGGAAAGGCGAGGAAGTTGGTCTCGTTCTCGGTGATGAACACGCGCTGCACGGGCAGCTCGAGTGCGGCCAAGCTCGCCGCGTCCAGCGTCAGGTCGGGCAGAGGGACTGCGCCAGTCAGCCCGGGCAGGCTGGGCAGGGCAGGGTCGAGCAGCCGCAGGCGCACACGCACCGGCTTGTCGAGGAAGCCGTAGCGGCGCGCGAACGCCCCGGTGCCGCCGGCCTGCGCGTCGACGGCCTGCGGCGGCAGCGCCAGGTCCAGAAACTCCCCCAGCACGCCGCGGTGGGCCTCGATGAACTTGCTGTGCACGCCGGGCGCGTTCACCTGCCGCAGGTACACCCCTGGGCGCGGATGGGCCTGCAGCCAGGCGACGACGGCGAGCAGGCGGTCCCACCGGTCGGCCAGCTCCAAGGCGTGCAGCGGGCGCTTCGACAGCCAGGCGCACAGGGCTGGCTGTTCGCGTGCAGTCTGCGCCCACAGGGCCTGGAAGCGCTGCGCCGGTCGCGTCTTTGCCACCAGGGCCAGGGCCTCCTGCAGGCTGTCGAGCCAGGCTGCGGTCGGCCAGCGCTGGGCGCCCTGCACCCGGTGCTGCCACTCCCGCCATTCCAGGCGCAGGTGCGGCACCTCGGCCAGGGCGCGCACCCAGTCGCGCACGGCCTCGAAGCGCTCCGTCACGTCGTTCGAGCCCGGCGTCTTCAGCGCCAGGCGCAGGGGCCAGTCCGGGCCTTCGCCCACGACGGCGCGCAGCAGTTCGCCCCGGTCCCACAGGCGCTGGACCTGCGCGCGCAGGTCGGCCGGCGTGGTCCAGCTCATGTCCCGGCGGGGGCCGCGCTGCCGTCTGCGGCGGCCTTTTGCGCCCGGTACTCCTCGATCGACAGGCAGCGCAAGCGCGAGTCGCGCCCGCCCTCGTTGTGCACGAAGGCCACGCTCCAGACGTAGGGCTCGATGATGTGGATCTTCTGCAGCGGCGTGACGATCAGCAACTGCAGGTTGAGCTGCTGGAACAGCCGCAGCCCGTACTGCGCCGACTCGTCCGAGCCGCGGCCGAAGGCCTCGTCGATGACGACGAAGCGGAAGGACCGCGACCGCACCGCGCCCCATTCCAGCCCGAACTGGTAGGCCAGGCTCGCGGCCAGCGCGGTGTAGGCCAGCTTCTCCTTCTGCCCGCCGGACTTGCCGCCCGAGTCCGCGTAGTGCTCGTGCTCGGCATCGTCGGCGCGCCATCGCTCGCTGGCCGAGAACAGGAAGCCGTTGCGCACGTCGGTCACCTTGGTTGTCCAGCGCCGGTCTGCATCCGCCAGACCCTCGCGGCCGCGGAAGCGGTCGATGATGGCCTTGACCTGCAGGAACTTGACCTCGGAGTACTGCTCGTCGGCCGAGCCGGCCAGGGTGCCTTCGGTGCAGGCCCGCAGGGCCTGCTGGAACTCGCGGATCTCGGTGTCCGGGCTGGGCTGGGCCACGAGGCGGATGTAGCGTCCGGGGTTGTAGTCGATGGCCTGCAGCGACTGGTTGATGAAGTCCACGCGCTCGCGGATGGTTTCTCGTTCGCGCGCGAGCTGGGCGTTGAAGTTGGCGATCTCGTTGATCGTGTTGACGTTCAGCAGCTCCTTGAATCGGGCCTCGAAGCGTGGCAGGTCGTCGCTCTTCAGGGCGGCGAGCATGCGCTCGTAGTCGGGCAGCGCCGCCAGGCTCGCGTCCACCTCGGCGGCCTCGGCCTTGAACTCCTCCTTGAAGCCGCGCATGGCGTTGACGATGCGCTCGGTCAGGCGGGCCAGGCGCCTGTCGGCCCCGTCGATGCGGTCCTGCAGCCACTTGCGCAGTTCCTGCTCGCGGTTGGCGCAGGACTCGACCGACAACTGGTGCTCGCCCAGGGCCTCGGCGCGCCAGGCGTCCAGGCGGACGGCCAGCGCGGCCTCGAGCGGTGCGGCCTCCCAGGCGACGCGCGCCTGCTCGCGCAGGGTCTGCGCGGCTTCGCGTTTGCCCTTGACCTCGCCGCGCCGGCCCAGCGCTTCGGAGCGCCGGGTCTCGGCCTCCTCGAGCCGCGCGTGCGCAGCCTTCATCTGCGCGCCGAGCATCTGCAGCACATCGGAGGCGGCTTCCAGCCGCGCGCGCTCCTCGGCGAGAGCGGCGATGGCACGCGCCGGCTCGGCCCAGTCGATGTCGGTAAAGCGCGTGAACTCCTCCAGCCGCACCAGCGTCTCGAGCCGCCCCAGTAGGGCCTGGCGCGCGCGCTGGGCCGCGGCGATGCGCTGCCCGAGCGTAGCGAGCTGCGCCTCCAGGCGCTCGCGCTGGTCGCGCAGGGCGCGCAGCTTGTCGGCATTGCTCCAGCCCAGCACGTAGCGGCTGCGGTCGTCGATGCGGCTGCGGTCGTCCTTCTCGTGGCGCCCTGTCGGGTCCTTCACCTGGCCGGCGGGGGTGACGGCGCGCGCCTCGCGGCGGAACTGCTCGGCGCTGTCGCAGCAAGCGACGTCGAAGCGCACGCGCAGCTCCTGCTCGACCCAGTCGCACAGCGGCGAATCTGGCTTGACGACGAGCTTGCGCACGAGCGACTGCGGGTGCAGCCCGGCTGCGGGAGCCGCCTTGCGCGGCCGGACGTGGAAGTAAACGAGCCGCGCCCCCAGGTGCTGGCGGTCGACCCAGGCCGCCACGGCGGCATAGTGCGCCTCGGGCACCAGCAGCGCGAGGCCGAAGCCGCGCAGCAGGCGCTCGGCCGCACCCTCCCAGGCGCGCTCGTCCTCGCGCACCTGGATCAGCTCGCCGGCGAAGGGCAGCTCGTCCTCGGCGATGGACAGCGCCGCGCACAGCATCTCGCGGATGCGCACCTGGGCAAGGTCGATGTTGCTGCAGCGCCGTTGCAGGCTGTCGATCTCCTCGGACAGCGCGGCGTGCTGCTCGCGCCCCTTGCGGAAGGCGAAGTCTTCCTCACGCTCGCGATTGCCGAGTTCGGCCGCCTCCTGGCGCAGGCCCTCGGCACGCTCTGCGACCCCCCGCGACTGGAGCAGGAACGCGGCCTCGTCTGCCGGCGCGGCTTCATCGATGCGCTCGAGCAGGGCGGCGTGGCGGTCCGCTCTCTGGCGCCGCTGGGTCTTTTCCTGCTCGAGGCGGCGGATCTCGGCGGCCAGTTGCTCCAGACGGTCGCCGCCGTGGTCGCGCAGCGCGCGCTCGAGCTGTGCCAACTCGGCGCGCTGAGCGTCGCGTTGGGCGTCCAGGCGCTCGACCTGGGCGTCCAGGCGCGCCGCCTCGTCGGCCAGCAGGGCGAGGCGACGGTCGAGCAACTCGCCTTCGAGCCGGGCGAAGTACGGGCGCAAGGCCTCGCGCGCCTCGCGCCAGCCCTCGGCCTGCGCCACCAGGGCATGGTGGTTGCGGCCTTCCTCGACCAGGGGCGAGAGCAGGGCGACCTGGCGCTTGGCGGCGAGCACGGCCCGGTGCGCGCGGTCCAGGTCGTCGAAGTGGCGGATCAAGGCCTCGATGCGCTGACCCGAGTCGAAGGGCTCGAGCATGTGGCTGCGCACGAAGTCGGTGAGGTTGCCCACCGACTTCATCGACACCGTCTGGTGGAACAGCTCGAGCGCCTGCTCGTGCTCGATGCCGAAGCGCCGGCGGAACCAGGCCCCGTAGGGCGGGTAGCTGTCGAAGAGCTCGCAGCCGGCCGCGCGCAGCTTCTTGCGCAGCGCGGCGATGTCGGCGCCGAAGCCGCTGAAGTCTTCGGCGATGCCCAGCGCCCGCTCGGCCGCTACGAACAAGCGCGCCGGCTGGCCCTGGGGCTCCCGGAACCAGAACACCTGGGCCAGCGTCACCGCCTGGTCGTAGCCCTCGTTACGGAAGACGCCGAGGACGACCGAGTAGCTCGAGGCCTCGCGCAGCGCCACGGGGTGGGCGACACCAGTGACCTCGTTGCGCTCGCTCTTGTAGTGGCCGAGCACGTAGGACCTCAGCGAGCGCTCACGCGCCTCGGCCCCGGCCGCCTTGTTGTAGGCCACGCGCTGGGCCGGCACGAGCAGCGTGGTCACGGCGTCCACCAGCGTGGACTTGCCCGAGCCGATGTCGCCGGTGAGCAGCCCGTTGCGCCCGTCGAGCTCGTGGCGCCACACCCGGCGGTCGAAGGTGCCCCAGTTCAGCACCTCGAGCCGCTGCAGCCTGAAGCCCACTCGTGTGTCGTCTGCCACGAAGTCCAGGGCCAGCGTCGGTGCTTCACGCATTGCCGTCCCCCTGCGTTGCCGCCCCGGCCGGTGCGTCGGGCGCGGCGCGGTAGGCCTGCAGCCGGGCGTCGAACTCGGCCAGCCACTGCGCGTCGACGTAGGCCTTCAGGATGCGCCTGACCTCGAAGTGGCCACGGTCGCGGCCCGCGCCGCCGGCAGGCTCCAGCCGGCGCAGGAACTTCAGCTCGACGACCCGGGCAATGGTGGCGTCGACCTGATCGACCAGCCGGGCCTCGTTCGTGCCGTCGGGCAGGAAGACCCGCATCAGCTCGGCGATGTCCTCGCGCGAGAGCACGAGCCGGGTGTCGCCCCCGGCGGCGTCGAACTCGGCCAGGCGCTTGCGCAGCAGCGCCAGCATCAGGCTGACCGGATAGGACAAGGGCCGGCGCGCCACCAGCCGCGGCAGGCGCGGGGCACCCGCGGCGTCGTCGGGCTCCGGGCGGCTCTTCAGGAAGGCGTGGCCTTCGGCCTCGTCCAGGACCAGGTCGAGCAGCAGCACCGCTGCCTGCTCGCGCACCCGCGCCTGCAGGCGCAGCAGGCTGGCCCACAGGCGCTCGTCGTCGTCGCGGTAGAGCACGCCCTTGAGCAGGTGCACCAGAAGCAGCGAGAGCTCGGGCACCGCGGGCGCAGCGTCGGCAGGGGGTGCGCCCGCCATGCCGGTGTCGTCGTGCGTGTCGTCGTCGATCTGCATGTGCGTCGGTGCGCCTGCGGCGTCATCCTATCCAGGGGCGCGCACGCTCAGCGCGCGAAGATCACGCGTGGCAGCCGGGCCTCGCGGGTGACCGGTGTCCCGTCGCGGCCCTCGGCCGCCCAGCGCACCGGCTCTGACACGTCTTCGTCGACCAGGGCGCGGAGACCTTCCAGGCCGCCGCCGCCTTCACCGCTGCTTTCAGCGCCACGATGAGCCAGCTCCAGCCAGGCCACCAGCTCGGCCAGACCCTGGCGCAGGGGCTCGGTCTCCAGCAGCTCGCGCAGGGTCACCTGCGGCTGGCGGCGGAGCGCGCGCTGCAGGTTCGCGCGCAGCCGGGCCTTGTCGACGACGATCTGGTCGAACAGGCGCGAGGTGTCGAGCTCGTCCCCGCCCGGCAGGACCTGCAGCTCGGCCAGGCGCGTCCGCGCGGCAGGCGTGTGCAGCGGGCGCTCCAGCGGCAGTTCGATGTCCGCGCCCATGGTGTCGATGTGCATCAGCCCGGCGGGCGGCGGCGTGGCACGCAGGGCCAGGGCCTGGGCTTCGATGCCGTGCAGCAGGCCGATGATGCGCCGGTTCTCGAGGAAGGCGCGGTCGTCCAGGAAGCGACGCAACTGCTGCGAGAGCTGGGCCACGGTGCGCTGCGTGTGCTCGCCTGCCTCGAGCCAGTCGTGGTGCACGCGCCGGGTGCGCGGCTCGGGCTTCAGTGCTGCGACCGCCGGCAGGGCCAGTGCCTGGTCCAGCCGCTGGGAGAGCTCTTCCTGGCGCCGGCTCGACATCAGGAAGTCCCAGAAAGCGCGGAAGCTGCGGCCCTGGTCGGAGTCGCCGATGGCGTCGCGCTCGCCCATGACCTCGTCCAGCAGCGCGCCCTTGCTGCCCTGCCAGAGCGCGATCTTCTCGCGCACCTTGCGGTCGAGCTGGCGGAAGTTGTGCTCCACCTCGCGGAAGTCGGCGAGCAGCTCGCGCGCCAGTTGCTGGAACTGCAGGAAGCGGTCCTTGACCGCGGTGTCGTCGAGCAGAGGCACGTCGCCGGCCTGCACCCGGGCGATCTCGGCGTCCAGCGCGGTACGCTTCTCGTGCAACTGCTCCAGACGCCTGGCAGGGTCGGTCTCGGTGCCGGCGGCGATCTGCTCGAGCAGCGCGAACAGCGTGAGCAGCCGCGACTCGGTGCCGACGAAGGGGCGTTCGGTCAGCGAGACCAGCCAGGCGAGCGCTTTCTCGGTGGCCGGTGTCAGGTCGTACTGGGCCTCGTCGGTGCCGGCCCGGTAGAACTTGCGCAGCCAGCCCTTGTCGGGCGCGCACCAGTCGTTCAGGTAGTCGGTGGCCGCGCGGGGATAGGCTTCGGGGCCGAGCACGACGCGCACCGCGTAGAGCTCGTCCTCCAGGGCTTCGGCCATGTCGGCCTCGCTGACCAGGCGCCGGTTGGGGGCGACGAACACCCGCTGCAGGAAGCCGGCGACCAGGGGCGCGTGCGGCGAGGCGAGCAGGCGCCAGGCAGGGTGCCTGTCGCGAAGGGCGGCGAGGGTGGCGTGGTCCAAGGCGGGGCGGGTGCTGGGACGGCAGCGTCGGGGCGTCCATCCCCAGCGGCTGCCTGCCCGCTCCGATGGTATCAATGCCCGGCAGGCAGACGCCTGCCGGGGAGCGCTTCAGCGCAGGTCGCCCGCCAGACTGGCCAGGGTCTGGGCCACGATGGTGACGTGGGCCGGGTAGTGGGTGTGGTCGCAGCCGAGCTTGACGCTCGCACCCGCGCGCACCGCCTCACGCGCGACCTTCGGGAACTCGAAGCGCACGAAGTGCACCGACGAGGTCTTCTCGTCGTTCTCGCGGTCCAGGTCCTCGTCGGCGATGGCGTAGATGCGGGGCTGGCCCTCGACCTCGACGAACATGCGGTCCTCCACGCCGATCAGACGCGCGAGTTCGCGCTTGCGCTCGTGCGGGTCGGGGTACTCGATCAGCATCGTCGCCTTCCAGTTCGTGCCGTCGGGCACGAGCGGGCCGTAGGCCTCGATCTCGCTCTGGATGCCTTCCTCGTCGAAGATCTTCTCGATGTGCAGCATCTCCTGGATCTGGCGCCGGATGGTCTGCTCGTCCTCGAACTGCAGCGTGATGTGTTCGCCCAGGCCGACGCTGCGCAGCTTGCGGTGCGCGATCGCCCCGGCACGGCTGGACTTGCGGATCTTGGAGTAGGCCTCCAGGGTCATGAGGCTGTCGCGGGTGAGGGTGCTCATGGGGGACTCCTTGAATGCGAGGGGTGGGTAAGCTTCACAGGCCGTAGGCGTGGCGTACCAGGCTCAGCGGGTGCTGAAGCGCCTTGGCCGGCGTGCCGGCCTGGGCCATGCCCTGGGCGATGTGGTGGCCCGCCAGTGCGCAGTCGCTGCTGATGTAGTCGGGTTCGTCCCGGGCCATGGCCTTGAAGACAGGCTTGCCGATCTTCATCGCCACCGGGTGGTAGGGCGTCTTCACGCCATAGGTGCCGGCGTGGCCCGAGCAGCGCTCGACGGTGTTGAGCTTGACCTCCACCGTCTGGCCGATGAGCTTGAACATCTCCTCGGTCTTCTTGCCGATGTTCTGCACCCGGCCGTGGCAGGGGATGTGGTAGCTGACCTTGCCCAGCGCGGCCTTGAAGTCGGTCTTGAGCAGGCCGTCCTTGTGGCGCGCGACGAAGTACTCGAAGGGGTCGAACATCGCCGCCTTGACCGCCTGCGTGTCGGCGCAGTCGGGGAACATCAGCGGCAGCTCCTGCTTGAACATCAGCGTGCAGCTCGGCACGGCGCTGACGATGGCCCAGCCTTCGTGCGCGTACTTCGCCAGCACGGGCATGTTGGCCTCCTTCTGGCGCGCGACGGCCTCCAGATCGCCGAGCTCGAGCTTGGGCATGCCGCAGCAGCTCTCCTTCTCGACGATCTCGTAGGGGATCTCGTTGTGGTCGAGCAGCTTGATCAGGTCCTCGCCGATGCCGGGCTCGTTGTAGTTGACGTAGCAGGTCGAGAAGATGGCGACCTTGCCCGGCGTGCGCTGGCCCTTCACGGCCGGGAAGGTGGTGTTGCTCATCGCCCGGCCCCAGCGGAAGCGCTGGTCGGCCAGGCTGGGCATCCAGGCGTCGGGGTGCACGCCGAGCTGGCTGTCCATCAGCTTGCGTGCGAACTTCGTCTTGTTGATGGCGTTGACCGCCTGCACGACGATGGGGATGCCGGCGAAGCTGCCGTGCGTGTCCGTCGAGGCGAGGAACTTCTCCTTCGCGCTGACCTCGCCCTTCTTGTGCTTGATCGCCTTGGCCCGCAGCATCAGGTGCGGGAAGTCCAGGTTCCACGCGTGCGGCGGCGTGTACGGGCACTTGGTCATGTAGCACAGGTCGCACAGGTAGCACTGGTCCACGACCTTCCAGTACGCCTCCTTCTTGACGCCGTGCACCTCACCGTCGTCGGTGGCGTCCACCAGGTCGAACAGCGTCGGAAAGCTCTGGCACAGGCTCACGCAGCGGCGGCAGCCGTGGCAGATGTCGAACACCCGCTCCATCTCCTTGAGCGCCGAGGCCTCGTCGTAGAACTCGGGGTTGTTCCAATCCAGCGGGTGGCGGGTGGGGGCTTCGAGGTTGCCTTCACGCATGGCGGATGCTCTTCAGGGGGTGTTCGGGGGGGGGGCGGGCGGTGGGCATTGCCCGGCGCCGCGCCGGGAGTTCGGG
>JBILNB010000156.1:0-3203 GCA_044375195.1 Rubrivivax sp. | reverse complement strand
AGCAGAAGCCCTTGGGCCAGCGCGCCCGCTGCAGAGCTTCGGCGCACTGCTGTTCTGTGCCGAAGTGATGCAGGAATTCGGGGATCGACATGCCGGGCTGGAACTGGATCTTGTGGCTGGACATCGTAGCTCTCCGTCGTCAGGAGAGCTCAGGTTATGAGGTCAGTAGCTCACTGGGTGAGCCTGGCTGAGGCAGGTTTCCAATCAAGTCTTAGTTTGGTATACCCATCGAAAAATACGTCGCTTCATACTTAATGTGTGAAAGCACATGAATTCATCCGGTGGCTCGTCAGCCGTGCCGGAGGACCGCTTCAGGTATCCAAGGCCATGCGGACCCCGAGCTTCCAGCCCACACTCCACAAGATTTGCCGTGGACTCGTCGTCAGCCCCAAACGCGCCACCGCCGAGCGCATCGCAGCACACTTCAAGATCCCTGTCGATGCGGTCTACGACGACACCGTGGCCACGCGGCTCTACGAGCGCATGTGCGCCTACGCGCAAGGACAAGGGTTCGATGGACCGATGCTCCGGGCCCAGGAGGCGCGTCCACCTGACATTGAGGTCAATGAATCCAGCACGCGCCACGTGCTCCGGGAACTGTCTCGGTTGCTTGCGCAGGTGCCGACCACGCACAAACGCTCTGCCGTTGCTGCACTGCTGGCCAGTTTTGCGCACGAGGCCGGTGCGCCCGAGTACGTGGACATCCTGGCGGTTGCACTGCATCCCTCGGAGCGCCCACGCCACAGTAGCGCGACTGTCCATGACCACTCAGACGTGGCCATGCGCCCCCACTCGGTTGTCGGAGCCGTGAATTAGCCACTGGCCACCGCGCCGAGGCCGGCCACGCATGCATTCAGACCGGAGCATCACAAGGAGGCGCCTTCGCGAATCGCGTCGTGAAATTCGAGCCAAGCTATGCGACAGAGCATAGATAGACAGGACGTCGTCTCGCACTGGTGTCCATCGTAGCGGCAAGCCAGCCGGCACTGCGGCGCTCACAGCTGAGTGTCCGTCGGGCCCGATGCCCAGCCCGGGTCGTCGCCGACATCCTGGCTGATGCCGCGCATGCTGAAGCTCATGATGTCGAGCATGCTGACGACGCCCACGACCCGACTGCCATCGATCACGGGCAGGTGTCGGAACCGGCCCTTGCTCATCATCGCCACGCACTGGGCACTCGTCGCCGCCAGGTCGACGACGGCGACTTGCCGCGTCATCACGTCGCCCACGTTCAAAGTGGCCGCATCCAACCCGGCATTGACGACCTTGCGCAGGTAGTCATTGCTGGTGAAGATGCCGACCAGGGCAGGCCCTTCCATGACGACCAAGCCGTCCACCTCGAGGCGAGCCATCTCGCCCAGGGCTTCGCTGATGGGGATGTCCGCCGTGATGCTGTGCAGCGCGCTGTCTTTGCTCTGGATGATCTGGGCGACTGTGGACATGTCGGGCTCCTCCTCGGGGTAGAGAGATCTTCTCGCCTTGCAGCGTCAACACGCGGTGGTGCGTGGCCCGATCTCAGCGAACGCGCGTGGCCGAGAGGATGACGGGCGGGTTCACGGGCAGGGTTCCCTGTACCGTCACATTGCGGATCGATTGAAGCGTCGAGGTCGCGCCCTCGACGACACGCCCGAAGACCGCGTAACCTGCAAGGTTGTCCGGGTTCGTGTCCGCGTCCAAGAAGCTGCTGTTCCTATCGACCACATTGATGAAGAACTGGCTCGTGGCCGACTTTTCAACGTCCGTGCGGGCCATCGCCACCGTGCCGGCTACATTGCTGAGCCCTGTGGTGCTGGTGCGCTCCAAGTCGATGGCCGGGAAGGTGTTGCCCTTCAGACGCACCGTGCTCGATTCGCTGACGCAGCCGCCATTCAATACGGCTGTCTGTGCGACGATGCAGCCGCCGCCCTGCACCATGAAATCGTTGATGACTCGGTGGAAGACCGTGCTGGTGTAGTACCCCGCGTCCACGTATCTCAGGAAGTTGCGCGTCGTGATCGGCGCTCGGGATGCAGAAAGTTCGAGCGTCAGATCGCCGAGCGAGGTGGACAGCAACACGCGCGGCTCCTCGACGGCCACGCTGTGGGTGGCCACGACCTGCCCTTGCTGCTGCAACGCCACCGTCAGCGAACCGACACTCGCTGGCGTGCAGGTGAACTCCACCCGCGTACTCGTCGCCTGCCCGACGAGGCTCACCGCCGAGCAGGCGCCGGAAGCCTGGGGCACGAGGCCCGCCGCATCGAGGTTCAAGCCCTCGAAGCGGATGACGGCCGGCCGCTCCCACCCGGGCGCGGTCGCGGACCCATCCTCCTTCACCACGCCTGCCTGGGTAACGACGACCTCCGAGGTCGTGAACGACCGGCTCGGAGTCTCCTGCATCAAGGTCTTGGCAAAGTGGACCACGGCCTCCCGGGGGCTCGCGAGCGACTTGCCCGCGAGGAGCGAATTCGCACCGAGCGTCGTGCGGAATGCGGTCACGGTCTCGTCTTGCAGAGCCTGGGCCAAGGCCCTGCCAGCCGTCGACGACAAGGCCTGCGCCGCCTGCGGGATCTGGATACCGTCGCCCAGATTGCTGTTGTCGTCCAGAGACTGCAACAGCAGCAGCAGCTTCACGACTTTGGGGTCGTCCAGGCTGCTCGTCTTCATCACGTCCAACGGCGTCACCACCGCACCGGGGGTGACAGGGGGCAGGTCCATCCCGCCGATGGAGAAGGTCACGCTCTCGCCGGCCCTGTAACGGAAGCCGCCGTTGGCGTCGGTGGTGCCCGAGTGCGACGCGGTGCGATAGCCCAGCCCCTGCACCGGACCATCGAGAAAACGGCCCGACAGGAGCGGGGTCTCCGGGGCCTTGCCGCCACAGGCGGCAAGGACAGCGACGAGGGCGACAGAAGCGATCCGGTTGAGGCAGGGATTCGGCTTGGGCATGGTGGACGGGGTGAAGTAGGCGGCGACGCTGCGGCTGGGCGCCAAGGCCCTCCGGCACCGTGAGCACACCGCCGCAAATCGTTTACCGCAGTTTACGACTCTGCGATGGATGGCGCGGCACAACAAGCCATGGGTTGCGCCACCGGGACATGGCCCGAAATCGGCATAGGGGGCCCCCGTTATCGGAGGCGCCCCTGCCACACCACCCGGCATGCGGGTCCGCACCGGGCGGTTCGAGAGTTTGAGGTCATGACAGTCTTGGCACGCCCAGCCGATCGAAG
>JBILNB010000155.1:0-3209 GCA_044375195.1 Rubrivivax sp. | reverse complement strand
AACATGGGCCTGTACGGCCCGCGCGTGCCCTACGACGCGGTCAAGGACTTCACGCCGGTCACGCAGGTCTCCACCGGACCGGCCGTGCTGGTGGCGGCGAAGGACTTCCCGGGCAAGGACGCGCGCGACGTGATCGCGCTGGCAAAGGCGCAGCCGGGCAAGCTGGACTTCGCCGTCGGCGGCCTGGGCACCTCCATCCACATGGCCGGCGAGCTGTTCAAGATGAGCGCCGGCGTGGACATCGTCAACATCCCCTACAAGGGCAGCAACCCCGCCCTGCTGGACGTGGTGGGCGGCCAGGTCAAGCTGATGTTCGCCCCGGTCATCAACGCCGTGCCCCAGGTGAAGGCCGGCAAGGTCAAGGCACTGGGCGTGACGAGCACGACCCGCATCCCGGCCCTGCCCGACGTGCCGCCGATCGCCGATGTGCTGCCGGGCTACGAGTCCGCGGCCTACTTCGGCCTGCTCGCGCCGGCCAACCTGCCGCGCGACATCCTCGCGCGCCTGCACGCCGTGGCGGTGAAGGCGGCGCAGCATCCCGACCTGCGCGCCCGCCTCGAGCCCGACGGCTCGCGCGTGGTCGCCGGCACACCGGAGGAGTTCCGCGCCTTCCTCGTGGCCGACGTCGAGAAGTGGCGCCAGGTGGTCAAGGCCACGGGGGCGAAGCCGGAGTGAGCGCCGCCCTGCCCGCCTGACAATCCTCCAGCGCACCCCGGCCCGCGGCCGGGGCATTCCTCCCGGCCCCGTCGCGCGCCGATCCGACCACCGACCTGACCCGCCATGACCCTGAAGATCTACGGCATCGCCGCCTCCCGCGCCCTGCGCACCCTGTGGACCGCCGAGGAGCTCGGCCTGCCCTACGAGCACGTCAAGCTCTCCTTCACCGACCCCGTGCTGAAGGAGCCGGCCTTCCTCGCCCTGAACCCCAACGGCGCGATTCCGGTCGTCGACGACGACGGCACCGTCGTCTTCGAGTCGCTGGCGATCAACCTGTACCTGGCGCGGCGCCACGGCGCCGGCACGCTCGGCCCGGCCGACTGGGCCGAGGAGGCGCAGGTCCTGCAATGGACGCTGTGGGCAGCCACCGAGATCGAGAGCCAGACCCGGATTTGGGTCCAGCAGATGATCTACCTGCCCGAGGCCGAGCGCGACCCCGCCGTCGTGGCCGCCGCGCTGCAGGCGCTGGCCAAGCGCCTGGCCATCGCCGACGGCGTGCTCGCCAGCCGGCCCTGGCTGGTGGGTGGCCGCTTCACCGTGGCCGACCTGAACCTGGCCGCGGTGCTGATGCGATTCAAGGAGCTCGGCGGCGAAGCCCACCCGCACCTGAGCGCCTGGCACGCGCGCTGCCTGGCGCGCCCGGCCGCGCAGCGCGCGCTGGCGCTGCGGGCGGCGGGCTAGACCCCGACGACCTCGACCCCTGCAGCGCGCAAGGCCCGGTTCAGCGCGGCCAGTTCGCCGCGCTCGAGCGCTCGCAGGCGCGTGAGCTCCGCGTCGGCGTGGGCCAGCACCTCGGCCGCGACCTCGCGCGAAGGGCGCGTGGGTGCCTCGTCCGCGATCGCAACCACGCTGACGAGGTCTGCGATGGCGTCGTTCACGCCGGCGCGGTGACGCAGCACGTCGCGCGGCGACTCGCGGTGCGGGTCGACGAGCTCGGCCTCGACGGCCGCCAGGGCGTCGTGCAGCGCCTGGGCCCGTGGCGCGAGCGCCGCGTGCGCCCCCGCCAGGCGCGGCTGCAGCGCGCGCAGCTGGCGCTTCAGCCGCCGCAGCCGGTTCACGCCCTCGTTGACGCGGCCCCAGGCGGCGTACAGGCGCTCCAGCAGCGCGTGCTGGCGCTCGAGGGCGCGCTGCGGCGTGCCAACGCGCGGGTCCTTGACGACATCGAAGGCCGCCTCCAGGCGCAGCGTGGGCGTCCAGCCTGACGCGACGCCCGGCGAAGCACCGCCTGCGCCCGCCGCCGGCCCGCACTCCAGCAAGACGGTGTAGCGCCCCGGCACCACCGCCGGCCCGGCGATCTCGTCGGACTCGTCGGTCAGCGGCCGGTTGCGCCGGTCCGACAGCGTCAGGTCCAGGCGCAGCGGGCCCTGGTGGCGCAGGTCCCAGACGACGCGGTTCAGCCCGGGCTTCGTGCCCGGCCGGCGCGCGGGCGCCAGGCCCTCGTCGTCGCTTGCGAGCACGCGCACCACCCGGGCGCGCGCGTCGAGCACCGTCAGCCGCACCACGCCGTCGAAACCCTCGGGCAGCAGGTAGTGCAGCAGCGCGCCCGCGGGCGGGTTCTCGCCCGTGTCCAGGAAGCGGCGCCGGGCGGTCCCGTCGGCCTCGACGACCATCTCGCTGCCGCCGCCGATGCCGAAGGCGGGCCCGTAGCTCAAGCCCTGCTTCGCGTAGCCGCTGCCGGCGCTCCAGCTCAGGCGCGTGCGCACGGTGGCGCGCGGCGGCACCAGCTGCACGCCGCCGCGCCCCGGGTCGAGCGCGCGCAGCGGGCCGATGTCGTCGAGGATCCAGAACGCGCGGCCGTGCGTCGCCGCCACGAGGTCGCTGCCCTTGATCTTCAGGTCGTAGACCGGCACCACCGGCAGCCCGCCGCGCAGGCGGCGCCAGTGCGCGCCGTCGTCGGCGCTGAAGAACACCCCGGTCTCGGTGCCGACGAACAGCAGCCCCGGGCGCACGGGGTCGGCGCGGATGACGCGCGTGATCTCGTCGCGCGGGAAGTCGCCGCTGATGTCCTGCCAGCGCCGGCCGCCGTCACGGCTGCGGAACAGCCAGGGCCGGTAGTCGGCGAGCTTGTAGCGCGTGGCGCTGACGTAGACGGTGTCGGCGTCGTGCGCCGCGATCTCGACGCAGCCCACGTAGGCGAGTTCGGGCATTCCCGGCGGCGTGACGTGGGTCCAGCTCGCGCCGTCGTCGCGCGTGACGTGCACCAGCCCGTCGTCGGTGGAGGCCCAGATCTCACCCGGCCGGTGCGGCGAGGGCGTGACGCAGGCGCAGGTGGCGTGCACCTCGGCGCCGGCGGTGTCGCGCGTGATCTCGCCGCCGGAGTGGCCCTGGCGCCCGGCGTCGTTCAGGCTCAGGTCGGGCGAGATCGCGGTCCAGCTCGTGCCCTCGTCGCGGGTGCGGAAGACGCGGTTGCCGCCCGCGTACAGCGTCTTGCGGTCGTGCGGCGAGAACACCAGCGGGAAGGTCCAGGCGAAGCGGTAGCGCAGGTCGCGCGG
>JBILNB010000043.1:0-39302 GCA_044375195.1 Rubrivivax sp. | reverse complement strand
AGTTCGTAGAGTTTGTCCAGAGTCGCGCCCGGGCCGGTGCCTTCCAGCACCAGTGCCGTGCGGCGGGGGGGCGGTGGCAGGTCGATCATCTGGACGTGTATCCGAGGTCAGTGCGAACCTCAGAGCCAGGGAGTTGTTCCGCCGTGCTCGAAGGACGCGTCCAGACGACCCGGATCCAGACGCAAACCAAAGCCATGGCTCGGACGATGGCGAAGACTTGCAACGACGAGACGGAGTGTGTTGGCGCGCAAGGCGTGCATCGGGGAATCGCGCTCACGCTCTCAGTGTAGGCGCCTGCCGCGGCAAAGGCGGCAAAGACGGCCGCGCGTCCCGCCTGCTGCTTGGCAAGACGCCCGTCATCAAGGAAGATCAGGACTTATGCTGAATCCACCTGATCTGCAGCCCCGCTTGGAGGGGCCTGCGATTGTGTTGCGTCCCTTGCGCGCGGACGACTTCGATGCCCTGCACGCGGCGGCGTCCGATCCGCTGATCTGGGCGCTGCACCCCGAGGCCACGCGCTGGCAGCGACCGGTGTTCGAGCGTTTCGTCGCGTCGGGCCTGGCCTGTGGGGGCGCGCTGGTCGCGATCGACCGTGCCAATGGAGAACTGGTGGGTTCCTCGCGCTACTACCAGTGGGACGCGCGAGCCCGCATCGTCACGATCGGCTACACCTTCCTCGTGCGCCGCCTCTGGGGCGGCCCTGCGAACGCCGAGATCAAGCGTCTCATGCTGGACCACGCCTTCGGCTTCGCGCGCGAGGTCCGCTTCGAGGTCGGCCTCGACAACCTGCGCTCGCGCCGCGCCATGGAGAAGATCGGGGCGGAACTCCTTGGCGAGCGTCCCGAACCTCCCGGGTCGACGGCGGCGCCGCACGTGCTGTACCGGATGCTGGCGCCACGGGCTGGGGACTGACGTCCCAGGGGTCTCAAGCCGCGAGCACAGGCGTGAGCACCTGGGCGATGCGCGCGCGCAGTCCCTCGTCGGGCCCGACCATCGGCGCCCGCGGGTGGTACAGCGGCAGGCCTTGCAGGTGCTGGATGTACTTCACGCAACCCGGCAGGATCTCGTGCGGCAGCGTGTTCCAGAGCCGGTTGAGGTGGAAGTGCAGCGCCCGCGCCTCGTCGTGCCGACCCTCGTGGACCATCCGGCGCAGCTTCACCACCGGCCCGGGCACGGCGCTCGTGAGTGCCGATATGGCGCCGTGCATGCCGAGCGCGAAGCCCGGGTAGAGCAGGGCGTCGATGCCGCTGAGCACGATGTTGGGGGCCTTGTGGTTCAGCAGCAGGTCGGAAAGCGACTTCAGGTCCCCGCTGCTCTGCTTCATGCCGATGACCCCCGGCACCTCGTCCATGATGCGCAGCATCAGGTCCACGCTGAGGTAGTTCCAGGGGATGACGTTGTAGATGATGATGGGCACGCCGGTCTCCTCCCAGATCGTGCGGAAGTGCTGGATCGTGGCCCGGTCATCAGGCTTGAACAGGTAGTGCACCGGCGTGACCTGCAGCGCCGCGAGCTTCATGTCCCCGAGGGCCCTGGTGCGGCGGATGGCTTGGATGGTGCTGTTGACGATCAGCCCGGCCAGGAAGGGCACGCGGCCCGCGGTGGCCTCGTAGGCGTCGTTCATGGCATCGACGAATTCAGCGTCGGACAGGGTGTGCCCTTCGCCGGTGCTCCCGCCTGCGACCACCCCGTTCGCGCCGGCATGCACGATCAGGTCGATCTGCTCGCGCATGGCGTGGCGCACGAGTCGGCCTTCGGCGTCGAAGGGCAGGGTCACGGGAGGCAGGACGCCTTGCAGGACGTCGCGCAGGTCGGGCTTGTGGTGCTTGTCGAAAGACATCGGACGGCTTTCTGGGTGGAGGATGACGGGGCGGTCTGAGCTGCGGACCGGACGGGCTTGCCCCGGGTAAGCCCGGGTTCGAACGGGTTGACAGGGTCTGGGCCGGTGCCTACGATTCTTCCAGCGTTCCGGACTATGGTCAACTATTCCGCAATCCGGACATCGCTGAGTTCCGAGGGAGAGATGCGCAGCAGCTTGACCTTGGACACCCCGACCGACGACCCCTTCATCACGCCTGCCAAGGAAGGATCACCATGAAGCCCACAGCTCCAGAACCCGGTCAAGTCCAGGGCCGCAGCGCGCGCGTCCGGCTGCGCCTTGTGCTCGCGACCTTCTCGCTGGCCGTGGCCGGCGCTGCCCCAGTCCTGGCGGCCTACCCGGAGCGACCGATCACGCTCGTCGTACCCTGGGCGGCCGGCGGCGGCACGGACGCCACTGCGCGCTTTGTCGCGACGCTGCTCGAGAAGGAGTTGAGGCAGCCTGTCAATGTCGTCAACCGCACGGGCGGCGGCGGCATCGTCGGGCACACCGAGATTGCCAATGCCCGCCCCGACGGCTACACGTTGGGCGTCGTGACCACCGAGCTCTCGCTGTACAAGTGGCTCGGCACCTCGCAGTTGACCCACGCGAACTACACGCCGCTGGCGCTTTACAACACCGATCCCGTGGGCATCCACGTGCGGGCCGACAACGGACCGAGGACGATGAAGGAGCTGATGGACACGGTGGCCGCCAAGCCGGGCGCGATCAAGGCCTCGGGCGCGAATCTCGGCGGGCTGGCCCACCTATCGGTGGCCGGGCTGCTGACCTCGCTGCAGCGCCCGGTCTCTGCCATGCCCTGGGTGCCGTCGGAGGGTTCGGCGCCTTCCCTTCAGCTGTTGACCTCGGGCGCGATCGACGTCGTCGCGACGACGATGCCCGAAGCCCAGACCATGGTTGATGCCAGGCGGGTGCGCTCGATCGCCATCATGAAGCCGGTACGCGACCCTGCCTACCCGGAAGTGCCGACGATCAAGGAGTCACTCAGTGTCGACTGGAGCCTCGGCGCCTGGCGTGGCGTTGCAGGCCCCAGGGGGCTGCCAGCCGACGTCACGGCCCGCCTTGGCGAAGCGCTGCGCAAGGTGATCAACGATCCTGAGTTCAAGAAGCTGATGGATGCGCGCAAGTTCGGCGTCGAGTACGCTGACCCGGCTGGCTTCGCTGCCTATCTCGCACAGGCCGAGGCGCGCTTCGGCGTGGCCGCCCGGGCAGCAGGATTGGCCAAGTGAAGCCTGGCGCCGAGGCTGCCCGGTCGCCGCGCAGTTCGCGCGCCGACCTGGCCTTCGGGCTTGCGCTGTCGGTGGCGGGGATCTGGATCGCCTGGGTTGCCGGCAGGCTGCCGGCGATCCCGGCGCAGGCCTACGGGCCGGGCTTCTTCCCGATGTGGGTGGGCATCGGCCTGGCCGGCTGTGGCGTGGCGATGGTGTGGCGTGCGCTGGCGGGTCGTATGCCGCCGGCGGGTGCCAGTGTGCGTGCGCAAGCGTCCATGCCCGCGCAAGACAGAGCCGCGGGCACCCTGCCGCCGGCACCGCCTGTGTCCGCGCTGCGCATTCGCCTTGCGATCGCCTGGATGCTGCTCGGGCTGACCCTGGTCGGCTTCCTGCTCGAGCGAGTGGGCTTTCTCGTCTGCATGCCCGTGTTCATGCTGGTGTTCCTCGGCCTTGTCGGTGAGCCCTGGCGGCGGTCCCTGCTGACCACCGCCGCGTCCACGGCCATCGTCTACTTCGGCTTCGCGAAGCTCTTGAAGGTCCCGGTGCCTGCAGGCTGGCTGCAGGGGCTCATCTGACATGGGCGTCTTCGTCGAGCAGTTCTCGACCGCGATCGGCATGCTGGCCGATCTGCAACTGGTGCTGGTGATCCTGCTGGCATCGGTCTTCGGCTTGTTCGTCGGCGCGATCCCCGGCCTGACGGCGACCATGGCCACGGCATTGCTGGTGCCCGTGACCTTCTTCATGCCGCCCCTCGCGGCGGTGTCGGCCATCGTCGCGTGCACCGCGATGGCGATCACCGCGGGCGACATTCCGGGCTGCCTCATCCGCATGCCCGGAACACCGGCGTCGGCCGCCTACACCGACGAAACCTACGCGATGACCCGGCGCGGCCTGGCGGCGCAGGCCCTGGGCAGCAGCCTCGTCTCCTCGGTCATCGGCGGGCTTGCAGGGGCGCTCGTGCTGATCGTCGCGGCTCCTCTCCTGGCTGGCTTCGCGCTGCGCTTCTCCAGCTTCGAGTACTTCTGGCTCGCGGTCATCGGCCTTTCATGCGCGGCCTTCGTCTCTTCGAGCGATCTTCTTCGCGGCATGATCGCGCTGCTGATCGGGTTGTTCCTGTCGACGGTGGGCATGGACGGAGTGACAGGCACACCTCGTTTCGACCTCGGCTTCACCGAACTGATGGGTGGACTGAACTTCATCCCGATCATGATCGGGATGTTCGCCGTCTGCGAGATCCTGCGCAATCTCGTCAGCGACGCCGCGGGCGCACGCCTGCCCGACATCCCGCAGGCCGTGGGTCGCGTGTTCGACGGCGTCGCAGGCTTGATCGTGCGCTATCGCCGCAATGTCGCTCGCGGCTCGGCCACGGGAACCCTGATCGGAGTGCTGCCTGGCGCAGGTGGCGACCTGGGCGCCTGGATCAGCTACGCGATGGCCAGGCGCTTCTCGAAGACGCCCGAGAAGTTCGGCACCGGGCATCCCGAGGGTGTCATCGAGGCGGGCGCGTCGAACAATGCCGCGCTCAGCGGCGCCTGGGTGCCCGCCCTGGTGTTCGGCATCCCGGGAGATGCCGTGACCGCGATCGCCGTCGGGGTGCTGGTGATGAAGGGCCTGAACCCGGGGCCCCAGTTGTTCGAGACGCAGGCGCCAACGCTGTACGCCATCTACCTCGTCTTCATCCTGGCCAACCTGGCCTTGCTGCCGCTGGGGTGGCTGGCTATCCGCCTTGCCGCGCCGCTGCTGCGCATCCCCCGCCACCAGCTTGCCGCGGTCATCTTGCTGTGCTGCGTGGTCGGCTCGTTCGCCATCAACAACTCCACCTTCGACATTGGCGTGATGCTGGCCTTCGGTGTGTTCGCCTTCGCGCTCGACCGGCTGGCGGTACCCATCGGGCCCATCATCCTTGGCCTCGTGCTCGGGCCGATGGTCGAGCGCAATTTCCTGACCTCGATGGTCATCGCCGACGGCCGTTTCCTGGGCTTCTTCGAGCGGCCGATCGCCGCGGTGCTTGGCGTGGCGGCCATTGCGATCTGGTTGCTCGTGCTGTCGCGGCCCTGGTGGGGCCGGCGCGCGCGCTGAGCTGTCGCGAGGCAGGCGCGCGCATGGGGTTCACCGGGCGGGACCGTGCCACCTCCTATCATCGGCCCATGGAGATGAAGGCGGAGCGCGCGAGCGCCGACGACAAGAACCGCATCCAGTCCTACCGGCGGATGATGGACGTGCTGCAGTGTTTTTCCACCGCAGCGCGCCGGCTGACGCTGGCCCAGATCGCTGCGGGAACCGGGCTGCCTCGCGCTACGGTCCACCGCATCCTGGGTGCGCTGAAGGAAATCGGCTTCATCGAGCAGGACGTCAAGGGCGGCGGCTACATGCTCGGCATCGGCCTGTACGAACTTGGCAGCCTGTCGCTGGCCAACATGGACCTGCACCGGGAGGCCCAACCATTCGTCGATCAACTGGCTCGGCAGTGCGGGGCCTCGGTGCACCTCGGGGTGTTCAACGGGCACGCGGTGGTGCTGATCGAGCGCGGCGAGGCTGACGAGCCGCGCAAGCGTCTGAGCGCGCGTCTCGAGACCGCCCCTATCCATTGCACCGGTGTGGGCAAGGCCGTCGGCGCCTTCCTGCCCGAAGATGTCGTGCGCCGGGTCTGCGCGGAGGGTTTGCAGGCCTATACGCCGCACACGATCACGAGCATCGAAGCGCTGGATCGCGAGTACCGCGAGATCCGACAGCGCGGCCATGCCTTCGACCACGAGGAACTGCAATTGTTCGTGCGTTGCGTGGCCGCCCCGATCCGTAATGCGTCGGGGCGTGTGTTTGCGGGGATCAGCATCTCCGGCCCTGCCGACCGCATGACGCCCGAGTTGCAGCAGCAACTTGCGCCGATCGTGGTCGAGACCGCTGCAGCGATCTCCCGTCACCTGGGTCACCGCGGCGCCTGACCCAGGCTCGCGGTCCAGTGCACGCCGGCCTGGCTCTTCTTTCCGTTGGGCTGTGCGCCTCAGCGCACCAGGTTCTCCACCAAGGCCGCCATCCCCATGCCCGAGCCCAGGCACATGCTGAGCACGGCCCGGCGCCCGCCGGTGTCGGCCAGGTGGTGCAGGGCCGTCATGGCCATGCGCAGGCCGGTGGCGCCGGGCGGGTGGCCGATGCTGATGCCGCCGCCGTAGAGGTTGGTGCGCGCGCGCGGGATGCCCAGCTCGCGCTCGGCGTGCAGGTTGACGACGGCGAAGGCCTCGTTGATCTCGAAGTAGTCGATTTCGGCCACCGTCAGGCCCTGGCGCTGCAGCAGGCGCCGGATCGCCGGCACCGGGCCGGCGCCCATGATCTCGGGCGGCACGCCCACGACGGCCCAGTCCACCAGCCGCGCTTCGGCGCGGACGCCGGCGGCCCGCGCGGCGGCACCGTCGGCCACCAGCAGCGCGGCCGCGCCGTCGGTCACGCCGCTGGAGTTGCCCGCCGTGACCTGTCCGCGGCCGTCGTGGCGGAAGGCCGGCTTCAGCGAGGCGAGCTTGTCCAGCGTCACCTGCGGCCGCGGGAACTCGTCGTGCTCGAACAGGCGCGTGGCGCCGCCTCGGCCGCCGGCCGGCACCTCGATCGGCGCGATCTGCCGCGCGAGGAAGCCCGCGGCCATGGCCGCGCCAGCGCGCTGCTGGCTCATCAGGCCCCAGGCGTCCATGTCCTCGCGCCGGTAGCCGTGGCGCTCGGCCAGGTTCTCGGCCGTGTCGCCCATCAGCTCGCGCGTGAAGGGGCAGCGGTAGATGTAGTCCAGCCCATCGACCAGGGTCACCGGCCCGCGCCCGGCGCCCCAGCGCATCTCGTGCGCGAGGTAGGGCACGCGCGAGTAGTTCTCGGCCCCGGCGGCCACCGCGATCGCGCTGTGGCCGGACGTGATCTGCTGTGCCGCGCTGACGATGGCCTGCAGCCCGGTGCCGCAGGCGCGCACCACGCCGAGCGAGGCGCTCTCCTCGGGCAGGCCGGCCGTCAGCGCGACCTTGCGGCTGATGAACAGGCCGTCGTGGTCCACCGGCGCGGTGTTGCCGAAGACGAGGTGGTCCACCTGCGAGGGCTCCAGCCCGGCGCGGGCGATGCAGGCCTGGACGGCATGCACGCCCAGCACGTGCAGCGGCACGTCTCGCAGCGACTTGCCGAAGTCGCCGAAGGGGGTGCGGGCGCCGGCGGCCAGCACGATGTCGGTGGGCATGGTTCCTTCTCCTGTGACGCCGCGCTGCCCGGCCTGCGTGAGCAGGCGGCCGCGGTGGCGGGAGTGTAGGCAGGTCGGCACCTCGCCCGGTGCGGCGGTCACCCGGGGTGGCCGGGTATGCTGCGCACTGCCGGTTCGATGTCCGGCGTTGACGAAGCAGCCGCCATGACCGACGTGTACGTGATCGCCTCCTCCTGCACCCCCTTCGGCAAGCAGGCCGACCGCAGCTTCCACGACCTGGTGCGACAGGCCTACCTCGAGTTGCTGGCCGACGCGGGCCTGGCACCCGGCGATGCGGGGTTGATCGAGCAGGCCTGGTTCGGCAATTGCGGCATGGGGCAGTGGGGCCAGGGCGGCATCCGCGGCCAGGTCTGCTTCACACCGCTGGTGGAGCAGGGGCTCTTTCCCGAGCGGGTGCCGATGATCAACGTCGAGGGCGGTTGCGCGACTGCGTCCTTCGCCTTCCATGGCGCGTGGAAGGACGTGCTCTCGGGCCAGGCGCGCGTCAGCCTCGCGCTGGGGGTCGAGAAGCTCGTCAGCCCTGACAACCCTGAGCGCGTGGCCGCAATCTTCGCCACCGGCATCGACCAGCTCGACCGCCAGCGCTGGCTCGACTACTACACCGAGGCCGGGCGCGAGGCCGGCAAGCCCTTCGAGACCGGCCCCGGGCGCACGCTGTACATGGACACCTATGCGATGCAGGCCGCCTGGCACATGCAGCGCCACGGTACGACGCAGCGGCAGATCGCCGTGGCGGCGTCGAAGAACCACCACCATGGCAGCCTCAACCCCAAGGCGCAGTACCGCTTCGAGCTCAGCGTCGAGCAGGTGCTGGCCGACCGCGAGATCAGCTGGCCGCTGACGCGCGCGATGTGCTCGCCGCTGGGCGACGGCGCGGCGGCGGCGCTGCTGTGCTCGGCCGATGCGCTGCAGGACTTCCCGCCCGCCGCCCGCGCCCGCGCCGTCAAGGTGCGAACAAGCCAGCTCTCCGGCGGCAAGTACCGGCGCCTGGACGAGCCGGGGCTGTCGCGCGTGGCGGCGCAGAAGGCCTGGCGCGCCACCGGCCTGCAGCCGCAGGACATCGACCTGGTCGAGCTGCACGACGCGACCTCCTTCTGCGAAATCTACCAGCTCGAGATGCTGGGCTTCTGTCCTGACGGCCAGGGCGGTCCCTTCGTCGAGTCCGGCGCCACGGCGCTCGGCGGCGGCCTGCCCGTCAACCTCTCCGGCGGCTTGGTCTCGAAGGGCCACCCGGTGGGAGCCACCGGGCTGTCGATGGTGCACGAGGTCGTGCAGCAACTGCGCGGCGAGGCCGGGGCGCGCCAGGTGGCCGGCGCCCGGCTCGGGCTGATCGAGAACGGCGGCGGCGTCATCGGCTTCGACGAGGCCGCCTGCGCGGTGCACATCCTCGAGAAGGCGTCCTGAGCAGGCGTGAGCCCCGGCCCGTGGCCGGAACTGGGTGCGCCGCGGCCTCGATCGCGAAGGCTGCACCGTTTCTTCACGTTTTGCGCACGGATTGGCCGCCCCGGTGTCGTCCCATGCTCCACAAGAGGCGACGGACGACGCCAGTCGCACCCTGAGTTTCGACGCTTCGAATGCGCATCAACCAACCGGTCACGCAACGCGAGTACGATCTTCCCGACGACGTGACGCTGATGTCGGTCACCGACACGCAGAGCTACCTCACCTATGCCAACGAAGCGTTCATCGAGGTCCGTGGCTTCGAGAGCGAGGAACTCACCGGACAGCCGCACAACATCGTGCGTCATCCGGACATGCCGACCGAGGCCTTTGCCGACGTGTGGGCAACGCTCAAGGCAGGCGAGTCCTGGACTGCGCTGGTAAAGAGCTGGTCCGGCAGCGCACCAAGCCGCAGGGCGCCGGCGGCGCCTTCATCGCTGTGCGCTCGCATCGCGCGGCGCTGCCGGCCGCTCGACCCGGAACCACGCCGCATACATGGCCGGCAGCGCGAGCAGCGTCAGCGCCGTGGCGACGACCAGTCCGCCCATGATGGCCACCGCCATCGGCCCCCAGAAGACGCTGCGGCTGAGCGGGATCATGGCCAGCACGGCGGCCGCGGCCGTCAGCACGATGGGGCGGAAGCGCCGCACCGCCGCCTCGACGACGGCGTCCCATGCAGGCACGCCGGCGCGCCGGTCCTGCTCGATCTGGTCGATCAGGATCACCGAGTTGCGCATGATCATGCCCATCAGCGCGATCACGCCCAGCAGTGCCACGAAGCCGAAGGGCCGGTCCAGCAACAGCAGCGCGCCCGCCACGCCGGCGATGCCCATGGGGCCGGTCAGGAAGACCAGCATCGAGCGGCTGAAGCTCTGCAACTGCAGCATCAGCAGGGTGAAGATGATGAACAGCATGACGGGCACGCCGGCCGCGATCGAGCCCTGGCCCTTGCTGCTCTCGGCCACGGCGCCGGCGATCTGGATGCCGTAGTCGGGCGGCATGCGCTCGGCCAGCTTCTGCAGCTCGGGCCAGACCTGGAAGGTGACGGTGGGGCCCTGCATGCCCTCGACGACGTCGCCCTGAACGGTGACGGCGTAGTCGCGGCCCTCGCGCCACAGCACGCCAGGCTCCCAGGTGAAGCTCACCTTCGCCACCTGCGCCAGCGGCACGCTGCGGCCGCCGGCCGTGGGCAGGTAGGCGTTACCGAGGTCGGTGATGGCCTTGCGCTCCTCCAGCGGCTGACGCAGCACGATGTCGATCAGGCGGTCGCCCTCGCGGTACTGGCCGATGGTCGTGCCCGAGAAGAGCGTGCGCGAGGCCTGCGCGATGGCCTGGCTCGTCACGCCCAGGGCGCGCGCCTTGTCCTGGTCGACCTCCAGGCGCAGCACCTTGATCGGCTCGTTCCAGTTGTCGTTGACGCCGCGCATCTGGGGGTTGGCGCGCAGGATCTCCTTGGCCTGGTCGGCCCAGGCGCGCACCTGGGTGGCGTCGGGCCCCACCACGCGGAACTGCACCGGGTAGGGCACCGGCGGCCCGTTGGGCAGCAGCTTGACGCGGCCGCGCACCTCGGGGAACTCCGTGGCCAGCAGCGCCGGCAGGCGCTGGCGCAGCGCTTCGCGCTCGGCCAGGCCCTGGGGCAGCACGATGGCCTGGCTGACGTTGGCCTGCGGGAACACCTGGTCCAGCGGCAGGTAGAAGCGCGGCACGCCCGAGCCCACCCAGGTGGTGACGCTGGCCACGCCGGGCTCCTTCATCATGCGGGCCTCGAAGCGGCGGGCGATCGCGTCGCTCTGCTCGAGGGTGCTGCCCTCGGGCAGCCACAGGTCCACCAGCACCTCAGGGCGGCTGCTGTCGGGGAAGAACTGCTGCTGCACCTTGCCCATGCCGGCGAGGCCCAACGCGAAGATGCCCAGCGTCACGGCGATGGTGATCCAGCGGTGGCGCACGCAGGCGTCCACCAGGCGGCGGAAGCGGCTGTAGAAGGGCGTGTCGAACAGCTCGTGCGCCCCGCCCCCGGCCTGGGCGCGGTTGCGCAGCAGCCGCCAGCCCAGGTAGGGCACGAAGTACACCGAGACGACCCACGAGATCAGCAGCGCCGCGCAGGTCACGGCGAAGATCGCGAAGGTGTACTCCCCGGTCATGCTCTTGGCCAGGCCGATGGGCAGGAAGCCCGCCGCCGTGATGAGCGTGCCCGTGAGCATGGGCATCGCCACCAGCTCGTAGGTGAAGGTGGCGGCGCGGGCGCGGTCGTAACCCTCCTCGAGCTTGCGCACCATCATCTCGACCGCGATGATGGCGTCGTCCACCAGCAGGCCCAGGGCGATGATCAGGCTGCCCAGGCTGATCTTGTGCAGCCCCACGCCCCAGTAGAACATCGTCACGAAGGTGATGGCCAGCACCAGCGGGATGGTGATCGCCACCACCAGCCCCGGCCAGACGTCCACGCGCAGCGGCCGCGTGTGCAGACCCAGGCTGATGAAGCTCACCGCCAGCACGATGACGATGGCCTCGACGAGCACCTTCACGAACTCGTTGACCGACTTGCTCACGGCGGCCGGCTGGTCCTGGACTCGCTCGATGTCCATGCCCGCGGGCAGGTCGGCCTGGATGCGGGCCACGGCCCCGCCCAGGGCCTTGCCCAGGGCGATGATGTCGCCGCCCTTGGCCATGCTCACCCCCAGGGCCACCACCTCCCGGCCCTGGTGGCGCACTTTGACCGAGGGCGGGTCGGCGTAGTCGCGCCGCACCGTGGCGATGTCCGAGAGCTTGAGGGTGCTGCCGGCGCCCGTGGCCGGGTTGACGGCGCGGATGGGCAGGCGAGCGAGCTCCTCCACCGAGTTGAACTGTCCGGCTACGCGCAACTGCAGGTTCTCGGTGCCGGCGTTGAGCACGCCCGCGCCTTCCACTGCGTTCTGCGCGCCAATCTGGGCGATGACCTGGTTCATGTCCAGGCCGAGCTGCGCCAGGCGCCGGTGCGAGATCTCGACGAACACCTTCTCGGCCTGGGCGCCGAAGATCTCGACCTTGGCCACGTCCGGCACGCGCAGCAGCTGCTGACGCACGCGCTCGGCGAAGCGGCGTGTCTCCTCGCGGCTGAAGCCGTCGGAGCGCAGCGCGAAGATGCTGCCGTAGACGTCGCCGAAGTTGTCGTTGAAGACCGGGCCGATCACGCCCTGCGGCAGCGTGCTGCGCATGTCGCCCACGCGTTTGCGCGCCTGGTACCAGCTGTCGGGCACTTCCTTCGGGGGGGAGCTGTCCTTCAGTTGCAGCAGGGTCAGGCTCTCGCCGGGCTTGGTGTAGCTGCGGATGACGTCGGCGTGCGGCACCTCCTGCAGCGTCTTCTCGATCTTGTCGGTCACCTGCTCGGCCATCTGCTGCGCGCTGGCGCCGGGCCAGAAGGCCTGCACGACCATGACGCGGAAGGTGAAGGGCGGGTCCTCGTCCTGCCCGAGCTGGAAGTAGGCCGCGAAGCCCAGCACCATCAGCACCACCATCAGGTAGCGCGTGAGTGCCGGGTGCTCGAGCGCCCAGCGCGAGATGTTGAAGCGCGAGGGCGTACTGGCGGCCTGCGCGGCCTGGGCGGTGTCTTGCATGCGGATGCTCGCGCCCGGGTCAGCGGCTGGCGGCCGGGGCGGGCGCCGACGCGGAAGCAGCGTTCGTGGCCCGGGCTTCGTCGAACAGTTTCACCTTCTGGCCCGGCGTCAGCGTATGCACGCCTGCGGTCACCACGCGCTGGCCCGGCTGCAGGCCGCTGGCCACCATGACCGAATTGCCGTCGGCGCCGGCCACGACGATGGGCTGCACCTTCACCGTCATGCTCGCCGCGTCCAGCACCCATACGGCGTCCTGGCCCTGCTGCCGCATCACGGCGGTGAGCGGCAGGCGCGCGGCCGCCTCGCGGCGCGGCAGGTCGAGCTGCACCGTCATGGTCTGGCCCAACTGCGCAGGGGCCGGGCCGATGTCGGCGCGCACGAGGAAGGTGCGCGTCACCGGGTCGGCGGCCGCGGCCACCTCGCGCACGGTGGCCGGCAGCGCCGTGGCCTGGCCCCAGGCGCGCACGCGCAGCGCGTCGCGCTGGCCGAGCAGGGCGCGCAGGCCCGTCACGGCGTCTTCGGGCACGGTGAAGGCCACGTCGCGCGGACCGTCGTGCGCCAGCCGCAACACCGGCGTGCCGGTGGCGAGCACGGCGCCCACCTCTGCCTCGGTGGCTGTCACCACACCGGCGGCCGGCGCCGTCAGCACCGAGTAGGACGTCAGGTTACCCTGCGTCCTGGCCTGGGCGCGCGCCTGGTCGAGCTGGGCGCGCTGCGCCTGGAGGCCGGTCTCGCGGCGCTCCAGTTCCGTGGCGCTGATGAAGCCCTGGGCCTGGAGCTCCTGGTAGCGCTTGAAATCGGCGGCGGCGAAGTCGTGGGCCGCCTGCGCGGCGCGCAGCGCGGCCTGGGCGGCCTCCTGCTGGAGCTGCAGGTCGGCGGGATCGAGCTGCGCCAGGCCCTGACCCGGGCGCACGCGCTGGCCCACCTCGGCCGACCGTGCCACCAGCTTGCCGGCGACGCGGAAGCCCAGCCGCGACTCGATGCGCGCGCGCACTTCACCGGCGTACTCCTGCACGCCGCCCGCGGCGTCCGGGGCCACGGTCATCACGCGCACGGCGCGCACAGGCTCGGGCGCCGGAGGCTTGGGCGAGCAGGCCGCCAGCCACAGGGCCGCGAGCAGCAGGGCGAGGGACAGCAGGGCGGGGCGGTTGGGCATGGCGGGCAGCATGGACGCGGCGCCTGGAGGGCTGCCCGCGGTGGGGATCGTGGGATTCAGGCCTTGGGGTGGGGCGCATCCGCAGCCGGGACCTGCGCCAAGGCGCGCGCCAGATCTGCCTTCAGGTCGTCGTGGTGTTCGAGCCCGACCGAGAAGCGCACGAAGTTCGGTGCGATGCCGGCGGCCTGCATCTGCGCGTCGCTCATCGTGCCGGCCCACATGGCCGCGGCGTGCACGATGAGGGAATCCACCCCGCCCAGGCTGACGGCGTGCTTGGGCAGTTGGAGCGCGGCGACGAAGCAGCTGGTGGCAGTGTAGTCGCCGCGGACGGCGAAGGCGATCACCGGTCCGCCGCCCTTCATCTGCGCCTGCGCCAGCGCGTGCTGCGGGTGGCTCTCGAGGCCGGGGTAGTGCACGCGCTCGACTTGCGGCTGCTCCTGCAGCCAGCGCGCGAGCTCGAGCGCGCTCGCGTTGATGCGCGCCACGCGCACGGCCAGCGTACGCAGCCCGCGCAGCAGCAGCCAGGCGTCCATCGGCGACAGCACCGAGCCCAGCGTGATGTGCATGCGCCAGATCTTCTCTGCCAGCGCGTGCGTGCAGCAGATGGCGCCGGCCGTCAGGTCGTGGTGCCCGCCGAGCAGCTTGGTGGCGCTGTGCACGACCACGTCGATGCCCAGCGCGTGCGGCTGCTGGTTCAGCGGCGAGGCGAAGGTGTTGTCACACACCGTGGTGATGCCGTGCTCGCGCGCCAGGCGGGCCACCGCCGCGAGGTCGGTCAGCACCAGCGTCGGGTTGGCGGGCGTCTCCACCAGGATCAGCCGCGTGTTCGGGCGGATCGCGTTGCTGATCGCCGCGGTGTCGCTCTGTTCCACGATGCTGGTCTGCACGCCGAAGCGCGGGAGCACCTCGTCCAGCAGCTTGGCCGTGCTCATGTAGTGGCGCGTCTGCGCCACGACGTGGTCGCCTGCCGAAACCAGCGCCAGCAGCGTGGTGCTGATGGCGCCCATGCCGGAGCCGGTGACCAGGGCGGTCTCGGTGCCCTCCAGCCCGGCCAGGACGGCCGCCACGCGCTGGTGCACCGGGTTGCCGTAGCGCGTGTAGTAGGCCGGGTGCCTTGGTCGGCCTGCCATCTCGGCGAACTCGGCGGCGTCGCGCGCCCGGAAGGTGGCGCTGTAGTGGATGGCGGGCACCACGCCCGCCTCGTCGGCGAGCGCGGCGTCGTCGTGCAGCACGCGGGTGTCGGGGTGCCAGGGGGGAACCGGGTCGTTCTTCATCGCACCGATGATCGCAGACCCGCCGGCGGCGGCAGCCGGCGCAGTACATTGGAAGGTAGCCTGGCCCGACCCTTCCGGACCGCGCAACGCGCTCCTCGCGCTGCGGGCCGTGGCCTGAGCCGTCGCACTACCTGCCCCTGGAGACCCTGGACATGAGCATCACCCGCCCCGACGAAGTCGAGTCCTTCGGCCTGCGCCGCAGGCAACTGCTGGCCGCTGCCGCGCTGACCGCCGCCCCCTGGGCGGCGTGGAGCCAGGGCGCGTGGCCCGCCGAGCGGCCGATCCGGCTCGTCGTGCCCTTTGCGCCCGGTGGATCCACCGATGTCATCGCGCGCCTCATCGCCGAGGAACTGCGCCCGCGCCTGAACCAGAGCATCGTCGTCGAGAACCGGGCGGGTGCCGGCTCCACGCTGGGCACGGGCCTGGTGGCCAAGGCCGCCCCCGACGGGTACACGCTCGTGGTGTCCGTCATCAGCGCCATGGCCGTCGGCCCCGCGCTGTACCGCGGGCGCCTGGACTGGGACCCGGACCGCAGCTTCGCGCACGTGGCCGACATCCTGCGCACACCGTATGCGCTGATGGCCAACAAGGCCGCGCCCTATGCGTCCGTGTCCGAGTTCGTGGCCGCCGCGCGGCGCTCGCCGGTGCCCCTGAGCTACGCCACGTCGGGCGTCGGCTCGATCCCGCACCTGGTGATGATGCGGCTGGCCAAGGCGGTGGGCGTCGAACTGACGCACATCCCCTACAAGGGCGGCGCGCAGGCGGTGGCCGATGTCATCGGCGGCCAGGTGCCGCTCGTGCTCGACGGCCTGACCGCGGCGGTGCCGCACCTGCGCTCGGGCGCGCTCAAGGGCCTGGGCGTCACGAGCCCGACGCGCAGCGCCGTGCTGCCCGACCTGCCCACCTTCGTGGAACAGGGTTTCCGCGACATGGTGGTCGAGGGCTGGGCGGGCATCGCCGCCCCGGCGGGGACGCCCAGGCCGGTGCTGGAACGGCTGGCGACCGCCATCCGCGAGGTGACGGCACTGCCGTCGCTGCAGGAGCGCTACCGCCTGGCCGCATCGTCCGCCGGCAACCTGGTGCTCGACGAGATGCAGCGCTTCGTGCGCGCCGAGGCCGAGGCCTGGCGGCCGCTGGTCGTGGCCTCGGGCGCGACGGCGGACTGAGCCGGCGTTGCCGCGTTCCGCCCAGGGGACGCGAGCGGTCGGGCGGCCCTGGCGCGGCAGTGCGGCTCCAGGCCGGGGCCCGCGATCACCGCCTGTGGCCTGACCCCCGGGCGGAGGTCAGACCGGGCACGAAACTGGCCGGCGCCGCCGCTCAATCGAACTCGGGCGCCCAGGGTACCCGCGCCTTGTCGACGACGCGCAGGCCCACGGCGTTCAGCGCGTCGATGCGCGCCATGTCCACGCTCGACAAGGTGAAGTCCATGACGTCGAAGTTGGCCTGGATGTTGGCGCGGCGGGTGGACATCGTCGTCACCGGCACGCCCTTCTGCAGGATCCAGCGCAGCGTGACCTGTGCGGCGCTCTTGCCGTAGCCGCGCCCGATCTCGTCGAGCACCGGGTACTTGAAGACCTCGCCCCGCGCCACCGAGCAGTAGGCCGACAGGGGGATGCCGGTCTCGGCGGCGGCGGCGAGCAGCTTGCGCTGGTCCAGCAGGGGGTGGAACTCGACCTGGTTGACGACCACCGGCACCTGCAGCGTGGCCCGGGCGGTGCGCAGCATCGCGGCGGTGAAGTTGCTCACGCCCACGTGCCGGGTCAGCCCCTGCCGCTGGGCCTGCTCCAGCAGGCGCAGCGGCGCCACGACCTCGCCGTCGGCCGGTGGCCAGTGAATCAGCAGCACGTCGACCTGGTCCAGGCCCAGCGCTTTCAGGCTCGCCTCCACCGACGGCAGGAAGTGCGTGGCCTCCAGGTGACCGGGCGCCACCTTGGTGGTCACGCACAGCTGGGAGCGCGGCAGCCCCGAGGCCCGCAGCACGGCCCCGACCTCGGCCTCGTTGCCGTAGAGCTGCGCGGTGTCGATGGCGCGGTAGCCGACGTCCAGCGCGATCTCGAGGGCGGCGGTCAGTTCGGTGCCCTTCAGCGGCCAGGTGCCGAAGGCGCGCTCGTGGCCGCTGTGGAAGTAGGGGTTCATGGCTCAATCCACCTTCGCGCCGCTGGCCTTCACCACGCTCTCGTACTTGCCGAGTTCGGCCTTGACGAAGGCGGCGAACTCCTCGGGGGTGGTGGGCGAGGGCTCGGCCATCAACGTGGCCATGCGGGCTTTGAGCTCGGGCGAGTTCAGCGCGTCGACGAAGGCCTTGTTCAGGCGCTGGGTCACGTCGGCGGGCAGGCGCGCCGGCCCGAACAGGCCGAACCAGGTGCCGATGTCGAAGGCCCTCAGGCCGACCGAGGTGCCGGCCTCGGCCGCGGTGGGCAGCTCGGGCATGGCGCTGGAGCGGCGCGAGGTGGTGACCGCCAGGGCCTTGAGCTTGCCCGAGCGGATGTTGGCCGAGGCCGCGGCGAGGTTGTCGAAGTTGAAGTCGACCTGGCCGCTGACGAGCGCCAGCTGCGCCGGCGGGCCGCCCGCGTAGGGCACGTGCACCGCTTCGATGCCGGCCTGGGCCTTGAACATCTCGCCGGCCAGGTGCCCGGCGCTGCCGTTGCCGCCCGAGCCGTAGTTCAGCTTGCCCGGGTTGCGCCGCGCATGCGCAACGAGGTCGGCGATGCCGTTGACCTGCAGCCGCTGCGCCGTCTCGGCGTTCATCACCAGCACGTTGGGCACCTGGGCCACGAGCGTGATGGGCGTGAAGTCGCGGATCGGGTCGTAGGGGATGCGGCTGTAGAGCCAGGGGTTGATGGCGTGGGTGGCCACCGCGCCCATCACGATGGTCGCGCCGTCGGGGGCGGACTTGGCCACCAGGTCGGCGCCCAGGTTGCCGCCGGCGCCGGGCCGGTTCTCGACCACGACCGGGCCCAGCGTGTCCTTGACCTTGTCGGCCAGCGCGCGCGCCACGATGTCCAGCGGGCCGCCGGGCGGGTAGGGCACGACCAGGCGCACCGGCCGGGGCTGGGCCCAGGCCGCCGTGGCGGCCAGGGCGAGCGGGGCGGCGCAGAGCAGGGCGAGGGTGTGGCGGCGCAGGGTCATCGCGGGTCTCCTTGGGTTGCAGGGGGCGGTGATGGGGCTCTCAGCCGGCGGCGTCGGCCGCCGAGGTGAAGCTGTCGGCGAAGAACTCGTCCTCGGGCAGGCCGCATCGGGTGCTGAAGTCGCGCCGGGCGGCGTCCACCATCACCGGCGCGCCGCAGGCGTAGACCTGGTGGCCCGAGAGGTCCGGCAGGTCGGCCATCACCGCCTCGTGCACGAAGCCGGTGCGGCCGGCCCAGGCGTCCTCGGCCCGGGGCTCGCTGAGCACCGGCACGTAGCGCAGGTTCGGCAGCCGCGCGGCAGCGGCCTGCGCCCAGGCGTCGAGGTAGAGGTCGGCGCGGCTGCGGCAGCCCCAGTACAGCACGGCCGGCCGCGTGATGCCCTTCAACTCCATGTGCTCGACCAGGGCCTTGATGGGCGCGAAGCCGGTGCCGCTGGCCAGCAGCACAAGGGGTTTGGCCGACTCCTCGCGCAGGAAGAAGCTGCCGTAGGGACCTTCCAGGCGCAGGATGTCCTTCTCCTTCAGCGTGGAGAAGACCTGGTCGGTGAACTTGCCGCCGGGCATGTGGCGGATGTGCAGCTCGATGCACGGCGGCGTGCCCAGCAGGTGCGGCGCGTTGGCCATGCTGTAGCTGCGGCGGGCCCCGTCACGCAGGATGAATTCCACGTACTGTCCGGCGCGGTACTGCAGGTTCTGGTTCGCGGGCAGTTGCATCTTCAGCAGCACCACGTCGGGCGCCGGGCGCTCGATGGACAGCACGCGCGAGGGCAGCTTCAGGATGGGGAAGTCCCCCGCCCCGGGCACGTTGCGCGCCTCGACCACGCAGTCGGTCACCGGCGTGGCGCAGCAGGTGAGGACCCAGCCTGCCTCCTCCTCGGCCGGGCTCAGGGCCTTGGACTGGTGCGCGCCGTGGATCACGCGGCCCTCGAGCAGCCGGCTCTTGCACGAGCCGCAGGCGCCATCGCGGCAGCCGTAGGGCAGGCCGATGCCCTGGCGGATGGCCGCGGCGAGAATGCGCTCGTCGCGCTCGACGGTGAAGCTGCGCTCGGCCGGCTTCAGGGTGACGGTCAGGCTCATGGGGCTGGCATCGCGTAGGGCGCAAACCCTTGATTGTGCCCCGCCCATGCCCGCAGGACCCGCCCCCGCCCGTCGTCGCCCCACGCTCCTCGTCGTCGGCTGCGGCGACGTCGGTCTGCGTGTCCTGCGCCTGCTGCACCCGCGGTGGCGCGTGTTCGTGCTCACCTCGTCGCCGGCGCGTGTGCCCGCGCTGCGCGCCGCCGGCGCGGTGCCGCTGGTGGGCGACCTGGACGAACCCGCCACCCTGGGCCGACTGGGCGCACTGGCCGACCGCGTGCTGCATCTGGCGCCGCCGCCGGCCCGGGGCGCCCGCGATGCGCGCACCGCGGCGCTGCTGCGCGCGCTGGCGCGCGGCGGCCGCGCCACGCACCTGGTGTATGCCAGCACGAGCGGCGTCTACGGGGATTGCGGCGGCGCCCGGGTCGACGAAACCCGGCCGGTGCGTCCCGCCACCGACCGCGCGCGCCGCCGCGTCGACGCTGAGACGCGCGTGCGCCAGTTCGGCCGCGCGGCCGCCTGCCGCGTGACAGTGCTGCGCATCCCGGGCATCTACGCCCCCGGCCGCGCCGGCGGCGACCCGCGCGAGCGCCTGGCTCGTGGCGCGCCGGTGCTGCGGGCGGAGGACGACGTGCACACCAACCACATCCATGCCGACGATCTGGCGCGCGCCTGCCTGCGCGCGCTCTTCCGCGGCGGGCCGCAGCGCCTGTTCCACGTCAGCGACGACACGGCGCTGAAGATGGGTGACTACTTCGACCTTGCGGCCGACCTGGCCGGCCTGCCGCGCCCGCCGCGCGTGAGCCGCGCCGAGGCCGGTGCCTTGCTGTCGCCGGTGCAGATGAGCTTCATGGGCGAATCCCGGCGCCTCGACAACGCGCGCATGAAGCGCGAACTCGGGCTGCGCCTGCACCACCCCACCGTGCGTGAGGGTCTGGCCCCGCTGGCGGCCGGGGCGCCGGCGCCCTCGGCTACACCCCCTGAGCGCGCTTGAGCGTCTTCATGCGGTCCACCGTGCGCAGCGTCACCGCCAGTGGGCGGCCGTTGCGCAGCAGGTCGAGCGTGACGTTGCGCTCGGCCGGGCCGCCATTCCACAGGGCCTTGTAGAAGGACTCCAGCGTGACGACGGCCGTGCCGTCGATGCGCTCGATCGTGTCGCCCGCCTCGAGCCCGGCGACATCGGCCGGGCTGTCGGGGTTGACCCGCAGGATGCGCAGGCCCGAGCCGGTCTCGGCGCACTGCAGCCCGACCCAGGCACGGTCGCTGGTCCGGCTGCTGCCGCGCGCGCGCAACTCGGCCAGCACCGGCGTCAGCAGGTCGACTGGCACGAACATGTTGCCGCTCTGGCGCGGGCCCTCGCCGTTGCTGGCGTCGGCCAGCCAGAGCGAACCGATGCCCACCAGCTCGCCGCGGCCGTTGAACAGGCCGGCGCCGCTGTGGTCCCGCCGCGCGGGCGCGGTGAACAGGGCGCCGTCGATGTGGTATTCCCAGTTGCCCGAGAAGCCCCGGCGCGACACCAGGCGCGCGCCGCTGACCGCACCCTCGTCGCCGCCGCTGACGACGACCAGTGGCTCGCTGCCGGCCAGCGCGCCCGAGCGCCCGAGCGGGGCGGGCGCCAGTTTCAGCGGCAGCAGCGGGCGCACCATGCCGAAGCCGGTGGCCACGTCGTAGGCCACCACGGTGGCCGGCACCTCGCGGCCGTCGTCGGTGGTCAGCACCACGTCCTCGGCCTCGAGGATGAGGTAGCCGATGGTGAGCACGGTGCCGTCCTCGCCGATGACGACGCCCGAGCCCTGACGTTGCTGGCCGAGCGTGGCGGCCGAGCGCGCGTCCGAGGGCACGCGCGCCGTGAGCCCGATGACCGCGTCGCTGGCGCGCTGCAGCGCGCGCGACTGCGCCTCGACTTCGGAGGCCTGGGTTGCGGTGAATCCGGCCGCGAGGGCCAGTGCCGTGAAGAACCTGTGCCACTTGCTCATCGTCGCTCCCTGGATGGAGGTCACCCCTGGCCACCGGCTCGCGCGCCGTACCGTGCACAGCCTGCGCGCCCGGCGACCCCGTAGGCCCCCGTCGCAGGATGCCTGCGAGCGGTAGCCTACGTCAGCGTGTGGATTTGTCGGTGCCACAGGAGGCCGCGGCTTGCGCGCGCGCAGCGTCGGCGACTTTCCGTCGCCGCCCGCCTGGGCCGGGGCGACGCCCTCAACGCCAGCGCCGCGGTCCGGCGCTGCGCCAGTGGCGGATCATCAACCAGCCACCAAGCATGCCGCCCAGGTGGGCGAAGTGCGCGATGCCGCCCTGGCCGGCCAGGCCGAGCACGAGTTCCAGCGCGCCGAAGACGAAGACGAAGGTGCGCGCCTTCATCGGGATGGGCGGGAACAGCGGCATGATCGTGCGGTGCGGGAACAGCATCCCGTAGGCCAGCAGCAGCCCGAACAGCGCGCCCGAGGCGCCCACCGTCGGCACCTTCGAGCCCGTGACGGCGGTGATCAGCAACTGCGCGGCCGCGGCCACCAGCACGCTGGCGGCAAGGTACTGCCAGAAGCGGCGCCGGCCCCAGAGCTGTTCGAGCTCGGCGCCGAACATCCACAGCCCCAGCATGTTGAAGAACAGGTGCAGCGTGTCGCCGTGCAGGAAGGCGTAGCTCACCACCTGCCAGGGCATGAACTCGCCGCTGCCCAGCGGCCACAGCGCGAACCAGGCGGCCAGCGGCACGAAGAGGTTGAGGCAGAAGGCCGCGACGCAGGCCAGCAGCAGGCTCTTGGTGACGGGTGGCATCGGGGGCATGGTGGTGCGCTGCGGCGGCAGTCTCGGGTGCCGGTTTGTAGCATGGGGTGACACGGTCGCGGCGCGCGGCCTGCCTATGATGCGGGTCTCTCCTCCACGCCCTGCCCAGACCATGTCCAACGACCCCATCGCCCGCCGGCTCGAGGCCGGCGTCGAGATCGCCACCGAGGCTGCCGCGCTGGCGCTGCAGCACTTCCGCCGCCGCGACAGCCTGCTCGTCGAGTCCAAGGGCCCGCAGGACCTGGTCTCCCAGGCTGACCGTGCCGTCGAGCAGTTCATCCGCGATCGCCTGGCCCGACACTTCCCGGGCGACGCCATCCACGGCGAGGAGTTCGGCCGCAGCGAAGGCAGTTCGGCGGCGGACGCAGACGCCTGCACCTGGGTCATCGACCCCATCGACGGCACGGCCAACTTCGTCGCCGGCATCCCGGCCTGGTGCGTGGTGTTGGCCTGCATCCACCGCGGCGAGGTCGTGCTCGGCATCATCGTCGACCCGAATCACGAACACGTCTACGCCGCCCGCAAGGGCCACGGCGCGCGCCTGAACGGACAGCCCATGCGCGTGGCGCAGGCGGGCTCGCTCACCGAGGGCTCGGTCGGCGTGGGCTACTGCAACCGCATCGCGCCGGACACGCTGTTCCGCTTCATGGTGCCCTTCACCGAGGCTGGCGGCATGTTCTACCGCAACGCCTCGGGCGCGCTGATGCTGGCCTACGTGGCTGCCGGCCACCTGCTGGCCTACCACGAGGGCCACATGAACCCCTGGGACTGCCTGGCCGCACTGCTGATGATCGAAGAGGCGGGCGGGGTGAGCTGGCCCTACAACACGCCCAAGATGTTCGAGCACGGCGACGCCATCCTCGCCGGTGCACCGGCCGTGGTGGCCGAACTCGAGCCGATGGCGGCCTTCACGCGCGACGTGGAGCCGATCCGGCGCTGACCCCCTCCCTGCCGTCGTTGACGCCCCGACGGGCGGCCGCGGCGGGCCGTGGCCGGGGTGCGTGCCCGGCGCCGCAGCCGCTCGGCCCTCAGGGCAGGATCACCTTGTCGATGACGTGGATCACGCCGTTGGAGGCGAACACGTCGGTGGCTGTGATCTGGGCCGTGTTGGCCTGGGCGTCGGTGATGACCAGCGCGCCATCGACCGTGAAGGTCTTGCCCGGCTCGAGCGTCTGGATCGGAGTGCCCACCGGCACATCGGCCTTCAGCACTCGGCTGTCGATGACGTGGTAGCGCAGGACGCTCGTCAGCAGCGCCGTGTCGGCCAGCAGCTGGGCCTTCGTGAGGCCCAGGCGCGTGAGCAGGTCGGCGAAGGCCGCGTTGGTGGGCGCGAAGACCGTGAAGGGCCCCGTGCCTGACAAGGTGCCCGCCAGGTTCGCGGCCACCACCGCCTCGACGAGGATGCTGAAGTCGGGCAGGGCTTGTGCCGTCTGGACGATGTTTCGGTCCGCGGGCAGGATCACCCGGTCGACGACGTGCACCGTGCCATTGCGCGCCGACAGGTCGGTGGCGGTGATGCCGGCGCTGCGATTGCGGCCGTCCTGGATCGCCAGTGCCCCGCCCGCGCCGGACTCGATCTTGAAGAAACCGCCTTGCACCGTCGTGATGGCCTTGCCGAGCGGGACGTCGGCCTTCTCCACCTTGGTGGGCAGCACGTGGTAGGTCAGCACGGTGGTCAGCAGCGCCTGGTCGGCGAGCAGCTGCGCCTTGGTCACCCCCAGCTCGGTCAGCAAGGCAGCGAATGCGGTGTCGGTGGGGGCGAAGACGGTCAGGGGCCCGTCGCCATCGAGCGTGGTCTGCAGGCCGGCGGCCTGCACCGCCTCGACGAGGGTGGTGAACTGGGGATCGTTCCTGGCGACGTCGAGCACGCTGGGGTTGTGGTGACCACAGGCAGACAGGAACGCCACGCTGCAGGCGAGCAGCCATTTCTTCGCACGAGTGAACATCGCCGGATCTCCGGGTTAGGGGGCTGGATGAAGGAATCGCAGGCTGGCCGGCAGGCCGCTATCCGATGCTAGGCAGACCGTCCCGGGCCGGGTTGGGCATCGTCAACTTCGGTCTTCCCGGCCAGACGAAGCCTGCCGCCACGGTGCGCGTGGTCCCGTTCCGGTTGACCGCCCTGCCGCGTTCCATCAGAATCGGTCGGGATGTTCTTCGGCACCTGCCCGCGCGGTGAGCATCGTTCTGTTGCCGGTCGGCGTCGAACAGACGAGGTCGCATCTGCCCGGTGCGCCCGGCCGTCCCGCTTCGGGACCTGTCGAGGGCGCTTCATGGACCTCTCCGTCCATCCGTCGCACGCCTCGGGCACCGGCGCTGGAACGGCGTGCGTCGCAGGTCGGCGCCAGGCTTGAACACCCCCACCTGCCCACAGCGATGCTGACCCCGGACAAGAACCTCCTGCTGACCTCCACCGGTGCCGGCACGCCCATGGGTGAGTTGCTGCGGCGCCACTGGATGCCCATCGCGGGAGTCTCCGAGTTCCAGTCCCTTGCCACCAAGCCCGTGCGCCTGCTGGGCGAGGACCTGGTGCTCTACCGCGACCTGTCCGGGAACTATGGCCTGGTCGACCGCCATTGCCCTCACCGCCGCGCCGACATGAGCCACGGCATGGTCGAGCGCGAGGGGCTGCGCTGCAGCTACCACGGCTGGCGCTTCGGCGCGGATGGCGCCTGCCTCGAGCGGCCCTTCGAGGAGGTGCAGGCTGGGGCCCAGCGACCGCCGTCGCGGGTGCGGACCAAGGCCTATCCGGTGCGCGCGATGGCTGGCCTGTTGTGGGCCTACCTGGGGCCGCAGCCTGTGCCGCTGCTGCCGAACTGGGAGCCTTTCACGCGCCCCAACGGCTTCGTGCAGATCGTGCTGACCGAGGTGCCTTGCAACTGGTTCCAGTGCCAGGAGAACTCGATCGACCCGGTGCATTTCGAGTGGCTGCACGAGAACTGGGGCAGCCGCAAGCGGGACGGTGAAACCGTCCGCTACGGCCCCACCCACCTGAAGCTGGACTTCGAGGAGTTCGAGTTCGGCTTCGTCTACAAGCGGGTGCGCGACGGCGGGAGCGAGAAGGACCCGCTGTGGACGGTCGGCCGCGTGTGCCTCTGGCCCAATGCCTTCTACCTGGGCGACCATTTCGAATGGCGTGTCCCCGTCGACGACCGCCGGACCCTGAGCGTGATGTGGCGCTATACCCGCGTGCCGCGTGACCGCGAGCCCTACGTGCAGGGCTCCATCCCGACCTGGCACGGCCCGCTCACCGATGCCCAGGGACGCTTCATCGACTCGCACGTCATGAACCAGGACTTCCTATCGTGGGTGGGGCAGGGCGAGATCGCCGACCGCACGCAGGAACACCTGGGCGCCAGCGACCGGGGCATCGTGATGCTGCGCCGGCGTTTCTTCGAGGAGCTCGAGCACCTCGCCCGCGGCGGCGAGCCCAAGGGCGTCGTCCGCGATCCGGCCCGCAACCAGGGCATCCTGCTGCCCACGGTCGATCTCGAGCGCGCGCGCGCAGGCTACTCGCGCGAGGAGATCCTGGCCGACCCGATGCGCCTGATGCGCTACACGACCTACATCTTCCAGGCCGGACAGCCCGAGGCGGTCCGGCGCGAGTTCGCCGAGGTCATGGGGTTCGAGCCCCGTGAGTACACGGGCCTGCGCTGATGCATCGTGCGCGCTCGGCGCCCCCTCCAGGCTCCCGGTCCTGACGCGCCTCTGGCCCTTCCTGACCCGGCAAGCCGTTTCGTCCCTGCCCTGCCTTCCCGGAGGTTCTTCCCATGCTCCCGTCCCTGCTGCATCGAAGTCTCGTCGCGCTGGCCCTGGCCTTCGCCTGCGCCGCGGCCGCGGCCCAGGTGGCGTTCCCGAACAAGCCGATCCGCTTCCTCTCGCCTTTCGCGCCCGGGGGGCCGACCGATGCCATCGCCCGTCTGGTGGGCCAGAAGCTCTCCGACCGGCTCGGGCAGCAGATCGTCATGGACTACCGGCCGGGCGGCAGCGGCGTCATCGCGGCCGATGCGCTGGCCAAGGCGGCGCCCGACGGCCACACGATGATGATCTCGATCAATACGCTGGCCATCAACGCCACCCTGATGCCCCGGCTGCCCTATGACACCCTCAAGGACCTGCAGCCCGTGGCCACGCTGGCCAGCGCCGAATTCCTGCTGGTGCTCAGCGCCGCCACGCCCGGCAGCAACCTCAGGGAGTTCGTCGAGGCGGCGCGCAGGCGGGCCGAGCCCATGAGCTTCGGCACCGTCGGCACCGCGGGCATCGGCCGCCTGGCCGGCGAGATGTTCTCGCAGGAGGCCCGCATCCCGATGCTGCTGGTGCCGTACAAGGGCGCTGCGCTGCTCAACACCGACCTGCTGGGCGGGCGGCTCAACTACACGATCGACCCCGCCTACAGCCACATCCCGGCCGTGAAGGCGGGCACCTTGAAGGCGCTGGCCGTCACGGGCTCGTCCAGGCTGCCGGGCCTGCCCGACGTGCCGACCTTCACCGAGGCGGGCCTGCCCAACTTCGACGCCAGGATGTGGTTCGGCGTCTTCATGCCGGGCGGCACCCCGCGCGACGTGGTGCAGAGGATGTCCGGCGAGATCGCACAGGTGCTCGCGATGCCCGACGTGCGCAGCCAGCTGCTCGCGCGCGAGTTCACGCCCTTCGTCTCGACGCCCGAGCAGTTCTCGGCACTGCTACGCAACGACATGGAGAGGTATGCGCGCATCATCCGGTCGGCGAACATCAAGCCCGAGTAGCCCCCGCGCCGGTACCGCGCGGGTCGCTGCCGGACGCTCAATCCCGCAGCAGCACCACGGCGGCCTGCGGCAGCTCGACGGCGACGTCCATGCCCGGCTCCAGCGCGACGTGGGTGTCGGGGCTCGCCACGAGCACGTCGCCCAGCGTGGTGGTGACAACGTACTCCATCGTCTCGCCGAGGTAGCTCGCGCGCCGGACCGTGCCGGGGAGCGTGCCGGCGGGCGCTGCGCCCGTGCCGGGTGCGTGCAGCCGCACCCGCCCGGGCCGGATGGCCACGTGGCGCTGCTCGCCGGTGGCGGCCTGGCCCGGCAGCACGAGGCTCAAGGCGCCCACCTGCACCTGCACCCGCTGCGCGTCCACCGCAGCGCCCACCTGCGCCGGCAGCACGTTCGCCTCGCCGATGAAGTCGGCCACGAAGCGGGTGGCCGGGCGCTCGTGCAGCTCGCGCGGCGTGCCCGCCTGCGCGACGACGGCGTTGTTCATCACCACGATCGTGTCGGAGACGGCCAGCGCCTCCTCCTGGTCGTGCGTGACGTAGATGGCGGTCAGGCCCAGCGTGCGCTGCAGTTCGCGGATCTCCTGCCGCACGTGGCGGCGCAGCTTGGCGTCCAGGTTGGACAGCGGCTCGTCGAACAGCAGCACGCGCGGCTCGAGCACGAGCGCGCGCGCCACGGCCACGCGCTGCTGCTGCCCGCCCGAGAGCTCGTGCGGGTAGCGCGCGCCCAGGGCCTGCAGGCCCATCAGGCGCAGCACCTCCTGGGTGCGCTGCTCGACCACCTCGCGCGGCAGGCGGCTCACCTCGAGCCCGTAGCGCACGTTCTCGGTCACGCGCAGGTGCGGGAACAGCGCGTAGGACTGGAACACCATCGACACGTCGCGCTGCGTGGCCGGCAGGCGCGTGACGTCGTCGTCGCCGATCAGGATGCGGCCCTCGCTCACCTTTTCGAGGCCGGCGATCATCCGCAGCGTGGTCGTCTTGCCGCAGCCCGAGGGCCCCAGCAGCGTCGTCAGACAGCCGGCCTCGAAGCTCAGCGTCACGCGGTCCACTGCCGCGGGCGCCTTGGGCGCGTAGCGCTTGGTCACGGCCTGCAGGTGGACGGGCGCGGCCTGGGTGCGGGCGGTGGTGTTCATGCGGCTCCAGAAATCACCGGGGTGTCCGGGGTGCGCAGCCCCTGCCGCCCGAGCCGGCGCGTGCCCGCCAGCCACTGGAACAGCACGATGGCGGTGAGCATCACGACGATGAGTACGGTGGAGTAGGCGATCGCGATGCCGTACTCGTTGTTCTCGACCCGGCCGATGATGTAGGTGGTGGCCATGTCGTGCTGTGCGCTGACGAGGAAGATCACGGCGCTGATCGCCGTCATCGAACGCACGAAGCTGTAGACCATGGCCGAGAGGATGGCCGGGCGGATCAGCGGCAGCGTCACGCGGCGGAAGGTCGTGGCGGAGGACGCGCGCAGCGTCAGCGAGGCCTCGTCCAGGCTCTTGTCGATCTGCGCCAGCGAGGCGATGCCCGAGCGCACGCCCACCGGCATGTTGCGGAACACGAAGCACAGCACCAGGATGGCGGCGGTGCCGGTCAGCTCCAGCGGCGGCACGTTGAAGGCCACGATGTAGCTCACGCCGATGACGGTGCCGGGGATGGCGAAGCTCAGCATCGTGCCGAACTCGAAGGCCGCCTTGCCCGCGAACTGCTGGCGCGTCAGCAGCCAGGCCGTCAGCAGACCGATGGCCGCCGTCAGCGGCGCCGAGACCAAGGCGATCTGCAGCGTCGTCGCCAGGCTGCTCCAGGCCGAGCCCTTCCACTGCAGGCCGTGATCGGTGAAGGCGATGGCGAAGCCCTGCAGGTAGTGGCGCAGCGTGAGCGACCAGTTGCGGCCCCAGAGCTCGACGAAGCTGCCGTAGATGATGAGCGCGTACAGCACCAGCGTGAACGCCGTCCAGACCACGGTGACGGCCACCGCCGTCCACAGCACCGGGCGCGGCAGCGGCGGGTGCACGCCCCCCTCGCCCTTGCCGCTGACCGTGGTGTAGCGTTTGCGGCCGAGCCAGCGGTTCTGCGCCACGAAGGCCGCGACGGTGAAGGCCAGCAGCACCAGCGCCAGCACGGCCGCGCGTGCCTGGTCGTTCTGCGAGCCGACGATGGCGAAGAAGATCTCGGTCGACAGCACGTTGAAGTTGCCGCCCAGCACGAGCGGGTTGCCGAAGTCGGCCATGCTCTCGATGAAGCCGAGCAGGAAGGCGTTGGCCAGCCCCGGGCGTAGCAGCGGCCAGGTCACGGTCTTGAAGGTGACCCAGTCATCGGCACGCAGCGTCTGCGAGGCTTCCTCCATCGAGGCGCTGACGCCCTCGACCACGCCGATCAGCACCATGAAGCTGATCGGGGTGAAGGCGAGCAACTGCGCCAGCAGCACGCCCTCGAAGCCGTAGATCCAGCGCGAGGGGGTGATGCCGAAGGTGTTGCCGACCCACTGCGTCACCACGCCCGAAAGCCCCAGCAGCAGTATCACCGCCAGACCGATCACGAAGGGCGGCGTGATGATGGGCAGCAGCGACAGCGATTTGAAGAAGCGCTTGAAGGGCAGCGAGGTGCGCACGATCACGAGCGCAAAGGCCAGACCGAGCAGGGTGCTCAGGAAGCCCACCGTGACGGCCAGCGCGAGCGAGTTCCAGGCCACGCCGCACTGCCCGCTGCCGTCCAGGCAGCCCAGGCGCCACAGCTTGGCGTCCACCAGCCGGTCGGCAAAGGCCGCGAGGGCCGAACCGTCCTCCGAGCGTAGCCCGGCGAACAGCATCTGCACCACCGGCAGCAGCACGAACAAGCCCACCAGAGCGATGATCAGCCCCAGCGCGCCTGCGACGAAGGGGTCCTGGACGATGCGGCCGCTGGCCGACAGCCCCCAGGTCAGCATGAACAGGAAGGCCGTGCCGCACAGCAGGGCGCCGTAGCCCATGCCGAACTGGCGCTGCTCGGTCTCTCCGAACCAGGCGTTCAGGGCGCCGAAGGACCAGCCTTGCAAGCCGAGTGCGTAGCCCTGCGCGAACAGGTAGGCCAGGCCGGCGGCGCCGATGGCCAGGAAGGCCTGGCCGCGGCGCTGCCGGCTCAGCGGCGCGAAGGCGGCCGCCAGGCCCGCCAGCGCCAGCACCGCCACCGGCCACAGCCAGGGGCTGCGGCTCTGCAGCAGCAGGAAGAGCGCGGGGGCTGCGTCGGGCTGGAAGGGGTAGCCGGCCCGCCAGGCGAAGCTCCAGAACCCGTCCTGCAGCAGGTACCAGGGCAGCAGCGAGAAGGCGGCGGCGCACAGCAGCGCCAGCGCGCCCTCGCTCCGGCCGTCGCGCCGGCTTGCGCGCGCCAGGGTCATGCCGTGCCGTGCCGGACCGGGCTCAGTTGTTGGGCAGCGAGCCGACCTCGTCGTCCCACTTCTTCAGCAGGCGCCGGCGCTCGGCCGAGGAGCCGTACTTGACGAAGTCGTAGTTGATGAGCTTGATGCGCGAGAGGTCGGGCGTCAGCGGCGAGACGGCGGCGTCCAGGTTGGACGGCACCTGGAAGGACTTCACGTCCTTGGCCCGGCCCTGCGACTCGGCCGTCAGCGCCCAGTCGTAGAACTTCTTCGCGTTGTCGAGGTTGCGCGCGCCGCGGATGATGCTCATCGAGCCGATCTCGTAGCCCGTGCCTTCGCAAGGCGCGATGGTCTTGATGGGCCGGCCGGCGGCGGCCACGGCCACCGCGTCGTGCATGAACACGATGCCGATCAGCGTCTCGCCCGCCCCCGCGGCCTTGATCGGCGCCGAGCCGGACTTGGTGTACTGGTTGACGTTCTTGTGCAGGGCCTTCAGGTAGTTGAAGGCGTCCTTCTCGCCCATCAGCTGCACCAGCGTGGCCAGTGCCGTGTAGGCCGTGCCCGAGGAGTTGGGGTTGGCGACCTGGATCTTGCCCTTGTAGATCGGCTTGATCAGGTCGGCCCAGCACTGCGGCACGGGCAGGCCTTCCTTCTTCAGCATCTCCTCGTTGTAGCCCCAGCCGAGGGCACCGGAGTAGATGCCGATGGTGCGGTCCTTCGAGGCCTTGGCCTGGTTGATCGCGAACTCGGCCACGCGGCGCCTGTTGGGGGAGACGTAGGCCTGCGTCAGGTTCTCCTCGGCGGCCTGCAGGTGCGGGTCACCGGTGCCGCCCCACCAGACGTCGCCCTTGGGGTTGGATGCCTCGGCCTTGATCTGGGCGTAGGTCTCGCCCGAGCTCTTGCGCGTCATGTCGACACGGATGCCGGTGGCCTTCTCGAACTCGGTCTTAGCCTGCTGGCACCAGGCCTCGTCGGAACTGCAGTACAGCGTCAGCCGGCCCTGGGCCTGGGCGGCTCCGGCGGTGGCAAGGGTGAGGGCAGCGAGCAGGCTCAGGCGGCGCATCGGTGACATGGGCGGTCTCCTCGGGCAGGGCGGACAGGGTGGCGTGTGTGACTGTTCGGTGACAGTCTTGTGAAGGGGCGATTGTGCGGCCGGATCCGGCGCTGCGGCATCGAGGGTTTCACTGAGGTGCCGGACGGCCGCGAGGGTTGTCCGGGCGGCAGCGCTCACGCCAGAATGGGGTCATGCCGCCGCGAACGCCCTACGACCGTCACGTACACGCCCACCTCGCAGCCCTGGCCTTCGGGGCCGACCCCGAGGTGCCGGCCACGGCGGGTGCGGTGATCGCGCCGTCTCGGGCCGACGCCCCGTGCTGCCTCGTCTTCTCTCCCCACCCCGACGACGAGGCGCTGGTCGGGGGCCTGGCCCTGCGGCTGCGGCAGCGTCACGGCTGGCGTGTGACCAACGTCGCGGTGACGCTGGGCAGCCGGCTCGAGCGCCGGGCCGCGCGCTGGGCCGAGGCGCAGGCCTGCTGTGCGTACCTGGGTTTCGAACTCCTCAGCCCGCTCGGTGTACCCGGGCAGGCCTTCGAGCGCATCACGCCCGAGGCGGCGCTGGCCGACCCGGCCCACTGGCAGCGGGCGGTGCAGGCGGTGGCGGCGCTGCTGCGACGCCTGCAGCCGCGCGTCGTCGTGGCTCCGCATGCGGGCGACGGCCATGCCGCCCATGTCGGCACCCACCGCCTGGTGTGCGACGCGCTCGAGGCCTGCGGCGACGCGGTCGACGCGCACCTGTGCTGGGCGGAGTACTGGGCCACGCAGCCCGAACCCCGGCTGCGGCTCGAACTCGAGGCGGGGGAGGTGGCGCAGCTCGTCACGGCCTGCGCCTTGCACGCGGGAGAGGTGGCGCGCCATCCCTACCACCTGCTGCTGCCCGCCCTGCTGACCGACAGCGCCCGCCGCGGCACCGAGCGCGTGGGCACGCCCGGCTCGCCCGCGGACGGCGTCGCGCTGGCTGCGCTCTATGGGTGGCAGCGCTGGGAGGGCGGGCGGCTGGCGTCGCTGCCGCCGCGCACCGTGCGCGCCGCGGAGGATCTCGACGCCCTGCTGCGCTGAGCGCCGCAAGGCGGGTGCAGGACAAGGCCCAGCCGCGCGAGGCGCCACCCGGGCCGCGCGCCCGGGGCTACAGCGCCAGTTCCGAGGGCAGGTACTTGGCCAGCAGGTCCTCGTAGTAGGGCTTCAGCTTGGCCAGCACCGGCGGGTTCGGCTGCTTCGAGTACAGGTCGTAGGGGTTGAACTTCTGCACCCAGGGCAGGTTGGCGCGGTCGGTGGCGTCGGTCAGGTGACCGTACTGGCCCTCGCGATGCCAGGCATAGAAGGAGTGGTAGCGGATCATGTAGAGGGCCGGCTCGGGCAGGCGGTCCTTCAGCATGTGGTACAGGTACTCGTCGTGCCCCCAGGACAGGTGCACGTTGGACAGGCCGCAGCCGGGCTCGTAGACGCCGTACTCGGTGCCGTAGACCGGGTGGTCGTGGTCGGGGTTGGCGGCGAAGAACTCGGCGCACACGATGCGCTCGGAGTGCCTGCAGCCCACCGGGAAGGTGTCGCCCACCACGGCCCACTGCGGCTCGCCGAACAGGCACAGCACCTTGCCCAGGTCGTGCACGAAGCCGGTGAGCACGAACCAGTCCGGGTGGCCGTCGGCGCGGATGGCCTCGGCCGTCTGCAGCAGGTGGTTGATCTGCGGCAGCGCGGTGTCGGGGTCGGATTCGTCGACGAGCGTGTTCAGGTAGTCCAGCGCCGCCCAGGGTGTCATGCGCTGACGGTCGAAGCGCAGCCACTGTGTCTTCTTCCCGAGCACGAAGTCGTAGGTCTGATGGCGGTGGTTCTGGCGGTAGAACTCGCGCACCCGGTCGGCTTCGGGCTTGTCGTAGTCGCGGTAGGCCTGTCGCGCGGTGTCGGCAGCCAGCCAGGCATTGCCCGCAGCATCGGAGGTTGCGGCTCGCGTGTCGCTCATCGTGTCCATCCCCACTCCCGATCGAGTACAGGCGCCGGGACGCACCGCGCCGTGAACCTGGTGCCCGCGGCCAGACTCGAACTGGCACGCCTTGCGGCGGCGGATTTTGAATCCGCTACGTCTACCGATTTCGTCACGCGGGCCCGGCCGGCATGAGCCGGCAACGGTCGGACAAGTATCGCACGCAGGCCGGTGGGGTCATGGGCGCGCGGCACGACAATCCGGCTGAGGAGAACCCTGCGATGGAACCCCGCTACCCCACCCTCGAGGACGCGATCGGCCGCACCCCGCTGGTGCGCCTGCAGCGGCTGCCCGGCGCCGAGGCCGATCGCCGCGGCAACGTCGTGCTCGGCAAGCTCGAAGGCAACAACCCGGCCGGCTCGGTGAAAGACCGCCCGGCCATCAGCATGATCCGCCGCGCCGAGGAGCGCGGCGAGATCCGCCCCGGCGACACGCTGATCGAGGCGACCTCGGGCAACACCGGCATCGCGCTGGCGATGGCTGCGGCCATCCGCGGCTACCGCATGGTACTGATCATGCCGGAGGACCTGTCGATCGAGCGCGCCCAGACCATGCGCGCCTTCGGTGCCGAGCTGCTGCTCACGCCCAAGGCTGGCGGCATGGAGCACGCGCGCGACCTGGCCGAGCAGATGCAGCGCGAGGGCAAGGGCCGCGTGCTCGACCAGTTCGCCAACCCCGACAACCCGCGCGCGCACTACGAGACCACGGGCCCCGAGATCTGGCAGGACACCGCCGGCCGGGTGACCCACTTCGTCAGCGCCATGGGCACCACGGGCACGATCACCGGCGTCTCGCGCTTCCTGAAGGAGCAGAACCCCGCGGTGCATGTCATCGGCGCCCAGCCCGCGGAGGGCTCGCGCATCCCCGGCATCCGCAAGTGGCCCGAGGCCTACCTGCCCAAGATCTACGACCCGGCAGGTGTGGACGAGCTCGTGCTCGTCAGCCAGGCCGATGCCGAGGCGATGGCGCGGCGCATGGCGCGCGAGGAGGGCCTGTTCGCTGGCATCTCGGCGGCAGGGGCCTGCTGGGTGGCGCTGCAGATCGCGCAGCAGGTCGAGAACGCGATCATCGTCTTCATCGTCTGCGACCGGGGCGACCGCTATCTTTCCACCGGGGTGTTCCCGGCTTGAGCCGGCGCGCGGGCGGGTCTTGCGCGCTGCCTAGAATCTCGACCCTTCCACCGACAGCCACGCGCCGACGATGACCGCCCTCCACGCCGACAAGGAAATCGACACCCGCGGACTGAACTGCCCGCTGCCCATCCTGAAGGCGAAGAAGGCGCTGGCCGACATGTCGAGCGGCGAGTTGCTGAAGGTGCTGGCCACCGATGCCGGCTCGGTGCGCGACTTCCAGGCCTTCGCGCGCCAGACCGGCAACACCCTGGTCCAGCAGGACAACGTCGGCGCGGAGTTCGTGCACTACCTGCGGCGGCGCTGACCGCTGCGGCCTGCCCGGCGTGGGCTGCCGCCGGCCTGCTCAGCCCGGCAATGCCGCCAGATAGGCCTTGAAGCCAGGGCCGAGCTCCGGGTGCTCCAGCGCCAGCTCGACGTTGGCTTGTAGGAACCCCTCCTTGCTGCCGCAGTCGTAGCGCCGGCCCTCGTAGCGGTAGGCGAAGACCTTTTCGCGCCGCAGCAGCGAGGCGATGCCGTCGGTGAGCTGGATCTCGCCGCCCACGCCGCGCGGCTGGTTCGCGATCTCGTGGAACACGCCCGGCGTCAGGATGTAGCGCCCGGCCACACCCAGGCGCGAGGGCGCCGCCTCGGGCGCGGGCTTCTCGACGATGCGCGAGATGTCGAGCAGCCGCTCGTTCACCGCCGTGCCGGCGACGATGCCGTAGCGGCGCGTGTGGTCGGCCGGCACCTCCTGCACGGCGATGATCGAGGCCCGCCATTCGGCGTACTGGGTGACCATCTGCGCCAGCACGGGCGGTTCGCCCACCATCAGGTCGTCGGCCAGCAGCACAGCGAAGGGTTCCTGACCCACCAGGCGCTGCCCGCACAGCACGGCGTGCCCCAGGCCCAGGGCCTGGGCCTGGCGGACGTAGATGCACTCCATGTCGTCGGGCTTGACGCCGCGCACGATCTCCAGCAGTTCCTGCTTGCCCGCTTTTTCGAGCGCGACCTCGAGCTCGAAGGTCATGTCGAAGTGGTCCTCGATCGGCCGCTTGTGGCGGCCGGTGACGAAGATCATCTCGCGCACCCCGGCGGCGTAGGCCTCCTCGACCGCGTACTGGATCAGGGGCTTGTCGACCACCGGCAGCATCTCCTTGGGCTGGGCCTTGGTGGCGGGCAGGAAGCGCGTGCCGAGACCGGCGACCGGGAAGATGGCTTTCTTGACGGGCATGAAGGGCGGGCGGGCGACTGCGGTCATGGGGATTCTCCCGGCGCCCTCAGGCCGCCTGCGTGAGCCTGGACAACTGCTCGCGCAGCCGCTCGAGCGAGCCCGCGTGACCCTCGAGCCGCTCGCGCTCCTGCGCCACCACGGCCGCCGGCGCGCGCGCGACGAAGCTCTCGTTGGCCAGGCGCGCCTGCGCCTTGCCGACCTCGGTCTCGAGCCGCGCGATCTCCTTGCCCAGGCGCTCACGCTCGGCCGCGACGTCGATCTCGACGTGCAGCGCGATCCGGGCCGCGCCGACCACCGACACCGGGGCGGCGGCCGTGGCCGCCGCAAAGGCCGCCTCGTCGGCCAACACCCGCACCTCTGACAGCCGGGCCAGAGCCTGCAGCAGCGGCGCGGCCTCGGCGGCGAAGCTGTCGCCGTGCACCAGCAGCGGCACGCGCTGCGCCGGTGAGAGGTTCATCTCCGAGCGCAGCGTGCGCAAGGCGGCGGCCATGGCCTTCAGCCGGCCGACCCAGGCGTCGGCCGCGGCATCCACGCGTGCGAGCCGGGCCTCGGGGTAGGACGCGGTGGCGATGGTGTCCGCGGAGCCCGCGGCCTTGCGGCCGGCGGCCACCGCCACCGTCTCCCAGAGCTCGGCCGTGACGAAGGGCGCGATCGGGTGCATCAGCCGCAGTACCGCCTCGAGCACGCGCAGCAGGGTGCGCCGCGTGGCCCGCGCGGCGGGCTCGTCGCCGGCCTCGCGCGCCTGCGCGAGCTGCACCTTGGCGATCTCGAGGTACCAGTCGCAATACTCGTCCCAGACGAATGCGTAGACCGCGTTGGCGACGTTGTCCAGGCGGTACTCGGCGAAGCCCTGGGCGGCCGCGGCCGCCACGCGCTCGAGCTCGCTCGTGATCCAGCGGTCGGCGCTCGAGAAGCGCAGGTAACCGTGGAAGGGCCCGGCGGGCGTGACGACGCCGCCTTGTGCGTCGAGCACCGGCGCCGCGCATTCGGCCTTGGTGTGCTCGGAAAGGCCGCAGTCCTGACCTTCGCAGTTCATCAGCACGAAGCGCGTGGCGTTCCACAGCTTGTTGCAGAAGTTGCGGTAACCCTCGCAGCGCTTGGTGTCGAAGTTCACGTTGCGGCCGAGCGTCGCGTAGCTGGCCATCGTGAAGCGCAGCGCGTCGGCGCCGAAGGCTGGGATGCCCTGCGGGAACTCCTTGGCGGTCTCGTCGCGGATGCGCGGCGCGGTCTCGGGCTTGCGCAGGCCGGTGGCGCGCTTGACCAGCAGTTCGGGCAGGGCGATGCCGTCGATCAGGTCGACCGGGTCGAGCACGTTGCCCTCGCTCTTGCTCATCTTGCGGCCCTGCGAGTCGCGCACCAGGCCGTGGATGTAGACGTCGCGGAAGGGTACCTTGCCGGTGAAGTGCGTCGTCATCATGATCATCCGGGCGACCCAGAAGAAGATGATGTCGAAGCCGGTCACCAGCACCGTGCTGGGCAGGAACAGGTCCTGCTCCACGGTCTTCGCCGGCCAGCCCAGCGTGGAAAACGGCACCAGCGCTGACGAGTACCAGGTGTCGAGCACGTCCTCGTCGCGCGTGAGGGGACCGCTGTAGCCGGCGGCCGCGGCGCGCTCGCGCGCCTGCGCCTCGTCGCGGGCGACGAAGATCTCGCCGCCGCTGCCGTACCAGGCCGGGATCTGGTGACCCCACCAGAGCTGGCGGCTGATGCACCAGTCCTGGATGTTGTGCATCCAGTGGTGGTAGGTGTTGATCCACTGCTCGGGCACGAAGCGCACCTCGCCGCGGTCGACGACCTCGATCGCCTTCTGCGCGATGGACTTGCCGTCGGCCCCGGGCTTGTTGACGGCGACGAACCACTGGTGCGTGAGCATGGGCTCGACGACCTGTCCGGTGCGGGCGCAGCGTGGCACCATCAGGCGGTGCTTCTTCGTCTCCACCAGCAGGCCCAGGGCCTGCAGGTCGGCGACGACGCGCTTGCGCGCTTCGAAGCGGTCGAGCCCGCGGTAGGCCGCGGGCGCGTGGTCGTTGATGCGGGCCTGCAGGTCCAGCACGCAGATCGTGGGCAGGCCGTGGCGCTGGCCGACGGCGAAGTCGTTGGCATCGTGCGCCGGCGTGACCTTGACGACGCCGGTGCCGAAGGCGCGGTCCACGTAGGCGTCTGCAATGACCGGGATGGACCGGTCGCACAGCGGCAGTCGCACGCGCCGGCCTACGAGCGCGGCGTAGCGCTCGTCCTCGGGGTGCACCATCACCGCGGTGTCGCCGAGCATGGTCTCGGGGCGGGTGGTCGCCACCACGACCGAGCCGCTGCCATCCTCGAGCGGGTAGCGGATGTGCCAGAGGAAGCCGTCCTCCTCCTCGCTCTCGACCTCGAGGTCGGAGACGGCGGACTTCAGCACCGGGTCCCAGCTCACCAGGCGCTCGCCGCGGTAGATCAGGCCCTCGTCGTGCAGGCGCACGAAGGTCTCGGTGACGACGCCCGAGAGCTTGTCGTCCATCGTGAAGTACTCGCGCGACCAGTCGACGCTGGCGCCCAGGCGGCGCATCTGGCCGGTGATCGTCGCGCCCGAGGCCTGCTTCCAGTCCCACACGCGGGCAACGAAGTTCTTGCGCCCCAATGCGTGGCGGTCCTGCCCCTGCTCCTGCAGCTGCCGCTCGACGACGATCTGCGTGGCGATGCCGGCGTGGTCGGTGCCCGGCACCCACAGCGTGTTGTGGCCGCGCATGCGGTGGTGGCGGGTCAGCGCGTCCATGATCGTCTGGTTGAACGCGTGCCCCATGTGCAGCGTGCCGGTCACGTTGGGCGGCGGCAGCTGGATGCTGAACGAGGGTCGCGCCGCATCCAGCGTCGGCGCGCTGACCTCGGGCTGCTCGAAGCGAGGGGCCCAGCGCGCCTCGATCGCGGCGGGTTCGAAGGACTTGGCGAGTTCGGTCATGTGTGCGCGCAGGGGTTCACATCAGCAGGTGCTCGCCGGCGTTCTCGCCGCCGAGGATGACGTAGTTGACCTTCTTCAGGTCTGCGAGCTGGCGGCCGCCGGCATAGCTGATGGAGCTCTGCAGGTCCTCGCGCATCTCGCGCAGCGTGTCGGCGAGCCGGCCCTTTATCGGCTCCAGGATGCGCTTGCCCTCGACGTGCTTGTACTCGCCCTTGTTGAAGTCGCTGGCCGAGCCGTAGTACTCCTTGTAGAGCCGGCCGTCGACCTCGACCGTGGCGCCCGGGGACTCCTCGTGGCCGGCGAACAGCGAGCCGATCATCACCATCGACGCGCCGAAGCGCACGCTCTTGGCGATGTCGCCGTGGTGGCGGATGCCGCCGTCGGCGATGATGGGTTTGCTCGCCACGCGAGCGCACCACTTCAGCGCGCTGAGCTGCCAGCCTCCGGTGCCGAAGCCGGTCTTCATCTTCGTGATGCAGACCTTGCCCGGGCCGACGCCGACCTTGGTGGCGTCGGCGCCCCAGTTCTCGAGGTCGATCACGGCCTCGGGGGTGGCCACGTTGCCGGCGATCACGAAGGTCTGCGGCAGGCGGGTCTTGATGTGCTCGATCGTGCGGCGCACGCTGTCGGCGTGGCCGTGTGCGATGTCGATCGTGATGTAGTCCGCGCCCACGCCCTCGGCCGCGAGCCGGTCGATGACCTCGAAGTCGTGCGGCTTGACGCCCGAGGACAGCGAGACGTAGAGCCCCTGCTCGCGCATGCGCCGCGCGAAGGCGACGTTGTCGAGATCGAAGCGGTGCATCACGTAGAAGTGGTCGTGGCGCGCCAGATAGGTGGCGATCGCCTCGTCGAGCACCGTCTTCATGTTGGCCGGCACCACCGGCAGCACGAAACGCCGGCCGCCGAATTCCACCGAGGTGTCGCACTCGCTGCGGCTGTCCACGCGGCACTTGCGCGGCAGCAGCAGGATGTTGTCGTAATCGAAGATTTCCATCGCGAAGGCCGCTCCGGCACAGGGGGAGGGTGGCGCGGGGTCGGCGCCGGGCGGGTGACCGCCCGGGACTGCACCCCGCTGGCCCGCGCACCGGCATCCGCGCCATTCGGCGGCGCAAAGAAAAACCGGGCGCCAAGAATTCGGGCCCG
>JBILNB010000042.1:0-39448 GCA_044375195.1 Rubrivivax sp. | reverse complement strand
GCCCCGGCTCCCGCACCAGCCCCGGCTCCCGCACCAGCCCCGGCTCCCGCACCGGCCCCGGCGCCCGCACCAGCCCCGGCGCCCGCACCAGCCCCGGCTCCCGCACCAGCCCCGGCTCCCGCACCAGCCCCGGCTCCCGCACCAGCCCCGGCTCCCAGCCCCAGCCCCAGCCCCAGCCCCAGCCCCAGCCCGCGCTTCGGCGCCGACGCCAGAGCCGCCAGCTGCTGCGGCCGGCACCGATGCGGGCAGTGCTGCGTCCTTGCGGCAGGAGACAGGCCGGCTCACGCTGGCCTCGCCGGCGACAGGCCGTGACGCCACGGCGGGTCCCTCGGTCGCCGGGTCGCCAGGCGGTGGCGCCGGCGTCGTCCCGGCCTTGCCGCCTGCCGCCGCTGCTCAAGCCGCGGCAAGCATCAATGCCGCGGTCACGCGCATCGACAACCCGGCTGCAGGCATCGATTCGCTCGCGGCTTCGCGCGTGGAGTCGGCGCTGCGGGCCGGCGTGTCCCCGCAGCAGGCAGCCCGCGCCAGCGACGCCTTCGGCATCGCGCTGGCGCGCCAGATGGCGCGCGGGGTGCCGATGGACCAGGCCCTGGCCCGCGCCGAGAGCGCCTTCCAGGCCGAAGCCGCCGTGCCGCCGCCCAGGACACCTGCCGACGCAGCGACCCGCTCCTTTGCCAGCGGCGACGCCGACGTGGCGCGCAGCATCGACGCCATGGCCGGCGTCAGGACGCCCGGCGGCAACGCGGCCTTCGAGCGCGCGATGGCCGCCGCCCTGGCGCGAGGCACCAGCCTGGACCAGGCGATGAGCGCCGCGGCCGCTGCTGCCCGGGCCTCGGAGGCGGCTGCCGTGGCTGACGCCACGCCGCAGGCCACGCTGGCCGGCGTGACCGAGCCGGCCCAGCTGGTGCGGGTGCTGCCGCCGTCGTCGCCCGCCTTCGATCGCGCGCTGAGCCAGTTGATCGCCCGTGGCCTGTCGCCGGCCGAGGCGCTGGAGCGCGCGCAGCGCGCCACGGCCGACGCGGCCGAGGCCGCGCGCGCGGATGCGCGCAACCCGCTGACCGCGCTGGCGGCGACTGCGCCGCCAGCCTCGGCGTCGGCCGAGAGCCCGGCGCGCGAGGGTTTCGACCGCGCCCTCGGCAGCGCGCTGGCCCGCGGCCTGAGCCCGGAGGAGGCCCTGGCCCGTGCGACCGAGACGGAGCGTGTTCAGAAAGCTGCAGCCCAGGCGGATGCCGCCAGCCCAGAGAACGCCTTCGTGCGGCCGGGCCCGGCATCGCCGGCCAATGCCGCCAGTCCGGTGTACGACCAGGCGCTGGCCATCGCACTGGCGCGGGGCCTGACGCCCGCGCAGGCGGTCGAGCGGGCCCGGCGCACCGAAGCCCAGTCCGTCGAGCCGGCGCCCCTGGCCCGGGTGGCCCTGGCCTCGGGCGTGGGCGTGACGCGCGTGCTGCCCGAGGGGGGCTCCAAGACCTTCCGCGCCGCGCTGAACAGTGCGCTGGCCCGCGGCGTGCCGGTGGACCGTGCCGTCGAGTCGGCGCGGCGCGCCGAGGCGCAGAACGCCTTCAGGTTCAACCTGCCACCCGCCCTGGCGCGCCAGGTGGCGGCCCAGGGCCGCAACGTCAAGATCACCACGGGCGACGGCAAGCCTTTGCCCGGCTGGCTGCGCTTCGACGCGCAGCGCGGCCAGTTCTTTGCGGTCGAGGTGCCTGAAGGCGGCCTGCCGCTGCCGCTGACGGTCGACGTCGGTGGCCGGCGCGTGCAGCTCACCGTGTCCGAAAGCCCGCCCCCGCGCTGAAGCCCCCACACACAACAAAGCATCCCGAGGATGGAGCCCCCATGGAAAGTCTGATCAAGCAGTTGCAGGGCGCCCGCAAGTGGCGGGTCTTCGGCATCGTCCTCGTCGTCATCGTCATCGCGGGCACGCTGATCTCGCTGGCCACGCGCATGGCGCTGCTGCGCGACGACACCGAGACCCGGCCGCGGCTGGCGGTCGTCGGGCCCCTGACATCGGCGTCGGGCCAGGCGCTGCAGCGCGGGGCGCAGGCCTATGTGGACCAGATCAACCGCGAGGGTGGGGTCAACGGCCGGAAGGTCGAACTGCTGGCGGTCGAGGAGGACGAGGGCGCCCCGGCCAAGGTGACGGCCGACAAGCGGGTCGTCGGCGTGATCGGGCACATCGATCCGACGCTGCTGGCGAAGGCCGCCCCGGTGTACGCCGGCGCCAAGCTGCGCGCGGTGACGCCGCTGCCGCTGGCCGCGCCGCTGGCTGGCGCCGCCTCGCTCGGGCTCGACCCGCGCGAGGAAGCGCGCTTCGCTGCGAACTACGCGCGCAACATCCAGAAGCAGCGCCTGATGTACGTGGTGCGCGAGCCCGGCACGCAGTTCGATGCCCTGGTCGAGCCCTTCCTCGAGGTCTACAAGCGCTTCGACACGCCGGTCAAGCAGGTCTGGACGCTGCCCGAGGGCGCGGTGCAGGATGCCGACATCGACAACATCCGTGCCGAGATGGCGAAGATCGATGTCGGAGCGGTCTATGTTGCGGCCCGGCCGGCCGTGGCGGCCCGGGTGGTCGCGGCGATCCGCGCCAGCGGTTCGGCGCTCGAGGTCTTCGGGCCCTCCTTTCTGGCCACCGGTGAGTTCAATCAGGCTCTCACGCGGACAGCAGGGCGTGACGCCGAACTGCTGAGCCACGGCATCATCGTCTCCACCCCGGTGCTGTTCGACACCGCCAACGAGCGCGCCCAGCGCTTCCAGGGCAACTACCAGCGCGCCCACGCCGGGTCGCCGGACTGGCTGGCCACCACGGCCTACGAGGCGGCCCACTACGCGCTCTCATCCAAGCCGGTCGAGGACACCGACGGCGCCCTGATGGGCCGCCTGTCCTTCGTCGACGGCCAGGCCCAGGTGCCCATCCAGATGGGCACCTACAACGGCAGCCGGCTGATCTCGGCGCCGATCCAACTGCTGCCCATCGCCAAGGGCGCCAGCTTCAACTACATCGACGCGCTGCGGCAGGGCCGCGTGCTGTACGTCAACGACCGCTTCATGTTCAAGACCAACGTGGTCTACGTGGGCATGACTATTCACGGCGTGAGCGATGTCGACCGCCAGAAGGAGACGGCCACGCTGGACCTGTCGGTCTGGTTCCGCTACCGCGGCAAGTTCAACCCGCAGGACCTGCAGATCGCCAACGCGGTGGAGCCGGTGAAGTTCGACAAGCCCGAGGAGGCGCGGGAGAGCGACGACGACCAGTACCGCCGCTACCGCATCAAGCAGACGTTCAGGCTCAACTTCACCAGCGACGGGCGCAGTTTCGAGCAGCAGATCGCCGGACTGCAGTTCCGCCACCGGCTGCTCAACCGCAACAACCTGACCTATGTGGTCGACGTGCTGGGCATGCCCACCGGCAGCGCGCTCACCGACGAGTTGCGCCAGCGGCGCGCGGTGAAGGCCGGCTTCGGCTGGGAACTCGAGAACGCCTGGGTCTCGCAGGACGTGGTGCGCGAGCGTGGCGACGGCGCGCCGCAGTACGTAGGCATGACGGGCGAGCAGCCGCTGTTCTCCACCATCACGCTGGGGCTGCTGCTCAAGCCCGAGGGCGTGGCGGCGCGCGACCTGGTCTCGCCCGAGTACTTCATCTACACGGCCATCTTCGGCCTGCTGGGGGTGCTGGCGGCGCAGGCGCTGGACGCACGCAAGTTCGGCCGCTTCTGGGGCCTGCAGTCCTGGCTGCTGCGCCTGATCTTCTGGCCCGCGCTGCTGCTGGCCGTGGGCAACCTGGCCATCGACTGGGCTTTCGGCCACTGGCCGCCGCCGTCGACGAAGTGGCTGGTCGCGATCTACGACTCGCTGTGGTGGGTGCTCGGGGCTGCCCTCGTCGACATGGCGGTGCGGCGCTTCATCTGGGTGCCGCTCGAGAGCACGACGGGGCGCAAGGTGCCCAACGTGATGAAGTTCATCGCCACGGTGCTGATCTTCGGCCTGGCCTTCGCCGGCATCATCGCGGTGGTCTTCAACCAGACCCTGACCAGCCTGCTGGCGACCTCCAGCGTGCTGGCCCTGGTGGTGGGCGTCGCGATCCAGTCCAACATCGCCAACGTGTTCTCGGGGATCATCCTGAACATCGAGCGACCGTTCAAGGTGGGCGACTACATCAAGATCAACAACGTGATCGGGCAGGTCAAGGACATCACCTGGCGCACGATCCGCCTCGAGTCCAACGACGGCCCGCTCGTGATCCTGGCGAACTCGAAGGTGTCCGAGGCCTTCATGGAGAACTACAGCGTGGTGCCCCACGGCATCGCGGCCGAGACCTCGTTCTACGCACCCGCGGAGGCTGATCCGAAGAAGGTGCTGGAGATCATCACCGCAGCCGTGGACCAGGCACGCTCGGTCACGTGCAAGACCGATCCGGGCTACGAGCCCTCGGTGCGCTACAAGGGTGTGGTCAACCTCAACGGCCAGTGGGTGGGCTCGTACGTGGCCGGCTACCGGGTGAAGATCCTGCCCAAGAAGGCCATCGCCCGCGAGGAGATCTGGGCCATCGTGCGCAAGCGCTTCGAGCAGGCGGGCATCCCGCTCGTGCCGGCCAACTTCGGCGAGGGTGCCGCTGGCGTGGTGGTGCTGCCCGCGCCCGCGTCGGCGCCGGCGTCGGCCTGAACGCCGGGCTCTCAACCCCCGGGCGGCGTGTCTTCGGGCACGCCGATCAGGCGGCCCTGGGTACGCAGGTCCTCGAGCACCTGCTGCACGCGCAGATCAACCTGCTGCTCCTCGGCCTGCCAGCGCGTCGCAGCGTCGGGGCCGCCTTGCTGCAGTGCCTGCAGCACCCCGGTCTGCGCCGATCGGGCCAGCTGCCGCAGGCGGCGTCGTCGCAGGGCGCACTTCATCGACCGGCCGCAGCCAGGCGGGCGTGCGCTTCGCGCAACAACTCGCCGACTTGCGGGGACTCGCCCTCGACGAACTTCAGCGAGTTGCCCAGCGCGCCTTGCAGCAGGTCGTCGGTCGCGCGGCCCGACGCGCGTGCGGCGCGCAACTCGGCTTCGAGGATCTGCAGGGACGCCTTCAGCGCCGACAGCTTGTCGGGCGGCGGGGCGAGATGTCGTGCGGTCAGCGGCTCGCCCGGGCGGCTCAAGGCGCGGGCCTGCGGATACGCGGGCCTGGACCGGTCCTTCAACGAGGCCGGGTCGAAGAGCCCCGGGGCCACGCCGAAGCTCACGGCCACGCCCGCAGCCTCGGCGGCGCGGTACTCGGGCGATTCGAGGAAGCGCCGGAACTCCGCGGTGCCCTCGGTGTAGGAGTTCACGAAGGTCAACACGTCGACGACGCGTCCCGTGATAGCAGCCCGCGCCAGCACCGCGTCATAGCGGGTGGCCGGGTCGGCCTCGGCCCAGCCGAAGACCACCTGGAGGCCGCGCGCGCGCGCCGCGGCGAGGATCCAGGGGTTCTCGAGCGCGTTGCCCTCGCCGGCGGCGTCCCAGACGGCGCCGAAGCGCAGCCCAGGTGCGACGACGCTGCGCGACATCGCGAACAAGTCCCCCTTGCCGGCGGCGCAGCCGCCGGAGGTGACGAAGACTACGCGGGCCGGATCGCTGGCAGGCAGGGCCTGCAATTCGTCGAGCCGGGCCAGGAAGGCCAGCCGCGCCACGGCCACGGCACTGGGATGCAGGGCATGGTTCTGGGTGAGCCGCATGCGCCGCTGCGCCTCGTCGACCGGCGCGCGGGCCGTGCCGTAGCCGTGGAACAGGTACTTCATCGCGTCGACTTCGAACACCGGCTGGGCCGGGCTGCCGGCAGCGATGGCCAGCCGACGCGCCGCCTCGACGGCGCCGGCGGGATCGCGCTGCACGGCTTCGGCGATCCGGGTCTCGGTTTCGCGCTCCGCCGGGCTCAGACGCTCCAGGCGCGGCACGCCCGAGCGCCCGAGCGTCTCGATGCCGCGAGCCGCAGGCGCGGTGGCATCGAAGTGGCCGGTGGGCAGGGCGATCAGCGACGTGGCGCTCCGCTGAGGTTCGAGCACCGCGCGCCCCGCGGGTGCAGGGGCCGTCGAGCAGGCCGACAGCAGCAGCCATGCCGCGGCCAGGGCCCAGCGTGTCAGCAAGGCGTGTGGCCGCGCCGCGATGCGAGTCGTTTCCATCGTGTCTCCTGCGAACCGGCGGCCGCTGTCCGTGCGGTCTGCGGCGCTCTCGGGCTGCCGACGGCCTGCGCACCACACCATGATGACTGCATCATGACGCAAGAGACGGCCGTCGAATCCCCTTGTCAGAGGCGCGAGTGTCGGATATCGTTGCTCAAAGTCAACTGGTGTGTGCCTGTCACGGGCTTGCCCATCGGTCGAGCCGGCGGGTGCGGAGGTGCCCCGACCGGTCCTCGTTCCAACGTCCGCCCCCCCCCACGACGATGAATCCCCGACGCCCTGACCCCGCGGCCTGCCTGCTCGCCCTGCTGCTGAGCGCGCCTGCACTCCCTGGTCATGCCCAGCCCGCTTCGGCCGATGTCCGGCCGGTTGGCGCTGCCGAAGCCCGCCGGTACGTGCTGTCGAGGACCCCCGAGGAACTGGCCCGCGCCGAGGCCAGCGGCCCGCTGGCCAGCGAGTCCGACAAGCTGGCCGCCGAAGCCGTGCGGCTGATCCAGCGCGATCGCCTGACCGAGGCCTCGCGTCAGATCAACGCGGCCCTGCGCATGCGCATCGACCGTTCCTACTACCACCTGATCAACGGCCTGATCTACCACCTGCAGGCCCGGCGCGGCGACGCCGGCGCCTTCGACCTGGCCGAGCAGGGCTACAAGCAGGCTTTGCAGTTCGACGACAGCAACTGGCAGGCGCACTACTTCGCGGGTCTGCTCGACATCGACCAGTCCCGCTTCCAGCAGGCAGCGCAGCGCCTGGCCGAGGCCATGTACCTGAACCCCGAGGACGCGGGTCTGCTGAACGCCTTTGCCTATGCCGCCTACCGGGCCGGCGCGCCCGACGTGGCGGCCGGGGCCGTCCAGGCCCTGGAGTCGATGGGGGGCCTGAAGACCACGGCCGAGCTGCGTAACGGCGCGCTGGTGATGGCTGCCGTGGGCGAATGGGACCAGGCTCGTGAATATGTTCGCAGGCTGCAGCAGCGTGGTGACGCCGCAGCGGGCGGGCGCGTCGAGCGGCGTGTCCAGGACTGGCGAGTCTGGTTCGACCGTGCCCAGATGCAGAAGGTGCAGTTCGGTGCGCCGGCAGCGCCGGGTGGCATGCCCATGGGCGGCGGTATGCCGGGTCAGCCGATGGGAGCGCCGGCGCCAGCGCCGACCGCGCCGGGCACCGAGAACAAGATGGTCGTCGTCGATGTGGTGATCATCTCCACCGAGGAGGACTTCGCCGACTCCAAGGGCACCAACCTGCTGCGTGGGCTGCAGATTCAGTTCGGCGGCGCATCAGGCCCGGCCTACTCGCGAAACTTTTCTTCGTCGACCAGCGGCAGTTCGACGGGTGGTGTGGCGGCCCCCGACACCGGCAGTTCCACCCTGGCCGTCACGCGCAGCATCACGCTGCCCTCGATCACCTACAGCCTGAACATCTTCAACATGAGCAGCGCGCGCAACGAGATCCTCGCGCGCCCGACGCTCGTGGCCACGGCAGGCAAGCCTTCCGAGTTCTTCTCGGGCGCCGAGCTGAATGCGGTAGTGGTCAACAGCAGCAACAACAGCAGCGCCAGTCCGGTCAACATCCAGAAGGACATCGGCACGACCTTGTCCATCGTGCCCACCTTCCTGGAAGACGGCCGCGTGTCGATGAAGGTCACGGCCCAGCGCACCTTCATCAAGACGCCCAACAGCAACCTCACCGGCTTCGACGCCCGGGTGGAGACTTCCAAGAGCAAGGTCGACGCCAGCGTCGTGATGCGGCCCGGCGAGACGCTGATCCTCAGCGGCCTGAGCGAAAAGGAAGGCGAGACCACCCGCGACGGCGTCCCGCTGCTGCAAGACATCCCCGGCCTGCAGTACCTGTTCGCCCGCAGCACCTCGCGCAGCTATCAGAAGTCGACGTTGATCCTCGTCACGCCGCGCCCACCGCAGTATGTCTACCAGTCGGAGAAGGCACGCGTCGAGTACGAGAAGAGCCTGAGCGAGGACGAGCGTCCCTTCGCCAGCCTGCGCTCGCGCTATGCCGACTGGTTCCGCCCCTACCCCAACTGGGCCTCGATCTTCCACCACCTGCAGGAGAACGCGCGCTACCGCGAGTTCCGCACCGGCGACGTCGCGCTCGAGAACTGGACCGACATGCGTTCGCTGCGCGACCGTCTCAACAAGGTCGTCGAGTTCCTGCACTACTGAACCCTGCGCCCGGATGCCCCCCATGAAGATCACCCGCAGCCTTTACGGCGCGTTGGCCGCAGCCCTGGCGTGCGGTGTCGCCTTGGCCCGCGACGACGGTCGTCGCGCCGACTTCTCCGCAGCCCAGCCCCAGTGCCGCTTCTGCGATCTGCGCTACGAAGACCTGTCCCAGCGTCAGATGACGGCCGCTGATTTCACCGGCGCCTACCTGCACGGAGTCAACTTCTCGTGGTCGTCGCTGAAGGGGGGGCGTTTCCGCTCGAGCAACCTGGGGCTGGCCCGGCTCGAGTGGGCCGACCTGGACGGCGCCGATCTCTCCAAGGCCTTTCTCGAAGAGGCCGCGATGTTCCGCGCCACGTTCCGCAACGCCGATTTCCGCATGGCCAACCTGGCCCGCGCCAACCTCAGCCGCAGCGAACTGGCCGGCGCCAACCTGGTGGCCGCGGTGCTGCGCGACGCCGACCTGAACAATGCGCGCATCGGCAATGCCGACCTGAGGCAGGCCGACCTGACCCGCGCCAATCTCGAAGGCGCGCGGGTCCGCGAAAGCGACTTGCAGGGCGCCCGGCTCGACGACAGCAACCTGCAGGGCAGCGATTTCACCAACTCCGACCTGTCGGGCGCCTCGCTGCGGCGGGCCAGCTTCAGCAACACCTTCGTCAAGCTCGTCAACCTGCGGCGGGCCAACCTCACCGGGGCCGACTTCAAGGGGGCGGTCATCGAGGCCGCCAATTTCAGCGGCGCCAACCTCAGCGGGGCTGACTTCACCGGCGCTGTGCTGCGCAACAGCATCCTGACCGGTGCGAACCTGTGCAAGACCAAGCTGCCGGATGGTCAGCTTGGTCCCTGCGACAAGGCGACAGCCGAGGAGGAGCCGGCTCCCGCAGCGGCCCCCCCGGCCGCAGTGCCAGGCACCCCCGTGCCCGTCCCCGCGCCGGGCGCAATGCCGGTGGCCCCGGGCGCGGCGCCACTCATGCCTGCCATGCCCGGCAATCCGGCGCTGCCCCTGGTGCCTGCCCAGCCGCCGTCCGACATCGCGCCTCAGCCGGGTTTCCCGCCGGGCATGCAGCCCGGCGCGCCAGCCTTCCCGGCGCCCATGCCCATGCCGGGGACCGTGCCTGCGGTCCCCGCGGAGCCCGGCAAGTCGACCCGGGCGCCCGTCGCCGTACCCCGTCCTGTCTTGTCCTGATTGCCCGCCATGAGCCCGTTCATCGCCCGCCGCTCCCTGCTGGGTCTGCTGGCAGCCTCCAGCGTCAGCCCAGCCGTCCTTTCGCAGACGGTCATGCCAGCCCCCGTTCCCGTGCCGGTCAAGGTGGCGGTGCCGGGCAACCTCTACGCCCGACTCGAACGCGGGCAGGCCACCGGCCTGTTCCTTGAAACCGTCGCCGCTGTGCTCGAGAAGATGGGTCGCAGCTCCAGCTTCGTCACGATGCCCACGGGCGACGCGCTGGGCGAGCTGACCAGGGGCGGCGTCGGCCTGGCGACCGTGGTCGTTCCCACGCCCCGCGTGCGCCAGACCCTGCTGCTGTCGGCCCCCGTGTTCAACGAGTTCAACGTTGCCGTCACGCTGAAGGGCAAGAGTTTTCCCCTCGCGCGCGTGTCCGATCTTCGGGGCAAGCGCATCGCGGCGCGGCAGGGCTTCCAGTACCCGCTGCTCGAGCAGGATGCGACGCTGCAGATCCAGCGCCATGCCACCGACGGCGAGATGCTGCGCTCGCTGCTGTTCGGCGCCAGCGACGTGGCCATCATCTCGGGCATTTCCGACATCTACACCTTCCGCAGCGAGGGCATCATGAAGCGCCTCGAGGTGCTGCCTTCTTCGCTGGGCGCGGTGCCGCTGGTGGCCGCCTTCTCGAAGGCGGTGTTCTCCAAGGAAGACGTCGACGCCTTCAATGCCGCGCTGGCCCAGTTCAAGCTGTCGTCCGCCTGGCAGGAAACGCTGGAGCGCAACGGTCTCGCCGACCTGGTGCTTGACTGGCCGGTGGTGTCGGCCGGATGAGGCATCGGCAAAGCCTGGACATCATTCGGGGGGCAGCCAGAGCCTGGCGAACTCTTTCGACCGCCACGAGCCCGGCGGTATGCATCTAGAACGGGCCGCCCATCCAAGGAAGGACCTCGCATCATGAACGTGTTCTCTCGCTGGGCCGTGGCCGCCGCAGTGGCTCTGGCAGCCAGCGCTCACGCGCAGGCGCCCGCGCCTGCACAACTGCCTCCACCGCCCCCGGCGCCACCCGTGCCGGTGGAGCTGGCCTGGGTGCCGGTGGGCAGCCCGCCGGCACAGGGGGCGCAACCCTTGCTCGCCGGTTTTGTCGCGGGCCAGCCGGGCGGTCCTTTGCTTGCCTGCCGTGCAGCGCATCAGAACGGCGTCCATCCCGGCAAGGTGTGGCAGAACAAGTGCTACATCGGCTGGGGTGGCCAGGAGGTGGCGCTCGACAAGTTCGAGACGCTGTCCCTGCGCCCGTCACCCACGGCCACGCCGATCGCGTGGGTCAATTTTGCCGGCGGCCAGCTCCCCGCTGGAGCGGTGGCAGCCGGCCAGGAACCCGGCCGCACGCTGGGCGTCTGCCGTGCGCAGGCGCCCAACGGCTGGCATCCCGGCAAGGTGATCAATGACCGTTGCAGCATCGGCTTCGGCGGCAAGGAGGTCATGGTGGGTCAGTTTCAGGTGCTGGTGCAGGCCGCTGCCCAGGCCTCGGGCCAGCCTCCCGGCCCGGCCTCACCGCCAGCGCCCGGCCAGGCCACAGCGCCTGCTGCTCCTGTGCCGCTTCCCCCGGTGGTTGATGGCATACGGGTCGTCCGCGCGGTTTACGGGCTGAACTGCAGCGCGGCCCAGCCGGATGTCACTCGGCATGCAGCCCTGGCCTGCAACGGCAAGGCGTCCTGCTCCTACATGGTCGACGCACGGGTCATCGGCGATCCGGCATTCGGGTGTGCCAAGGCGTATGAGGTGAACTATGAATGCCTCGCCGGCGGCCGTCCAGTTTTTGGTCGTGGGGCCGGGGTGGGGCCTGAGGCGTCCGGCAAGGAGGTGCAACTGTCCTGTGCGGGACCCGGGGCAGCACCTCAGCCCCAGCTGACTGCACCCACTTCGCCCGTGCCGACTGCCAGGCCTGCACCTGCGCAGTCCGCTCTGCCCGCCGGCTCGTACAGCCAGAGTTGCGTCGGGGCAGCGATGAATGGAACCACGCTCGTGGCTTCCTGCCGCACGGCTTCGGGCCAGATGGTTTCGGCTTCGCTCCCCAACGCTCATGTCGTCGGTGGCCAGGACATCGCCAACTGCAACGGAAGACTGCAGGTGGGCGGGTGCGACGCTGCCGCGGCGCGCCCCCAGGGCAGCCCCACGACGACACCTTCGCAGCGGCCGGCAATGCCTCAGGTGCAGACGCCTACCCAGCCGCCTGCAGCGCCGCCCCCGGCCCAGGGGCGTCCGGCTGCACCGGCCCAGCCGCCTGCGGCGCCACCCCAAGCACAGCAGCCCGCGCAGCCCCAGCCTCCCGCGCAAGCCGTGAGGTACACGCGGCAATGCCCGGCGGGAACGATGCCCAACCAGACCAACACGAGTTGCATCGTTGCGCCCCAGTGCCCTGCAGGCACCAAGAGTGAAGGGGGCAAGTGCGTTGCCATGCCCAGTTGCCCGCCGGGTGGGAACTCAGTGCCCTACACCGACAGGAGCAACGCTGCGATGCCTGCCGGCTGGTGCGGCGGCTACTCGATGGAGCGAGGTCGATGTGTCGTCCCCGGCACCATGCCCAATCAGACCAACACCAGCTGCATCGTCCAGCCGCAATGTCCCGCAGGCACCGCCAACAGCGGCGGCAGCTGCGTCGGTGCGCCCAGCTGCCCGCCGGGGGGCAATTCCGTTCCCTACACGGACCGCAGCAATGCCGCGATGCCGGCGGGCTGGTGCGGCGGCTACTCCTTCGTCTGCGTGGGGCCGGGTGGCGTTACTGCCCGCACGAATGCTCAGGGTAATTGCCCGTGATGTCTGGTCGTTCGATCCGTCTTTCCTTGACGGATGTTCGCCTTGCTGTCCGGGGGGTGAGGCAAGCACGCGGATCATCGGTAGGCGGTGGTGAGCATGCCCTTGCGGGACGGCGCGACCAAGCCGGCGCCGCGGCGCATGCCCGGCTGCCGCGGTATTCCAGGCGTTGCGCAGTGGTCATCACCTTCACGCATCGTCGACGCCTTCAACGCCTCGCCAGCCCAATTCGGACTGTCGGCCGACTGGCGGGAAGCACTCGAGCGCACTGCGTAGGGGGACTTTGTGCTTGACGGGCCGATGGCGTCGGCCGGCTGAAGCATCGACAAAGCCTGAACACCATTCGGGAGGGAGCCAGATCACGGCGAACTCTTTCGACCGCCACGAGCCCGGCGGTATGCATCTAGAACGGGCTGCCGATCCATGGAAGGACTTCGCATCATGAACCTGTTGTCTCGCTGGGCCGTGGCCACCGCAGTGGCTCTGGCGGCCAGCGCCCACGCGCAGGCGCCCGCGCAACTGCCTCCACCGCCACCGGCGCCGCCGGTGCCGATGGATTTGGCCTGGGTGCCGTTTGGCAACCCGCCGGCACAGGGGGCGCAACCCTTGCTCGCCGGCTTTGTCGCGGGCCAGCCCGGTGGGCCTCTGTTTGCCTGCCGTGCGGCGCACCAGAACGGCATCCACCCAGGCAAGATGTGGCAGGGCAAGTGCTACATCGGCTGGGGCGGCCAGGAGGTGGCGCTCGACAAGTTCGAGATGCTGTTCATGCGCCCGTTACCCACGGCCACGCCGATCGCGTGGGTCAACTTTGCCGGCGGCCAGCTACCCGCCGGAGCGGTGGCAGCCGGCCAGGAACCCGGCCGCACGCTGGGCGTCTGCCGTGCGCAGGCGCCCAACGGCTGGCACCCCGGCAAGGTGATCAATGACCGTTGCAGCATCGGTTTCGGCGGCAGGGAGGTCATGGTGACGAGCTTCCAGGTGCTCGTCCAGCAATCTGCAGCTGGTGCCAACGCTCAGGCACCCGCTAAATTGCCCCCGCCGCCGCCGGCTCCACCGATGCCGCTCGACTTGGCCTGGTTACCGCCAGGCCATCCGGCGACACCTGGGGCCCAACCCTTGCTTGCCGGCTTCGTCACGGGTCAGCCCAGTGGTCCTCTGCTCGCCTGCCGGGCGGCGCATCAGAATGGCGTCCATCCAGGCAAGATGTGGCAGGGCAGGTGCTACATCGGCTGGGGTGGGCAGGAGGTGGCTCTCGAAAGGTTCGAACTGCTCTACGCACTCCCGTCGCCGTCGGGCTCACCGATCGCCTGGGTCGACTTTTCGGGTCAGACTCCTGGCAACGCGGTCGATGGCGGCGAGGAGCCCGGGCGCAAGCTCGGCGTTTGCCGTGCGGAGGCGCCGAATGGCTGGCATCCGGGCAAGTTGATCGATGGCCGTTGCAGCATCGGTTTCGGTGGCAAGGAAGTCCCTTTGACAAGCTTCCAGGTGCTTGTCCAGCAGGCAGCCCCGGTAGCCCGTATCGAGATCCCTGTCCCCGGGGCGCCTGTCGTCCCCCTGGTGATCTCCTGGGTGCCCAAGGCCGCCCCGATAGCGGCCCCGCTGCGATCGGTGATGGCAGGCGGGGAGCCCGGACGGCTTCTCGGGATCTGTCGCGCTGCGCACCAGAATGGCGTCCATCCTGGGAAGCTCATCGGCGATCGCTGCTCCATCGGGTGGGGCGGGGCCGAGGTGATGCTCGAGCAGTACGAGGTCATGGCGGCAGCGCCCTCGCCCTCGGCTCAGGGTGTGGGTTGGGCAGTGTCTGACGGATCCGTTCCGCCCAATGCCTTGGTGGCCGGGCAGGAACCCGGGCGCAACCTGTTCGTGTGCCGTGCGCCGCACCAGAACGGCATCCATCCGGGCAAGGTTGCCAGGGGGCATTGCGTGATCGGGTGGGGCGGGAAGGAAATGTCTGTCAAGCCGTTCCAGTTGTTGGTTCAAGGGCCTGCGACGGCCCCGGCGGCCACGGCAGGCGTCCGTGTGGTCAGCGCTGCCTACGGCGGCAACTGCCGCGCCCCGAACCCCGACGTCACCCTGTGGGCGGCCTTCGCCTGCAACGGCAAGGACTCCTGCGCCTACCCGTTGAACTGGGAAGTGATCGGTGACCGCGCCCCGAACTGCGCGAAGGAGTACGAGTTGAGCTATGAATGCGTGGGCAAGGGGCTGTCCGGCACGGTCAAGCTGGCCGGAGAGGCGTCGGGCCGCACCTTGACGCTGGCCTGTCCCAACTGAGACCTGCCCCTTCGGCCATAGAGCCCGGCGGTCTTGGCCAGGACCGTCGGGTTTCTTTAGAGTGGCGGCAATGCCGCTCGGGTTCGGCCGAAGTGATGGCTGCGACCGGGGCCCAACCCCAGGTTGGGCTCACGGTTTTTACACGCGGCAGGATCGTGGGCCTTCGAAGCCTGGGTAACGGGCCGAGAGAGCGAAGCTGTTCCGTGATTTCAGCTGCACTTTCTGAACGAGCCTGAAAGGTCGTGCGCCTTCAAGGCTTCAAGGCTTCAAGGTTTCAAGGCCGTGGCACCCCGCCGCCGCTTGTGGGCTTGCCGCCACTGCCGGCCTTGCCCGCATTGCCACTGTTGGAGGCCCCCCCGCCTTGCGGCGCGGGGGTGCCCTTTGCTGCGGGCGGGGCGCACTTGCCGTCCGGGCCCTTGGGGCAGTTCTGTTCGCCGACCGGCTGGTTCGCATCGGGCTTGGGCGGCTTCTGTGCGTGGGCGACCGACATGAAGGCGGCGCACGCAAGCGCTGCTGCAGACAGGATGATTCTGGACATCGGGAAAGCCTTTATGGGCAGGGTTGCAGGAGCGGACAGCCTCACGGCCCGGGACTCGATGCCTGAGGGTCGGCGGCTGTTCGGGTGTGCAGCGGCAGGCTCCAGAACGATCGATCCGCGCGGTCGCCAGCCGATGCAGTTCACATTGAAGAGGAGCCACGGGTCGCAGTCAAGGCCGGGTGTGCCCTGAAGGCGGCTGCGCAGCAACGCTTCCGGCCCCGGCTCGGGCTCTCAGGGCCGCAGGGCCTCGGCACGCTCCGCACGCGGCAGCGCCGCGATGCGCCGCACCTCGGCGTGGAAGCGGGCGAAGTCCCGGCCCTGCTGCTCGAACAGGCGCTCGAAGGCCGGGACCAGGTCGTCGTAGGCGGCCAGCACGCCGAGCGAGGCGTTGTTGGCGCGCTCGAACCAGCCGTCGTAGCTGGCGAAACCGCCCCAGCGCTCTTGCTTCAGGCGCTGGTGGTCGGCGCGCATCTGCGCCATCACGGCGGCCTTGCGCTCGCGCCTTGACGCGTCGGAGCCCGGGCTGCGGTAGACGGCGTCGAGCTCGCGCCGGGCGGCCGCCGTCAGTGCGCGGAAATCCTGGCGCCGGGCCTCGTGGGCCGCGTAATCGGCCTGCGCCGCCGGGCCGGCCTGACGCAGCCAGCGTTCCACGCCCAGGCGCTCGACCGCGGTGGCGTAGGACTCGTTGAAGGTGGTGTCGTCGGCCACGTAGACGACCTGGTGCGCGAGCTCGTGGAACAGCAGGCGCGCCAGCTCGCCCTCGGGCCAGCGGATGAAGGTGCTCAGCAGCGGGTCGCCGCCCAGCCAGCTGGTCCAGCCCAGGGTCGAGTACGCGGGCACGCCGTAGACGCTGACCTCGAGCCCCTGGGCGCGCAGCTGCGCGGCCAGCGCGTCGGCCTGCGCGCGGTCGAAGTAGCCGCGGTAGCCCACGCAGCCCACGACCGGGAAGCACCAGGTCTGCAGCGTCAGCGACAGCTCGGGCGCGGCCACCACGTTCCACACCGCGGCCGGGCGCGGCAGCTCGGCGTAGCGGCGGTAGCTCGGGTTGTCGGGCAGCGCGAGCTCGCGCACCGCGAAATCGCGCAGGCGCTGTGCCAGGCGCAGACGCTCGCGCAGCGCCTCGGGGGTGGTGCCGTCGTTCACCCAGTCGGCCACCGGGCGCGTGCGCTGCAGCAGGTCCAGGTGGCCGCCGATCGACTGCCCGTAGTAACCCAGGCTGCAGCCTGACAGCAGGCTGGCGGCCAGCAAGGCGAAGGCTGCCGCCGCAGCCCGGGCCGGCGGACACCGGGGCGTCACGGAGCGCCCGGCCTCGCGGCCGGCCCGGGGGCTTCCGGTACCTCGCCGGCCTGCACCTCGACCAGGCAGTCGTAGAAGGCGGCGGCGCGGCCCAGGTCGGTCAGGCGCTGGTGCGTCAGCTCGTTGACGTTGGTGCCGTCGGGCCCGAACTTGCGCCACCAGATGCCCAGGCCGTTGACGACGCCGGGGCGCGCGCGCGTGCTCACCTCGGCGCGGCAGCGGTGGCGGCCGCGGTCGTTGAACACGGTGACGGTCTGGCCGCTGGCGATGCCGCGCGGCGCGGCGTCGTCGGGGTGGATCTCGAGCAGCGGCTCGCCCTCGATGCTGCGCAGGCTCTGCACGTTGACGAAGGTCGAGTTCAGGAAGTGCCGGGCCGGCGGCGAGATCATCGCCAGCGGAAAGCGCGCGGCCAGCGCCGGCGTCGACGCGGCGCTCTCGTGGTTGGGCAGGTGGTCGGGCACGCCCAGCCCGGGTGTGTCGGCTTGCGCCTTGCCGCTGGGGGTGGGGAAGCCGCCGTCGGCAAACGGCCGCTCGGGCACCGGCAGGCGCAGCCAGCCGCGCGCCCACAGCGCGTCGACGTCGACGCGGTCGGGCCGCAGCGCGGCGCGGGCCAGCTGCTCGTCGCTGTCGGCGAAGCAGGGTTCGGCAAAGCCCATGCGCTGCGCCAGCCGGCGGAAGATCTCGGTGTTGGGCAGCGCCTGCCCCAGCGGCGCGATGGCCGGGCGGTTCAGCAGCACCCAGGTGTGGCCGTAGGAGGCGTGCACGTCCAGGTGCTCGAGCTGCGTGGTGGCCGGCAGCACGATGTCGGCCAGGTCGGCGGTGTCGGTCATGAAGTGCTCGAGCACCACGGTGTACAGGTCCTCGCGCCGGAAGCCGGCCACCACGCGGCCCGACTGCGGCGCCACCGCCACCGGATTGCTGTTGTAGACGACCACGGCCTCGATGCGCGGGCCGAAGCCGGGCGAGGCCTCGCGCAGCAGGTCGTCGCCGATCGTGCTCATGTTGACGATGCGCGGCAGTGGCGCGGGCATCAGGTCGGGGCGGGCCAGCGCCGCGCCGTCGATCGCCGGCGCCGCCCAGCCCGAGGCCGACAGCAGCAGGCCGCCGCCGCGCTCGCGCCAGGCGCCGGTCAGGCAGGGCAGCAGCGCCACCAGCCGCACGGCATTGCCGCCACCGTGGGCGCGCTGCATGCCGTAGTTCAGCCGGATCGCCGCCGGGCGCGCGCGGGCATAGTCCTGCGCCAGCGCGCAGATCTGCGCCGCCTCGAGGCCGCAGACCTCGGCCGCGCGTTCGGGCGGCCACTGCAGCGCGCGCTCGCGCAGCGCCGGCCAGCCCTCGACGTGGCGCGCGACGTAGTCGTGGTCCAGCAGCTCGTGCGCGACGATTTCGTGCATCAGCGCCAGCGCCAGCGCGCCGTCGGTGCCCGGGCGCAGCGCCAGGTGCTCGTGGCACTTGTCGGCGGTCTCGGTGCGGCGCGGGTCGATGCACACCAGCCTTGCGCCGGCGCGCTTGGCCTGCTGCGCGTAGGTCCAGAAGTGCAGGTTGGACGCGATCGAGTTGCTGCCCCAGATCAGGATCAGCCGCGCGTGGGCGAAATCCCCGACGTGCATGCCCACCTTGGCGCCGTAGGTGGCCTCGAGCCCCGCCGCGCCGGCGCTGGCGCAGATCGTGCGGTCCAGGCGCGAGGCGCCCAGGCGGTGGAAGAAGCGCGCCGCCATGCTCTCGCCTTGCACCAGCCCCATCGTGCCGGCATAGCTGTAGGGCAGGATGGCCTGGGCCGCGCCGGGCCCGCGCGCCGCGATCGCGCCCAGGCGCTGCGCGATCTCGTCCAGCGCCTCGTCCCAGCCGATGCGCTCGAAGCGCGGTGGCCCCGATTTGGGCCCCACGCGCCGCAGCGGGTGCAGCACGCGCTCGGGGTGGTAGGTGCGCTCGGCATAGCGGCTGACCTTGGTGCACAGCGCGCCGTGCGTCGGCGGGTGCTCCGGATCGCCCTGGATGCGCACCACGCGCCCGCCTTGCACCGTCACCTGCATCGCGCAGGTGTCGGGGCAGTCGTGCGGGCAGGCAGCCTGGACGGTGCGTGTCCAGACCGGGCCCCCGGAGCTGCCGGGCGGTGAGTGCAGGGTCGAAGCGTCGTTCATCGGGTGGCGTCCCGGGCCCGCGTGGGTGTACGGGCCCCGGAAGTCAATGTGCCACAAGGCCGTGGTCCTGCGGCCAAGTCCCCGTCGGCGCGGCGCCGACGGTCCAGGCTTACCATCGTGCCTGCGCGAACCCAAGACGCCCGAGCGGAGGAGCCCCATGCAACTGATCGAATCCATCCTCGCCGATGCCGCCGCGATCACCGCGATCCGGCGTGACATTCATGCCCACCCCGAGCTGTGCTTCCAGGAGGAGCGCACCGCCGACGTCATCGCGCGGGCGCTGACCGACTGGGGCATCCCCATCCACCGCGGCCTGGGCAAGACAGGCGTCGTCGGCATCGTCAGCAACGGCAGCTCGAGCCGAGCCGTGGGCCTGCGCGCCGACATCGACGCGCTGCCGATGACCGAGCACAACACCTTCGCGCACGCGAGCACCCACCCGGGCCGCATGCACGCCTGCGGGCACGACGGCCACACCGCGATGCTGCTGGCGGCGGCGCGCCACTTTGCGCGCCACCGCAACTTCGACGGCACCGTCTACCTGATCTTCCAGCCGGCAGAGGAGGGCGGCGCGGGGGCGCGCGAGATGATGCGCGACGGCCTGTTCGAGAAGTTCCCGATGGAGGCGGTCTTCGGCGCGCACAACTGGCCCGGGCTGAAGGTCGGGCAGTTCGCGCTGAAGTCGGGGCCGGTGATGGCCTCGAGCAACGAGTTCCGCATCACCATCCGCGGCAAGGGCTCGCACGCGGCGCTGCCGCACAACGGCATCGACCCGGTGCCGGTGGCCTGCCAGATGGTGCAGGCCTTCCAGACCATCATCACGCGCAACCGGCGCCCGGTCGACCCGGGCGTGATCTCGGTGACGATGATCCACGCCGGCGAGGCGACCAACGTCGTGCCCGACGCCTGCGAGCTGCAGGGCACGGTGCGCACCTTCTCGCACGAGCTGATCGACCTGATCGAGCAGCGCATGCGCGCGATCGCCGAGCACACCTGCGCCGCCTTCGGCGCGCAGTGCGAGTTCGAGTTCCGCCGCAACTACCCGCCGACGATCAACCACCCGGCCGAGACCGACTTCGCGCGCCGCGTGCTGGGCCAGGTGGTCGGCCCCGAGAACGTGCACGAGTACGAGCCGACGATGGGCTCCGAGGACTTCAGCTTCTTCCTGCAGGAGAAGCCGGGCTGTTATTTCGTCATCGGCAACGGCGACGGCGGCCACCGCGAGGGCGGCCACGGGCTGGGCCCATGCATGCTGCACAACCCGAGCTACGACTTCAACGACGAGCTGATCCCCCTGGGCGCCACGGCCTGGGTGCGCATCGCCGAGGAGTGGCTGAAGTCGCCGCGCGCCTGAGCGCGACCTCGGGCGGCGGCAGGCAGCCGCCGCCGCCGTCCCGGGTGCTGCGGGGCACGGTGTGCTGAGCGGCGCGCCGCTGGGCGTGGCGCTCGCGCTCGCGGCCACGCTGTGCTTCTCGGTCGCGATCTTGCTCAGTACCGTGGGTTCCCGCCGGCTGGACAGCAGCGCCGGGGCCTTGCTCGCGGGCGCGGTCAACGTGCCCGTGGGCCTGCTGCTGGTGGCGCTCCAGGCGCTGGTGGCGGACGTCCCCTCGGCGCCCACGCTTCGCGGCGCCGTCGGCTTTGCCCTCGGCGGCCTGTGCGGAACCTTCCTCGGCCGTTGGCTGTTCTTCAGCTCGATCCGTCTGCTGGGGCCGACCCGGGCCACGGTCTTCCAGACGCTGAGCCCCCTGGCCGCGGCGCTGATGGCCTGGGTCTTCCTCGGCGAGCGGCTCACGCTGGCGGGTTGGCTCGGCATGGGCCTGGCCGCTGCCGGGCTGGCCGTGATGACGCCGCGCGGGGCTTCAGGCGCCGGCGCGGGCCACCTGCCGCGCATCGCGCTGTTCTTCGGCTTCGGCAGCGCCGTCGCCTATGCGGGCAGCAGCATCTTCCGCGCCTGGGCGCTCGACTCGTGGAACGAGGCGCTCGCAGGGGCTGCGCTCGGAGCCGTGGCCGGGTTCTCGGTGCTGCTCTTGGCCGCCTGGCGGCGCCTGCCCGGGGTGCGGGCTCAGATCCTCGCGCACCCGGGCAGCGCGCGGGTCTTCGTTGGCGTCGGCGCGCTGCAGATCGTCGCCCAGGCGCTGCTGATCGCCTCGCTCGCGCACATCCCGGTGTCGCTGTCGGTGCTGCTGTCGAGCTGCACGCCGCTGCTCGTGATGCCGCTGAGCGCCTGGCTGTTGCGGCGCGACGAGACGCTCGATGCGCGCGCCGTCGTCGGCGTGGTGGTCACCTGTGCGGGCGTGGCGCTCGCCACGGGCTACGGCATGCCGCGCTGATCGTGGTGTCGGCCTCGGGGAGGACGTTCAGGCGAGGGCTCGAGCCGCGACGCCGGCGACAACAGGTTCAGGTTCAGCCCAGGACCAGGTTGTCCCTGTGTATCAGTTCGGGCTCGTTCGCATAGCCCAGCAAGCCCTCGATCTGTGACGAGGGTTTGCGCGCGATGAGGCGGGCCTCGGCCGATGAGTAGTTGGCCAGCCCGCGCGCGACCTCGGCACCGGCCTGCGACCGCACTGCGATCACGTCGCCGCGCGCGAACTCCCCAGTGACAGACACCACGCCGATGGGAAGCAGGCTCTTGCCCTCGTCGCGCAGCTTGCGCACTGCGCCGTCGTCGACGACGACCGCGCCGCGCAACTGCAGGTGGTCGGCCATCCACTGCTTGCGCGCCGCGAGCTTGGGTGTGCTGGCCAACAGCAGCGTGCCGATGGACTCACCGGCGGCCAGGCGCAGCAGCACCTCGGGCTCGCGGCCCCAGGCGATCACGGTGCTGGCGCCGCTGCCGGCGGCGCGCTTGGCAGCCAGGATCTTCGTGATCATGCCGCCGCGACCGATCTGCGAGCCGGCGCCCCCGGCCATGCGCTCGAGCTCGGGGTCGCCGGCGACGGCCCGGTCGACGAAGCGTGCCGCGGGGTCCTTGCGCGGATCGGCGGCGTAAAGGCCGCGCTGGTCGGTGAGGATCACGAGCGCGTCGGCGTCGACGAGGTTGGCCACGAGCGCGCCCAGCGTGTCGTTGTCGCCGAACTTGATCTCGTCGTTGACAACGGTGTCGTTCTCGTTGATCACCGGGATGACCTGCAGCTGCAGCAGCGTCAGCAGCGTCGAGCGCGCGTTCAGGTAGCGCTCGCGGTCGGCCAGGTCGGCATGCGTCAGCAGTACCTGGGCGCTGGCCATGCCATGGCTGCGCAACTGGGTCTCGTACATCTGCACCAGCCCCATCTGGCCCACTGCCGCGGCGGCCTGCAGCTCGTGCAGCTCCTTGGGCCGCGTGGCCCAGCCCAGGCGCTTCATGCCCTCGGCGATGGCGCCGCTGGAGACCATGACGACCTCGCGCCCGTCGCGTGCGAGCGCGGCGAGCTGGCGCGACCAGTTGCCGATGGCCTGAGCGTCGATGCCCCGGCCCTCGTCTGTGACCAGACTGGAGCCGACCTTGACGACGATGCGGCGCGCGCTGGCCAGCGACTCAGCCATGGCTCGCAGGACTGGCCTTGCCCGGGCGGCGCCGCCCGGGCAAGGCGGGCTGCACGGCAGCAGTGACGGCCGCGCCTTCGGGCTCCGGCCCCGGGACCGGCGTCGAGCCCGGCGTGGCGGCGTCGGCGAAGCGCACGTCCGGCGCCTCTACCGCAGCCCGCCGGTGCGCGCTCACGTGCTCGAAGGTGGCGCGCACGAGCGCGTCCAGCCCCTCGCGCGCCAGCGCCGAGATCGCGAACACCGGCCCCTTCCAGCGCAGGCGGCGCACGAAGTCGCGCACGAGCGCCTCGCGCTCCTCGGCTGGAACCATGTCGATCTTGTTCAGCACCAGCCAGCGCGGTTTGGCGTGCAGGGCCGCGTCGTAGGTCTTCAGTTCCTTGACGATCGCACGCGCCTGGGCGACAGGGTCCACCGCCGCGTCGAAGGGCGCGACGTCGACGACGTGCCACAGCAGCTGGGTGCGCTGGAGGTGGCGCAGGAACTGGTGCCCGAGGCCGGCGCCCTCGGAGGCGCCCTCGATCAGGCCCGGCACGTCGGCGACGACGAAGCTCCGGTCGGGGCCGACGCGCACCACGCCCAGGTGCGGATGCAGCGTCGTGAAGGGGTAGTCGGCGACCTTGGGCCGCGCCTTGGAGATCGCAGTGATCAGCGTGGACTTGCCGGCATTGGGCATGCCCAGCAGGCCCACGTCGGCCAGCACGCGCAGCTCCAGCCGCAGGTGGCGCGCCTCGCCGGGCCAGCCCGGCGTCTTCTGGCGCGGCGAGCGGTTGGTGCTGCTCTTGAAGTGCAGGTTGCCGAAGCCGCCGTCACCACCCTTGGCCAGCAGCACCCGCTCGCCGGGCTCGAGCAGCTCGCACAGGCGCTCGCCGGTGTCGGCGTCGATGACGATGCTGCCCACCGGCATGCGCAGCACGATGTCGGCGCCGGCCGCGCCGAACTGGTCGGAGCCGCGGCCAGGCTCACCATTGTCCGCCTCGAAGCGCCGCGTGTAGCGGAAGTCCACCAGCGTGTTGAGGTTGACGTCGGCCACGGCGTAGACGCTGCCTCCGCGCCCGCCGTTCCCGCCGTTGGGCCCGCCGAAGGGGATGAACTTCTCGCGCCGGAAGCTCACGCAGCCGGCGCCGCCGTGGCCGGCGGACACGTCGATCAGGGCTTCGTCGACGAACTTCATCGGGGCTGGAGGCGTGGGCTGCGGGCCTGGAAGCGCGAACCCCGGCCGAAGCCGGGGCTCGTGTGCAACATCAGGGGTGTCAAACCGGCGTGACCGAGACCACGTGCCGGTTGAGCGAGCCCTTGACGGCGAAGCTCACCTTGCCGTCGACCAGCGCGAACAGGGTGTGGTCACGGCCGAGGCCGACGTTGGCGCCCGGGTGGAAGCGCGTGCCGCGCTGGCGCACGATGATCGAGCCGGCAGGTACCGCCTGCCCGCCGAAGACCTTGACGCCCAGCATCTTGGGCTGCGAATCGCGGCCGTTCCGGGTGGAACCGCCGCCCTTTTTCTGTGCCATGGTGGATGACTCCCGGGTTCGTCAGGCGTTGACCGTGCCGATCTGCAGCTCGGTGTATTGCTGGCGGTGACCGCCGTGCTTCTGGTAGTGCTTGCGGCGACGCATCTTGAAAATGCGTACCTTGTCGTGCTTGCCGTGCGCCACGACCGTGGCGATGACGCTCGCACCCGCGACCCAGGGACTGCCAACCTTCAGATCAGCGCCCTCGCCGACGGCGAGCACCTGATCGATGGTGATGTCCTGGCCCACGTCCGCAGCAATCTGTTCTACCTTGATCTTGTCGCCGGCAGCCACCTTGTATTGCTTGCCACCGGTTTTTATGACCGCGTACATGTGAGACCTTTCAGGAAAAACCATCGCTGTGGCGCAGGCAGCACAAGGCCCCCCGCGCGAAGCGAAGCCCGCCAGTATATGCGAGCCGCCCAGCTTGCGCCGGCCTTTGGTGAGCGCGCGTCGCGCCGGCGCGGGCCGAAGCCGACCCCGTTCCTATAATCGATCTGCCTTACCGCCAGACACCGGACCCGATTTGACCGCCGTTGCCGCCCCCCAGAGCGCCCCCGCCGACTTCCTGGACGAGGCCATGCGGCAGGTTGACGAGGTCATCCTGCAGCGCCTGTCGTCCCAGGTCGTGCTGATCGACCAGATCGGGCGCTATATCGTCAGCGCCGGTGGCAAGCGCATCCGCCCGCGCCTGCTGCTGCTGTTCGCCGAGGCCTTCGGTTTCACGGGGCCCGAGCGCCTGGAGCTGGCGGCCACCGTGGAGTTCATCCACACTGCCACGCTGCTGCACGACGACGTGGTCGACGAGTCCTCGCTGCGCCGCGGCCGGCCGACGGCCAACGCGCTGTTCGGCAACGCCCCGAGCGTGCTTGTCGGCGATTTCCTGTACTCGCGCGCCTTCCAGATGATGGTCTCGGTCGAGCGCATGCGGGTGCTGGCGGTGCTGGCTGACGCGACCAACGTCATCGCCGAGGGCGAGGTCCTGCAGTTGATGAACATGCACGACCCGGACCTCGCGGTGGAGCAGTACCTGCGTGTGATCCGCTACAAGACGGCCAAGCTCTTCGAGGCCAGCGCGCGCCTGGGCGCACTGCTCGGCGGCGCCTCGCCGCAGGCCGAGGAGGCCTGCGCCGACTTCGGCCGCCGCCTGGGCACGGCCTTCCAGCTCGTCGACGACCTGCTGGACTACGAAGGCGACAGCCAGGAGCTGGGCAAGAACGTCGGCGACGACCTGCGCGAGGGCAAGCCCACGCTGCCGCTGCTCGTGGCGATGGAGCGTTGCACCGACGCCGAGCGCGAGCTGCTGCGCGCGGCGGTGCGCGACGGCGAGGTCGAGCGTCTGGCCGAGATCATCGACGTCATCCGCCGCACCGGGGCGCTGGAGGCCACGCGCGAGGCCGCGCAGCACGAGGTGGATCAGGCCCGGCGCGATCTCGATCACCTGCCCCAAGGTCGGGCCCGCGCCGCCCTGCTAGAATTGTCGGCTCGGGTTGTGAAGCGCAGTTCCTGACGTTTTGCTTCCCATCCGGCACCGTCCGTCCTGGCGTGGTGCCGCCTCGGGGTGTAGCTTAGCCTGGTAGAGCGCTACGTTCGGGACGTAGAGGCCGGAGGTTCGAATCCTCTCACCCCGACCAGGATTCCTTCTGCTCTCGTATCGGCTCGACCGGGTCGACGCAGCCGGCCAGCCGTGGGCTGGTGGGCGTCCGGCGCAAGGCGCGCGGGTCGATGGTTCCTGCGGTATCGTGCGGCAATCCATGTTCGTGGATCCTGCCCCCGCTGCCGCCTGAAGTGACCGCGATCCCTGAAAGAGCCAACGCCGACGCCGGCCCCGTCCGCCTGGGCGGAGCCGCGCGCATCCTGTTGCACGCCGGCCTGATCGATGTGCGGACTGCCGAGGCCGTCAGCCGTGCCGCTGCAGCCCAGCGCCAGCCCTTCGTGGCGGCCGCCGTGGCTGCCGGGGTGGTGCCGCCGGTCGATGCCGCGCACGCGCTGTCGACAGCACTGGCCTTGCCGCTGCTGGACCTGGACACGGTCGACGCGAACCGCCTGCCCGGCGATGTCGTCGATGCGAAGCTCGCGGCGCAGCATCGCTTCATCGTGTTGTCGCGCCGGGGGCAGCGCGTGTTCCTCGGCAGCGCCGATCCCACAGACAAGGAAGCGGCCGAGCAGTTCAAGTTCGTGACCCAGCTCGTGCCGGAGTGGGTCGTCGTCGAGCAGGACAAGCTCGCGCGCCTGCTCGAGGGGCGCGCAGTCAGCGCTTCCGCGGCGCTCGAGACGCTGGCCGGCGAGGACTTCGACTTCGACATCCGCGACGACGCGGCACCCGAGGGCGCAGGCGAACTGGCCGCCGAGGTCGAGGATACGCCGGTCGTTCGCTTCCTCCAGAAGATGCTGGTCGACGCGATCAACATGCGTGCGTCGGACCTGCACTTCGAGCCCTACGAGCACCACTACCGGGTGCGCTTTCGCATCGACGGCGAGCTGCGCGAGATCGCGCAGCCCCCGCTGGCCGTCAAGGACAAGCTCGCCTCGCGCATCAAGGTCATCAGCCGGCTCGACATCGCCGAGAAGCGCGTGCCGCAGGACGGCAAGATGAAGCTGAGCTTCGGTGCCAAGGCCATCGACTTCCGCGTCAGCACGCTGCCCACGCTGTTCGGCGAGAAGATCGTCATCCGCATCCTCGACTCCTCGACCACCCGGCTGGGCATCGACGCGCTCGGCTACGAGCCTGCCGAGAAGCAGCGCCTGCTGCAGGCCATCCAGCGCCCCTACGGCATGATCCTGGTGACCGGCCCGACGGGCTCGGGCAAGACGGTGTCGCTCTACACCTGCCTGAACCTGCTGAACCAGCCGGGCGTGAACATCGCCACCGTGGAGGATCCGGCCGAGATCAACCTGCCGGGCATCAACCAGGTCAACGTCAACGAGAAGGCGGGCCTGACCTTCTCCACCGCGCTGCGGGCCTTCCTGCGCCAGGACCCGGACATCATCATGGTCGGCGAGATCCGCGACCTGGAGACCGCCGACATCGCGATCAAGGCAGCCCAGACCGGGCACATGGTCATGTCCACGCTGCACACGAACGACGCCCCGACCACGCTGACGCGGCTGCTGAACATGGGCGTGGCGCCGTTCAACATCGCGGCCAGCGTGCTGCTGATCACGGCCCAGCGGCTGGCGCGGCGCCTGTGCGAGATGTGCAAGGCGCCGGCCGACCTGCCATTGCAGGCCTTGCGCGACGCCGGGTTCGGCGACGCCGATCTCGAGGACGGCTGGCGCCCCTACCGGGCTGTCGGCTGCAAGGCCTGCAACCTGGGCTACCGCGGCCGTGTCGGCCTGTACCAGGTGATGCCGGTGTCCGAGGCCATCCAGCGCATCATCCTGGCGCAGGGTTCGGCGATGGACATCGCCGAGCAGGCCCGCCGCGACGGCGTGCGCGACCTGCGCCAGGCCGGCCTGGTGAAGGTGCGCGCGGGCCTCACCTCGATCGAGGAAGTGCTCAGCGTCACCAACGTCTGATCCTGCGCAGACAGCGAGCCCCACCCTGATGGTCACCAGCTCCCGCCCCGCCTCTGCGGCCTCTGCGAGCCGCCGCGCCGCGCCGCCGGAGCCGCTGTTCGAGTGGGAGGCGCGCGACAAGTCCGGCCGCATCGTGCGGGGCGAGTTGCGCGCCGGCGGCGAGGCGGCGCTGAAGGCCACGCTGCGGCGCCAGGGGCTGATCGTCTCGCGCGTGCGCAAGCGCCGCGGTGCCAGCGGCGGCTCGATCCGGCAGAAGGACATCGCCGTCTTCACGCGCCAGCTCTCGGCCATGATCAGTGCCGGCGTGCCGCTGCTGCAGGCCTTCGACATCGTGTCGCGCGGCAGCCCGAACGCACGCATGGTGCGCCTGCTGGGCGACATCCGGGCCGACATCGAGACCGGCAACAGCCTGTCGGCCGCCTTCCGCAAGCACCCGCGCCACTTTGACAAGCTCTACTGCAACCTCGTCGAGGCCGGTGAGAACGGCGGCATCCTCGAGCCCCTGCTCGACCGGCTGGCCACCTACCAGCAGAAGATCCTGGCGATCAAGGCCAAGGTGCGCTCGGCCCTCATGTACCCGGCCGCCGTCGTCGTGGTGGCGCTCGTCGTGCTGGCGGTGATCATGGTCTACGTGATCCCGTCGTTCAAGGACGTGTTCAAGTCCTTCGGGGCCGACCTGCCGGCGCCGACGCTGGCGGTGATCGCGCTGTCCGACTTCTTCGTCGCCCATGGCCCGTGGCTGCTGCTGGCCGCGGGCGGGGGCGGCTTCGCGCTGCTGCAGTCCTGGCGCCGCTCCGAGCGCCTGCAGGACGCCGCCGACCGCCTGCTGCTGCGCCTGCCGGTCTTCGGCGAGCTCGTGCGCAAGTCGGTCGTGGCGCGCTGGACCCGCACGCTGGCGACCATGACCGCCGCTGGGGTGCCGCTGGTCGAGGCCCTGGGCTCGGTGGCGGGCGCTTCGGGCAACGCGGTCTACGCAGGCGCGACCGAGGCCATCCAGCGCGAGGTCTCCACCGGCACCTCGCTGACCAGCGCGATGCGCGGCACCGCCGTGTTTCCGCCCATGGTGCTGCAGATGACGGCCATCGGCGAGGAATCGGGCTCGCTCGAGCACATGCTCGGCAAGGCGGCCGAGATCATCGAGGAGGAGGTCGACGAGATGGTCAAGGGGCTGTCGAGCCTGATCGAGCCCATCATCATCGTCTTCCTCGGCACCCTGATCGGGGGCATCGTCGTCTCGATGTACTTGCCGATCTTCAAGCTCGGGGCGGTGGTGTGAGCGCGCCAGCCCTGCAGGGTTTCCTGTCGCCCCTGGCGCTGGCCGTGCTCGGGCTCGTCGTTGGCAGCTTTCTCAACGTCGTCGTCCACCGCCTGCCGCGGATGCTGGAGCGCCGGTGGTGGGGCGAGGTCTCGGCCCAACTCGCCGATGCCGACGCCCACCGGGAGGCCTTCGGCGACGCGCCGCACCCGGTGCTCGGCGAGGCCGCGGCGCAGGTGCAGCACCGCGTGGAGGCGCTGCCGGCGCTCGGCCTGGCGCGTCCGCGCTCGCACTGCCCGGCCTGCGGGCACCGCCTGGCCTGGCACGAGAACCTGCCGCTGCTGGGCTGGCTGCGCCTGCGCGGGCGCTGCGCGGCCTGTGGCGCGCGCATCCCGGCGCGCTACCCGCTGGTGGAGGCGCTCACGGCGGCCTTGTTCGCTGCCGTCGGGCTGCGCTTCGGCGCCGTGCCCGAGGTGCTGGCGTGGTGCGCGTTCGCCGCCACCCTGGTGGCGCTGGCTGCGATCGACTGGGAGACGACGCTGCTGCCCGACGACCTGACACTGCCGCTGCTGTGGGCCGGGCTCGTGGCGGCGGTCCTGGGCTGGACGGTGAGCCCGGGGGCGGCGATCGGCGGCGCCGCGGCCGGCTACCTGCTGCTGTGGGGCGTGCACGCGGTGTTCCGGCTCGTCGCCGGCAAGGAGGGCATGGGCCATGGCGACTTCAAGCTCCTGGCTGCGCTCGGCGCCTGGCTCGGTGCGCAGGCCCTGCTGCCGGTGCTGCTCCTGGCCTCGGTCATCGGCGCTGCGGTAGGGCTGGCGATGAAGGCCGCCGGGACCCTGCGCGAGGGCCGCTACGTGCCCTTCGGGCCCTTCCTGGCCGGGGGCGGGTTGGCCGTGCTGCTGGCGGGGCCGCAGGACGTGGCGCGCTGGATGGGGTGGTGATGCTGTGAAAGAAGGTCTGTCTCCCCCACCGGTCGATCCGTCTTCCGCGGAGCCCGCGCCAGCCGGCCGCGGCCTGCACATCGGCCTGACCGGCGGCATCGGCAGCGGCAAGAGCACGGTGGCCCGGCGCCTGGTCGAGCGCGGCGCGGTGCTCGTGGACACAGATGCCATCGCCCGCGCCCTCACGGCGCCCGGGGGCGCCGCCTTGCCGGAGATCGCCCGCGAATTCGGCCTCCAGGCCATCGGCGCCGACGGCGCGATGGACCGCGACTGGATGCGAGCGCGCGCCTTCGGGGATCCGGGCGTCAAGGCGCGGCTGGAGGCCATCCTGCACCCGCTGATCGGCGCCACCGCGCGCACCCAGGCCGCGGCGGCAGGCCGTGCCACGGTCGTCTTCGACGTGCCGCTGCTGGTCGAGTCCGGCCGCTGGCGCGCGCGCGTGGATCGGGTGCTCGTCGTCGACTGCAGCGAGCCCACCCAGATGCGGCGCGTGATGGCGCGCAACGGCTGGCCCGAGGATGCCGTGCGGCGCGTCATCGCACAGCAGGCCACGCGCGAGCAACGCCGCGCCGTCGCCGACGCGGTGATCCTGAACGACGGCCTCTCGCTGGAGGAACTGCGGCGCGAGGTGGACCGCGTCTGGGACCGCTGGCACGCCGCAGCCTGAGGCTCTTTGAGTCTCGCCTGGGGCCTGGGCTGTGGAACAATCGACGAGCTGATGAGCGCGACCCCGTCCGCCCCGCGGGTGCTCTACGAGCACCCCTTCCACGAGAGCATCCGCACGATGCTGAGGCTCGAGCACCTGTTCGAGCGCCTGGCCGAGTTGATGGTGCGCGATGCCGCGCTGGACCATCACTTCGCGCTCGCGACCATCTTCGAGGTCATGGACGTGGCTTCCCGGGCCGACCTGAAGTCCGACCTGCTCAAGGAGCTCGAGCGCCACAAGGTGCAGCTGCAGGGCTACCGCGGCAACCCCCAGATCTCCGAGCAGGCGCTGGACGAAATCTGCGCGCGCCTGGACCAGGCCCATGACGCGCTGCACGCCACTTCCGGCAAGGCCGGGCAGGCGCTGGCGACGAACGACTGGCTGATGAGCATCCGCAGCCGCATCGCCATCCCTGGCGGTACCTGCGCCTTCGACCTGCCCGGCTACCACGCCTGGCAGCAACTGCCGCCGGAGCGCCGCCGCGCCGACATCGCTGGCTGGGCCGACTGCCTGGCGCCGCTGGCGCAGGCGCTGCAGGTCTTGCTGGGCCTGTTGCGCGACAGCGGCGTCACGCAGCGCATGCACGCCGCGGCCGGCCAGTTCCAGATGCGGCTGCCCGAGGGCCGCAGCTACCACCTGCTGCAACTGCGCATGGACGGCAGCACCGGCCTCGTGCCCGAGATCTCGGGCCACCGGCTGATGGTATCCGTGCGCATGATGCGCCCCGATGCCGACGGCCGCCTGAAGGCGGCCGCCGAGGACGTCGACTTCGAGCTGACGCTGTGCGCCTGAGCGTGCGTTGCCCAGGTTGCGGCGGGACGTCGCTGTACGGGCCGGACAACCCGTGGCGCCCCTTCTGCGGCGAGCGCTGCCGCCAGGCCGACCTCGGGGCCTGGGCCAGCGAGAGCTACCGAGTGAGCGCCGCTACGCCGACCGAAGACCCCGACGCTGCGCCGGAACCAACGCGGCACTGACGCCTGTCGGCGCCTGGCGCCCGGTCAACCACCCCGGTACATCGCCTCGATCTGCTCGGCGTACTTCTGCTGCACGAGCTTGCGCTTGAGCTTCATCGTCGGCGTCAGCTCCTCGTCCTCGGCCGTGAGCTGCTTGTCGAGCAAGAAGAACTTCTTGACCTGCTCGACGCGCGCGAACTGCTGGTTCACGCGGTCGATCTCGGCCTGGATCAGGTCCTGGATCTCGGGCGCGCGTGTCAGGCTCGCGTAGTTCGAGAACGGGATGTCGCGCTCCTGCGCGTAGCGCTCGACGTTCTCCTGGTCGATCATCACGATCGCGGTCAGGAAGGCGCGCTTGTCGCCGATGACCACCGCGTCGGTCACGTAGGGGCTGAACTTGAGCTGGTTCTCCCACTCGCTGGGCGTGATGTTCTTGCCGCCGGCCGTGATGATGATGTCCTTCATCCGGTCGGTGATGTAGAAGTAGCCGGCGTCGTCGACGCGGCCGACGTCGCCGGTGTGCAGCCAGCCCTCGGCGTCGATGGCCTCGGCGGTCTTCTCGGGCTGGTTCAGGTAGCCCAGGATGACGTTGGCCCCGCGCAGCAGGATCTCGCCCGTGCCTTCGGCGATGCGCATCTCCACGCCCGGGCCGGGCACGCCGATGCTGCCTGGCCGCGTCGCCTGGCGCGGGTTGACGGTACCGCCGGCGCAGGTCTCGGTCATCCCCCAGCCCTCGCGCAGCGGCACGCCCAGGCTGCGGTACCAGCGGATCAGCTCGGGCGAGATCGGCGCAGCGCCGGTGAGCGCGAGCTGCACCCGGCTCATGCCGGTCATTCGGCGCACGTTGTCCAGGACCAGGAAGTTGGCCAGCGCGCGTTGCAGCTTCAACGCGGCGCCTGGCTCGCGCCCGGCGTCGGCGCAGGCGGCCACGCGCTGCCCGACTGAGAGCGCCCAGCCATAGGCAAGCTTCTGCACGCGGTCGGCCTCGCTGAGCGTGATCATCACCTGCGAGTAGATCTTCTCCCACACCCGCGGCACGGCAAAGAAGACCTGCGGCTGGACCTCGCGCAGGTTCTCGAATACGGTCTCGGGGTTCTCGACGAAGTTCGTCACCGAGCGCCGCATGAGCGGGATGTAGCCGCCGATCATGCGCTCGGCGATGTGGCACAGAGGCAGGAAGGCGATGCGCTCGCCGCCCTGCGGCAGCCCCTCGAACAGGCTGGTTTCCAGGCCAGACAGCACCGCGCACAGGTTGGCGTGCGTGATCATCGCGCCCTTGGGCTTGCCCGTGGTGCCCGAGGTGTAGACGAGGATGGCGATGTCCGCGCTGCGGCGCGCCGCGCGCCGGGCGTCGAGCCAGCCCGGATGCTCGCGCAGCCAGGTGCGGCCGAGCTCGCGCAGCGCCTCCAGGCCGATGACCTGGGGGTCGTCGAGCCCGGCCAGGCCTTCCATGTCGAAGACGATGACCTTGCGCAGCCGGGGCAGGTGCTCGCGCACCTCGAGCAACTTGTCGAGCTGCTCGTCGTCCTCGACGAAGAGGAAGACTGAGCCCGAGTCCTCGCACAGGAACTGCACCTGCGAGGCCGCGTCCGTGGGGTAGATGCCGTTGCACACCCCGCCGGCCGAAAGCACGGCCAGATCGGCCCAGACCCACTCGCGCGAGGTGTTGGCCAGCACCGAAGCCACCTCGCCCGGCTCGAAGCCCAGGCTGCCCAGGCCGGCGGCGATCTCGGTGGCGATCGTGGCGACCTCGTTCCAGCTGTAGCTGCGCCAGATGCCCAGGTCCTTCTGGCGCATCATCGGTGCGTCGCCGAGCTCGGCCACGCGTTGCCAGAACATCTCGTGCACCGTGTCGAAGGGCAGCGCCTGCGGCTGCCAGCCGAACTGTGCCCCGCTGACGATGCGGTGCGGGTCGGCCGCCGGGGCGGCGGCGGGGGTGGGGCTGCCGGTGCTCATCGCCAGGTCTTCTTCTTCTTCCAGCGCCGCTCACCGCGCACGCCGGCTTCCTTCATGCCGAGGTAAAACTCCTTGATGTCGTCCTTCTCGCGCAGGCGGTCGCAACGGTCTTCCATGACGATGCGGCCGTTCTCGAGCACGTAGCCGTAGTCGGCGGCGTTCAGCGCCATGTTGGCGTTCTGCTCGACGAGCAGGATGGTCGTGCCGCGCTCCCGGTTGATGCGCACGACGATCTCGAAGATTTCCTTCGTGAGCTTGGGGCTGAGGCCGAGGCTGGGCTCGTCGAGCAGGATGAGCTCGGGCTGGGCCATCAGCGCGCGCGAGATCGCGAGCATCTGCTGCTGCCCGCCCGACAGCAGCCCCGCGTCCTGCGCCGCGCGCTCCCTCAGGATGGGGAAGTAGCCGTAAACGAGCTCGATGTCGCGCGCGACGGCGTCGCGGTCGCCGCGCGTGTAGGCGCCCATCAGCAGGTTGTCGCGCACCGACAGCAGAGGGAAGACCTCCCGTCCCTCGGGCACGTGGCTCAGGCCCATGCGCACGATGTCCGACGGGTCGCGCGACGCGATCTGCGTGCCCTTGAACTCGATGGTCCCGCGGCGCGGGTCGATGATGCCGGAGATGGTCTTGAGGATGGTGCTCTTGCCCGCGCCGTTGGAGCCCAGCACGGTGGCGATCTGGCCGCGCCGCACCTCTAGGCTGACGCCGCGGATGGCCTTGATCGGGCCGTAGGCGCTCTCGACGTTGGCCAGCGCGAGCAGCACCTCGGGCGTGCCGGCGGGTGCGGCGGCCGTTGTGCCCGCGCTCATGCCGGCCTCCGCAGTGAGGTGACGTCTTCGGCCGAGCCCAGGTAGGCCTCGACGACGCCAGGATGTGTCTGCACCTCGCGCGGGGTGCCGGCGGCCAGCACCTGGCCCTGGTTCAGCGCGACCACGCGGTCGGAGACGCGCGAGACCAGCGTCATGTCGTGCTCGACCATCAGCACGGTGATGCCGAGCTGGTCGCGGATGTCCTCGATCCAGAAGGCCATGTCCTCGGTCTCCTCGACGTTCAGGCCCGAGGAGGGCTCGTCGAGCAGCAGCAGCTTGGGCTCGGTGGCGAGAGCGCGCGCGAGCTCGACGACCTTGCGCACGCCGTAGGGCAGGCCGGCGATCATGGTGTCGCGGTAGGCCTGCAGGTCGAGGAAGTCGATGACCTCCTCGACCTTGCGGCGCGAGGCGAGCTCGGTCTCGCGCACGCGTCGGCTGAAGAGCAGGTCGCTCCAGAAGCTGCTGCGACGGTGGCGGTGGCGGCCGATGAGCAGGTTGTGCAGCACGGTGGCGTGCTCGAACAGCTCGATGTTCTGGAAGGTGCGGGCGATGCCCAGCGCCGCGATCTCGTGCGGGGGCACGCCCGTGATGTCCTTGCCCTGGTAGCTGATGCTGCCGGCGGTGGGCTGGTAGATGCGGCTGATCAGGTTGAAGACCGTGGTCTTGCCGGCGCCGTTGGGCCCGATGAGCGTGAAGACCTCGCCTTCGCGTACGTCGAAGCTGACGTCGTTGACCGCGACCACGCCGCCGAAGCGCACGGTCAGGTTGCGGGCGGAGAGCAGGGGCTCGGTCACCGGGGGGTCTCCGCGGCAGGTTCAGGTCTTGTGGCGGACATGGCGCGCGCCAGCGGGGCGGGGTATCCCCCTCCGCTCATGCCCGCGGCCCGCGCCGCGGGCGCTCGCCAGGCACGAACAGTCCCCCGGACTGTTCGTGTCCGGGCTCTCTCCTCAGGTCCGGGCTGCGCCCGAACCTCCCCCTTTACTTCGCTGCGGGGGATACCCCACCCCGCTGGCGAAGTGATGGATTGGTGCACCAAGCCGAAACTCCCATGCCCGAACGACGCCACTCCGGGCCCCGAGCCCGCTGGGGTGTGGTGCCTTGCGTAGCGAAGTAAAGGAGGAGCCATCGGCCCGCGGCCGATGGCGGGGGACATGAGCGGAGCAAGGCACCGCACCCCAGCGGGCCGCCCCGCCGAAGCCAAGGCCATGGACGAGAAACCAGAACAAGAATGATTCCAGGCGGCCGTGTTCATTTCAGCCGGTCCGACTTCTGGAACGCCTTCTGGCGCCTGAACATCCCCTTGCGGTAGAAGGGGAAGAGCGAGAACCAGGTGCGGATCTTGAGCCAGCGCCCGTACATGCCCAGAGGCTCGAACATGACGAACAGCACCAGCACCGCGCCGTAGACCATGGATTTCAGGCCTGGCGCCTCGGCGATCGCCGCCGGCAGGATGCCCTTGGAGGCCGAGATCAGCTGCGGCATCGTGATCAGGAAGATGGCGCCGAAGTAGACCCCATGGATCGAGCCCAGGCCACCGATCACCACCATCAGCAGCAGGTCGATCGACTGGATGATGTTGAACTGCTCGGGCGACAGAAAGCGCATGTTGTGGCCGTACAGCGCCCCGCCTATGCCCGCCAGTGCCGCCGAGATCGCGAACGAGAGCGTCTTGTAGTAAGCCAGGTGGATGCCCATGCTCTGGGCCGAGATCTCGGAGTCGCGGATCGCGACGAAGGCGCGCCCGGTGGGCGAGCGCAGCAGGTTCAGGATGCCCAGCGTGGCCACCACCGTGATCACCAGGCACAGGTAGTAGAACGGCGCGCCCGAGGTCACCGTCCAGCCGAACAGCACCGGCGCCTTGACGCTCAGGCCCGCGTTGCCGCCGGTGACGCTCTCCCAGCGGGCGAACACCTCTTCCAGGATGAAGCCGAAGGCGAGCGTGGCGATGCCGAGGTAGATGCCCTTGACGCGCAGCGCCGGCAGGCCGACCACCACCCCGGCGATGGCCGACAGCCCGGCGGCGGCGGCCAGAGCGATCGGGAAGGGCCAGCCTGCGTTCGTCAGGAAGGCCTGGGCGTAGGCGCCCACGCCAAGGAAGGCTGCATGGCCAAGCGAGAAGAGCCCGGTGTAGCCCGCCAGCAGCATCAGCCCCAGGCCGACGATGCCGTAGATGAGCACGAAGGTCAGCTGCGCCAGCCAGTACTCCGAGAACAGCCAGGGCGCGCCGGCCAAGGCCAGCAGCAGCATCGGGTACCAGAAACGGTGGCCCTCGTGGCGGGCCAGGCGCAGATCCTGGGCGTAGTCGGTCTTGAAGATGAAACGCATGTCCTTCAGACCTTCTTGCGCAGCTTCTCGCCGAACAGCCCGTTGGGCATCACCATCAGCATGACGAGCACCACCACGTAGGCTGCGATGTCCTTGAAGCCCTCGGGCAGGTAGAACCCAGCGAGAGACTCCACGATGCCGATGATGAGGCCGCCGACGATGGCGCCGGGCAGGCTGCCGAAGCCGCCGACCACCGCCGCCGGGAAGGCCTTCAGGCCGATGAAGCCCATGTTGGCGTGAACGAAGGTGATGGGCGCGAGCAGCAGACCGGCGATAGCCGCCACCGCCGAAGCCAGCGCCCAGACCAGGCCGTTGAGCCGGCGCACCGGGATGCCCATGTAGTAGGCGGCGAGCTGGTTCTGCGACGAAGCCTGCATCGCCACGCCCAGGCGCGTGCGGTTGAAAAGCAGGTACAGCGCCGCGCAGAGCACCGCCGTCACGGCGATCACGACCATCTGCTCGACGTTGAGCACCAGGCCGCCTAGCTTCCAGATCTGGTCCTTGTAGGGCACCTGAAGCACATGGGTCTCGGTGCCGATGACCGGCACCATCGTGATCAGCCCGCGCAGGACGTAGCCGATGCCGATGGTCAGCATCACGATCGCGAAGGCCGGCTGGCCGAGGATAGGCCGGATCACCACGCGTTCGGCGAGCAGGCCGAACGCGGCCATCGCGGCGATGGAGGCGATCACCGACAACCAGAACGGGAAACCCAGGAAGGTCATCGACGCCAGGCCGGCGAAGGCGCCCAGCATCATCAGGTCACCCTGAGCGAAGCTGACCGTCTCCGTGGCCTTGTAGATGAGCACGAAGCCGAGCGCTATCAGGCCGTAGATGCAGCCTTGCGCCGTGCCGGCGATGAGCAATTGCAGCAGCTGCAAGCGTGTGACCTCGGGGTTGCGGCGCTGTTCGTGCAGCACCGTCTGTCCTGGACAGCGGCACGATTGCACCACAGCGGCCTGGGATGGGACATCGGGCGCGACCCTGATTCCCCTGGCTGGACAGGGCGTTCCAAGGGTAAACCCGCAATCCACCATGAATTGCGCGTACCTGCCCTTGAAGCGCGGCGACCCCGCCCTATAATCCGTCTTGCTAGCACTCACCAAGCGCGAGTGCTAACGAAGCCAGGCAGACCGGCGTAGCCTTTTCTACGCGCGGTGTGCTTGCTGCTTCGGCGGGCCGGCTCGGTTGCCGCCCGCCTGGCCATCCATCCCCAATGTGTCTTCCCTGAAGGAGATCCCATGAAACTTCGTCCCCTGCACGACCGGGTGATCGTCAAGCGTCTCGAGAACGAGACCAAGACTGCCTCGGGCATCGTGATCCCCGACAACGCCGCCGAGAAGCCCGACCAGGGCGAGATCCTGGCCGTCGGCCCGGGCAAGCGCAACGACAAGGGCGAGCTGGTCGCCGTGGGCGTCTCGGTCGGTGACCGCGTCCTGTTCGGCAAGTACAGCGGCCAGACCGTCAAGGTCGACGGCGACGAGCTGCTGGTGATGCGCGAGGAAGACCTCTTCGCCGTCGTCCAGAAGTGATGCGCCCTTCGGCACAACCCTGATTTCCCTGATTCGGAGAGTTACAAATGGCAGCTAAAGACGTCGTCTTCGGTTCCGACGCCCGCCACCGCATGGTGGAAGGCGTGAACATCCTGGCCAACGCGGTCAAGGTCACACTCGGCCCCAAGGGCCGCAACGTCGTGCTCGAGCGTTCCTTCGGCGCCCCCACCGTCACCAAGGACGGCGTGTCGGTCGCCAAGGAGATCGAGCTCAAGGACAAGCTCCAGAACATGGGCGCGCAGATGGTCAAGGAAGTTGCTTCCAAGACCAGCGACAACGCCGGTGACGGCACCACCACTGCGACCGTGCTGGCCCAGTCCATCGTGCGCGAGGGCATGAAGTACGTGGCCGCGGGCATGAACCCGATGGACCTGAAGCGCGGTATCGACAAGGCCGTCGTGGCGCTGACGGAAGAGCTGAAGAAGGCCTCCAAGCCCACGACCACCAGCAAGGAGATCAGCCAGGTCGGCTCGATTTCCGCCAACTCCGACGAGTCGATCGGCACCATCATCGCCAACGCGATGGACAAGGTCGGCAAGGAAGGCGTGATCACGGTCGAGGACGGCAAGAGCCTGAACAACGAGCTCGACGTCGTCGAGGGCATGCAGTTCGACCGCGGCTACCTTTCGCCCTACTTCATCAACAACCCCGAGAAGCAGAGCGCTATCCTCGACAACCCCTTCGTGCTGCTCTTCGACAAGAAGATCAGCAACATCCGTGACCTGCTGCCCACGCTGGAGCAGGTAGCCAAGGCCGGCCGTCCGCTGCTGATCGTGGCCGAGGAGGTCGAGGGCGAGGCGCTGGCCACGCTGGTGGTCAACACCATCCGCGGCATCCTGAAGGTCTGCGCCGTCAAGGCCCCGGGCTTCGGTGACCGTCGCAAGGCCATGCTCGAGGACATCGCCATCCTGACCGGCGGCAAGGTCATCGCCGAGGAAGTCGGCCTGACGCTGGAGAAGGTGACGCTGGCCGACCTGGGCCAGGCCAAGCGCGTCGAGATCGCCAAGGAGAACACCACGATCATCGACGGCGCCGGCGCCGCGGCCGACATCGAGGCTCGCGTCAAGCAGATCCGCGTGCAGATCGAGGAAGCCACCTCCGACTACGACCGCGAGAAGCTCCAGGAGCGCGTGGCCAAGCTGGCCGGCGGCGTGGCCGTCATCAAGGTCGGTGCCGCCACCGAAGTCGAGATGAAGGAGAAGAAGGCCCGTGTCGAGGACGCGCTGCACGCTACCCGTGCCGCCGTCGAGGAAGGCATCGTGGCAGGTGGTGGCGTCGCGCTTCTGCGCGCTCGCGCCGCCATCGGCAGCATGAAGGGTGACAACCACGACCAGGACGCCGGCATCAAGATCGTGATGCGCGCGGTCGAGCAGCCCCTGCGCGAGATCGTCGCCAACGCCGGCGCCGAACCGAGCGTGGTCGTCAACAAGGTGCTCGAGGGCAAGGGCAACTACGGCTACAACGCCGCCAACGACACCTACGGTGACATGATCGAGATGGGCATCCTGGACCCCACCAAGGTCACCCGCACCGCGCTGCAGAACGCCGCGTCGGTCGCCGGCCTGATGCTCACGACCGAGTGCATGGTCGCCGAGGCGCCGAAGGAAGAGGCCCCCGCGATGCCTGGCGGCGGCGGCGGCATGGGCGGCATGGGCGGCATGGGCATGGACATGTAAGTCCCGCTGCTTCCGGATCCGCGAGGGTCCGCAGGCTGCACGGGCCCGCGCCGCAAGGTGCGGGCCTTTTTGCTTGTGCGCCCGGCACGGGCGCACTCTTGGAGGTGCAAGTCCTCCCGTGAGTTGATCACAGCGAACGAAGCGAAGCGCAACTGCGTGAGGGCGACCGAGCGTGGGGAGGAAGCGTAGAGCGAAGCTG
>JBILNB010000154.1:0-3238 GCA_044375195.1 Rubrivivax sp. | reverse complement strand
AAATACATCTTCTACGCCACCTACTTGTCCGAGAAGATCGGCTACGCGCGCTACATCACGATCTTTCGCCAACTCGAGAAGCACCCCGAGCTGCGTTTCCACCCGATCTTTCGTTGGTTCGAGCGCTGGTGCAACGACGAGTTCCGCCACGGCGAGAGCTTCGCGCTGATCATGCGCGCCAACCCGCACCTGCTGCGCGGGATGAACCTGCTGTGGGTACGCTTCTTCCTGCTGGCGGTGTACGCGACGATGTTCGTGCGCGATCACACGCGGCCGATGCTGCACCGGGCGATGGGCCTGGAGCCTGATGACTTCGACTACCGCGTGTTCGAGATCACGAGCGAGATCTCGCGCCAGGTCTTCCCGCTGACGCTGGACACCGACGCGCCGGCCTTCCGCGCCGGCCTTGCGCGCCTGGTGCAGGCCCGCGTGCGGTTCGACGCCGGGCGCGAGCGTGGGGGCCTGGTCGGACGCCTGCAGCAGGCCGGCGCGGCCGCCAGCGGCGTGCTGAACTTCGTGCGCCTGTTCCTGCATCCGGTCAAGCGCCACGAGCTGCCGGCGCAGATCCGCGTGGCGCCGGTGTGGTGAGCCCGGGCCGATGAGCGACTACGCCCTGCCCGCGCTCGCTGCCGTCCTGCTGTGGTGGGCCGGTACCGGTGCCGTGCTGCTGCTGGACCGGCTGCCGCGCGACACCTCGGCGTGGACGCTGGGCGCGGCCTCGCTGTTCACGCTGGCGGCGGTGCTGTGCATCGGCCACACCGCCGGTGACACCAGCGTGTCGGGGGCCTATGCCGGCTTCACCTGCGCCGTCGTCCTGTGGGGCTGGCACGAGTTCGCCTTTCTCGGCGGCTGGCTCACCGGTCCGCGCCGGCGCGCGGCGAGCCAGGGCGCGGTCGGCTGGCGGCGCCTGTCGGAGGCGCTGCAGGTGCTACTGTGGCACGAGTTGGCCTTGATCGCCACCGGCCTGGCGCTGTGGCTCTGGCTGGCCGGCAGCCCCAACCCGGTGGCGTCCTGGACCTTCACGCTGCTCTACGCGATGCGGGTCTCGGCCAAGCTCAACCTCTACCTGGGCGTGCGCAACCTGGCGCTGGATTTCCTGCCGCCGCGCCTGCTCTACCTGGGCAGCTACTTCCGCCAGCGCCGCGTCAACGCGCTGATGCCGGTGTCGCTGCTGGCTGGAGCCGCGCTCGTGGCATGGCTGCTGCAGGGCGCGGCTGTCACGGCCGGCGGCATCCGCGTGGCGCATGTGCTCCTGGCCGCGCTTCTGGTGCTGGCGCTCGTGGAGCACCTGATGCTGGTGCTGCCGCTGCAGCCCTCGGCGCTGTGGCGCTGGGCTTTGCGGCGCGAAGCCGTCGCGGCGCGTTGACGGTGCCGTTTCCGGCCGAGGAGTCCTGCCGATGAGAGTCGATCACTATCCCCTGGGCGGCGGCCCGGTCGTGCAGGCCGGCGGCGGCAGTGCTGTTGTCATCGGCAGCGGTTTCGGCGGTCTGGCCGCGGCCATCCGCCTGAGCGTGCGCGGCTGGCGCGTGCAGGTGCTCGAGCGCCTGCCCACCCCCGGGGGCCGCGCGCGCGTGCACGAGCAGGACGGCTTCCGCTTCGACGCCGGGCCCACCCTCATCACCGTGCCGCAGTTCTTCGAGGAACTGTGGCAGCTTGCCGGCCGGCGCCTGGCCGACGATGTGACGCTCGCCTCGCTCGAGCCCTATTACCGCATCCGCTTCGACGACGGGCGCTGGTTCGACTACAGCGGCGACCCCGAGCACATGCGCGCCGAGGTGGCGCGCTTCAACCCGGCGGATCTTCCCGGCTACGAACGCCTGGTCGCCGAGTCCGACGTCGCCTACCGCGAGGGCTTCGAGAAGCTCGGCTCAGTGGCCTTCGACAGCGTCGGTGACCTGCTCGCGGCGCTGCCGAACATGGTGAAGATGCAGGCTTGGCGCACGATCTGGCAACTCGTCTGCAGCCACCTCAAGGACCCGGCGCTGCGCCAGGTCTTCAGCTTCCACCCGCTGCTGATCGGCGGCAACCCGCTGAAGGTGACCTCCTCCTACAGCCTGATCCACAGCCTGGAGCGGCAGTTCGGCGTGCACTGGGCCATGGGCGGAACCGGCGCGCTGGTGCGGGGCATGGTCAAGCTGCTGGCCGCGCGCGGGGTGCCGGTTCGCTGCAATGCCGACGTGAAGCGCATCGTCGTCGAGGGCGGCCGCGCTGCGGGCGTGGAGCTGGCTGGCGGCGAGCGTATCGACGCCGACATCGTGGTCAGCAACGCCGACACTGCCTGGACTTACCGCCACCTGCTGCCCGGCGTGCAGCGCCGGGTCTGGACCGACCGCAAGCTCGAGCGCGCCAAGTACTCGATGGGGCTGTTCGTCTGGTACTTCGGCACCAACCGGCGCTGGGACGAACTGCCGCACCACCAGATCCTCCTCGGCCCGCGCTACGAGGGTCTGCTGAAGGACATGTTCCTGCGCCACCACCTGGCCGAGGACTTCAGCCTCTACCTGCACCGCCCGAGCGCCACCGACCCCGCGGTCGCGCCGGCGGGCTGCGACGCCTTCTACGTGCTCTCGCCGGTGCCGCACCTGGACAGCGGCACCGACTGGGCGGCCGAGGCCGAGCCCTACCGCCGCCGCATCGAGGCCCACCTCGAGCGTACCGTGCTGCCAGGCCTGTCGCGCCACGTCGTGAGCTCGCGCGTGACGACGCCGCAGCACTTCCAGGACGAGCTGCTGTCCTACAAGGGCGCCGGCTTCGGCATGGAGCCGCGCCTGCTGCAGAGCGCCTGGTTCCGTCCCCACAATCGCAGCGAGGACGTGCCGGGTCTGTACCTGGTGGGCGCCGGCACACACCCGGGGGCGGGCGTGCCCGGCGTGCTGATGTCGGCCAAGGCGCTCGAGACCGTGCTACCGCCCTTGCCCCAGGCGGCGGGCGTACTGGCTTACGCCGGTGCGGGCACGCGTTGAAGCCGAGGCAGGCAGGAGACCCCATGGAGACACCGGACTTCACGCGCGATCTCGCGGATTGCCGGCGCCTGATGCGCGGCGGTTCGCGCTCCTTCTTCACCGCCTCGCTGATGCTGCCGCCGCGCGTGCGCGCGCCGGCCACCGCGCTGTACGCGTTCTGCCGTGTCGCCGACGACGCGATCGACGACAGTGCCGACCCGCAGCGCGCCATCGAGAGCCTGCGCGCCCGTCTGGATGCGGTCTACGTCGGTCGCCCCGGGCCCGAGCTGGCTGAC
>JBILNB010000153.1:0-3262 GCA_044375195.1 Rubrivivax sp. | reverse complement strand
ACCTCCACCAGCACGCCCACCACGGTGGCGAGCGCGGCGCCGGAGTGCAGGCCGAAGAGCGAGATCGCCACCGCGACGGCGAGCTCGAAGAAGTTGCTGGTGCCGATCAGGCAGGCCGGGCCGGCCACGGCGTGCGGCAGCTTCAGCCAGCGCGCGCCGGCCCAGGCGAGGGCGAAGACGCCGTAGCTCTGCAGCAGCAGCGGCACGGCGATCAGTGCGATGACGAAGGGCTGGGCCACCAGCGTGCCGGCCTGCAGGCCGAACAGCACCACCACCGTGGCCACCAGCCCCGCCACCGACGCCGGCTTCAGCCGCGCGACGAAGGCCGCCAGCGCCTGCGGCGAGCGCCGCAGCAGCACGCGCCGCGTGGCCATGCCGGCCAGCAGCGGCAGCACCACGTACAGCAGCGTGGACAGCAGCAGCGTCGACCAGGGCACGGTCAGCTCGGTCACGCCGAGCAGGAAGGCGGCGATCGGGGCGAAGGCCACCACCATGACGAGGTCGTTGACCGAGACCTGCACGAGCGTGTAGTTCGGGTCGCCGTCGACGAGCTGGCTCCAGACGAAGACCATGGCCGTGCACGGCGCCACCCCGAGCAGGATCATGCCGGCGATGTACTGGTCGGCGTCGGCCGTGGCCACCCAGGGCGCGAAGATCACCTTGAAGAACAGCAGGCCCAGCGCCGCCATCGTGAAGGGCTTGATCGCCCAGTTCACCACCAGCGTCAGCACCAGGCCCTGCGGACGCTGCCCGACCTGACGCACCGCGCCCCAGTCGATCTGCAGCATCATGGGGTAGATCATCAGCCAGATGAACACGGCCACGACCACGTTCACGTGGGCGATCTCGAGGGCGGCGACGGTGGCGAAGACCTCGGGCAGCGCCAGGCCCAGGCCCACGCCGGCGAGCATGCCCAGGCCGACCCAGACGCTCAGGTAACGTTCGAACAGGCCCATGGCGGTAGTGTCGGCTGGTGACCGTTCTTCGGGTGCGGCTGCACGGCGGCAGGGTGCCCGGCGGTGCGCTGCGGCGGCGCTTGGAGGCAGGGTGCCGGCGGCACCCTCAACGCGTGCCGATCTCGCGCATGCGCTGCTGCAGCGCCAGGCTGTCGAGCGCGGCCATCGGCAGCGCCAGCATCAGCTCGATGCGGCGCTTGAGCACTGTAGCCGTGTCCCAGAAGACCTGGGCGACCTCGGCCTCGCTGCCCCGCGCGGCCGCCGGGTCGGCCACGCCCCAGTGCGCCGTCATCGGCTGGCCGGGCCAGGCGGGGCAGGTCTCGCCCGCGGCCTTGTCGCACACGGTCAGCACGAAGTCGAGCACCGGCGCGCCGGGCTGGGCGAATTCGGCCCAGTCCTTGCTGCGGTAGCCGCTGTCGGGCAGGTGCATCTGCGCCAGCGTGCGCAGCGCCATCGGGTGCACTGCGCCCGCGGGGTGGCTGCCGGCGGAGTGGGCGCGGAAGCGCCCGCGCCCCAGCGCGTTGAGGAGGCCCTCGGCCATGACGGAGCGGGCCGAGTTGTGGGTGCAGACGAAGAGCACCTCGTAGATCCTGTCGTCCATGGTGAGCTCCTTCTTTAGCAGCAGCGTGCGTTTGGACGGACGACGAGCCCGCAGGGCTCGCCGTGACAGCAGTGGTCGGTCAGGTAGGCCAGCAGCGCGTTCATGCGCCCGACCGCGGGCCGGTAGACCAGGTGCCGGCCCTGGCGCTCGGCCTGCGCCAGGCCGGCGTGCACGAGTTCCTTCAGGTGGAAGGACAGCGACGAGGGTGCCAGGCCCAGCGTGGCGGCCAACGTGCCCGGGGTCAGACCGCCCGGGCCGGCGCCGACGAGGGCGCGGAACACCCGCAGCCGCACGGGCTGCGCCAGCGCGGCGAGCGCGGTCACCGCGGCGGCTTCGCCGAGGGCGGCGTCGGGCGCCTTTGCCTCAGCCACGCGCGCGCTCCCGTGGCAGCGCCAGCGTGACGAGCCAGCAGGCGGCCAGCATCGCGGCCGAGCCCGCCAGCGTCCACGCCAGGCCGCCCCATTGGTACAGCAGGCCCGACAGCAGCGTGCCGCCGAAGCGCCCGGCCGCGTTGGCAGCGTAGTAGAAGCCCACGTCCTCGGCCGCCTTCTCCGAGCCGGCGTAGGCCAGCACCAGGTAGGAGTGGACCGAGGAGTTCACCGCGAAGGCGAAGCCGAAGACCGCGAGTCCGCCAACGACGATCCACTCCAGCGGCTGCACCTGAGCCACGACCAGCACGGCCAGCACCACGGGCACCAGCGCCAGCAGCGCCGACCAGGCGCGCGCGGCCGGCACCTCGCGGCTCAGCCCGTCCGCGCTGCGGCGCACGATCGCCGGCGCCGCGGCCTGGACCGCGCCGTAGCCGATGGTCCACAGCGCCAGGAAGGCGCCCACCATCGTGAAGGTCCAGCCGGCCGAGTACAGGAAGACCGGCACGCCGACGACGAACCAGACGTCGCGCGCGCCAAACAGCGCCACGCGCGCGGCCGCGAGCAGGTTGATGCCGCGGCTCTTGGCGAAGAGTTCGCGCGCCGATCTCGAGGCCTTGCGCTTGCCCATGAGCGGCGGCACGAAGGCGAGCACGCCCGCCAGCACCAGCGCCAGCAGTGCAGCCATCGCCCACAGCGCGGCCTGGAAGCCAAGCGCCTGCAGCAGCACCCCGCCGAGGAAGAAGCCCGCGCCCTTCATCGCGTTCTTGCTGCCGGTGAAGAAGGCGACCCACTTGAACAGCCGGCCCGACGCCTCGCCCGCGGTGAGCTTGATGGCCGACTTGCTGGCGGTCTTGGTCAGGTCCTTGGCCACGCCGCACACGCCCTGGGCCGCCACCACCCAGGCCACCGAGAGCGCCGCCGACCAGTCCGGCGACAGCGCCGACAGCAGCAGGAAGCCCGTGATCTGCGTGGCCAGGCCCACGACCAGCATGCGCGCGATGCCGAAGCGCGTGGCGAGCCATCCGCCCAGCAGGTTGGCGACGATGCCCGCGGCCTCGTACAGCAGGAACAGGAAGGCCAGCGTGAACGGCGAGTAGCCCAGCCGGAAGAAGTGCAGCAGCACCAGCATGCGCAGCGCGCCGTCGGTGAGCGTGAAGCCCCAGTAGGCGGCGGTGACGAGCGCGTAGTGGCGGGTGGCAGCGTTCATGGGCTGTCGTGGCTTCTCAGGTCCCGAGCGCGCGCATGTGGCACGCCAGGTCCACCATGCGGCAGGCGTAGCCCATCTCGTTGTCGTACCAGGCGTAGACCTTCAGCAGCGTGCCGTCGGTCACCAT
>JBILNB010000152.1:0-3283 GCA_044375195.1 Rubrivivax sp. | reverse complement strand
GCCCCGCGAAAGCTCCATCATGAAGCCGAAGTCCCCCGCCCTGCGCCTTGCCACCCTGGCCACCGTGCTGGCCCTCGCCGTGCCCGTGCTGGCGCAGGCCCAGAACATCGCCATCGTCAACGGCAAGGCGGTGCCCAAGGCCCGCGTCGACACCCTGCTGCAGCAGGCTGCCCGCTCGGGCCAGCAGCTGCCCCCGGGCGCCGAGCAGCAGGCCCGCGACCAGGTCGTGCTGCGCGAGATCTTCGCGCAAGAGGCCCAGAAGCGCGGCATCGGCGCCACGCCCGCCTTCCGCGCCCAGATGGAACTGGCGCGCCAGAGCATCCTCATCCGTGAGCTGTTCGAGGACTTCCGCAAGAAGAGCGCGCCCACCGACACCGAGGCCAAGGCCGAGTACGACAAGTTCAAGGCCCAGGCCAGCGGCACCGAGTACCGCGCCAGCCACATCCTGGTCGAGAAGGAAGAAGAAGCCAAGGCCCTGATCGCCCAGATCAAGGCCGGCGCCAAGTTCGAGGATCTGGCCAAGAAGAACTCCAAGGACCCCGGCTCCGCCGAGCGCGGCGGCGACCTCGACTTCGCCAAGCCCGACGCCTACGTCCCCGAGTTCGGCAAGGCCATGGCCGCGCTGAAGAAGGGCGAGATGACCGACGCCCCGGTCAAGAGCAACTTCGGCTTCCACATCATCCGCCTGGACGACACGCGCGAAGCCGAGTTCCCCGCCTTCGACGACGTCAAGGACCAGATCAAGCAGCGCCTGGAGCAGACCAAGCTGCAGGAGTTCCAGGACAAGTTGCGCAAGTCGGCGCGGACGGACTACAAGTTCAGCCAGTAAGCGCCCGGGGGGCGGCCTGGTGCCCCTAGGGCAGCAGCCGCCCGGCCTCGATGCGCAGTTGCCGGTCGCAGCGCGCCGCGATGCCGCGGTCGTGCGTCACCAGCACCAGCGTCGTGCCGGCCTCGCGGTTCATCTCGAACATCAGCGCCATCACCTTTTCGCCGGTGGCGAAATCCAGGCTGCCGGTGGGCTCGTCGGCCAGCAGCACCGCCGGCTGCACCACGAAGGCGCGCGCCAGCGCCACGCGCTGCTGCTCGCCCCCCGAGAGCACGCGCGGGTAGTGCCCCAGGCGCTCGGCCAGGCCCACGCGGCCCAGCATCTCTGTGGCCGCCGCGCGCGCGCCCGGACGGCCCAGCAGTTCCAGCGGCAGCATCACGTTCTCCAGCGCCGTCAGGTTGGGCAGCAACTGGAAGCTCTGGAACACGAAGCCCAGCTTGCGCGCGCGCACCGCGGCGCGAGCGTCCTCGTCCAGCGCGAACAGATCGGTGCCGTCCAGCACCACCGTGCCCTCGCTGGGCACGTCCAGCCCTGCCATCAGCGACAGCAAGGTGCTCTTGCCCGAGCCCGAAGCCCCCACGATGGCGGCCGACTCGCGCGCCGCGAGCGCGAAATCGATGTCATGCAGTATCGTCAGCGTGCCGGTGGAATCGGTCACGCGCTTGCTGACGTGACGCACGGCGATGATGGGGTCGGGCATGCGGGATGACGGGGTGGGTGAGGCGGGCGCGCGCGCGCGGCGCGGCATCGGGCAGGACACAGGCGCCGGGCCGCGCCACCCGCGCACGGGGGCCCGGCAACCAGAGCAAGCCTGCACCCGGCGCCAAACCCTGCAATGTATCGCCGCCCTCGCGGCCATGCCGCTGCTTTCGCTCACCACCGCGCGGGCGCAGGGGTCGGGGCCGGCGCAGGGGTCGGCTGGGGCGCAGGGGTCGGGGCCGGCGCAGGGGCTGGCTGCGTCGCAGGGGTCGCAGGGGTCGACTGGGGCGCAGCGCGCGGCCGAGGCGCCCCTGGTGCTGGTGGTGGGCGACAGCCTGTCGGCCGAGTACGGCATCGCGCGCGGCGCCGGCTGGGTGGCACTGCTCGAGCAGCGCGTGCAGCGCGAGCGCATCCCGGCCCGCGTCGTCAACGCCAGCGTCAGCGGCGACACCACCTCCGGCGGCCGCGCGCGCCTGCCTGCGCTGCTTCAGCGCCACCGCCCGGCCGTCGTCGTGCTCGAACTCGGCGGCAACGACGCCCTGCGCGGCCTGCCGCTCAGCGCCACGCGCGCCAACCTCCTGGAGATGACGCGCGCCTCCAAGGCCGCCGGCGCGCGCGTGCTCATTGCCGGCATGCAACTGCCGCCCAACTACGGCCGCGCCTACAGCGAGGAATTCGCCGTCCTCTTCGCCGAGGTCGCCCGCGCCGAGGCCACCGCGCTCGTGCCCTTCCTGCTGGCAGGCGTGGCCGACGGCCCCGACCCCTACGCCATGTTCCAGCCCGACCGCATCCACCCCACCGCCGAGGCCCACGCCCGCATCCTGGACAACGTCTGGCCCCGCCTGAAGCCGCTGCTGGTCGCCGCCGCGCGGCGCTGAGCGCCGCGGCGCGCCACGTGCGGGGGCAACGTCTCGCAGCCCCCAGGCCCCTCACCCCTTGCGGGGGAGGGGTTGGGGAGAGGGGTGAACGCCAAGGGCCTCGGCACTCGCCCCCCTCTCCCCCAACCCCTCCCCCGCCAGAGGGGAGGGGAGCCGGGTGGTCCTTGGAGAAGCTCCCGATGCAGGAGGGGAGGACGCACGCGCCTCGAGAAGCCCCTCTCCCCTTGCGGGAGAGGGGTTGGGGAGAGGGGGCCAAGCCCCGAACCCCCTGCGGCCCCCCGCCTCCAGCGCCTGCAGGATCTCCTGCAGCACCCCCTCGAGATTGGCGGCAATGTCGTGATTCCAGAACCGCAGCACCCTGAAGCCCTGCCCGCGAAGCCACGCATCGCGCTCGAGGTCCGCCGCAGGTGCGGCATGCTGCCCGCCATCAGCCTCGACGACGAGCCGACCGCCGAAGTGCACGAAATCGACGACAAAAGGCCCCAGCGGCTGCTGGCGCCTGAACTTCTGCCCCATGAACCGGTTCGCGCGCAGGCAACGCCACAGACGACGCTCGCAGTCCGTCATGTTCTGGCGAAGATGCCTGGTGAACGTCGCCTGGTCCATCGCAACAGCCCCATGCCGTGACTCCATCCTGAGGGCGGAGTCTGCGCGGACGTGGCACCGTTGGGAATCACCCAAGAGGGGGAATGGACGCGCGGCGCGAGCCGTGTTGACGGGTCGCTCCACGCCGGGGACAAGCCGTGCGCGTCCTGCTCCCGGCTCCTTCCAGGGGCGGCTGAAAGCAGCGCGTGCAGGTGCCACGCAGCCGGACAACCGGGCCCGGCGGTCCTCCCCTCCCCCCTTGCGGGGGAGGGGCTGGGGGAGAGGGGGACGAGCG
>JBILNB010000097.1:0-12854 GCA_044375195.1 Rubrivivax sp. | reverse complement strand
TTCAAGCTTTTCACGCTCGACCACCGTCTCGTCCGCGGCCGCCTCGATGCCCTATGCGAGGAAGACGCCCATGCCGTGCAGCGGGCTATGGCGGTGCTCTTCGGCCAGGGCTGAATCAGGGTGACATCACCCGCGCCAAAGGCATGACCCAACTGGCCCGCGACACGGGCTTGGGCAGAGAGAGTCTCTACAAGGCTCTGTCGCCGACGGGCAACCCGGAATTTGCCACCATCATGAAGGTGGTCAACGCGCTCGGCCTGAAGCTGCACGCCGCGCCTTCGAGCGTGTGAACCTCCCCGAGGTCCGCGACGCAGGGCTCGGGCACCGCCGCAGTCCGGCAGCCATCACCCCGCCCCAGCCTCGAACACCGGCCGCAGCAGCGGCAGCACGTCCTCGGCCACGGCCGAGCCGGCGCGCCAGAACAGGCCCACGGGGATGGGGTCCAGGCGCAGCGGCGTCTCCAGCACGGTGACGGCCTGCGGGTGGGCGGCGCCGGCGGAGCGGGCGCAGCACGAGAGCATGTCCGAGCCCTGGACCAGGCCCAGGCCGTAGAAGAAGGAAGGCGCTTCCACGGCCGGCTCGGGGGGCGTGCGGCCCGCGCCCAGCCAGGCCTGCGCAAAGGCGGCGTGCGTGGTGGAGCCCGCCGGCGGCAGCACCCACTGCGCGGCGTGCAGCTCGTCCAGGCTCACCGGGCGCCGGCGCCGGCCCAGCGCATGGCCCTTGCGCGCGACGATGGCGATGCCGTCCTGGTAGAGCAGCCGGTATTCCAGCCGCGCCAGACTGGCGGCCGAGACGCCCGCGGCCATCTTGCCGAGCAGGAAGTCCAGCTCGCCGTCCTGCAGCAGGGCGGCCAGCGCAGCGGCGCGGCCCTCGTGCAACTGCACACGGCGCGGCGCCGGGTGGTCCACCAGGGCCGAGACCACACGCGGCAGCACCGTCACGGCCACGTGCGGCACCACGCCGATGCGCACCATGGGGCGCAGGCCGGTGCCCGCGCCCGCGGCGGCGGCCAGGGCGTCGGTCTCGGCAAGGATGGTGCGCAGGCGCGGGATCAGGCTGCGCGCCCGCGCCGTGGGCACCATGCCATGGGCCGTGCGCTCGAACAGGCGTCCGCCCAGGGTGGCCTCCACGCTGCGCAGCAGCATGCTGGCGGCCGAGGCCGTCATGTGCAGGCGCTGCGCGGCCTCGGCCATCGAGCCGCACTGCGCCACCGCCAGCACGAAGCGCAGCTGCTTCAGCCGGGTGGCGTCCAGGGCGGCGGGACGGGCAGGGGAGTTCAAGAAAACGAGACCCGGCTTCAGCAGAACTGAGCCGCCCCGGTGGCCGGAGCGGGCACGATGCGAGCATCGTAGTGCAGGAGACCCCGCATGAGCACCCCACCCTTCGCCCCCCGCCGCCGCCAGGCCCTGGCCCTGCTGGCCGCGCTCGGCAGCACGGCCGCCCGGGCCCAGACGGGCGCCTGGCCCGCGGCGCGCAGCATCACCTGGGTGGTGCCCTTCCCGCCGGGGGGCTCCAACGACGTGGCTGCGCGCCTGCTGACGGAGCCGCTGCGCGAGCGCCTGGGGCAGTCGGTGGTTGTGGACAACAAGCCGGGCGCCAACGGCTCGCTCGGGGCGCAGGCGGTGCTGCGCGCGCCGGCCGACGGCTACACCTGGCTCGTGGCGTCAGATTCGGTCGCCCTCTGGCCCGTGATCCGGCCCGACCCTGGCTGGGACCTGCTCACCTCCTTCCGCCTCGTCACGGTGCTGGCGCTGCAGCCGGTGGTCATGGTCACCTCGCCAGCCACCGGGCTGCGCACGCTGGACGACCTGCGCACCCGCGCGCGCAGCACCGGCAAGGCGCAGACCTTTGCCAGCTCGGGCCAGGGTTCAGTGCAGCACCTGGTGGGCGAGCTCGCGGCGCAGGAGCTGGGCATCGACCTGATGCACGTGCCCTACAAGGGCGGTGGCCAGGCGGTGACGGACGTCATCAGCGGCCAGGTCACGGCCGGGGTGCTGGGCGCAGCCGCCGTCATGCCGCACCTGCGCAGCGGCAAGCTCGTCGCGCTGGCGCAGACCACGCGCACCCGCTCGGCCATGCTGGCGCAGACGCCCACGCTGGCCGAGCTGGGCGCGCGCAGCATCGACGTGGCGCAGTGGTCGGCGCTGTTCGTGCCGCGCGAGGTGGACGAGGCCATCGCCCGCCGCATGGCCACCGCCGTGCGCGCCAGCCTGGCCGAGCGCACGGTGCAGGAGCGGCTGGCCGCCAACTCCATGGACGTGGCCCAGGTGGACCCGCAGCAGTTCGCGCAGCAGCTCGCGCAAGAGCGCGTGCGCTGGGGCCAGCTCATCAAGGACCGGCGCCTGGAGGTGAACTGATGGCCCGGCCCCTGAACATCGTCCTGATCCTGGCCGACAACCTGGGCTGGGGCGAGCTGGGTTGCTACGGCGGCGGCGCGCTGCGCGGGGCGCCGACGCCGCGCATCGACGCGCTGGCGGCCCAGGGGCTGCGGTTCCTGAACTTCAACGTCGAGAGCGACTGCGTGCCCACGCGCTCGGCGCTGATGACCGGGCGACACCCCATCCGCACCGGCGCGCTGCAATCGGTGCCTGCCGGCCTGCCACAGGGCCTGCACCCCTGGGAGCGCACGCTGCCGCAACTGCTGCGCGAGGCCGGCTACGCCACCGCCATGTACGGCAAGTGGCACCTCGGCGACCGGCCCGGCCGCTACCCGCACGAGCGGGGCTTCGACGAGTGGTACGGCATCCCCCGCACCACGAACGAGACGCTGTTCACGGCCTCGCCCGGCTTCGACCCCACGGTGGTGCAGGTGCCGCACGTGCTGGAGGGCCGGTGCGGCGAGCCGGCGCGCCCCGCCGGCGAGTACGACCTCGCCCGCCGCCGCCTGATCGACGCCGAACTGACCGAGCGCGCCGTGGCCTGGGTGCATGCGCGGCGGCAGGCGCCGCAGCCCTTCTTCCTGTACCTGGCGCTGACGCACCTGCACTTTCCGACGCTGGCGCACCCGAGCTTCGTGGGCCGCAGCCAGGTGGGCGAGTTCGCCGACTCCATGATGGAGATGGACCACCGCGTGGGCCAGGTGCTTGACGCGCTGGCCGAGGCCGGGCTCGAGGACGACACGCTGGTCCTCTTTGCCAGCGACAACGGACCGGAGTTCCGCCGCCCCTGGCGCGGCACGGCCGGGCCCTGGAGCGGCACGTACCACACCTCGCTCGAGGGGGGGCTGCGCGTGCCGTTGATCGCACGCTGCCCCGGGCGCGTGGCCGCGGGCGGCACCACCGAGGCGCTGGTGCACGTGACCGACCTCTACACCACGCTGGCCGCCGTGGCCGGCGCCGCCGCGCCCGCAGACCGCCACATCGACGGGTGCGACCAGTGGCCGCACTGGACGCAGTCGCCCGCCACCTCGGCGCGCGAGGGCTTCGCCTTCTACATCAAGACCGAGCTGCGGGCCGTGAAGTGGCGCCACTGGAAGCTGCACTTCGTCTGGGAGGACGAGCCCAACACCGGCACCCGCCACCTCGAGACGCCCTGGCTCTTCAACCTCAAGCGCGACCCCAAGGAGCAGACCGACGTCGCCATGGAGGACGGCTGGGTGCGCGGCCCGATGCGCGAACTGCTGCAGCGCTTCCAGCAGACCCTGCGCGACGAGCCCCCGGTGCCCCCGGGGGCACCGGACGGGTACGTGCCGGCGGGGCGGCGGGTCGCCACCGCGGTGGCGACTTGACCGCCGCCGACCCCACACCCTACGCCAGCGCCCGCCCGATCAGGATCTTCTGCACCTCGGAGGTGCCCTCGTAGATCTGGCACACGCGCACGTCGCGGTAGGTGCGCTCGACGGGGAAGTCGCTGACGTAGCCGTAGCCGTGAACGCTCATCAAGAACCGCATCTGTTCGATCGTGAGATGGCGGTTTTGGAGGATCAGAGCTTCCGTGCAGCAACGGCCACGGGTCTTCCAGGGGTCTGGCGAAGGTGCACCTGCTTGGCCGCCCTGCTTGGCCGCCCGCAGGGCGGCCAAGCAGGCGCGGGCGACGCAGCGAGCGGGGCACCGCTGGGATGCCCGGGCTGACGCCGTGGGTGGGGGTGTGACGGCGTGCTGGGCGAGCCGCGGCACAACGCGGCCGGTGCCGAAGAAGGCGGGCACATCAACGGTCTCTCTCGCCGGCAAGCTTGACCACCGCGCCGTGCCCTGCACTGTGCCAATGAAGGCGGAGCCACGATAGTGCGGCTCGCTGCGACGATTCCGTCCAGCACTTCGGTTGCTCCGGGGTGCGTATGGACCCATCCGTGATGCACGCACCGGAGCCTGACAGTTGGACAGCGGGTGTCGAGCCTCCTTGACGTTCCTTGACGTTCGTATCCTTTGGGCTACACTTGACCGGTGCGTGTAGACAAGACCGACGAGTACGCCGAGTGGATCGATGCGCTCAGGGACGCCGCAGGTCGAGCCCGTATCCTTGTTCGGGTCGGGCGATTGATCGCCGGAAACCCGGATCAGCACCGTCACCTGACCGACGGCGTATCGGAGCTCAAGATCGACGTCGGCCCTGGCTATCGGGTCTACTACTCGCAGCGCGGTTCGAGACTGTTGCTTCTCCTCGCCGGCGGCGACAAGTCGAGCCAGTCCAAGGACATCGAGCTGGCCATCAGGCTGGCTCGGAACTTTGAGGAGTAGCGTGCCATGCCACGTGCGCCGGGCAGGACCACCAAGACACGGACCACCCCCTATGACGTCGCGGAGCATCTGCGCACGCCCGAAGAGATGGCGGCGTACCTCGATGCCTGGTTGGAGGAGTCACCCGACGACGCGTCAGGCATTGCCAAGGCGCTGGGTGACATCGCGCGAGCCAAAGGCATGAGCCAGGTGGCGAAAGACGCAGGCCTGAGCCGGGAGAGCCTGTACAGGGCGCTGAGTGCTGAAGGCAACCCGAGCTTTGCCACAGTGCTGAAGGTTGCGCGCGCGCTCGGCGTCAAGCTCCACGCGCAAGCGGCGTAGCGCGCATCGCGCTGTCCGCCCCTGCGCTCGACAACTTCACGCTTGCCCACGCAGTCCCGCTTGGCGAGAAGGAACAGATCCGGGTTATCGCACCCTGGGGCTTGGCCTGGTCGCAGTTTCACCTTGCACAAGTCTGAGTAGAGCATCCCATGAGCCACTACGCCCTGCGTTTGCCTGAATCGCTGAAAGAAGCCGCCCGCCGCCTGGCTGCGCAGGACGGCGGCACCATGAACCAGCTGTTCGTCACCGCCATCGCGGAAAAGGTCAGTGCCCTCGAGGCAGCGGCGTTCTTCGAACGACGGTCCGCCGCGGCGGACCCGGTCAGGGCGCAGCAGGCGTGGGACAAGGCGGGCAACGCGCCCTTGGTCGAGGACCGCTGGCCCGATCAGGTCGATTCCTGGCTGGCCCCTACGCCAGCGCCCGCCCGATCAGGATCTTCTGCACCTCGGAGGTGCCCTCGTAGATCTGGCACACGCGCACGTCGCGGTAGATGCGCTCGACGGGGAAATCGCTGACGTAGCCGTAGCCGCCGTGCACCTGGATGGCGTCGGAGCACACGCGCTCGGCCATCTCGCTGGCGTACAGCTTGGCCATCGCGGCTTCCTTCAGGCAGGGGCGGCCGGCGTCCTTCAGCGTGGCGGCGTGCCAGATCAGCTGGCGCGCGGCCTCGATCTGCGTGGCCATGTCGGCCAGCTTGAACTGCACCGCCTGGTGCTGGAAGATGGGCTGGCCGAAGCTGGTGCGCTGCCTGGCGTAGGCCAGCGCGGCCTCGAAGGCGGCGCGGGCCATGCCCACGGCCTGGCTGGCGATGCCGATGCGCCCGCCCTCCAGGCCGGACAGCGCGATCTTCAGGCCCATGCCCTCCTCGCCCAGCAGGTTCGCCGCCGGCACGCGGCAGCGCTCGAAGACGATCTGCGCCGTGTCGCTGGCGTGCTGGCCCATCTTGTCCTCCAGCCGCGCCACGGTGTAGCCGGGGGTGCCCGTGGGCACGAGGAAGGCGCTGATGCCCTTCTTGCCCGCGGCCTTGTCGGTGACGGCCATCACGATGGCCACGTCGCCGTGCTTGCCGCTGGTGATGAACTGCTTGACCCCGTCGAGCACGTAGTGGTCGCCGTCGCGCATGGCGGTGGTGCGCAGGCCGCCGGCCTCGGAGCCCACGTGCGGCTCGGTCAGGCAGAAGGCGCCCAGCATGTCGCCGCGCGACAGCGGCTCGAGGAAGCGCCTCTTCTGGTCGTCGTTGCCGAAGGCCATGAGGATGGAGCACACCGGGCAGTTGTTGACGCTGACGATGGTGCTGGTGGCGCCGTCGCCGGCGGCGATCTCCTCCAGGATGACCGACAGCGCCAGGTAGTCCAGCCCGGCGCCGCCCCACTGCGCGGGCACGGCCACGCCGTAGCAGCCCAGCTCGGCCAGGCCCTTCAGGGCGGCCTTCGGGAACTGGTGGCTCTTGTCCCAGGCGGCGGCGTGCGGGGCGATCTCGCGCTGCACGTAGGCGCGCACGGCGTCCTGCACGGCCAGGTGGTCTTCGGGCAGCAGCATTGGGGGCTCCTGGGGGGCTGAAGGAGAGAGGGTACGGTGATCAACCCGCGGCCGGGGCGCGGCTGGTCCACAGCCGCCAGGCCAGCAGGGCAAAGAGCAGGCAGGCGCTGCCGTGCAGCCAGCGTCCCGTGGACGCAGGCCAGGGCAGCGCGCGCAGCCGCGTGGCCAGGGCCACCACGGCCAGCAGGAACAGCGTGCCCTGCACGACGAACAGCGCGCCCAGCACCAGGAAGGCGGCGGTCTTGGCGCTGGCCGTGGGGGCGATGAACTGCGGCACGAAGGCCAGGAAGAACAGCGCCACCTTGGGGTTGAGCACGTTGGTCAGCAGGCCGCGGCGGAACTCTGCGGCCCAGCGGGGCGTCGGCGTGGACGCGGGCGCCGATGCCGGCAGCGCCGGGGCCGAGCCCCGCCACGCCGCGCGCAGCAGGCCGAAGGCCAGCCACAGCAGGTAGGCCGCGCCGGCCGTCTTGAGCAGGTCGAACACGGCGGCCGACACGGCCAGCAGTGCCGCCAGCCCGCCCGCGGCGGCCAGCGCGTGCACGGCGCAGCCGGCGCCGATGCCCAGTGCTGCCGCCGCGCCGGCCCGCGGGCCGGCCTGCAGCGTGCGCGTGAGGGTCAGCAGCAGGTCCACGCCCGGGGTTGCGTTGAGCACCAGCGTTGCGCCCATGAACAGCAGCCAGGCGCGCGGGTCGGCCAGGCCCAGGGCTTCCAGCATGGCGGCTCCCCAGCCCTGGTCAGAGCATCTCGAGCGTCATCGCCGTGGCCTCGCCGCCGCCGATGCACAGGGCGGCGACGCCGCGCTTCAGCCCCCGCCGGCGCAGGGCGCCCAGCAGCGTGACGACGATGCGCGCGCCGCTGGCGCCGATGGGGTGGCCCAGCGCGCAGGCGCCGCCGTGCACGTTGACGATCTCGTGCGGCAGGCTGTACTCGGCCATCGCCGCCATCGTCACCGCTGCGAAGGCCTCGTTCACCTCCCACAGGTCCACCTGGCCGACCTGCCAGCCGGACTTGGCCAGCGCCTTGGCGATGGCGCCTGCCGGCGCGGTGGAGAACCACTGCGGCTCCTGGGCGTGCACGGCGTGGCTGACGATGCGCGCCACGGGTTGCAGCCCGAGCGCGTGCGCGGTGCTCTCGCGCACCAGCACCAGCGCCGCAGCGCCGTCGGAGATGCTGGACGCATTGGCCGCGGTGATGGTGCCGTCCTTCTTGAAGGCGGGTTTCAGCGACGGGATCTTGTCGAGCTTGGCCTTGAAGGGCTGCTCGTCACGCGCGACCACGGTGTCGCCCGCCTTGCCCGGCAGGGTGACGGGGGCGATCTCCCAGTCGAAGCTGCCGTCCTCGTTGGCCGCCTTGGCGCGTGTGGTCGACGCGATGGCGTAGACGTCCTGGGCCTCGCGCGTGAACGCGTACTTCGCGACGCACTGCTCGGCGAAGGCTCCCATGGCCTTGCCGCGCTCGTAGGCGTCCTCCAGGCCGTCCATCGCCATGTGGTCGAACATCGTGGCCGCGCCGTAGCGCACGCCCTTGCGTGCGAACATCAGGTGCGGCGCGTTGGTCATGCTCTCCATGCCGCCTGCCACCACGGCCTGCGCGCTGCCGGCGGCCAGCATGTCGTGCGCGAACATCATCGCCCGCATGCCGGAGCCGCACATCTTGCTCAGCGTCACGGCGCCAGCGGCGTCGGGCAGGCCGGCGCGGCGCATGGCCTGGCGCGCCGGGGCCTGGCCCTGGCCGGCCATCAGGCAGTTGCCCATCAGCACCTCGTCGATGCGCTCGGCCGGCAGGCCCGCGCGCTCGACCGCGGCGCGGATGGCCACGCCGCCCAGCTCCCAGGCGGCCAGGCCGGCGAAGTCGCCCAGCATGCCGCCGATGGGTGTGCGGGCGGCGGAGACGATGACGACGGGATCTTGCATGGAGTCCTCCGGGATCTGGGGTTGGGGGTGCCGCGTGGGCGGGCGCTCAGGCTCTCAGTCGCTCAGGCCGGCGTCGCGGCAGGGCGGTGGTGCGCGAAGCGGCGCGTGGGGTCGTAGGGGAAGACGTCGTGCACGTGGCCGGCGCGGATGCGCTGCTGGTGGCCCTGCCAGAAGGCCGGGTCCAGCAGGTCGCCGTGGTGGCGCATGAAGACTTCGCGCACCGCGGGGTTGCCAAGCAGGAAGGGGCCGAAGGTCTCGGGGAAGACGTCCTTGGGACCGACGGCGTACCAGATCTCGCCCGACATCTCGTCGTCCTCGTTGCGCGGCGGCGGCACGCGGCGGAAGTGGCAGTCGGTGATGTACTCGATCTCGTCGTAGTCGTAGAAGACCACCTTGCCGTGGCGCGTGACGCCGAAGTTCTTCCACAACATGTCACCGGGGAAGATGTTGGCGGCGACCAGGTCCTTGATCGCGTTGCCGTACTCGACGACGGCGTGCTCGATCTGCTGGCGCTGGCTGGCGGCCGAGGCGTCCTGCAGGTGGATGTTCAGCGGGATCATGCGCCGCTCGATGTAGAGGTGGCGGATCAGCAGCAGTTCGCCGTCTTCCTCCACCAGGCTGGGGCAGAAGTGGCGCAGCTCGGCGACCAGTTCCTCGTCGAAGCGGTGGCGCGGGAAGGCGACGTTGCTGTACTCCAGCGTGTCGGCCATGCGGCCGACGCGGTCGTGCTGCTTCACCAGCAGGTACTTCGACTGGATCTGCTCGCGCGTGGTGTCCTTCTGCGGCGGATAGAAGTCCTTGATGACCTTGAAGACGTAGGGGAAGGACGGCAGGTCGAACACCAGCATCACCATGCCCTTGATGCCGGGCGCGATGCGGAAGCGGTCGCTCGAGTGCCGCAGGTGGGCGAGGAAGTCGCGGTAGAAGAGGTTCTTGCCGTGCTTCTGCAGGCCGAGCGCGCTGTAGAGCTCGTTGCGCGGCTTGCGCGGCATCAGGCCGCGCAGGAACTGCACGTAGGCGCTAGGCACCTCCATGTCGACCATGAAGTAGGCGCGCGCGAAGCTGAAGACGATCAGCAGCTCGTCCTCGCGGAACAGCGCCGCGTCGATGACGAGCCGCCCCGACTCGCTGTGCAGCAGCGGCAGGCACATCGGGATCTCGGTGTAGCCGTTGATCACCTTGGCGACGATATAGGCGCCCTTGTTGCGGAAGAAGAGCGAACTCAGCACCTGGATCTGGAAGTTGGCGCGCAGCAGCCACTGGCCGATGGGCAGCTTCAGGTGCGCCTGCAGCGCCTCGAGCACGGCGTCCACGTCGCGCGGCAGGTCCTCGAACTCGCGCTCGAGCTGGAAGTTGTCGACGATGCGGATCAGCGTCTCGCGCAGGTTCTCGCGCGTGGGGTAGTAGGCGCGGTAGGTCGGCAGGGCAGCGGGCTCGTCGTTCTCGATGTATTCGGTGCTGACGGCCGGGCGCACGAAGATGAACTCGTTGCGGAAGTAGCTGCGCGTCAGCAGCTTGGCCGTGACCGAGTTGAAGAAGGTCTCGGCCAGCTCGGGCTGGTGGTGGTCGGTCAGCAGGCCGATGTAGTGCAGCTTGGCCTGCTGCCAGGTGTCCTGCGAGAGGGTGTCGACGGCGAACTCGTTGCGCAGGCGCGCCACGGCCTCATTGACACGCTTGTCGTAGTACTCGATGCGCTCGCGCTGGGCGCGCTGCTGGCCGTGCCAGTCGGCCTGCTCGAAGCGCTGCTTCGCCCCGGCGCTGGCGGCGCGGAACAGGCGGTAGTGGCGGTCGAAGCCCTCCAGCATGGCGCGCGCGATGTCGAAGGCGCGGCGGTCGGTCAGGGCGTGCGGGAACATCGTGCGGCTCCAGGGGGGCTCTGCGCCTCTCAGTCGTCGTCGTCTGCAGCCCCGGCGCCCGGCGCGGGCCCGGTCCCCGGGGCCTGCGCGCTGACGCGCGGGTAGCGCTTGAGCGCGGCGCCGAAGACGTCGACCACGGTCTCAGGCCGGTCCATCGTCACCTGCAGGTCCTTCAGCAAACCGTCGCGCAGGCCGTAGACCCAGCCGTGGACGGCCACGGGCTGCCCGCGCGCCCAGGCGTCCTGGATCACGGTGGACAAGGCGACGTTGCCCACCTGCTCGATGACGTTCATCTCGCACAGGATGTCCTCCTGCTGCTCGGGCGGCAGGTGGTCCAGGCGCTTGCGGTGGCGCAGGCGCACGTCGTGCACGTGGCGCAGCCAGTTGTCGGCCAGACCCACGCGCTGACCGCGCATGGCTGCGCGCACGCCGGCGCAGCCGTAGTGGCCCACGACGAAGATGTGCTCGACCTTCAGGTGCTCCACCGCGAACTGCACGGTCGAGAGCGCGTTCAGGTCGGAGTGCACGACGACGTTGGCGACGTTGCGGTGCACGAAGACCTCGCCCGGGTCGAGGCCGACGATCTCGTTGGCCGGCACCCGGCTGTCGGCGCAGCCGATCCACATGTAGCGCGGGGTCTGCTGCTGCGCCAGGCGGGTGAAGAAGCCCGGGTCACGCGCCTTCTTCGCGGTGGCCCAGGTCTGGTTGTTGCCGAGCAGTCGGTGGGGCATGGCCGCGGGTGCCTCGCGTGGTCAGAGGGTCTCGGCGAACAGCTCGCGCCCGATCAGCATGCGCCGGATCTCGCTCGTGCCGGCACCGATCTCGTACAGCTTGGCGTCGCGCCAGAGGCGGCCGAGCGGGTAGTCATTGATGTAGCCGTTGCCACCGAAGACCTGGATGCCCTCGCCGGCCATCCAGGTGGCCTTCTCGGCGCACCACAGGATGACGCTCGCGCAGTCCTTGCGCACGCGGCGCACGTGGCCGCTGCCCAGACTGTCGAGGTTCTTGCCCACGGTGTAGCAGAAGCTGCGCGCGGCCTGCAGCACGGTGTATATGTCGGCCACCTTGCCCTGGATGAGCTGGAACTCGCCGATGCTCTGGCCGAACTGCTTGCGCTCGTGGATGTAGGGCACCACGTTGTCCATCACCGCCTGCATGATGCCCACGGGCCCGGCGGCGAGCACGGCGCGCTCGTAGTCCAGGCCGCTCATCAGCACCTTGGCGCCGCCGTTGACGGCGCCCAGCACGTTCTCGGCCGGGACCTCGACGTCGCGGAACACCAGCTCGCCGGTGTGCGAGCCGCGCATGCCCAGCTTGTCGAGCTTCTGCGCGACGCTGAAGCCCTTCATGCCCTTCTCGACCAGGAAGGCGGTCACGCCGCGCGCGCCGAGCTCGGGCTCGGTCTTGGCGTAGACCACCAGCGTGTCGGCGTCCGGGCCGTTGGTGATCCACATCTTGCTGCCGTTGAGCAGGTAGTGGCCGCCCTTGTCCTGGGCGCGCAGCTTCATGCCCATCACGTCGGAGCCTGCGCCGGGCTCGCTCATCGCCAGCGCGCCCACGTGCTCGCCGCTGATCAGCCGCGGCAGGTACTTGCGCTTCTGCGCCTCGGTGCCGTTGCGGCGGATCTGGTTCACGCACAGGTTGCTGTGCGCGCCGTAGCTCAGCGCCACGCTGGCGCTGGCGCGGCTGATCTCCTCCATCGCGATCATGTGCGCGAGGTAGCCCATGCCGGCGCCGCCCTCGTCCTCGGGCACGGTGATGCCGAGCACGCCGAGCTCGCCCATCTTGCGCCACAGGTCCATCGGGAACTGGTCGCTGCGGTCGATCTCGGCGGCGCGCGGCGCGATCTCGGCCTGGGCGAAGTCGCGCACGGCGTCGCGCAGCGCGTCGATGTCGGCGCCGAGCTGGAAGTCGAGTCCGGGGAGGTTCATCAGGGGGTCTCCTGGGCAGGGTGGTCCGTGGGGGTTGCCGCGCGGCGGGGTTTGGCGCGCGGGCCGGCCTGGCTGAGCAGCTGGCGGCAGCGCACCTCGTGCTGGGCGATCTCCGCCAGCGTGACCTCGAGGTCCTCGCGCTGCTGCTCGAGCAGCCGCCGGTGCTCGGCCAGGATGCCGAGGAAGGCCTGCAGCTGCGGCGCCGTGTCAGCCGGCGATTCATACATGTCGACGAGCTCCCGGATCTCGAGCAGGCTCAAGCCCAGGCGCTTGCCGCGCAGCGTCAGCTTCAGCCGCGTGCGGTCGCGCTGCGTGTACACCCGGTTGCGCCCCGTGCGTCCCGGCTGCAGCAGGCCCATGGCCTCGTAGAAGCGGATGGCGCGCGGCGTGATGTCGAACTCCTGCGCGAGCTCGGTGATCGTGAAAGAGGCCGGCCGCTCGGCGCGGGGCGCGCGCGACCGCCGGGAGGCAGGGGTGTCGGACATCGTTAGACTGACGTTGACGTCAACGTCAATGTAACCCGAACCCGACATGAGCCATCCGCTGGAGCACGCCCTGCAGTACCCCCTGGGCGACACGTTGCCCGACCTGGGCCGCAGCCTGGAGCTCGCGCCGGGC
>JBILNB010000041.1:0-40933 GCA_044375195.1 Rubrivivax sp. | reverse complement strand
AGGGGCTGAAATCCGGACGCCCGGCCCATGGTGGCGCCGCGACCAGACCCACGCCCGGGTCCTTGATCAGCGCGCCGCCTCGAGCGGCATCGCCTTGGCCACGGTACGGCCGAGCTCGATCACGGCCAGCGCGTAGTAGCTCGACCAGTTGTAGCGCGTGACGGCGTAGAAGTTGCTCGTGCCGGCCACGTAGCTGGGGGCCGCGTCGCCGTTCTGCAGTTCGACCAGTGCCAGCAGCCCGGCGTGGCGCGCCCCGTCGCCCTGGAGCGCCGCCCCGCGTTCGGCGAACTGCGCGGCGGTGAAGGTGGGCACGATGTCGGGCGCCAGCAGCGCGGCGCGGTCTGCGGTGTCCACCGGCGCGGCCACGGGGTAGTGCGTCGGCAGGTCGCGCTGCCAGCCGAAGGCGGCCAGGTAGTTCGCCACGCTGCCGATCGCGTCGGCCGGGTTGCCGAGCAGGTCCACCCGCCCGTCGCCGTCGAAGTCCACCGCGTAGCGGCGGATGCTACTCGGCAGGAACTGCGGCAGGCCCAGCGCGCCGGCGAAGGAGCCGCGGTACTGGTCGGGCTCGACGCCCTCGCGCCGCGCCAGCAGGAAGAGCTCCTCGAGCTCGTCGCGGAACAGGGCGCTGCGGTCGCGCCGGCCGGGCGGGAAGTCGAAGGCCAGCGTTGCCAGCGCGTCGAGGGCGCGGAAGCCGCCCATGTGGCGGCCGTACATCGTCTCCACGCCGATGATGCCGACGACCAGCGAGGCCGGCACGCCCCAGCGTGCCTCGGCCAGCTCCAGCCAGGCCGCGTGTTCCTGCCAGAAGGCCACGCCGGCGGCGATGCGGCGCGGCTCGATGAAGCGGTCGCGGTAGGCCCCCCAGTTGCGCGCCGTGCCGGCCGGCGGCGGCATGATCAATTGCTGCACGCGCGGCAGCAGCTGGGCCTGCGCCAGGTGCTTCTCGGCCCAGCCGGGCTCCAGGCCATGACGCTGGGTCAGCAGCGCGGCGAACTGCAGCACGTCGTCGCGCCGGCCGTAGGGGGTGCCTGGGCTCGTGCTGACCGGGGTGGGGCGAGGCGGGGCGGCCTTCTGAGCGCGCGGCTTCTGGGCGCGCTTGCGGGCCTCGGCCGGTTTGGCCTGGCCCGCGCCGCGCGGCGTGGCGCCGGCAGACGGGGCGGCACGGTCGGCCTTGGGGTCCGGCCGTGCCGCAGGTGCCCCCGCCGGCGTCGTGCCCTTGGCGTCGGGCCGTGCTGCGGAGCCGCCTGCCGCAGGCGCAGGGCTTGCTGGCGGGCTTGCGGCCGCGCCCTGGGCCTGCGGCACGCCGGGCAGTGCCAGCGCGACGCCGAGCAGCGCCAGCACCCACGGCCCGCCCACGCCCGAACGAAGCGCGCGGCCGGCACCTGCAGCCGTGCCCGCACCAGGGCCGGCGGCATCACCCGCACCCGTAGCCGTGCCGGGTGCGCTGCCGTCTGGCGCGGCGCGGCGCAAGGTGGCGGCGCTGGCGCGCCAGGCGGTGTCGAAGCGGCGGCGCCATGCGCCCGGGCTGCCGGGCGCGTCACCCGGCGCGTAGCGCGCGTCCTCGAGGCGTTCCAGCACCTCGGCCACGGCGGCGCCGGCTGTCCCGCTTGCCGCGCACAGCCGCCGCGCGCGCTCGCCCGGGCCGTGGTGCGGGGCCACGTCGATGCCGACGCTTCCCAGGCGCCGGGCGATGTGCCGGTTCAGCGCCGGCCATCCGCCCGGCGCAGGCCGGCGCCACACCAGCAGGCACAGGCCGAGGAAGGCGGCCGCGGCCGCGAGCAGTGCCAGCGCGCGCGTCAGCGTCGCCGCGTCGGTGTGGGGAATGCCGAACAGGTTCATGAGGCGCGATTGTTGCTGCATCGAGTAGCCGACGACCCAGGTATTCCAGGCCGCGCGCAGGCTGTCGCCGGCGCGGCGCCAGGCTGCTGTCCACGACGGGTCCAGCCCCTGCAAGGCGCGGCCCAGCAGGCCGGGCTCGGGCCGCAGCGCGCGGCCCTGGGTCACGCGCTCGGGCGCGACTGCCGCCGTCGGGTCCACGCGCAGCCAGCCTGTGCCCGGCTGCCAGACCTCGGCCCAGGCGTGGGCGTGGTGGTTCCGCACCGTCCACCAGCCGTCGACCGGCTCGGGGTCGGCCCCCTGGTAGCCGGTGACCACGCGCGCCGGCACGTCCAGCGCGCGCATCACGACGACGAAGGCGGCGGTGAAGTGCTCGCAGAAGCCCAGCCGCCGGTCGAACCAGAACTCGTCGATGGCGTGCCGTCTGTAGGGGCCGGGGTTGAGCGTGTAGCGGTAGCCGCCGCCTTGCAGGTGCGCGAGCACGGCCGGCACCAGCGTGGCGGCGTCGGCCTGGGCGTAGCGCGGGTCGCGCCTCATCGCTGCGGCCCACTCCAGGGTGCGCGGGTTGTGGCCCGGGGGCAGGTCGACGAGGTCGCGCAGCGCCACGGCGCCCGCGCGCGTGCCGTGCCGGGCCTGGGGGTGGGCGATGGCCGTGACGCGCAGCGCCGCCGTTGGGGGCTGCGCCGTGCGCCACTGCAGGTCGCTGCCGCGCCGGGCCGCGCCCACCAGCGCGGCGGGCTGCAGCGCCAGCGGCCCGAGCGTGGCCTCGGGCAGCGGCAGCACCGGCAGGCGGCCGGGCTCGAGCACCAGCGTGTAGGGCAGCGCCGGCCCGAGCGGCTGCGCATCCTCGGGCAGCAGCGTGGCCGGCGGGGCGTCGGGCGGCGGGGTCGCGGACCCGTCGTCCGTCCACGCACTGCCGTCGAAGCGGTCGAGCACCGGGCCGCGGAAGTACAGCGCCGACACGGGGGGCGGGGTCCCGTCGAAGCGCACCCGCAGCGCGACGCCGTCGTCGAGCGCGAGCTCGGCCACCGCCCCGAGGCGCAGGCTGCCAGCCAGCCCGCTGCGGCCGGTGGCATCGTCGGCCAGCGACCACAGCGGGCCGATGCGCGGGAACAGCAGCACCAGCGCGGCGGTGACCGGCAGCCCCCACAGCAGGGCCCGCCCTGCCACCGCGGCCGCCTGGCGCAGCGGCAGCCGGCTTCCCGGCATGTGGGCCAGCGCCAAGCCCGTCAGCAGGCCCGTGCTCGACAGCACTGCCGCCAGCGCGGCCCAGGGGGACTGGTCGTAGAGGAAGAGCGACAGCGCCAGGAAGCAGCCGAGGAAGAAGACGACGCCTGCGTCGCGGCGGTTTCGCAGCTCCAGCGTCTTCAGCGCCATCAGCAGGGTCAGCAGCGTGACGCCCGCCTGTCGCCCGAGGAGCGTGCCCTCCTGCCACGCGGTCAGGGTCACCGCGAGGGCGAGCAGGGCCACGACGGCGCGCCGCCGCGGCAGCGGCCGCCCGGCCCACGCCAGCCCCGCGCGCGCGCCAAGGACAACGGCGGCGAAGGCCCCGCACCACAGCGGCAGGTGCGGCAGCAGCGGCGCGATGGCCACCGCGCACATCAGCAGCAGGAACAGCGTGTCGCGCCGCTCGCGCGGCAGCGCGCGGGGGCGGGCCGTGGCCGGCAGCGTCGTCATCGCCACAGCGCCAGCGCCTCCAGCAGCCGCCGCCGCTGCGCCTCACCCGCGGCCGGCTCGACCCGGCAGCCCGGCAGGCGTAGGCCGCAGGCGAGCGCCTGGGCGTGTGCCTGCTCGACCCAGGCCGCCAGCCGCGACAGGCGCGGCTCCACTCCCATCGAGGCCGGACCGGCGTCCTGCCCGTCGAGCCACAGCGCAGGCCCGGTGGCCGCCGTGGTGTCGCGGCTGAGCAGCCCGGCCCCGCCGTGGCGCGCCCAGTGGCGCCAGGCGACCGCGCTCGGCGCGTCGCCGGCGCGCCAGGGGCGCAGGCCGGCGAAGCCGGGATCGGGCTCACCGCGGGGCGCTGTCCGGCCGGGCTCGCCCCCGTCCCCGGGCTGGTGCGGCAGTGGCGGGGGCGCCGGTTCCGGACGGGGCCAGGCCAGCACCTGCGTCGCGGGCTGCCACACCGTCCACGCGCGCAGGAAGCCAAAGGGAAAGCGCGTCTCGACGACCAGCGGCGGCAGGTCCTGCCAGCCGCGCGCCGGCGGCGCGAAGCGCAATCCGACGAGCGTGGTGTCGCCTGCCGGCAGGTCGGTCCAGACCGGGGGGGCCGTGTCGCCGCGCCAGCGCAGCGCCACGCCGTGGCGCGCCCGCCCCGGGTTCTCCACGCGCAATTCGACGTCCAAGGGCGCGCCGGCGAACCCCGCGCCCGGCGGTCGCAGCGCCAGGGTCAGCCCCCGCAGGTTGGCGTGGGTCATGCCCACAGAAGCGAGCCCGGCGCCGGCCAGCAGGAAGGTCAGCGCGTAGCCCAGGCCGAGGCGGTAGTTGATCGAGGCCACGAGCAGCACGAGCAGCAGCGCCGCGAACACCGCGCCCGAGGCCGTGGGCAGGATGTAGACGTTGCGGTGGCCCAGGCGGTGGGTGGGCGTGCGGGGGATGGCCGGCAGGAGGCGGCGCAGGCGCCGTGCGGCGGATCGTGCCCAGGCGCTCACGCCGGCACGGCCTGCAGCAGCGCCAGCACCTGCGCGCGCGCGCCGAGCGCGCTGCCCGGCGCGGGTTCGAGGCGATGCGCCAGCACCTGCGGCAGCACCGACTGCAGGTCCCCGGGCACGACGTGGCCGCGCCCGGCCATCAGCGCCCGGGCGCGCGCGGCGCGCAGCAGCGCCAGGGCGCCGCGCGGGCTCAGGCCGGCGGCGAACCAGGGGCCCTCGCGCGTGGCCGCCACCAGCGCCTGCAGGTAGTCCAGCAGCGCATCCGACACATGCACCCGCTGCACGGCCTGCTGCGCCGCCTGCAGCGCCTGCGCCCCCAGCACGGGCTGCAGGCGCTGCAGGGCGGCGCGCCGGTCCTCGCCGGCGAGCAGGGCGCGCTCGGCGGCGCGGTCCGGCAGGCCCAGCGTGAGGCACATCAGGAAGCGGTCCAGCTGCCCCGGCGGCAGCGGGTAGGTGCCGTGCTGGTCGCGCGGGTTCTGGGTGGCGATGACGAAGAAGGGCCGGGGCAGCGGCCGCGTCGTCCCGTCCACCGAGACCTGGGCCTCCTCCATCGCCTCGAGCAGCGCCCCCTGGGTGCGCGGCCCGGCGCGGTTGATCTCGTCGGCCAGCAGCAGCTGGGTGAACACCGGCCCCGGATGGAACACGAAGCTCTCGTCCTGGCGCTGCCAGATGCTGGCCCCCAGCAGGTCGGCCGGCATCATGTCGGCGGTGAACTGCACGCGCGCGAACTGCAGCCCGAGTGAGCGCGCCAGCGCCTGCGCGAGCGTGGTCTTGCCCACGCCGGGCATGTCCTCGATCAGCAGGTGGCCGCCGGCCGCCAGGCAGGCGACGCAGTCCTCGACCTGGGCGCGCTTGCCGACGACGACCGAGGCGACCTGATCCACCAGCGCGGCGAGCCCGCGCGCGACGTCTTCTTGCATTGCCCGCACCTTACCCGAAAGCCGATGGCCGGGGCGGGCCGCCGGCGCGCGTCCGGCAAGCAAGTCAGGCCCGCGCACGCGTCGTGGGCCGCCTGCGTGGACAATCCCGACGCACCGCCGAAGCCGCGCCATGACCACCGCCTACTTCCACCCCGCCGCCTGCGGCGGCCACGCCATGGGCTCGGGTCATCCCGAGTGCCCGCAGCGCCTGTCCGCGATCGCCGATCACCTGATCGCCACCGGCCTGGACGTGGCGCTGGACGATCGCGAGGCCCCCGCGCGTGCCGAGGACGAGCTGCGGCGAGCGCTGGAGCGCGCGCACAGCGCCGCCTACGTGGCCGAGATTGGCGCGCTGATGGCCGAGGCCGCCCGAAGCGGGCAGCGCCGCGCCGTTGACCCCGACACGGCCGTCGGCCCCGGCACGCAGGCCGCGGCGGTGGCGGCGGCCAGCGCCGCGCTGGCCGCCACCGACGCGGTGATCGACGGCACGGCGCGCAACGCCTTCTGCGCCGTCCGGCCGCCCGGCCACCACGCCACCCGCGACGCCGCGATGGGTTTCTGCTTCTACAACAACGTGGCGGTGGCGGCGCGCCACGCGCTGGACGCGCGCGGCCTGCAACGCGTGGCCATCATCGACTTCGACGTCCACCACGGCAACGGCACCGAGGACATCGTCGCCGGCGACGAGCGCATCCTGATGTGCAGCTTCTTCCAGAGCCCGCTCTACCCGTACTGCGGCGAGCAGTCGCGCGGCACGAACATGGTCAACGTGCCGGTGCCGCCCTACACCCGCGGCGGCGCGATCCGCGAGCTGGTGGAGCGCGAGTGGATGCCGGCGCTTGACGCCTTCGCGCCGCAGATGGTGTTCGTCTCGGCCGGCTTCGACGCGCACCGCGAGGACGAGCTCGGCCAGCTCGGCCTGGTGGAGGCCGACTACGCCTGGATCACGCGCCAGCTCGTCGGGCTGGCCGATCGCCACGCCCAGGGGCGGCTCGTGTCCTGCCTGGAGGGCGGCTACCACCTGGACGCGCTCGCGCGCAGCGTGGCCGCTCACCTGCGCGCGCTGGCCGGGGTGCAGGCATGACGCCGGCCAGCGGCGTGGACTGGAGCGGCCTGGCGGCCTGGCTGCGCTCGCTCGCTGCGCCGGCCACGCTCATCGAGCTGGCGGTGATCGCGGGCTGCCTGGGTCTGTCGGCGCTGGTGGTGCGCCTCGCGCGCGGCCCGCAGGCGCGCCCGGGCATCTGGTTCGGCCGGCGCATCGTCGACGGCGTGCTCTTCCCGGCGCTGGCCCTCGGGGCGGTGCTGGTGGCGCGCTGGGCGCTGCACGGCACGGCGGGGCAGGGTGCCTTCAGGATCGCGGTGCCCGTGCTCACCAGCCTGGTGGCCATCCGCATCGGCGTGCGCGTGCTCGATGTGGCCTTCCCGCGCTCGCAACTGGTGAAGGTGGCGGAGCGCTCGATCTCCTGGGTGGCCTGGGGCGCGGTGGTGCTGTGGGTCACTGGCCTGATGCCGGTGCTGGCGGCGGCGCTGGAGAGCGTGCGCTGGAAGATGGGCGGCGCCGAGGTCTCGGTGTGGAGCCTGATCGAGGGCAGCGTCACCGCCGGGGCGGTGCTGCTGGCCGTGCTCTGGCTGTCCTCGGCGATCGAGGCGCGGCTGCTGGCCGGCGCGCCCGGCGGCGGGGGCGACCTCTCGCTGCGCAAGATCGCGGCCAACGCCACGCGCGCGCTGCTGGTCTTCGTCGGCCTGCTGGTGGCGCTGTCGGCCGCGGGCATCCCGCTGGGCGCGCTGGGCGTGCTGGGCGGCGCCATCGGCGTGGGCATCGGCTTCGGCCTGCAGAAGCTCGCGGCCAACTACGTCAGCGGCTTCGTGATCCTGGCCGAGCGCTCGCTGCGCATCGGCGACACCGTGCGCGTGGACGACTTCGAGGGCCGCATCACCGACATCCACACCCGCTGCACGGTGATCCGGGCCCTGAACGGGCGCGAGTCCATCGTGCCCAACGAGCAGCTGATCACGCAACGGGTCGAGAACGCCTCCCTCACCGACCCGCGCATCGTGCTGCGCACGACGGTGCAGGTGGCCTACGGCACCGACCTGGACGTGCTGATGCCGCGGCTGCGCGCGGCGGTGGCCCAGGTGCCGCGCGTGCTGTCCGACCCGATGCCCGGCGTGCTGCTCGCCAGCTTCGCCGCCGACGGCCTGGAACTGGCGGTGATGTTCTGGATCAGCGACCCGCAGAACGGCGAAGGCAACGTGCGCAGCGACGTCAACCTCGCCATCCTGCGCACGCTGAACGAGGCGGGCGTGGAGATCCCGTTCCCGCAGCGGGTGGTGCGGCAGGCGGGGGTGGCAGGGGCGGGCGGCGAGTTGGCGGGCACGTGCACGGGCGCGGGCACGGGCGCGAGCTGAGAGCCTGAGAGTCTTTCCCCCATGCCCGCCTTGCACCCCAAAACACCCCGTCTCGTCGTTGCAAATCCGCGCCATAGCCCGAGCTATGGCTGTGGTTTGCGCCTAGATACGGGGCGCTTTGGTGCGCCATTCGGGCACGGCGGAAAAACTCTCAGGCTCTGACGCTGAACGCCGGCGCGGCTGGCGGCCCGACAGCAGCCCTTGGCCGCGATCGCCACGGGCATCTGGCGCGTGACACAAGGGTCTGGACTCACACCGCCAGCCCCGCCAGCCAAGCCGCCGCATCGCGCACGTGCACGCGGCCGGCGGTGCCGGTGTCGGCTTCGGCCCGGCAGTCGCGCAGCACTTGCACCGCCTGAGCCTGCGGCCACTGCGCGGCGAAGCGGTCGAGCGCGCGGTGCGGCCGGCTGTCCGAGCGCTTGCACTCCACGAGGTGGGTGAAGCCCCGGGCGGACCTGATCGTCCGCACGCCGCTTCTTGCGACCGAATTGAAGTACTTTGATGGAAAGTCGCGACCTTCTATCAGTGTTCGGGTGCTTTGACGGATTTTGCGGGGGTCAGCAGGTCGTGTCCCAGCGCGTGGTGTAGGTCCACAGCCCGGACGGGCTGGAAGCGAGCCTTGGCGCTCCGCGTCCGCCGGGGCTTTGACGGTGCCCTCGCCCACGGATGCGGTGATCAGGGGCTCGACCGGCGGCCGGCGCATGATGCGTGCACACTTCGGTCCTGGCCACGGTTGCCGCTTAGGCGGCGCGCTGATCCGGTCGCCTCGCGTCCTGGCCGACCTCGTCCTCACCGCCGGTTCGCGCGGCTGGGAAACGGACGTCCGCCCTCCTTGCTCACGTCAGCCTACCCCCCATGCCCGACACCCCCACCCCCTACGCTCCCCCTGCCGTCTGGACCTGGAACCAGGCCAGCGGCGGCCGTTTTGCCAACATCAACCGCCCCGTGGCCGGGGCCACGCACGACAAGGATCTGCCGGTCGGCAAGCATCCGCTGCAGTTGTACTCGCTGGGCACGCCCAACGGACAGAAGGTGACCATCCTTCTGGAGGAGTTGCTGGCCCTCGGTCACGCCGGCGCCGAGTACGACGCGTGGCTGATCCGCATCGGCGAGGGCGAGCAGTTCTCGTCGGGCTTCGTGGCCGTGAACCCCAACTCCAAGATCCCGGCGCTGCTGGACCGCACGGACCCCGCGCAGCCGGTGCGTGTGTTCGAGTCCGGCGCGATCCTGATGTACCTGGCCGAGAAGTTCGGCAACGCCTTCCTGCCCACCGAGCCCGCGCGCCGCGCCGAATGCCTGTCGTGGCTGTTCTGGCAGATGGGCAGCGCGCCCTTCCTGGGCGGCGGGTTCGGCCACTTCTACGCCTACGCGCCCGAGAAGATCGAGTACGCCATCAACCGCTACGCGATGGAGACCAAGCGCCAGCTCGACGTGCTGAACCGCCGGCTGGCCGAGGTGCCCTACGTCAGCGGTGACGAGTACACTGTGGCCGACATCGCTATCTGGCCCTGGTACGGTGCCACCGCGAAGGGGCAGACCTACGGCGCCGGCGAGTTCCTGCAGGTGCACGAGTACACGCACGTCATCGCCTGGGCCGACCGCATCGCGCAGCGGCCTGCGGTTCGGCGCGGGCGCATCGTGAACCGGATGCAGGGCGACGCGTCGCAGCAGCTGCGCGAGCGCCACGACGCCAGCGACTTCGAGCTGCGCACCGAGGACAAGCTGAACAAGCCGGCCTGAGCCGGCCAGGAGACACCCCATGGCCCTGACCCTGTACGACTGCGCCACCGCCCCCAGTCCGCGCCGCGCGCGCATCCTGCTGGCCGAGAAGGCCGCCACGTGGCAGACGGTGGAGATCAACCTGCGCGAGGGCCAGCAGTTCACGCCCGCGTTTCGCGCCGTCAACCCGCACTGCACGGTGCCTGCGCTGGTCACCGACGAGGGCCCGGTGCTGACCGACAACGCGGCCATCGCGGCCTACCTCGAAGCCCGCTTCCCCGAGCCGCCGCTGCTGGGCCGCACGCCCCTCGAGAAGGCCGAGATCGCCAGTTGGCACTGGCGCGGCGAGTTCGATGGCCTGATGGCCGTGGCCGAGGCGCTGCGCAACAGCACGCCGGCGATGGCCGGCCGCGCGCTGCCGGGCCCGGTGGGCTACGAGCAGATCCCGGCACTGGCCGAGCGCGGGCTGGCGCGGCTGCGGCAATTCCTCGACACGCTGGAAGAGCGTCTGACCGGGCGCGAATTCGTCGCCGCCGACGCGTTCAGCATCGCCGACGTCATCGCGGTGGTGGCGCTGGACTTCGCGCGCATCGTCAAGGTCAAGCCCGGTGACGGGCACGAGCACCTGAAGGCCTGGCGCGAGCGGCTGGCTGCGCGGCCCTCGGTCGGGCCGGCGCCGGGGCGCTGACCTTGCCGCGGCTGCACCAGCTCGTCTACTGCAGCCGTGCCGCCGACGGCGTGGACGACACGGCGGTGGCCCGCATCGTCGCCACGGCGCAGCGCGTGAACAGCGTCCAGGGCATCACCGGGCTGCTGGTGTGGGGCGGTGGCATGTTCTTCCAGTGGCTCGAGGGGCCGCGTGTGGCGATCACGCGGCTCATGGACTCGATCCGACGCGACCCGCGCCACGAGCGGGTGGTCATCCTGAGCGAGACCGAAGAGGTGCGCGAACGGATCTTCCCCGACTGGGGCATGGAGCGGGTCGCCCCTGGCGACATCCGCCCGGTGCTGCAGGACGCGCTGGCCAGCGCGAAGGACGCCAAGAGCACGGCGGCGCTGTGCCTGATGCTGGCGCAGTTCGACGCGCAGGGCTGCGCCCGGGCGCCGATGAGCTGTGATGCGGGCGTTCCGTGCTGCCGAGGGCCGGCCCGTGCACGTGTCTCTTGAGCTCAAACGGGCTCTTCTGTCATCATGTCGATGAATCCGAAGCGATCTCCATGAGCCAAGTCGCCTCGGATCGGTCGGTGTCGGTCGCGCCCTGATCGATGGGGCGGCCCTTCGGGTCTGGACTGGATGAGGATGCAGGCAGCCATGAAGTCGCGGATTTCCGGTCGATGCGGGTGGCGCATCGCAGTGTCTGGCCGGGTCCGGTCACGACGCATGCTGGGGCTTGCCTTGTTCGCGGTCAGCCTCACCGCGCAGGCGTGGGACGACAGCCGCAGGATCGTCGCGGCCCCACCCGCCTGTGCGGCCGGCGCGCAGTGTCAGATCGCCGTCACCCCCGGCATGATGGCCGGGCAGGTGACGCTCGATTTCCGCGGCCGCGTGCCGGCCCTGGCCGGCTCCGCGGTGAGTGTTCGCCTGCTGGACGCCGCCGGCGCGGTGCTCGGTGAACGCAGCTCGTTCGCTGGCGCCGACGGCAGCGTGTCGATACTGGTCGCCAACGGCCAGACTCTGCCGCCTGGCCGCTACCGGTATCAGATCCAGGGCATCGCGCAGGGCCAGTTCGAGGTGCTCACGGCGGCGGCCACGGCGCCGCCCGCCGCTTCGCCGGCATCGCCCGCGCTGCCAGCTGCGGCGGGCAGTCTTGCCGGCACCTGGCATGGCATCGCAAGCACGCCCGGCTTGATCGAACTCGGCGCCGATGGCTCGTACAGGTTCAATGGCCGCGCCGGCGGCCGCTTCCAGACCGTGCCGGGCGGGCTGGTCTTCGATGGCGCGCTCTCAGCCTGGAACAACGGCCGAGCCACTCTGAAGGACGGCGTGATCGAGTTCTACTGGAAGAACGCCGACGGATTCAACCAGTGGTTCGTCTACAGCCGGGGCAAGTGAAGCTGCAGGACAGCGCCGCTGCGCAGCAAGCCCGCCCGCTGCCTCTCTTCGTAAGGCGTCGCGCCTATGCAGGCGCGTACCAGGTGGGCGGTGGCGGTGGATGCACCGTCCGTCGTCAGGCTTTGCATTCGCTCAGACGCACTCGAGGCGGATGATCTTTCCGACTGCGGGCGTCCGGGCGGGCGCTTCCTCGGTGTGCCCGCTCCATACGCTCATCAGCGACTGCCACTGCGCCCTTGCCGTGGCGAGGTTGGCGAGCTTGACCGGGCCGAAGCCGCGCACCTGCTGCACCACCTCGGCCAGGCGCGCGGCCAGCGCCAGGTTGTCGGCCTTCAGGGCGGGAAGCAGGTCGCGGGTGACAAGCGCCTCGTAGTCGCTTGCCAGCCGGCGCTCCAGGCGCCGCTCCTCGGTGTGGCCGAAGGGGTCCAGCGCCGTGCCGCGCAGGCCCTTCATCCGCGCCAGCACCCGGAAGGCCACCCGCACCCAGGGGCCTAAGGGCCGCTTGCGGGGCCGGCCGTCCGGCCCGGGCCGCGACAGCAGCGGCGGCGCCAGGTGGTGGACGATGCGGTCCCAGCGCCCGAACTGCTGCCGCAGGGCCGCGTCGAAGGCCGGGTCCAGGTGCAGGCGCGCCACCTCGTACTCGTCCTTCACCGCCAGCAGCCGCGCGTACTGGCGCGCCACCGCCCGCGTGAGATCGAGCTGTCGCGCTGCCGGTCCGCCCAGCGCCTCCTCGGCCGCGCGCACCCGCTGCACCAGCGCCTCGTAGCGGCGGGCCAGGGCTTCGTCCTGGTAGTCGACGAGGAAGCGCCGGCGCCGCGCGATCAGGCCGTCCGGTCCGTCCAGCGCGTCCAGGTCGACGGCGGGCCGGGCTGTGCCCGCCAGGCGCTGCAGGGCCTGCGGCGCGGCCAGCGCCAGCCGCCCCAGGGCCAGGGCCTGCAGGTTCTGCCGGACCGCCACGGCGTTGAGTTCGATGGCGCGTTCCAGGGCTGCCAGGCTGACCGGCACCAGACCGGCCTGCCAGGCCGCGCCGAGCATCACGATGTTGGCCGCCAGCGTGTCGCCCAGCAAGCCCTCGGCGATGGCCTGCGCGTCCAGCGTGCGCACGCGCTGCGCGCCGGCGGCGTGCTGCAGCTTGGCCATGAGCCCGGGGGCCTGCACCGTGGCCTCGGGCTGGCGCACGAAAGCGGCGGTGACCAGTTCATGGCGGTTGGCGATGATCTGCGTGCGACCGTGCTTGACCGTGCCCAGGGCGTCTGCGCTCGCGCCCACCACCAGGTCGCAGGCCAGCAGCAGGTCGGCCTGCTGCGTGTCGATGCGCACCTGGTTCAGCAGGTCGGCCGTGGGCGCGATGCGCACGAAGGACAGCACCGAGCCGCCCTTCTGCGCGAAGCCCATGAAGTCCAGCACCGAGGCCTGGCGGCCCTCCAGGTGCGCAGCCATGGTGACGAGCGCGCCCACCGTCACCACGCCCGTGCCGCCCACGCCCGTGACGAGCATGTCGAAGGGTCCGCTCCAGGCCCAGGGCTCCGGCACGGGCAGCGCGGCCACCTCGTGCGCCAGGTCCTGCTCGCTCCAGCGGCGCGCGGCGGGCCGCGCGAGTTCCGCGCCTTCCAGCGTGACGAAGCTCGGGCAAAACCCGTTGACGCAGCTGAAGTCCTTGTTGCAGGAGCTCTGCTCGATGGCGCGCTTGCGACCCCAGTCCGTGTCCAGCGGCACGATGGACAGGCAGTTGCTCTGCACGCCGCAGTCGCCGCAGCCCTCGCACACCGCCGGGTTGATGAAGACGCGCCTGGGCGGGTCGGGCATCTGCCCCTTCTTGCGCCGGCGGCGCTTCTCGGCCGCGCAGGCCTGGTCGTAGATCAGCAGCGTGACGCTCTCGCACTCGCGCAGCTCGCGCTGTACGGCGTCCAGCTCGGCCCGGTCGTGGAAGGTAGTTCCCGGGGGGAAGTCCCGGGCCCGTGCCCGGTGCGGCGCGATGTCGTCGGAGACGACGGCCACCCGCTTCGCGCCCTCGGCCTGCACCTGGCGCGCGATCTCGGCCACCGACAGCTGGCCGTCCACCGGCTGGCCGCCGGTCATGGCCACCGCGTCGTTGTAGAGGATCTTGTAGGTCATGCGCGCGCCGGCAGCGACGGCCTGGCGGATGGCCAGCAGCCCGCTGTGGAAGTAGGTGCCGTCTCCCAGGTTCTGGAAGACGTGCGGTGCATCGGTGAAGCGCGCGGCGGCCACCCAGTCCACGCCTTCGCCACCCATCTGGATCAGGCCCTCGGTGTGGCGCTCCATCCAGCTGGCCATGAAGTGGCAGCCGATGCCGGCCAGGGCGCGCGAACCCTCGGGCACCCGTGTGCTGGTGTTGTGCGGGCAGCCCGAGCAGAAGTAGGGCTGGCGCCGCACGGCGTCTGCCGCATTGCTCAGCAGCGCGGGCATCGTGAAGTCCACCACCCGGTGGCGCCGGTCGAGCGCCGGGTTCAGGCGTGCCAGCCAGTCGGCCACCACCGACATGATGCGCGACGGGCGCAACTCGCCCGTCGCCGGGATCAGCGGCGCGCCCTCGGGCGTGGTCTTGCCGGCGATGCGTGGCCGCTGGCCATCGGGCAGCGCGTAGAGCAGTTCCTTCATCTGCCGCTCCACCACCGGCGCCTTCTCCTCGATGACGAGGATGTCCTGCAAGCCGTGGGCGAAGGCCGCGATGCGCGTGGGCTCCAGCGGCCACACCAGCCCCACCTTGTAGACGCGCACCCCGGCCGCAGCCAGCGCGTTGGGGTCCAGGTCCAGCCGGCGCAGCACCTCCATGAAGTCGAAGTGCGCCTTGCCCACCGTGACGATGCCCAGCGTTGCGCGCGGGCTCGAGACCACGTGCTTGTCCACGGCGTTGAAGCGGGCGAAGGCGCGCACGGCGTCCAGCTTCTCTGCCGCGCGCGCCTCCAGGCCCAGGGACGGCAGGTCCACGCGGCGCACGTGCAGGTCCTGGGTCGGGGTGAAGGCATCGGGCGGCACGGGCAGGGCGAAATCGATGGGCACGGCGTCCAGGTCCACCGTCATGCCCGACTCCACGACCTCGCTGATGGCCTTGAACCCCACCCAGGCACCGGACCAGCGCGACAGTGCCCAGCCGTACAGGCCGAACTCCAGGTACTCGGCCACGTTGGCCGGGTGCAGCACCGGCACGCCGAAATGCGCCAGCGCCAGGTCGCTCTGGTGCGGCATCGAGGAGGACACGCAGCCGTGGTCGTCGCCGCAGACCACGAGCACGCCGCCCAGCGGGCTGGAGCCGAAGACATGGCCGTGCTTGAGCGCGTCACCGGCCCGGTCCACCCCCGGACCCTTGCCGAACCACAGCGCGAACACGCCATCGACGCGGCGCGCGGGGTCCAGCGCCACGCGCTGCGTGCCCAGGCAGGCGGTGGCGGCCAGGTCCTCGTTGATGGCGGGCAGGAACTGCACGCCCGCGGCCTCCAGCAGCGGCCGGGCCTTCCACATCTGCTGGTCCACCATGCCCAGCGGGCTGCCCCGGTAGCCGCTGACGAAGCCGCCCGTGCGCAGCCCTGCGGCGGCGTCGCGCTGGCGCTGCATCAGCATCAGGCGCACCAGGGCCTGGGTGCCGGTGAGCCACACCGTGCCGGAGGTCGCGTGCAGGTTGTCGGCCAGTTCGTAGGGGCGCAAGGGGGTGGTGTCCATGCGCAGATGCTAGGGCGGGAGGCTGAGCACGTGCTTCGCCATCCATGCGCGGATTCACCCTAATATTGAGCATGTTCGTGCTACGAAAATGACATTGATGGAATCGATCATCCTGGACAAGACCACGCGACGCATCCTCGACTGCCTGCAGCGCGACGCCACGCTGTCGGTTCAGCAGTTGGCCGACGCCGTCGGCCTGTCGCCCACGCCGGTGTGGCGCCGGCTGAAGGCACTGCAGGAGTCGGGCATCCTGCGCGCCCGGGTGACCCTGGTGGACCGGGAGAAGCTGGGCCTGAACATCTGCGTGCTGGCCCATGTGACCCTGACGCGACACAGCGAGGGTGCGGTGGAGGCCTTCGAGCGGATGGTGGCCACCTGCCCCGAGATCATGGAGTGCGCCAGCACCACGGGCGAGAGCGACTACCTCGTCAAGGTGGTCGTGTCCGACATGAAGGCCTACGACCGATTCCTGCAGGAGCGGCTCTTCCGCCAGAGCGGCGTGGCCAGCGTCAGGAGCAGCGTGGTGCTGCGCGAGGTGAAGTACGTGACGGCTCTGCCGGTGTAGGAGGCGCCCAGGGGGTGTGCGCGTGCGCCCGCAGCCCGGCGTCAGGGAAAATCTTGTCTCACAGGCTGAGGGTCCGGGCTGACAACCGTCAGGACGCGTTCCAGCGCGGCGGCGGCGGCGATCAGTGTCCGGTCGTCGCCCCGCCTCGCCACGAGCTGCAAGCCGATCGGCATGCCCGCGCGCGACAGCGACACCGGCATCGACACCGCCGGATTGCCGCACAGGTTGAACGGATACGTGAAGTAGGACCAGTCGACCGGGTTGCGGCCCTCGTGGCCCGGCGGCACGTCAATCCCGGCGAGCGGTGCCGTGATCGGCACCGTCGGCATGGCGAGGATGTCGAAGCGCGCGAACGCATCGTGTACCCGTGCAATGCACGCGTCGCGCCGTTGCGCGACGTCTCCCCGCGCAATCGTCCGCCGATGCAGCAACACGGCCTTCAGAGCGGGATCGATGTCCGCATGGGCGACGTCACCGCCTGCAAGTTGGCGCACGCGCTCGCCGATGGCACCGTAGAAGACCTCGTTCCAGGCCACGGCAGGATCCATCTCGAACAGCGGTTCTGCCAGGGTTTCGATGATCGCACCTTCGCTCTTGAGCATACCTGCCGCTTCACGGCACGCCGCCTCGACCTCGGCATCGACATGCCCGTAGCCGATTGAGGCGACCCAGCCGACCCGAAGGCCCCGCACGCCCTTGCCGAGCTGCGCCGTGGCATCGATCGCAGCTTCGGCGATGCTGCCTGGGTCGCGCGCATCATGACCGCTGATCACGTCCAGCAGCAGCGCGACATCCCGCACGCAGCGCGCCAGCGGCGCGACGTGTGCCACCGACGGCGTCGCCGATGGGGGCCACACTGGCACGCGCCCGAAGGTCGGCTTGAAGCCGACGAGCCCGCAGAACGCCGCGGGGATGCGGATCGAGCCCCCCCCGTCGGTACCCAAGGCCACCGGGACCAACCGCGCCGCGACACCCGCGGCCGCGCCCGCGCTCGATCCACCTGCGGTGGCCTGAGTGTTCCAGGGGTTGCGTGTGAGCCCGGTGAGCGGCGAATCGCCGACCGCCTTGGATCCGAGTTCGCTGGTCGTCGTCTTGCCGGTGATGCACGCACCCGCGGCGCGCAGGCGCGCTACCGATGGTGCATCGGCGGCGGCCATGTGGTCCTGCAGCAGGTGAGAACCGAAGGCCTGGCGCATGCCACCGACCGCGATCAGGTCCTTCACGCTCACGGGCAGGCCGGCGAGCGGCCCCGGGTCGTGCCCAGCGCGGATGCGGGCGTCGATGCCGTGCGCGGTACGCAGCGCGCCTGGCGCGTCCAGCGTCGCGTAGGTGTTCAGAACCTGCTCCAGGCGCTCGGTACGGTCCAGGTGGCACTCCATCACGCGCGCGGCGGTGAGCTGGCGCGCGCGCACCGCGGCGACGATGGCCCCAGCGGACAGGGCGCAGACCTCGTCACGGGTCATTGCAACCGCTCCAGTGCGGTGACGATGCGGTCACACGCCTGTTCGATGTTCGCGCCGCTCGTGGCCACCGACGCCCGGAACCACGGCGACATCCCGAACGCGTCGCCTTCGATCACGGCGACGCCATGGCTGAACAGGTGGTCGGCGACGTCGCCGTCGTTATCGATCGGCCTGCCGTCTGGACGAACGCGGCCGAGCAGCGACGAGCACTCGACAAACACGTAGAACGCGCCTTCGGGTTCGACACAGCGCAGACCGAAGCGGCCGTGGAGCCGGCGCACCAGGAGCCGCCAGCGCGACGCGTACTCGCTTCGCCATTCGTGGATGAATCCTTGAGGTCCGTCCAGGGCGGCCAGCGCCGCATGCTGTGCAACGGTGCAGGTGTTGCTGGTCGATTGCGATTGCAGCGAGACCATCGCATCGATCAGCGCCTGCGGGCCAGCCGCATATCCCACGCGCCAGCCCGTCATCGCGTAGGTCTTCGACAGCGAGTTCACGATCAACACCCGGTCGGTCAGGTGTGGCGCGAGCGCCAGGGGATGCCGAGCGAGACCCCCGGAGAAGACCACGTGTTCATAGACCTCGTCGGTCATCAGTCTGACGTGGGGGTGCTCCTGCAGCAGCCGCGCGAGCGCGCTCGCATCCTGCGCCGTGAGGTTGGAGCCGGTCGGATTGGCGGGGAAGTTCAGCACCAGCCACTTTGTGCGCGGCGTGATCGCGGCCGCCAGGGCCGCGGGGTCGGCCTTCAGCCCGCGCGCGGGGTCGCCGGGCACTATCACCGGCGTGCCGCCGAAGAGGCGCACCATCTCGGGGTAGGACACCCAGTAGGGCGCGGGCACGATCACTTCGTCGCCATGTCCCACGGTGGCCATGAAGGCAAGGAAGAGCGCCTGCTTGGCGCCCGTGGTGATGATCACGCGGAACGGGTCGCAAGGCACGCCGTTATCGCGGGCGAGCTTCCGACAGACCGCTTCGCGCAGGGGCAGGATGCCGGCCGACACGGTGTAGCGCGTGTGGCCGGCCGAGATCGCATCGCAGGCCGCTGCGCGGATGTGCGGCGGCGTCTCGAAATCGGGCTCGCCCACCAGCAGGCTCACGATGTCCTTGCCCGCGCGCCGGGCCTGCGCGAGCCGCGACACGGCCATGCTGCTGCGCGACTCGCCGAAGGCGGACATGCGCGGATCGAGGAAGGCGTCGATGCTTGTCATGGTCCCGGGTAAGGCCGCTGGCGTCGGGCCCTCAGGGGCACTCCCTCCATGGCGCTGAAGATCCCGCTCACGGCCCGCCCAGGGGCGCCTGGGTGCCGAATCGGGCTTCGGTCCGACCGCGCACACTGCGCCTGCGACTCACCGCGGTGGGCTGCCGTCGTTGCCTGCGCCCCCTACCGGCCTCCCGCGCCCAGCGCGCGAAGGAAACCCGCCAGCTGGGCTGTCCGGACGGTTTCCAGTTCACTGGCGCTACCCTGCTGCGAGGGTGTGATCATCATCCCGAGCAGCTTTTCCCGGAAGGCCGTGTCGCGCAGCATTGTGGCGCTGGCCTCACCCAGAGCCTGGACCAGGTTGGCCGACATCCCCGGAGGGCCGAAGACCCCGTACCAGACCTTGGTGTCGACCCCCCTCACGGAGGAGGACTCTCCCAGTGTCGGCGTGTCAGGCAGGGCCGCCGAACGCGTCGAGTCGGTGACGGCGAGCGCCACGAGCGCGCCGCTGCGAACGTGCGGGATCGCCGTGGGCATGGCCAGCAGGGCGAGGTCGACATTACCGCCAGCCAGGTCGGTCACCATCTGCGGCGTCGCCTTGTAGGGCACGTTCAGCAGGTCGATGCCGGCAGCCTTCTTGATCATCTCGCCGGCCAGGTGCAGGCTCGTGCCCGGCCCCGCCGAGGCGAGGGAGAGGGCGCCCGGGCGCGCCCGGGCGGTGCGCACGAGGTCGTCCGCGCTGCGCAGACCCAGGGCAGGCCTGGCCACGAGCACCATCGGTTGAGTGCCGATCAGCGTCACAGGGGTCAGATTCGTCCGACGGCCTTTGGCGCTGTCGGGGTCGGCGATCTGCAACATCTCGAACTCGATGCCCGTGCACACGATCAGCGTGTAGCCATCGGGAGCGGTGTCCATGACGCGCTGCGCGCCGATGGTTCCGCCCGCGCCGGGCACGTTCTCGACCACCACGGTCTGCTTCAGGCGCGCCCCGAGCTCGGCCGCATAGGCTCGGGCGAAGATGTCCGTCGCCCCGCCCGCCCCATAGGGCACGACGATCTTGATCGTCCTGGACGGGTACGGCTGGGCAGCCGCCAGCGTGCAGGCAAGAGAAGCCGCCAGGATCACGAGCGCACGGCGCACAAGTTTGAACATGCAAGTCTCCGGTGATTCGGTGCCGACGAGTCTAGGCAAGCCTCGCACTCGACCCAATATCTGCAGATACACCGGGCAGCGCGGGCATCGGTCGACCAGGGGGATGTCGCTGCGGCGGACTTTGATGCCGCGCCGCGCAGCGCCTTGCTGGCGCGAGCGCCGCCGTGGCGCGCGCGAGGCTCATTGCGCGCCTTGCTCCCCGCTCAGCCGGATGACAGCCGGGCCAACACCACCCGCGCGGGAGCGTCGCGCCAGGCGACTATCGGCCCGGTGTTGACGCGGGTCGTGCCGTAGACGAGCCAGACCACGTCGACCTCGCCGATCTCCTTGTCGATCCGGAACCGCCCGGGGTGGTCACGCGCGATGTCGAGCGAGGTGAAGCCTGAATCGAATTCCCCGGCAAGCAGCCGGCGCGCCGTGTCCGCGTTGGAAAGCGTGTGTACCTGCGTCGGGAAGCGCGAGGGATCGAAGTAGCCGGCCGTGGGCGGTATGTATCCCACCGACACCGGCGACTCCACCTCGGCCCTGGTCAGCAGCCCCATGGGGTGCGTGCGGCCGATGAAGCAGTCGATGAGGAAGACCTCTTTATGGTGCGCTTCGATGGTGTCGGCCACGCGGTGATGGGCGCACACCTGGATCATGAGGTCCACCTCTCGACGCCGCATCATGTCGACTCCCTCAAGGAAGTCGTCGATGAAGACCACCTCGGCACCCACGAGCCCGTGGAATTCGATGTAGCGGCGCGTGTTCAGATCGTGGTTGGTGCCGGCGGGGCCCAGTGTTGCAATCTTCAAGGGTGTTCCAGGGGAGTGGTTCGCTCCAGTCTAGCGGCCTGCCTGCGGCGGCGATGTATCTGGAGATCCTCTGCGCGCCCCATCGTCAGCCTTTTCGTGCCCCTCGAGCCGATCGCCTCGGCGCCCTGCGGCCCGCGCCGGGACAGCCGTTCCCGCATCACCCTCGAACGGCCTTCATCAGCGCATCGGCCTGGCGAGGGTTTGCACGTCCAGCACCTCCACGTAGCGCGCATGCGTGCGGACGAGGCCGACTTCGGCGAGCCGGCGCAAGGCCCGGGCGGCGCTGATGCGACTCATGCCGCACATCTCGGCCAGGGTTTCCTGGCTCAGCCAGACCTGCGCTGCGCGCCGCTCGTCTTCGGGACGCGCGCGCCGCTGTACGGCAACCAGCTTTGCCAGCAGGTGGCGCAGGCGACCTTCTGGCTCTTCGCTGTTGAACTCGAGCAGCTTGCCAGCCAGCACTCGCTGCTTGGAGGCCATGATCTTGATGACGCCTTGCAGCAAGGCCACCGGATCCGGAGCCCTGAGGATGTCTTCCTTCGTGTACACGGACAGGCGCGCGTCTGTCACGGTCTCAGCATGAACGTAGCGCGGATGCCCGTCGAAAGCTGCGCCTTCGCCGAACATGGTGCCCGGTCCCATCAGCTCCAGCAGCAGGCGGCGGCCGCTGTCATGCAGCATCGAGCACCGCACCAGGCCTTCGCGGATCAGGAAGAAGTGGCGGCTCGGTGCACCCTGGTCATACAGCAGCGTTCCCGCCGGCACGTTGCGCAACTGTCCGAGCGAGGGCGCCTCCAGCCAGTGGCCGGTGTGGTCCAGGCAAGCATCCCAGGACGCAAGGAGGGAAGGGCTTTGCGCCAAGACACACTCTCCAGATGCAGGGCCGGGCCCGGTACGCGGTTCGGCGGGCGTTGTCGGTCAGCGCTGCCCCAGCAAGCCCGCCCGCAGCTTCTCGTCGAAGGGCCGGGTACCGACGAAGGAGCGCAGCAGGGCGCGGTAGAAGTCCTCGCCGGGCAGCGCCGGGCCGCGGCGCTGGCCGTTGAGCATCATCAGCGTGCCCTGCGCGGGCAAGAAGTCGAGGTCGATGACGTCGCCGCGGCGCACCTGGCCGCCCTCGTCGATCGCGCGCGCGAACTGCTCCATGCGCGGGCGCAGCGCCTCCAGTTCCGCGGCCTCGGTGTTGCGCGAGACGCCCTTGACGAAGGCCTTGCTGAACTCTGCGGCGGGCACGTCCTGCAGCATCACCATGCGCAGGCGCTTCGGGCCGGGCAGGGCTTGCACTGCCAGTGCGTCACCGGCGCGTCTTGGAAGATACAGGCCGGCGGCGTAGCCCTTGAACCAAGCCACGGCGCGCACGCCGGTGCCGTTGAGCACGAGCTCGCTGTCGGTGAGCCGGATGCGCTCGTCGAAGGCCTGGCCCTCGACGACGACCGAGGCCCGGGCGCCCTGCGGCCAGCCCGCTGCCAAGGGCGCCGCCAGGCCCGCCAGCACGATGTGGCGGCGCACGGGCTGGTGCTGCGCGCGCGTCGTGTCGTCGGTCTTCGAGGGTTTCACAGTGCATCCTCCAGGGCCTGCAGGTCGGCCGCGTCGTTGTAGCCCTGCACCGAGACGCGCACGAAGGTGCGCCCGCCATGGCTGGTCACCGGCACCTCGATGCGGTGCTGGTCATGCAGGCGGGCGCGCAGCGCCTCGGCGTCGGTGTCGGGCACGGGCAGCGGCACCATCTGGGCGAAATCGTCGTCCGAGCCTGCCACCGGCAGGCCGTGCCGCGCCGCGACGCGGTGCATCAGCGCCACCGCCATCGCATGACAGCGCGCGCGCACGGCCGGCCAGTCGTGCCGCCGCTGGAAGTCGATCGCGGCCGGCACGCTGAGCCAGGCCGCGATGTCGCGCGTGCCCTGCCACTGCAGGCGGCGCTCGAGTACGGTGGCGCCGGTGTAGGCGTCGAAGCCGGTGTGGCCCTGCACGCTGGCCAGGTAGCCCCAGCTCGTGACGGGAGCGTGCAGCGTCTCGTGGTGCTCGGGCCGGGCGTGCAGGAAGGCGCTGCCCTTGGGCGCGCACAGCCACTTGTGGCAGTTGCCGGTGTAGAAGTCGGCGCCGACTGCGCGCAGCGACAGCGGCACCTGTCCCGGCGCGTGCGCCCCGTCCACCAGCGTCAGCAGCCCGCGCTCGCGCGCGGCGGCGCACAGGGCGGCCACGGGGAAGACCAGCGCCGTGGTTGAGGTGAGGTGGCTCGCGAAGACGAGCCGCGTGCGCGGCGTGACGGCGGCCATCACGCGCTCGACGAAGCGCTCACGCTCGAAGGGCAGCGGGATCTCCACGCGCCGGTAGACGGCCCCGGTGCGCGCGCACTCGCGCTCCCAGGTGGCCTCGCAGGCGCCGTACTCGTGGTCGGTGGCCAGCACCTCGTCGCCCGGCCGCAGCGCCAGCGAGCGCGCGACGATGTTGACGCCCGTCGTCGCGTTGGGCACGTAGACCATGTCTTCGGCGCGCGCGTCGAGGAACCCGGCCAGCGCCGCGCGCGCCTGGGCCAGCAGGCCGCCCGAGCGCCGCGCAAGGAAGTCCACCGGGTTGCGCTCCATCTCGAGCTGCCAGCGCTGCAGCGTCTCGAAGACCTCACGCGGGCAGGCGCCGAAGGAGCCGTGGTTCAGGAAGGTGATGCCGGGGTCGAGCAGGAACAGCCGCTTCAGCGCGGCGGCATCGGGCGGGGTGACCAGGCCCTCAGGCATGACGCCGAGCTCGGGGGCGGGCTCTCAGGCTCTCAGCCCAGGGGCTGCACCGCCAGCCGCCCGCGCTGGGCCTGCAGCGTCTGGCCGAGCAGCCGCGCGAGCGCGAGCACCGCCTCCACCGTGGGCACGGGCTGGCCGGTGATGCGGCCGAGCTCGACCACGGCGCCCACCAGGGCCTCGAGCTCGAGCGCGCGCCCGGCCTCGACGTCCTGCAGCATGCTGGTCTTGTGCGCGCCCACGGCCTGGGCGCCGGCGATGCGCTTGTCCAGGCTGATCTTGAACTCCACGCCCAGCGCCTCGCCCACGGCCTGGGCCTCGCGCATCATGCGTGCGGCCAGCTCGCGCGTGGGGCCGAAGCTGCAGATCTGCTCCAGCGTGGCGTGCGTCAGCGCGCTGATGGGGTTGAAGCTCAGGTTGCCCCAGAGCTTGACCCAGATCTCGCTGCGGATGTCCTTGCTGACCGGGGCCTTGAAGCTGGCCTTCATCAGCGCCTGGCTCAGGCGCTCGACGCGCTCGCTGCGGCTGCCGTCGGGCTCGCCGAGCGTGAAGCGGTTGCCCTCGATCACGCGCACGAGGCCGGGCTCGACCAGTTCGGCCGCGGGGTAGACGACGCTGCCGATCACGCGCGCGGGCTCGATGTGCGCGGCGATGACGCCGCCGGGGTCCACGCTCTCGAGCTGCCGGCCTTCCCACGGCCCGGCCAGGCGGTGGAAGTACCACCAGGGCACGCCGTTGATCAGGCTGACGACGGCGGTGTCGGGCCCGAACAGGCCGCGCAGCCCGGGCAGGAGGTCCTGCACCTGGTGCGCCTTGACGGTGAGCAGCACCGCGTCCTGCGGCCCGGCCTCGGCCGGGTCCTGCACGGCGCGCGCGGCCGGGGCGTGCAGTGTCGAGCCGTCCTCGAGGATGAGGCGGAAGCCCTGGGCGCGGATGGCCTGCAGGTTGCGGTTGCGGGCGATGAAGGTCACGTCCTCGCCCGCGGCCGACAGCCGCGCGCCGAGGTAGCCGCCGATGGCGCCTGCGCCGACGATGGCGATCTTCATCCCGCCAGCCCCAGCTTGGCCGCCAGCCCGATGCGCTGCAGCTTGCCCGTGGCGCCCTTGGGGATCTCGTCCAGGATGAGGATCTTCTTCGGCACCTTGAACTCCGCCGCGCGGCCGCCGACGAAGGCCTGCAGCTCGCGCTCGGTGGCGGCCTGGCCCTCGCGCAGCACGACCGCGGCCGCGACCTCCTCGCCGAGCTTGGGGTGCGGCATGCCGAAGCACACCACCTGCGCCACCGCCGGGTGGTCCATCAGGATCTCGTCGACCTCGCGCGGGCTGACCTTCTCGCCGCCGCGGTTGATGATCTCCTTGAGGCGGCCGGTGATGGTGAGGTAGCCCTCGGCGTCCATCACGCCCTGGTCTCCGGTGCGGAACCAGCCGTCCACGTAGGCCTCGGCGTTGGCCTTGGGGTTGTTCTCGTAGCCGGCGGTGACGTTGGGCCCGCGGATGACGATCTCGCCGGTGGCGCCGCGCGGCAGCAGCGCGCCGTCCTCTGCCATGATCGCTACCTCGGGGCCGGCGGCCACGCCCACGCTGCCGGGCTTGCGCACCGCCGGCGGCAGCGGGTTGCTGGCCATCTGGTGCGTGGCCTCGGTCATGCCGTAGCTCTCGATCAGCGGGGCGCCGAACACGGCCTCGAGCTCGTGGATCACCTGCGGCGGCATCGAGCTCGAGGAGCTGCGGACGAAACGCAGCGGGTGGCGCGCGATCACGTCGGTGTTCTTGGAGGCCCGCGTCAGGATGGCCTGGTGCATGGTCGGCACCGCCGTGTACCAGGTGGGCCGGGCCTCGTCCATCCAGGCGAAGAACTTCAGCGCGTTGAAGCCGGGCGTGCAGAACACCATCGAGCCAGCGGACAGCGGCGTCAGCACCCCTGCGATCAGGCCGTGGATGTGGAACAGCGGCATGATGTTCAGCCCGCGGTCGGCCGGCGTGAACGCCAGCGTGCGCGCGATGTGCTGGGCCGAGGCGCACAGGTTGGCCTGCGACAGCGGCACGATCTTCGGCCGCGAGGTCGTGCCCGAGGTGTGCAGCACCATCGAGACGTCGCCTGCCTGCGCGGGGCCCGGCTGCGCCGCCATGTCTGCCGGCGGCGTCGCGCAGTGCAGCGTGAAGCTGCCGGCGCCGGCCGTGGCGTCCGGCACCAGCTCGACGACGGGCACGCCCATGCGCTGCGCCACCTCGACCGCCGGCGAGGTGCTGCCGCGCTCGACGACGAGCGCGCGCGCTTTCAGGTCGACCAGGTAGAACTCGAACTCCTCGGCGCGGTAGGCCGGGTTCAGCGGGGCCGTCGCGCAGGCGCAGGCGGCGCTCACGAAGCAGGCGGCCATCTCCGGCCCGTTGGGCAGGACGATGGCCAGCCGGTCACCCCGGCCGATGCCCAGCGCGTTCAGGTCGGCGACGGTGCGGTCAACGAGCGCGCGCAGCTCGCCGTGGCTCAGGTCGGCGCGCCCGGGGACCCCGAGGGCGGGAGAGGACGCAGGTCCGCGTTCGAGGAGTTGGCGCAGGCGGGTTTCCATCGGCAGTGCCCGGCAGTGGCAAAGCCGCGCACTATAGGGGAGCCGGCGCAAACGGGTGCGTCGGGCCTAGGCCGTCGCCTGGAACGGCCGCAGCGAGCGGTAGGGCTCGCGCCGCTCGCGCCGGCTCAGCACCAGCTGCCAGAGCTGCCCCTGGCGCGAGCGGAAGAAGCCCGCACAGCTGAGCAGGTAGTAGCGCCACATGCGCCGGAAGCGCTCGCCGTAGCGCGCCTGCAGCTCGGGCCAGGCGGCCTCGAAGCGGGCGTGCCAGTGCATCAGCGTGCGGTCGTAGTCGGGCCCGAAGTTGTGCCAGTCCTCGACGACGAAGCGGCGCTGCGCGGCCTGCGCCAGCTCGCCCGCCGCGGGCAGCTTGCCGCCGGGGAAGATGTACTTCTCGATCCAGGGGTCGGTGTGGGTCGAGGGCTGGTCGATGCCGATGGTGTGCAGCAGGAACAGCCCGTCCTCGGCCAGCAGGCGGTGTGCGGCGTCGAAGTAGGCGCGGTGGTTCTTCGGGCCGACGTGCTCGAACATGCCCACCGAGGCGATGCGGTCGAAGCGGCCCTCCAGGCGGCGGTAGTCTTCCAGGCGGATCTCCACCGGCAGCCCGGCGCAGACCCGCTGCGCCAGCGCCTGCTGCTCGCGCGAGACGGTGATGCCGACCACGCGCGCGCCGTGCCGCTCGGCGGCATGCCGCGCCAGGCCGCCCCAGCCGCAGCCGATGTCCAGCAGCGTCATCCCCGGGCGCAGCTGCAGCTTGCGGCAGATCATCTCGAGCTTGTCCTCCTGGGCCTGATCGAGCGTGGCCGCGCGCTCCCAGTAGGCGCAGGAATAGACCATGCGCGCATCGAGCATCCGCTCGTACAGGTCGTTGCCGAGGTCGTAGTGGCGCTCGCCGACGACGAAGGCGCGCTGCTCGCGCTGCGGGTTCGTGAAGGCGGCCGCCGCCAACGCCAGGCCCAGGCGCAATCGGCCCCAGCCCATCGGTCGGTGCTCCAGCCCGAGTCGCATCAGGCGCGTGAACATCTCGTCGAGTTGGGCGCAGTCCCAGTCGCCGTCCATGTAGGACTCGCCCAGGCCGATCGACCAGCCGGTCAGCACGCGGCGGTACAGGCGCGGGTGGTGGACCTGGATGTCCCAGGGCCGGTCGCCGTTGAGGCGGATGTCGGCCGGGGCCAGCAGTGCGCTCAGCGCGGCCGGCGGCTGGGAGACGGGGGCGGGGGCGCTACCGACGTCACGGCGCGTGGCGGCCCAACTGTTCGTCGATGGCTGCACTGGCGGACTCCTTCATCGCTGAATATCCCGCACCGGCCAGGGCTGCGGGAGGAGCACGCTCAGATTCTGCAGAGTTCGCCGGATTCTTGCAGGAACGTGACTTCGCGCCAGGCCTGCCAGGCGCCGTCCGCGCCGGTCACGCGCAGCGTGCGCTGGCTGCCGGTCTCGGCCCAGCGCGCGCGCAGCGCGGCGCCGGGGCTGGCGAGGTGCAGCTCGGTGCCGTCGATGCGGCCCTGCGTCAGCACGACATCGCGCGCCGCGCCGGCGCGGCCCTGCACGAGCTGGAAGCTGCGGTCCAGGCGGATCTGCGCGCCGCCTGGCCCGCACCACAGACCCTCCACCGGGGCCGGCACCACCCAGAGGTGCACGCGGCTGAGCTTCTCGCGCCCCACCGCCTTGTCGGGCACGTCGAGCGTCACGGTCCGGTCGGGCCGCCACTCGGCCATGTCCCAGTCGTGCGAGACGACCCGGGTGCCGGGCTTCAGTTTCAGCAGCAGCGGGCGCAGTTGCAGGTTGACCTCGGGCAGCAGGTACATCGTGATCACGCTGTACGGGCTGAGGTCGGTCTTGAACAGGTCCTGCTCTCGGAACTCGGCGCGGTCGGCCACGCCGGCCTTGGCCGCGTTCTCGCGGCTGCGCAGCACTAGGTCGGGCATGATCTCCACGCCCAGGCCGCGCGCGCCGAAGCGCCGCGCCGCGGTGATGACGATGCGGCCGTCGCCGGAGCCGAGGTCGATCATCGTGTCGGCGGGGCCGACTCGCGCCAGGTCGAGCATGGCCAGCGTGACGTGGTCAGGCGTGGTGATGAAGGGCACTTCCTCCCCCGCCTGGGCCCGTGCGCCGGGAGCGACGCTGGCGGCGAGCACGGCGACACCGAGCGCCGAGGCCAGCAGGCGACGCCGCGCCGCGGCCCGGGGGGCGGCAGCGGCGGGGCCGGAAGGAGGCTCGGCAGGCAGCTCGGCAAGGGGCAGGCGCGTCATTTCCAATGGTCCTTCAGGGTCGTGATGCGATTGAACACGGGCCGGTCGGGACGGTGGTCCGTGCGGTCGGCGACGAACCAGCCGTGGCGCTCGAACTGGACGCGCTGTTCAGGCGCCGCGGCCGCCAGCGTGGGCTCGAGCAGGCCGGTCACGACGCGCTGGCTGCCGGGGTTGAGCGCGGCGCGGAAGTCGCGGCCGTCGGCGTCGGGCTGGTCTTCGGTGAACAGGCGCTCGAACAGGCGCACCTCGGCCGCCACGGCCTCGTGCGCGCCGACCCAGCCGATGGTGCCCTTGACCTTGACGCTGTCGGCCCCGGGGGTGCCGCTCTTGGTGCCGGGCAGCACGCGCGCCTGCACCGCGGTGACGCGGCCCGAGGCGTCCTCGGTGTGGCCAGTGCATTCCACGACCATGCCGTACTTCAAGCGCACGCGGTTGCCCGGGCCGAGGCTGCCGTCGGCCTGGCGCTGCGGCGGGAAGAGGCGGAAGTAGCCCTTGGGCGGGACGGCGGCGTAGTCCTCGCGGTCGATCCACACCGCCGGGCCCAGGCTGAAGCGGCGCTGGCCGAGTTCAGGGCGCTGCGGGTGCGCGGGGGCGGTGCAGGGCTCGAGGTGGCCGGCGCCGAAGACCTCGTCCCAGTTCGTGAGCTCCAGCTTCAGCGGGTCCAGCACGGCCAGTGCGCGCGGCGCCTGGGGTTCGAGATCCTCGCGCAGCGCGACGTCGAGCACCGTGGCGTCGAGCCAGATGTTGGTCTTGCTCGCGCCAGTGCCCTCGGCCATCGCGCGGATGCTGGCGGGCGTGTAGCCGCGTCGGCGCAGGCCGTAGATGGTGGGCATGCGCGGGTCGTCCCAGCCGCCCACCAGGCCCTCGTCGACCAGGGCCTTGAGCTTGCGCTTGCTCGTGACCACGCCGTTGAAGTTCAGGCGCCCGAACTCATACTGCCGCGGCAGCGGCCGCGCGAGCAGGCCGAGCTCGGCCAGGTGCTCGAGCAGCCAGTCGTAGAAGGGGCGCTGGTCCTCGAACTCCAGCGTGCAGATGCTGTGCGTGATGCCCTCGAGCGCGTCCTCGATCGGGTGCGCGTAGGTGTACATCGGGTAGATGCACCAGCGGTCGCCCGTGTGGTGGTGCGTGGCGTGCTTGATGCGGTACAGCGCCGGGTCGCGCAGGTTGATGTTGGGCGAGGCCATGTCGATCCTGGCCCGCAGCACCGCCGCGCCGTCGGGCAGGTGGCCGTCGCGCATCTCGCGCAGGCGCGCGAGGTTCTCCGCCGGGGTGCGGGCGCGAAAGGGGCTGTCCGTGCCGGGGGTGGTGAAGTCGCCCCGGTTCGCTCGCATCTGCTCGGCGCTCTGCTCGTCCACGTAGGCCAGCCCGGCCTGCACCAGCGCCTCGGCAGCGCGGTACATGAAGTCGAAGTAGTCGCTGGCCTGGTAGAGGTGGCTGCGGCGCTCGCCGCCGACCTCGGCCTCCCAGTCGAAGCCGAGCCAGCGCACGGCCTCCTTGATGGCATCGACGTACTCCTGCTCCTCCTTCTCGGGGTTGGTGTCGTCGAAGCGCAGGTGGCACACCCCGCCGTAGGCCTGCGCCAGGCCGAAGTTCAGGCAGATGCTCTTGGCATGGCCGATGTGCAGGTAGCCGTTGGGCTCGGGCGGGAAGCGGGTGCGGATGCGGGCCGCGTCGAGCGGCGCCTGCGCATGGTGCGCGGCGTCGCCGGGGCTGCCCGCGTGGCGGCGGTCGGCCAGCGTGCCGGCCTGCAGGTCGCGCTCGATGATCGCGCGCAGGAAGTTGGCCGGCTTCGTGGCGTCCGGCCGGGAGGGGGCGTCAGGGGGCATCGAAAGATTCTAGGCGGGGCCCCGAGGGCCGCGCCGATATGGCGCCATGCGGGCCCGCCAGGAGGGCCGGCTACTCCCGCGCCCCGACCACGAAGCTGCACACCGTGGCGCAGCTGCCGCCGATGTTCAGCGTGGCGAAGGTCTTCGCGCCTTCGACCTGGTAGTCGCCGGCCTGGCCGGTGACCTGGCGCGCGGCGTCCAGCAGCATGCGCGCGCCGGTGGCGCCCACGGGGTGGCCGCCGCCGATCAGGCCGCCGCTGGGGTTGACCGGGAGCCTGCCGCCGAGCTCGATCAGGCCCGACTCCACCGCCTGCCAGCTCTGGCCCGGGGGGGTCAGGCCGAAGTGGTCGATGGCCATGTACTCGGTGGTGGTGAAGCAGTCGTGGGTCTCGATGCCGTCCAGCCCTTCGGGGCCGGCCACGCCGGCGCGGGCCCAGGCCTCGGTGATGGCCTGGCGCACGTGCGGGAAGACGTAGTGCTGGCCGGCGCTGCGCTCGAGCTTGTCCTTCAGCCGCAGCCCGGCGTTGCGGTGGCCCCAGCCCAGGATGCGCGGCAGCGATGCGAGCGCCACGCCGGTGCGGCGCGCGTGCTCGGCGGCGAAGCGCGGGCCGGCCAGCAGCAGCGAGCAGGCGCCGTCGGTGATCTGGCCGCAGTCCTGGCGGCGCGTGCCGGGCTCGATCACCGGGTTGAGCGTGTCGTCGTCGGTGAAGGCGCCGGGCTCGAACTGCCACTTGCGCGTCTGCGCCAGCGGGTTGCGCCTGGCGTTGCCGTAGTTGATCTCGGCGATGCGGTTGACGTGCCGCCGGTCGAGCCCGTAGCGGCGCTCGTACTCCTGCGCCATCAGGCCAAAGGCGGCGGGCCACATGAAGCGGCAATCGATGCCCTCGTGCCCCTGCCAGGCGGCGGCGTTCTGGTTCGCCGAGGACTGGTCGCCGGGCAGGTTCTTCAGCTCCTCGGCGCCGACGACGAGCACGCAGTCGTAGCGCCCGGCCTCGATCTCGGCCATGGCTGCGAGCACCGCCAGCGAGGCCGAGGCGCAGGCGCCCTCGTGCCGCATCGCCGGCACGCCCCAGAGCTCGGGCACGACCTGCGCCACCATCGCGCCCAGGTGCGCCTGCGCGCGCTGGATCTCGCCGAAGGCGTTGCCGACGTGGATGCTCTGCACCTGCGCGGCGTCGACGCGGCTGCGCTCGAGCGCGCCGAGCACGGACTCGCGGATCATGTCCGACAGGTCCTGGCCCTGGCGCGACCAGACCTTGGCAAAGTCGGTCTGGTGGCCGCCGAGGATGTAGGTGGGCGTGCTCATCGGGGTGTTCCCAGGGTCGGTTGGAAGAAAAAGGGGGCGACCAGGCTCAGAACCGCGGCTTCAGCCGCGAGGCGGCGAACCAGCAGCCGTGGAAGCCGGTGGGGATGTGGCGCGGGATCAGCACCTGCGCCACCGGCCCCTGGCCGAGGTCGCGCGCGTCGAAGATGTCCAGCGTCTGGCGCTGCTCAGCCGCATTCCACTGGAAGGCGATGACGTAGCCGTGGTCCTCGGACTGCGGATGGTCGGCGGCGGCGAACCAGGGCTCGGAGTACCAGCTCTGCGTGGGGTCGTCGCGCCAGGCCGACAGCGTTGCGCCGGTGTCCAGGTCGCACTTGCGCAGGCCGGCCCACTGCAGGATCACGTCGTCGCTGTGGTCGACGAAGTAGCCGTAGCGGGTGCGGCGGCCGGTCAGCGCGCTGTTGTAGCTGGGGAACTCGAGGTTGTGCCCGGCGTCCAGGCACTGCTCCTCGGTGGCGCCGGTGTCGAGGTTCATGCGCCAGCGCCACAGGCGCGCGTGCATCACGAGCTCGGCGATGTCCTTGGCCGTGCGCTGCTCGTCGATCGAGCCGTCGGGCCGCGTCACCGGCATGTAGCGGCAGCCTACCATCGTGATCCAGCGCCCGCGCGCGTCGGTCTCCTCCCACGCGTTGACCACGTGGTAGAGGAAGCAGGGGCTGAACTCGAACCAGCGCAGGTCCTCGGTGCGGCCGTAGCGCGGGATCACGCCGAAGCGCGACTTCATGTCGGCGCGGAACACCACCTTGTGGCGCCCGAGCGCCATGGCGTCGGGGTCGTGCATCACCGGCAGGTCGTGCAGCACCGAATAGTGCTCGGTGACCGCCATGTCGTGCGGCAGGCGCGCCCCGGGCAGCGGGATCGGCACGTGGTGCTTCAGCTTGCCGTCGGGGCCGACAACGCCGTAGTGCATGTACGGGGCGTCGTGGCCATAGTCGAAGAACAGCAGGTCCTCGGTGATTTCGTCGACCTTGGCGTGGGCCGAGATCTTGCCGCCGGTCTGCGCGATCGCCTGGCTGCGGCCGAGCGTCTCCAGCGTGACGGGGTCGAGTTCCCAGGCCTCGCCGGACATGTACCACAGCGCCAGCGCCTTGCCGGCGTGGGCGACGAGGTCGGTGTTGCCGGTGTCCTTCAGCGGCTTGTCATCGCGCCCGAGCAGGGTCTCGCGGATGCCCCAGTGGGTGGCGCGGCCGGCAGCGTCCTCGCGCTGGAAGCCCTCGGTGCGCACCCAGCGGTTGCGCACCGTGAGGCGCCCGTTCTCGAAGTGCGCAGCGTGCACCATGCCGTCGCCGTCGAAGGGGTGATAGCGGCCCTGGGGCGCATAGCGGGCGTTCGGGCCGGCGCGCATGTAGATGCCGTTCAGGTCCTTCGGGATCGCGCCCTTGATCAGCGGCAGGTCCGTCAGCGTGGACTCGTCGGACAACGGCGCGAAGGGGCCCGTCAGCAGCGGGCCGTAGTCCTCGCCGAAGGGAGCGAGGTTCTCGGGGCGGGTCGGTGCGTTCATCGGGGGCCTCCAGGGTGCTCGGCGGGTTGGGGGGAGAGACTCTCGGGTCTCAGGCGTCGCGCGCCGGGCGACGCGACTGCGTGATGCGGAAGCGCCCGGCCACGAAGGCCAGGTCGGTCAGGCTGGCGTTGCCGGCGGGGTTGAGGCCGGTGACATGGACGTCGCTGTAGGCGGCGGCGAAGTTCAGCGGCATCGGGCCGGTGAGGTTGATCGTCAGCTGCGCGCCGGCGCGGGCGTAGGCGGCGACGGCGCGCTCGACGTAGGCCTCGTCCTCGCTGTAGAGGAAGGCGGTCAGGCCCCCGAACTCGCGCGCGTCGGCCGTGGCCTGGGCCAGCGCGTCGGCGGCATCGTCGCAGGCGATCACGAAGCCTGCGGGGCCGAAGCGCTCCTCGCCGTAGAGCGCGCGGTGGGCGGTGTCGGTCTGCACCAGCAGCGGCGTGCTCGTGCGCGCGTCGGGAAACTCGGGGTGCGGGTAAGGCCGCGGTTCCAGCAGCACCCGCCCGGCGCGCGCGCCCTCGTCGCGCAGCTGCGCCAATTGCGCCAGCGTCGCCGGGGACTGGATGGCCGCCAGGATCATGCCCGCGCGGCGCGGGTCGCGCCCGACGGCGTCGATCGCGGCGGCCAGGCGCTCCGCCACCTCGTCCATCGGCACCGTGCCCTGGGGCGTGCGCACCCCCGTGCGCGGCAGGTAGACGTTCTGCGGGCTCGTGCACATCTGGGCGCTGAACATGCACATCGTCGTGGCGAGAGAGCGCAGCGTCGCGTCCAGATCGGCCGCGGACTCGATCACGACGGTGTTGACGCCCGAGGTCTCGGTGTAGACGAGCGCCGGGTGGGCGTGGCGCTCGACCCACTGGCCGAAGCGCGCGCTGCCGGTGAAGTCGACGATGGCCGTCTTCGGGTGCTGCACCAGCACCTTGCCGACGGGCTCGGTGCTGGAGTCGGTCAGCATCGTCACCAGGTTCGGGTCGAAGCCGGCCTCGCGCAGCACGCGGCGGAAGGCCCGTACCGAGTGCGCCATCGGCAGCACGGAGGTGGGATGCGGCTTGACGATGACGGCATTGCCGGTGGCCAGGCTGGCCATCATCGACGGCCAGGCGTTCCAGGTGGCGAAGGTGGCGCAGGTGAAGCACACGGCCACACCGCGCGGCGTGGCGCGCCAGGTCTTGTCCAGCGCGATGCGCGCGCTGCCGAAGCTGCGCTCCCAGCGGCTGCGCGGGGTGACCGCGTGCAGCGCCTCACGCGCGTACACCAGGGCCTCGATAGCGCGGTCCAGCGCGTTCACGCCGCTGCCGGCGTAGGCCATGTTCGCGCTCTGGCCGGCGGTGTGCATCATCGCCGTGGCGACGTCGAACAGGTGCTCGCGGTAGAGCACCTCGACCACCTCCATCAACACGCCCAGCCGGGTGTCGGCGTCGGCCGCCGCCCAGGCCGGCATCGCGGCCTCGGCGGCGGCGAACAGCGTGTCGGGGTCGGACTGCGGGTAGCGGATGCCGAGCGTGCGTTGGGTGTAGGGGGATACCTCTTCCGAGGGCGTGCCGGGGGTGCCTGGGTGGCCCTCGATCTCGAAGCGCTGCCCCTGCTGCTGTTCGAAGGCCGCGCGCGCGCGCGACTGAGCCGCGGCACTGTCAGGGTAGCCGGCCGGCGTCTCGGGCCAGGGGCTCCAGCAGTCGCGCTCGCGGCAGGCCTGGGCGGCGCGGTCCAGCAGGGCCAGGTGCTTGGCGTGCAGCAGGTGGGTCGCCATGCTCATGCGGCGGCTCGGGCGCCGGCTGTCACAGGGGCAGGTGCCCAGACCGCCATGCGCGCCTGCGCGTCATGGAACTCATCGGCGATGCGGTCGACCACCGTGGCCAAGGGCTCGACGGCGTGCACCAGCCCCACGCCTTGGCCGGCGCCCCAGGCGCTGACCCAGCGCTTGGCGGCGTCGATCGAGCGGTTGCTGTTGTAGTTGCGCCCCGGTGCCTCGGGCAGGTTGTCGGGGTCCAGGCCGCTGGCGCGCAGCGAGGGCTTGAGCCAGCTTGCCGTGGTGCCGGTGATGCGGTCGCTGAGCATCAGGTCGTCGACCGTGGCGTCCACCAGCATCTGCTTGTAGGTGGGCGAGGCCATGCTTTCGCTCGTGGCGATGAAGCGCGTGCCCATGTAGACGTAGTCGGCACCGCAGGCGATGGCGCCGGCCACGCCCCAGCCGTCGCAGATGCCGCCGCCGACGACGATGGTGCCGTCGAAGAACTCGCGCACCGCACTGACGAAGGCGAAGGGGTTGATCGAGCCCGTGTGCCCGCCCGCGCCGCTGCACACGCAGGCCAGGCCGTCGGCCCCGGCCTCGGCCGCCTTGCGCGCCAGCGTCAGGTTGACGACGTCTGCGAAGACCTGCCCGCCATAGCTGTGCACCACGTCGATCGCCGGCTTGGGGCTGCCGAGTGCGGTGACGACCACCGGCGGGCGGTAGCGCTCGATCAGCGCCAGGTCCTCGGGCAGGCGCTCGTTGGAGCGATGGGTCACCAGGTTGGCGCACCAGTCGGCCACCGAGCCCGGGGGCTGCTCGGCCCGGGCCTGGGCCAACTCGTCGGTGATGCGGTGCATCCACTCGTCGAGGACGCTGATCGGGCGCGCGTTGGGGGTGGGGAAGGCGCCGACGATGCCAGCCTTGCAGGCGGCGACGACAAGTTCCGGGCCCGAGACCAGGAACATCGGCGCCGCGAAGACCGGCAGGCGACAGGCCAGCGGGCGGCGGGTGCGGGCTGGTGCGTTCATTCGCTGACCTTGAAGCCGGAGATCCTGACCGCCTCGCCCCAGCGCGCCGACTCGGCGCGGATGAAGCGCGTGACCTCCTCGGGCGTGGTGGGCAGCGGCGTGAAGTCGACCTGCTTCCACTTGTCGCGGATCTCGTCAGTGCGCAGCGCCTTGACGAACTCGGCGTTCAGGCGCGCGACCACGGCATCCGGCGTGCCGGCCGGCGCCGAGAGCGCCGACCAGATGAAGATCTCCATCTCGGGCAGGCCCAGTTCGGTGAACGAGGGCACGTTCGGCATCAGCGGCGAGCGCTGCGGGCTCGTGACGGCCAGCACCTTGACCTTGCCGCTGTCCATGTGGGGCCTGACGGCCAGCAGCGGCAGGATGGCCGCGTTCACCTGCCCGCCCACGAGGTTCTGCACCGCCGGCGGCGTGCCGTTGAAGGGCACGTGGGTCAGGTCGGTGCCGGTGCGCTTGTTCAGGATGATGCCGGCGAAATGCGAGGAGTTGCCCGCGGTGAAGGAGGCATACGAGATCTTGCCGCCCTGCGGCCTGGCCCAGGCGATGAACTCGGCCATGGTGTTGGCCGGCACGTTGGCCGCGTTGACGGCGAACACCATCGTCGCGCCCAGGTAGTTCGTGATGTGCCTGAAGCTCTTTTCGGGGTCGTAGGGCAGCTTGCTGAAGGTGTGCGGGTTGATCGTCAGCATGCTGGTGTTGCTCAGCAGCAGCGTGTAGCCGTCCGGCGGTGATTGCAGCAGCGCCTGCACGGCCACGATGCCAGCCCCGCCCGGCTTGTTGTCGATGACGATGGGGTGGCCGGTGTTGCGCTGGAACACCTCGCTCACCTGGCGCAGTGACGTGTCGAGCGTGTTGCCGGCGGCAAACGGCACGATCACGCGCACCGGCTTGGCCGGGAAGGCCTGGGCCTGCGCCGGCCCGGCGGAGAGCCCCAGCACGGCGGAGCCGAGCGCGGCCGGCGCGGCCAGGAGTGCGCCGGCCTGGTGGAGGAAGTGACGTCGGGTCATGATGGGTCTCCTCAGGTTTGAACTTGTCGATGGATGTCCAGCGCCCAGCCCCGCAGCAGCACTCCCAGGCGCTGAGGGGCCTCCCACGGTAGCAGATGGCCGACGCCAGGGACGATTTCCAGGCGCCCGGCAGGGGCGAGGGCGGCAACCTCCTGCGACAGCGCCGGCGGCACCAGCTGGTCGCGCTCGCCGGCGACAGCCAGCACCGGCATGCCCAGGCCGCGCAGCAGCGCGCGCTGGTCGGCGCGCTGGGTGACGGCGCGCTGCTGCGCGATCGTCACCTCGGCGCCGGCGGCCTGCTGGTCGGCGCGGATCGCCTGCAGCAGCGCGGGGTCGACGTCGGGGTCGTGCGCGAGCAGCCACTGCGTGACGCTGTTCACGTACTTGGCGTAGTCGCGGCTGGCTGCGGCGATGGCGCGCTCGCGCATCGGCGCGGAGTCGGGGCTGTCGGGGCGGGCCGAGGAGCACACCAGCGCCAGCCCTTGCGCCGGGCGCGGCGCGTCGGCGAGCATCTGCAGCGCGACGTAGCCGCCCATCGAGAAGCCGGCCAGCAGCACCGGCCGCTGCGCCGGCACGTCGGCCAGGGCCTCCCAGCCGGCGCGCGCCATGGCCGGGATGTCGGACGCGGCGCGCACGTCGGTCACGCGCACCTCGAGGCGGTCGCCCTCGCCCAGGTGGGCGCGCGCCGGCCCCCAGACGGCTGGCGTATTGGACATGCCGGGGATCAGCAGCAGGACGGGGTCGGTCATCGGGCAGTGCTCGGCTCGGGGTTCCCGCTGCCCGGTGCTCCGGGGGCCGCGGGGTCGACGCGTCCGCCTTCAGCGGGCGGGGCGGCGGTGGAGGATGCATCGCCCTGCTGCAGGCGCTGGCGCAGTTCCCGCTTGAGCACCTTGCCCACCGGGTTGCGCGGCAGCGCATCGAGCAGCATCAGGCGCTCGGGCAGCTTGTAGACGGCGATGTGGCGCTCGTCGCGCAGCCAGCGCGCCAGGCCTTCGAGCGTGACCTCGGCGCCAGGTGCCGGGACGATGCAGGCGCAGATGCGCTCGCCCAGCACCTCGTCGGGCGCGCCGACGACCGCGGCGTCGCGCACGCCGGGGTAGGCCAGCAGCAGGGTCTCGATCTCGACTTCGGAGATCTTCATGCCTCCACGCACCACGATGTCCTTGCAGCGCCCCACGTACAGCAGGTACTGTCCGCGGTCGCCGGCGATCTCGAACAGGTCGCCCGATCGGAAGTAGCCCTGGTTGTCGAAGGCGCGCGTCGTGGCCTCGGGGTTGCGGAAGTAGCCGTTGAAGATCGTCGGCCCGGCCACGCGCATCTCGCCGGGCACGCCGTGCTCGGTGACCTCGCGCTCGGTCTCCGGGTCGACCAGCCGGGTGCGGATCTTCGCTGCGGTGGAGATCTTGGAGAAGCGCTCGGGCGTGCCGAAGCGCGCGAAATAGCGCGCCCGCATCGCCGCCTCGGGGATGTCCACCGGGGCGCCGGTCAGGGCCGCGCCTTCGTTCGAGCCGAAGTAGTTGACGATGGCCACGCCGCGATCGGCCCAGCCCTGCACCATCCACTCCGACAGCGGCGCCGAGCCCGAGCCGATGTGCGACAGGCGCTTGAAGTCGATCCCCTCGAGGAGTTCCGGTCGCTGCAGCAGCAGCGTCAGGATGGCCGGCGGCGAGACCGTGTAGTCGATGCGCTCGGTACGCAGCTGGCCGAGGAAGACGTCGAGGTCGAAGGGGTGGTGCTGCACCACCGTCGCCTCCAGGCCGATCCATGTGGCGAAGCAGCTCGACAGCCCGGCCATGTTGATCAGCGGAAAGGGGTTCAGCAGGCGCATGCCGGTCTTCAGGTCGGCGGCCTCGACCAGGGAGGGCACGACGATCCACCATTCGTTGTGGCTGCGCGGCACGCCCTTGGGCGAAGCCTCGGTGCCCGAGGTCCAGCACAGCGTGGCGATGTCGTTGGCCGTGAGGGCTGCGGCGCGCGCAGCCTCCCAGGCGGCCGCCGGGTCGGGCGCGTCGGCCAGCAGAGCGTCCAGTCCGTGCGCGCCGGCCGGCACCTCGCGGCCGTAGGCCAGCACCTCGGTCAGGCTGGGGTGGCGCGCGGCCAGCTGCACCCACATCGCAGCCGCCGCCTGGCGGCCGATGCGCGTGGCGGTGACGACGGCGCGCGCGCCCGTCAGGGCCAGGATGTGGTCGAGTTCGTGCTCGCGGTACTGCACCGGCACCGGCGAGACGATGAGCCCGAGCCGCAGGCAGGCCAGGTAGACGGCGAACTGCTCGACCGAGTTGACGAGCTGCACGACGACGATGTCGTCGCGCTGCAGGCCGCGTGCGTGCAGCACCGCGGCCATGCGCTCGACCTCGGCGGCGAGCTGGGCGTAGCTCAGGCGCCGCGGCGCGCCGTCGGTCAGCAGCTCGCGGTTGGGCGCATCCACCACGGCCTCGCGCTGCGGGTGGCGCGCGACGACCTCGAGGAAGCCCTCGTCCAGCGTGCGCGTACCCCACCAGCCCCGGGCGCTGTACTCGGCGATGCGTTCGGGAGAGGCCAGGATCATCGGCGTACCCCTTGCCGCGGGCCCGAGGCGGCGGGGTGGGTGCAGACGCGACGCATCAGGCCGGCACCGGCCAGCGCCGCATCACCTCGGCGCTGACGTAGGTGGCATGGAAGCCGTTGGGCACGCGGCGAGGCAGCAGCACGCGCGCGACCGGGCCGCGCCCGAACTCGGTGCCGCGGGCGTCGAAGACCTGCACCTCGGAGCGTTGCTTCGCCGCGTTCCAGGCGTAGGTGACGACGTAGCCGTCGTCTTCGGCCGTGCAGCCGTCGCGCGGCGCGAAGCCGGGCTCGTTGTAGAAGGATTCGGGCCCCTCGCTCCAGGCCATGTAGCCGCCGGTGCGGTGGTTGACCTTGGCGATGCCGGTGAAGCGCACTTCCTCGCGCCCGCCGTGCGGGAAGACGATGTGGTAGCTGTGCTGCGTGGGCAGGCCCTGGTAGGCCGAGTTGATGACCGGGAACTCGGTGTTGAGCACGTCGTCGATGACACGCTCGTGGGTGCGGCCGGTCTTCAGGTCGAAGCGCCACTCGTAGAGCCAGAAGTCGCGCTGCCGGTTGTGGATGGTGTGCTCCAGGCGTCGCGCGTCGACGCGGCCCTGGGCGTCCTCGTAGGTGCGGTAGGGCGTGCCCACCATGACGACCTCGTCGCCTTCCTCCCAGGCGTTGACCACGTGCAGCAGGTAGCAGGGCCGGGCCTCGAACCAGCGGATCTGGTCTGCACTGCCGTGACGCGGCAGCACCGCGAAGCGCGTGGGCAGGTCGGGGCGGAAGTTCAGCTTGTAGCGGCCGAGCTTCCAGGCCTCCTCGTCCAGCAGCAGCGGGAAGTCGTGCAGGATGGTGTAGTTCGGCGTGATCGCCATGTCGTGCGGTAGCCGCGGCCCGGGCAGCGGCACGTCGATCTGATGCCGCGCGCGCCCGTCGGGGCCGACGACGCCGTAGCGCATGTAGGGCGCCTGGGTGCCGTAGTCGAACCAGACGAGCTCGCCCGTGGCCTCATCCGGGCGCGAGTGCGCGGAGATCCGGCTCAGCGCCCCGCCGTAGTCGGCGCGGCCCACGGTCTGCAGCGTCAGCGGGTCCAGCGCGTAGGGCATGCCCGAGCGGTACCACATCGTCACCAGGCGGCCGGCGTGGAACTTCACGTCGGTGTTGCTGGTGTTCTTCATCGGCTCGTCGGGCCGGTCCTGGCGCTGCTTCTCCTTGATGCCCTTCCACAGCGGGTGGCCGGCGGCCACCTCTTCGGCCAGGGCGCTGGTGCGCACCCAGCGGTTGCGGTAGCTCGCCTGCCCGCGGTCGAAGCGCAGCGCGTGCACCATGCCGTCGCCGTCGAAGGCGTGGTAGCGCCAGTCGGGCGCGAAGTAGGGGTTGGGGCCGTTGCGCACGTACAGGCCGTTGAAGTCGGCGGGCAGCTCGCCCTCGACCTCGAGCCGGTCGATCTCGAGCTCGTCGGCGATCGGGGCGTTGTTGCCCGACAGCGCCGGGATCTCGTGCAGCGGCAGATCGTCGCGCTTCATGGTCTTGCTCCTCGTCGTGCCACGCGCGGGGGCGCGGCATCCTGGCCTGGTATGCGCCCCGGCTCGCGGGGCATCTTGGTCTGCGGTCGTGAGGATAGGGCGAGCCAGCGCTTTGGACCAGCGGGTTTTTCGATATGTCGTCGGAGTTTTCGATATGCGATCATCCGCAGCCGATGGACACCCAGCAGCGCGAACGTTACTTCCTGAACCAGCCGCGGCGGGTGCCGCTGGGCTACGAGGAGTACGCGGGCGATCGCCAGTTCGCCACCACGCTGGCGCGCGGGCTGGAGCTGCTGCGCTGCTTCAGCGCCACCGACACCATGCTGTCCAACGGCGAGCTGGCCGAGCGCACCGGGCTGCCGCGGCCCACGATCTCGCGCCTGACCTACACTCTCGTGATCCTGGGCTACCTGCGCCCGAGCCCGAAGTACGGCAAGTACCAGCTCGGCACGGCGCTGATCTCGGCCACCTACCCGCTGATGGCCTCGATC
>JBILNB010000009.1:0-124120 GCA_044375195.1 Rubrivivax sp. | reverse complement strand
TGGGCCGCGCCCGCGTGCTGCGCGGGCGCTGACGCGCCGCCGCCCTTCGCTCAGCCCGCCAGCAGGGCGCGCAGGCTGACAGATGGCGTTTGGATTTCCTATGCTCCGTTTGAATTTCCTATGCTCAGCCGAGCACGACGACGCGCAGGTCGCGCTGCGCGCGCGTGTCCTCTTCCCACAAACGCTCGACCTCCTCGGTCCAGCGCGGAATCTTCTCGATCTCGTCGAGCACCAGCACCGCACGTCCGTGCTCGCGCGCCAGCCCGCGGCCCAGTTCCCACTGCGCCGCGACCCAGGCCAGCGGTTGCGGCCCCGGGCTGTCGGCACTGGCCGAGTGCGACGGCAGATCGGGTAGCCACTTGAGCGGCTGCGCCACCGGCGTCGTCATGCCCGCCTGCCGGGGACCGGCCACCACCAGCAGCAGGCGCCGCGGCTCGCGCAGGCGGGCGACGAAGCCCGACAAGGCTGCACGTTCGATCATCGGGGCCTCAGGTTACTCGGTTTTTTGAGGCTTTTCACTCAATGTACTGAGTCACCGTAGAAGCCCACCGCCAGCGCATCCAGCGGGCTGGCCGCCCCGCCCGCGGCCACCTTCAGCACGTGCGTGTAGACCATCGTCGTGCTCACGTCGCTGTGGCCGAGGAGTTCCTGCACGGTGCGGATGTCGGTGCCCGCCTGGAGCAGGTGCGTGGCGAAGCAGTGGCGCAGCGTGTGCGGCGTGGCCGGGCGCACGATGCCGGCGTCTGTCACGGCGCGCTTGAAGGCGCGCAGGAAGGTCTGGTCGTACAGGTGGTGCCGGCGCTCCACGCCACTGCGCGGGCAGACAGAAAGCGCCGCCTGCGGAAAGACCCAGAACCAGCCCCACGAGGCGCCGGCGCGGGGGTACTTGCGTTCCAGCGCGTCGGGCATCTGCACGCCGCCGCGGCCCACGGCCGCATCCGCTTGCCACAGCACGCGCGCGGCGTGCATCTGATCGCGCAGCGCCGGCGCCAGCGAGGCAGGCAGCATCACGACGCGGTCTTTGCCGCCCTTGCCGGCGCGCACGATGATGGCGCGGCGCTCGAAGTCGACGTCCTTCACGCGCAGTTGCAGCGCTTCGGCGATGCGCATGCCGGTGCCGTACAGCAGCCGCGCCAGCACACCATGCACGCCGTCGAGCCGGCCGAGCACGGCCGCCACCTCGGTCACCGACAGCACCACTGGCAGCCGCGGCTTGCGCTGCGGCCGGCCGATGGCCGCCATCCACGGCAACTGCTGGCCGAGCACCTGCTGGTACAGGAATAGGACGGCCGAGAGCGCCTGCCGATGCGTGGACACCGACACGCCCCGCTCGTTGGACAGCCACGACAGGAAAGCCTCCACCTCCGGCCCGCCGAGATCACGCGGGTGACGCCGCCCATGGAAGCGCACGTAGTCACGCACCCAGTGGACATAGGCCTCTTCAGTTCGTAGACTGTAGTGCAGGTAGCGGACGCGCTCCCGCACCGCGTCCAGCAGGCGACGCGGCGGGGCGGACGCAGCGGGGCTTGGTGTGGGCTGCAACATTGGCAGAGGCGTGATCACTGTGTTTTCGTACAGCATACGGCGACATCGCCGCTTGTGCAACCCCCGCCGGCCGGAGTCCTGCCCGCCGCCGCGGACGCCCTGCGCCACTAACCGGATAGGGGCGCAGCGGGTGAGCCACTATCCGGTTAGTGGCGGCAGCAGCTGTCGCCCGAGATCACGTTAGGCATCAGAACACACAACCTCCCATGATCGACGCGTACTGGCTTCTATTCCTTCTTGCCTCCGTAGTTGTGATCGCTACGCCTGGACAGGACATGATTCTTGTCATGTCCAAGTCGCTCGCACATGGAATAAAGGCCGGCGTTACTATCGCAGCCGGCGTCAGTGTAGGGTTGGTAGGTCACACGCTACTGGCCACTCTGGGTCTGGGCGCACTGCTTCGAACTTCGGAGTGGCTCTTCACTGTACTGAAGTTCGTTGGAGCGGCCTATCTTCTCTACCTCGGCATTCAACTACTTCTGACTCGCGCTGCACAGTTACAGACGGCTGCCGCTTCGCCGCAATCTCCAATGCGCCTCTTCGTTACTGGTGCCGTTTCGAATATCAGTAACCCCAAGATCGCTGTCTTCTACTTCGCGTTCCTGCCGCAGTTCGTTGGTTCTGGCGCCACGCATCCCACACTGACCATCTTTGTGCTCGGGGCCCTGTTTGCTGCGCTCACCTTCCTCATCAAGGGACCGGTGGCCTTCTTCGCAGGTCGGCTTTCGTCCTGGTTTCAGGCGCGCCCAGTTGCGCTCGTATGGCTCTATCGGTGCAGTGGCTTGGTCATGGTCGGTCTAGCAGTGCGCCTGGCGCTGTCCCGCCGCGCTGATGCCTAACCCCTCGTTCAACCCGACCCGCTACGGCAGGCAGCGTAAGCCTGGTCCGCGGCACATGGTGCATCATCGCGTACCAGGCTTACGCTGCCTGCCTACGCGGGCGGCTTAACTCGAACGTTAGGCCTCTGAATGAACATAGTCTCACTCTCCGCGCTCTCGGAACTCAACATCCGCAGAATCTGGTCGCTCGTAGAAGCACCACACGCCTCTATTGGCTCCAATGTTGCGTGGTCGTTCGAGGGCAACGGCATTCGTACGCGAACTACATTCATTCGTGCGTTCCGAGAACTGGAGATGCAGTTTACGGAACTGCCGAATCTGCTGAAGACGCAGGAGCGTGAGGTTGACCTCGCAGGGTATCTCGACCCCTTCTTCGACTTGTATGTGATTCGCGACACGAACCATGAGAGGCTTGAGGCCTTTGCCGAGGCAAGCTCCCGTCCCGTCATCAATGCCATGTCAGCGGGCGGCCATCCTTGCGAGGTGCTCACGGACGCCTTCTACCTTGACCGGAAGTTCAAGAGCCTCAAGAACACTCACGTCTGCCTGTGGGGCCCTACGACAAACGTCTTTCGATCGTGGCACGAGATCGCCGCGGTCCTCAAGATCACGCTTACGCAGGTGTGCGAAGAGAGGTTTCACGAGCAGCATGAACACGTCGAGTTCCGTACCGCTCCGCCGTCGCATGCGGATGTCGTCATCACGGACGCATGGCCTACCGGCGCTGACAGTTCATCACTCGCCCTCTCAGACCGGCATCTCGCTGCGATGGGCTCTCCTGCGCTACTACCCACGCCTCCATTCACAATCGGGCGCGAAGTCCTGCTTGATCCTGTCGCCTACTCTGGCTTCGTCGGCTACGAACAGAAAAAGCTTCTACTCCCGGTCCAGAAGGCAATCCTACGTTTTGCCACAGAGGCCTAACCCCTCGCTCAAGCTGACCCGCTACGGCAGGCACTGTAAGCCCGGCCTGAGGTACTCCGTACATTGTCTCAGTCCGGGCTTCCAGTACCTGCCTACGCGGGCAGCTTAGCTCGAACGTTAGGCCCCACGAAGGCACACTCCGCCGCAGAGGCTGGGCCTCCTACTTCTGGATTCGATATGGCCACAAAGACAGTTCAATCGCTCGTCGAAGACATACGACTTGTCAGCGAAACCAACCACGCGATCGTCGAAGCCGTCCGTGCTCTGGTGTGCAAGAAGTTCAAGTCTACGTCCGAAGAGGTCAAATACGGAGGAATCCTGTTCTCCTCAGGGGTGCAGTTCTGTGGCGTCTTCGCGTACAAGGAACACGTATCTGTCGAGTTCGGGAGCGGCGCCAAGATCAAAGACGAACTCGGTTATCTGGAAGGCTCTGGCAAAGGTCGTCGTCACTTGAAGCTCAAGTCCGAAGCCGACATCCGCAGCAAGAAGCTTGCTGAATACCTTCTCCTTGCACAAAGGGCAGCGAGTGGGGCCTAACCCCTCGCTCAGCCCCCGACCCACTACGGCAGGCGTCGTAAGCCCGGCGCCCGCCGTTCGTAGCATCATCGGTCACCGGGCTTACGCCACCTGCCTCCGCGGTCGGGGTTAGCTCGAACGTTAGGCCTCACAAATGCCCCAACTTCTGCCGTCGCAACTTCTCGCCGAGATTGAGGATGCCATTCGTACGGCTCCACGGGACTTTTCACTGACAGATGCCGTGTCGTGGCTCGGAAGAGCCACGTCTCTGCTAAAGCGATGGGCTCCCGACAGATCAATCATCATCGACTCACACGCGCGCGGCTCACTCGGGATCAGCGACATGCTCGCCACGAGCAACTTTTCAAGCGTGCTGATGCTTCTTCACGAAGCTCGCCACGACCTGAGGTTGAATGAAATTGGACCGCTATCGACTGTCGTCCATACGGGTGCGATGTTTGACTACTTCGACGAGGTACGTAAGCTGCTGGTTACAGCACGGACTGACGTCTTCTTCGTGGACCCATACCTCAATGCCGACTTTGTCTCCAGGTACTTTCCGCATATTCCATCGGGCGTCAACGTCAGGCTACTCGGAAAGAAAGAAATGTCGGCCTTGCTAACGGCGGTTGATCTAGCCGCACAGCAGTACGGCCTCGGAGTCGCTGCTCGCTCTAATCCGTCAATTCACGATCGATTCGTCTTTCTAGACGGTACTCGCGGCTTCAATTCTGGAGCGTCATTTAAGGACGGGGCGCGACTCTCGCCAACAATCTTCACAGAGATTACAGATGCACTCCCGGCTATTCAGGCAACATACGAAACGTTGTGGAATGCAGCGACTGCACATCGCTAGCCATCGAGTGAGGCCTAACCCCTCGCTCAAGCGGAGCGCCAACGGCAGGCCACCAGGCCCGGTCTGGCGGTACGCGGTACATTTTCGCCAGCCCGGGCCTGGCGTCCTGCCGTTGTCGCCCGCTTAGCTCGAACGTTAGGCCTCAGAGTCTAGGCACTCGCCCACCTCCAGCATCTTGAACACCAAGGCCTCCCGATTCAGCAAGCTGCAGCTTCGGCGGCGCTCCGATCAACTGATCTACTACTTTGTCAGGGTCCAACGGCAAGACGGAAGCCTCGGCTACCTCCGCACTGACAAGTGGCTTTGGATTGAGTACGAGCCCCGGCTGGGATGGATTGCTCGAGATCCAGAGACGAAGGAACTAACAGGTCGACCCTGGAACGAGTATCGACCGGAAGATCAACAGATTGCGCATCCACCAGAAGGTGAATGGGTGAGCAAGAAGGGCAGCAAGTCCTATGTCTATGACTTGGTGTTTACCGGTGAAGACGGTCCGTGAGCTGGCCAAGCTCACCCGTAGCTTTAGCATGAGCCTCTACGCGACGCATCAGCGGCTGAGGCCTAACCCCTCGCTCAAGCTGACCCGCTACGGCAGGCACTGTAAGCCCGGCCTGAGCCACTCGCACTATTGTCTCAGTCCGGGCTTACAGTACCTGCCTCCGCGGGCAGCTTAGCTCGAACGTTAGGCCTCGCTCGTCGTGGAGCCTTGACAGTAGTAGCCTTTGGGCTACACTCGATCGGTGCGTGTAGACAAGACTGACGAGTACACCCGCTGGATCGACGCGCTCAAGGACGCCGCCGGTCGAGCCAGGATCCTCGTTCGGGTCGAGCGGTTGATCGCCGGGAATCCGGGCCAGCACCGGCACCTGAACGGTGGCGTCTCGGAACTCAAGATCGACTTCGGTCCGGGCTACAGGGTCTACTACTTGCAGCGCGGGTCGAGACTATTGCTTCTGCTGGCCGGGGGAGACAAGTCGAGTCAGTCCAAGGACATCGAGCTGGCCCTCGCGCTGGCACGAACTTTTCAGGAGTAGCCCACAATGCCACGTGCGCCGAGCAAAGCGGTGAAGACACGGACCACGCCCTACGATGTAGCCGAGCATCTGCGCACCCCCGAAGAGATGGCCGCTTACCTCGATGCCTGGCTGGAGGAGGCACCCGACGATGCTTCCGGGATTGCCAAGGCACTGGGCGACATCGCCCGGGCCAAAGGCATGAGCCAGGTGGCCAAGGACGCGGGCCTCAGCCGCGAGAGCTTGTACAGAGCCCTGAGCGCTGAAGGCAACCCGAGCTTCGCCACCGTGCTCAAGGTTGCTCGTGCGCTCGGCGTCAAGCTCCACGCGCAGGCCGCGTAGCCGGAGCCGCGATGCCTAACCCGCGCTCAACCGGATGTGCAACAGCGTTCGTCGCTCGGGCCTCATTTCATTCTGGCCCGGCCGCCGCCCGCTGCCGCACGCCGGTTAGCTCTACGCCGGGCGTCACAGGTCGAGCGCCCTGGCAAGCGATGGTTGTTGTAGATACACTAACCATGTGCCCATCACCTACGATCCCGCGAAGCGCGCCAGGGCGCTTGCCGAGAGGCAGCTTGATTTTGAGGACACAAGGTTCGTCTTCGAGTCGACCAACTTTGAGCCGGAAGACACGCGCAAGGACTACGGAGAACGGCGCATCCTCTGCTTCGGCATGCTCCGGGATCGGATGGTGGTGATTGGCTACACACCGCGTGGCGCGGATCGCCATGTGTTCAGCATGAGGAAAGCCAATGACCGCGAGCAGGCGCTCATCGCCCCCCTCCTTGGGATCTGACCTCGCCAAGGTGGCAACGCACGTCATTCAGCCGGAGGAGTACGAGGAACTTCCCGAGTTGACCGACGACATGCTCGCGCGAGGAAAGGTCAAAAAGGGCGGGAGGCCCGTCTCCCTGAACCCGAAGAAGTTGATCTCCATTCGGCTGCCTGAGGATGTCATTCTCAGATGGCGCGCAACTGGACCAGGATGGCAAACGCGCATGGCGGAAAAGCTTTCGCGGGTCGAGCCCAAGTGACGCCTGACCCGCAGCACAGGGCCTCGGAACCACTGGCGCCAAGCCCCGCGCACGCAGTGCCGCCTAAGCCCTCGGCGGCGCCGCCTACCTGACGGCCAAGGCGATCAAGGGCGCCAAGGTCGTCGGCTTCGAGGACCTGGGCATGGAAGCCATCTACGAGTTCGAGGTGCGCGACATGCCGGTCACCGTGGCCGTGGACTCCAGCGGCACCAGCGTGCACCAGACCGGGCCGCGCGAATGGCAGGGCCGCATCGACAAGATCCCGGTGGCCACGGCCTGAGGTCGACCCACAGCCTGTGCCCCGCCCGCTGCCGGCGCGGGTGCTGAGGCTCCGCGGTCGCTCGATCAGTCGGCCGATCAGCCGGCCAGCAAGGCCCGCAGGCCGGCCTCGTCGAGCACCGGCACGCCGAGCTCGCGCGCCTTGTCGAGCTTGCTGCCGGCCTCCTCGCCGGCGACGACGAAGTGCGTCTTCTTCGAGACCGAGCCGGCCACCTTGCCGCCGGCGGCCTCGATCAGCGCGCGCGCCTCGTCGCGGGTGAGGGTGGGCAGGGTGCCGGTGAGCACCAGGGTCTGGCCGGCCAGCAGCCCGGGCGGGGCCACGGCCGCGCCCTCGTGTTCGTCCCAGCCCACCCCGGCGGCGCGCAAGGCGTGGACGATCTCGCGGTGGTGCGGCTGCGCGAAGAAGGTGTGGATGCTGCGCGCCACGACCGGGCCGACGTCGTTGACCTGCAGCAGCTCGGCCTCGCCGGCGTCCATCAGGCGGTCGATGCTGCCGAAGTGACGCGCGAGGTCGCGCGCCGTCGCCTCGCCCACGTGCCGGATGCCGAGCGCGAAGATGAAGCGCGCAAGCGTGGTGCGGCGGCTGCGGTCGATCGCGGCCACGACGTTGGCGGCGCTCTTGTCGGCCATGCGCTCCAGGGCCGCGAGCTTGGCCACGCCCAGGGTGTACAGGTCGGGCAGCGTGCGCACGATGCCGCCGTCGACGAGCTGCTCGACGAGCTTGTCGCCCAGGCCCTCGATGTCCATCGCGCGCCGCGCGGCGAAATGCAGCAGCGCCTGCTTGCGCTGCGCCGCGCAGTACAGGCCGCCGCTGCAGCGGTGGTCGATGCCGCCCTGCTCGCGCTGCACCGGGCTGTCGCACACCGGGCAACGAGACGGCATGCGGAAGTTCGGCACGTAGGCGGCGCGCGCGCCCGGCACGCGGCCCACCACCTCGGGGATCACGTCGCCGGCGCGGCGCACGATCACCGTGTCGCCCACGCGCACCCCCTTGCGCCGCAGCTCGAACAGGTTGTGCAGCGTGGCGTTGCTGACCGTGGTGCCGCCGACGAAGACCGGCTCGAGCTTGGCCACCGGCGTGAGCTTGCCGGTGCGGCCCACCTGCACCTCGATGCCGTTCAGCCGCGTCAGCTGCTCCTGCGCCGGGTACTTGTGGGCCACGGCCCAGCGCGGCTCGCGCGTGACATAGCCCAGGCGGCGCTGCAGCTCGAGGCTGTCGACCTTGTAGACCACGCCGTCGATGTCGAAGGGCAGCGCGTCGCGCCGTTGCGCGATGCGCTGGTGGAAGGCCACGAGCCCGGCAGCCCCCTGCACGACGGCGCGGTCGGCGCACACCGGCAGGCCCTGCGCGGCCAGGGCGTCCAACGTCGCGCTGTGGGTGGGCGGCAGCGCCCAGCCCTGCACCTCCCCCAGCCCGTAGGCGAAGAAGCTCAGCGGCCGCTGCGCGGCGATCGCCGGGTCGAGCTGGCGCACCGCGCCGGCGGCGGCGTTGCGCGGGTTGACGAAGGTCTTGTCGCCGCGCTCGCGCTGGCGCTCGTTCAGGCGCTCGAAGTCGTCGCGCCGCATGTAGACCTCGCCGCGCACCTCGAGCACCGGCGGCGCCGCGCCCTGCAGGCGCAGGGGCACCTGCCCGACGGTGCGGATGTTCTGCGTCACGTCCTCGCCGGTCTCGCCGTCGCCGCGCGTGGCCGCGCGCGCGAGCACGCCGTCCTCGTAGCGCAGGCTGATCGCCAGGCCGTCGAACTTCAGCTCCACCGCGTAGTCGAGCGCGGGATCCTGCTCACCCAGCCCGAGCTCGCGCCGCACGCGGGCGTCAAAGGCGATCGCCCCGCCCTCGGTGGTGTCGGTCTCGGTGCGGATGCTGAGCATGGGCACGGTGTGCCGCACGGGCTGGAAGCCCTCGAGCACGCGGCCGAGCACGCGCTGCGTCGGCGAGTCGGCCGTGCGCTGGCCCGAGTGTGCGGTCTCCAGCGCCTGCAGCTCGGAGAACAGGCGGTCGTACTCGGCGTCCGGGATCTCGGGCGCGTCCAGCACGTAGTAGCGGTGGGCGTGGTGGTGCAGCAGCGCGCGCAGCGCGGCGGCGCGGCGCGTTGCGGCCTCGGGGGCCGATTCGCGCTCGGGCTCCTGAGGGCCGGGCTGAGGCTGCATCGGGCCTTGGCGGGACGCGGAAAGACTCAGGAGAACAGCCGCCGCGCCGCCGTCGAGCCCGCGGTCAGGTCGCGCGCCTCAAGCTCGCGGTAGAGCTCGTCGAGCTGGCGCGCGATGCCGTCGAACAGGTGCAGCGTGATCGGCACGCCGTCCTCGTCGACCAGGGTCGCGTCCATCTCGGTGGCCAGCAGGGTGGCGGCGCGGTGCCAGGCCGGGAAGGGCTCGGCCGCCTCGGGCGTCTGCGCCACGTCCAGCGTCAGCTGCAACTCGCGCACCGCCGAGGCCTGCGGGTCGTCGGCCAGTGCGGCCTGGGGGTCGAAGGAGAGCACCAGGACGGGCGGGTCGCCCTCGCCCTCGCCGGGCACGACGAGGCGGCCCGGCACCACCCCCGGCACGAAGCCCTGGCGCGCCGCGCATTGCTGCACGTAGCCCACCGACCAGGCCACGGAGTGCGCGCGCAGCACGAGCGAGAGCTGAGCGTCGCGCGGGCGTGCGAAGGCGTCGAGCTCGCGCGCCCGGGCCACGACTTCCAGCATGTCGGGGAAGTCGGCCATCGCGCCCACGCCCTCGGCGAAGGCCTGGACCTTCTGCACGAACTCCGAGTACTCGATCTCGTTCAGGGGCCCGAGCCGGTTGGCCATCAGCACGCCGGCCTGGAACTCGCTGTAGTGCCGGCCGTGCGCAGGCACTTCCCAGCGCCCGGTGTCGGCGTTCAGACCCTCGATCTCCATCGGCTTCTTGCCTGCGCGGCGGCTGCCCGGCAGGTGGGCCACGACGATCTCGCCGCTGACCGGCGCCTCCAGCGTCAGCGGCACGATGACGTCGACCAGGGCGTCCAGGCGCGCCCCGGGGCGCGGGCTGGGCGCGGTGGCCACCAGCGGGGGTTCAGTGAGCGTGTCGTCCGCCAGCACCGGCCCGTCGTCGCCGCCCGGGGCCCGCGACACGGCAGCGTCGGCCTGGGCCTCGCCGAGGGAGGGCTCGCGACGGTCGGGCACGGCGGCGGGCCGCGCCGCCGGCAGCGGCTCGGCCATGCGCGGGCGAGAGCGGCGCGCCGACCAGACCGCATGGGCGCCTATGCCCAGGAGTGCGATGCCGGCGGCGATGGCCAGCCAAAGGAAAAAGGGAAGGTCCTTCATCGGTGGGGGTGTCCTCGCTGTGTCCTCTCAGCGTCTCAGGCCGCCTCGGCCAGGCTGACGGCAGCCTCCATGTCGACCGCGACGATACGCGAGACGCCCTGCTCCTGCATGGTCACGCCGATGAGCTGCTCGGCCATCTCCATCGCGATCTTGTTGTGGCTGATGAACAGGAACTGCGTGCCGCGGCTCATCTCGCTGACCAGGCGCGCGTAGCGCTCGGTGTTGGCGTCGTCCAGCGGCGCGTCGACCTCGTCGAGCAGGCAGAAGGGCGCCGGGTTGAGCTGGAAGATGGCAAACACGAGCGCGATCGCCGTCAGCGCCTTCTCGCCGCCGGACAGCAGGTGGATGGTGGAGTTGCGCTTGCCCGGGGGCTGCGCCATCACCTGCACGCCGGCGTCCAGGATCTCGTCACCGGTCATCATCAGGCGCGCCGAGCCCCCGCCGAAGAGGCTGGGGAACATGCGCCCGAAGTGCTCGTTCACCTGGTCGAAGGTCTGGCGCAGCAGCTCGCGCGTCTCGACGTCGATCTTGCGGATCGCGTCCTCGAGCGTGGTCATGGCCTCGTTCAGGTCGGCGTTCTGCGCGTCGAGGAAGGTCTTGCGCTCGCGCGAGCTGGCCAGTTCGTCCAGCGCCGCCAGGTTCACCGCGCCGAGCGCGGCAATCTCGCGCTGGATGCGGTCGATCTCTCCCTGCAGGCCCCACAGGCGCACGCCGCCCTCCTCGACCGAGCGCGAGAGCGCCTCCAGGTCGGCCTGGGCCGCCTGCAACTGCTCGAGGTACTGCGCGCCGCCGAGCTGCGCCGCCTGCTCCTCGAGCTGCAGCTTCGTGATCTGCTCGCGCAGCGGCTCCAGGCTGCGCTCCAGCGTGAGGCGCTGCTCGTCGCCGCTGCGCAGGCGCGCGCTCAGGTCGTCGTATTCGCTGCGCACGGCGCCGAGTTCGCCCTCGCGCCGGAGCTTCAGCGCGAGCGCCGCCTGCAGCCCGGACTGGGCCGCGGCATCGTTCAAGCTGCCCAACTCGAGCTCGAGCTGGGCGCCGGTCTCGACGTTGCGGCGGATCTGCTCCTGCGCGGTCTCGATGGTGCGCTGCAGCTCGCCGCGGCGTGCCGCCAGCGCGCGCACCTGGAACTGCGCCTCCTGGGCCCGGCGCTCGAGCGCGCGTTGCTGCTCGCGCGCGTCGGCCACGCGCCGCTCCTGGGCGATGACGTCCTCCTCCAGCTCGGCGTGGCGCTGCTGGGCGTCGGCCAGTTGCAGGTCAAGCTCTTCGAAGCGGGCCTCGCCCAGGGCGCGGCGCTCCTGCAGTTGCTCGAGCCCGGTGTCGACCTCGGCCAGCTCGTCGTCGAGCTGGCCCTGGCGCGAGCGCGCAGCCTCGGCCTGCTGCGACAGGCGCAGCCACTCCACCTGCAACTGGTGCGCGCGCGACTGCGTTTCGGCCGTCTCGCGGCGGGCGCCGGCCAGGCGCTGGCCGGATTCGGTGGCGGCGGCCTCGGCACGCACGAGCGCGGTGCGCGCCTCGTCGGCGATCAGGCCCTGGGCGCGCACGGCGCGCTCGAGGTTCTCGATTTCCTGCGCCCGGGCCAGCATGCCGGCCTGCTCGGAGTCGGGTGCGTAGAAGGCGACTGCGTGCGCCGAGACGGCATGTCCCTCGCGCGTGAGGATGACCTCGCCGGGGGTGAGGCGGCCGCGCTGCGCCAGCGCCTCGTCCAGGCTGCCCGCCGTGTAGACGCCCTCGAGCCAGTCGGTCAGAAGGGCGCGCAGCGGCGCGTCGCCCAGGCGCAGCAGGTCCACCAGGCGCGGCAGCGTGCGATGCGGGTCCTCGGGCGCGGCCAGCGGCGCGCTGTAGAAGGCCAGCCGCGCGGGCGGCGGGTCGGCCGCGAAGGCGCGCGCTGTCTCCAGGCGGCCGATCTCGAGCGCGTTCAGGCGCTCGCGCAGCGCCGACTCCAGCGCCGTCTCCCAGCCGGGCTCGATGTGGATGCGCGTCCACAGGCCGCGCAGGCCCTCGAGCCCGTGGCGCTGCAGCCAGGGCTCGAGCTTGCCGCCGGTGCGCACCTTCTCCTGGAGCGCGCGCAGCGCCTCCAGCCGGGCCGAGAGTTCCGAGGCGCGCGCGGCCTCGCGGTTGGCCTCGTCCTGGCGCGCGCGGCGCGCGGCCTCGAGCCGGGGCTGCTCGTCCTGCAGGGCCTGCAGCCGCGCCTCGGCGTCCTCATGGCGCGCGCGGGCAATCGCGGTGTCTTCCTGCAGTTGCTCGAGCCGCTGTTCGTCGGGCCGGCTCAGGCCCTGGCGCTCGGCGCGCAGGCGCTCGCGCCGGGCCTGCAACTGGCGCGACTGCTCGTCGATGCTGCGGCTCTCGGCGGCCAGCACCTGGATCTGCTGCTGCACCTGCGCGGCGGCGCCGCGCTGGGCGTTGGCGCGCGCCTGCGCGGCGCGCAGCCCGTCCTCGATGGCGGGCAGGCGCTCGGCGGCCTCCTCTGCCTGGGCCTGGAGCAGCTCGCCCTCCTCCTCGGCCGCGGCCATCTGGTCGGCCAGGCCCTCAAGCTCGGCCAGCGCCTCGTCCTGGCGCTGCGCCCACTGCGCGTCCTGGGCGCGCAGCTCGGCCATGCGCTGCTGCACGCGCTGGCGGCTGTCGACCACGTAGCGGATGCGCTCCTCGAGCCGGCTGACCTCGAGCGCAGCTTCGGCCAGCGCGCCCTGGGCCAGATGCAGGCGGTCGCCGGCGGCGTAGTGCGCCTGGCGCACGGTCTCGAGCCCGGCCTCGGACTCGCGCAGTTCAGCGGTGCGGGCCTCGAGCGCGTTGACGGCGTCGGCCACGGCCTGGCGCAGCCGGGTGTGTTCGGCCGCGGCGTCACGGTGCTTCAGGAACCAGAGCTGGTGCAGCTTGAGCGTGCCCTGCTCCTGCAGCGCGCGGTACTGGCGCGCCACCTCGGCCTGCTTCTCGAGCTTCTCGAGGTTGGCGTTCAGCTCGCGCAGGATGTCCTCGACGCGGGTAAGGTTCTCGCGCGTGTCCTTCAGGCGGTTCTCGGTCTCGCGCCGGCGCTCCTTGTACTTGGAGACGCCCGCGGCCTCCTCCAGGAACAGGCGCAGCTCCTCGGGGCGGGACTCGATGATGCGGCTGATCGTGCCCTGGCCGATGATGGCGTAGGCGCGCGGGCCCAGGCCGGTGCCGAGGAAGACGTCCTGCACGTCGCGGCGGCGCACCGGCTGGTTGTTGATGTAGTAGCTGCTGGTGCCGTCGCGCGTGAGCACGCGCTTGACCGCGATCTCGGCAAAGACGTTCCACGAGCCGCCGGCGCGCGCGTCGCTGTTGTCGAAGACGAGCTCGACGCTGGCACGACCGGCGGGCTTGCGCTGCGCCGAGCCGTTGAAGATGACGTCCTGCATGGACTCGCCGCGCAGCTCGCTGGCCTTGCTCTCGCCCAGCACCCAGCGCACGGCGTCCATGATGTTGGACTTGCCGCAGCCGTTGGGGCCGACGACGCCCACGCGCTGCCCGGGCAGCTGGAAGGTGGTCGGCTCGGCGAAGGACTTGAAGCCCGAGAGCTTGATCTGGTTCAGGCGCATCGAGTTGGGGCTGTCGGCCGCATGCAAGCCGTTGATTTGACTCAAAAAAAAGCGCCCGTCCCAGAAGCGCCTTGCAGGTCGGATGATAGCATCCGAGCCATCATCCCCTGCACGCTGGCGACCCAGGCGCGGCCAGGGGCGACGCCACGATGCCCCATCCCCTCATCAGCCCCCCGGCCGCGCCGCACTCCCTGCCGGCCCGACCGGGCTACCAGAAGTACGCGGTCGATGTGCGCCCGAGCGCGATCGACGGCCAGGGCGCCTTCGCCGCCGAGCCCATCGCCGGCAAGCGCAAGATCGGCGAGATCCGCGGCGAATCGATCACCGTGGCCCAGGCCCGCATCCGCGCCACGCGCAGCGAACGCATCATGATCGTCGAGCTGTCCGACCGCAAGGCGATCGATTTCAGCCGCTCGGACGACCCGATGCGCTACACCAACCACTCCTGCGCCCCGAACGCGCGGCTGTGCATCCGCCAGGGCCGGGTGGAGTTCTACGCCCTGCGCGACATCGCCCCGGGCGAGGAGATCACGGTCAACTACGGCGAAACCCACCACGAGGGCCGCCTGGCCTGCCGCTGCGGGGCGCCGGGGTGCGCGGGGAAGTTGTGATCCTGCGCCGCGTCGTTCTTGTGGCCGGACGCTGAGCGCTGCGTCCAGCGACGACTTCGTCGGGGCACGCGCCCTTGCGCTCCGCCCCCACCCAGGCCCGCCCGCAGGGCCTGAACCGGGCGGGCGGCCCTGCGGGCCGACTGCGCTGCGAGGCTCGCGCCGGGGTCGCGCCGCCGAACTCGTGTCGCTCACTGCGTTCGCTGTGCTCGGACAAGGGCGGCGAGCATGTTCACGAAGCGCGCTCAGGCGCGCCGATCCTGCTCGCGCCTGAACTGTCGCCGCAGCGCCCGCTCCCGGTCCTCGGCGGCCACGTTCGAGAATGCGAAGCGGCAGCCGGCGGAAAGAAACCCGCGCCCTGGCGCCCGAGCCCGCCATGCCCAAGCCCCCCGAAAGCCCACAACGCAAGCAGCGCGACGCGGCCCTGCGCACGCTCGACGAGACCATCGCCGAGCACCTCGCGCAGGCCTGGCGCACGGGCGAGCTCCAGAGCGCCGAGAGCTACGGCAAGCCGCTGAAGGACGCCGAGGGCTGGGCCCAGACGCCGGTGGAGTTCCGGCTGCCGTTCAAGATCCTGAAGAACGCCGACGTCGTTCCACCCGAGGTGGAGATGTTCCACCGCCGCGCCGCGCTGCGCGAGGCGCTGGCCGCCTGCGTCGACGAGGACTCGCGCCGCGCGTTGCGGCAAGGCCTGAGCGAACTCGAGCAGGCCCTGGCCTTGCGGCTGGAGGGCATGCGCTCCAGCGGACGGGTCTGACCGCGACCGGGCGGCCGCCAAGATAATCGGCGCCCATGAACCCCCTCCTCTCCCGCCTCCACCCCTACCCCTTCGAGCGCCTGCGCGAGCTCTCGCGCGGCATCGTGCCGCCGGCGCACCTGCGCCCGATCAGCCTGGGGATCGGCGAGCCGCGGCACCCGACGCCGCCTTTCATCGAGCAGACGCTGATGTCCTCGCTGTCGGGCCTGTCGGTCTACCCGGCCACGGCCGGGGAGCCGGCGCTGCGCGAGGCGGCCGCGGCCTGGGTGCAGCGGCGCTACGGGGTGGCGCTGGACGCGGCCACGCAGGTGCTGCCGGTCAACGGCACGCGCGAGGCGCTGTTCGCGCTGGCGCAGACGGTGGTGGACCCCACGCGCCCCGGGGCCACGGTGGTGTGCCCCAATCCCTTCTACCAGATCTACGAGGGCGCGGCCCTGCTGGCGGGGGCGGACACCTTCTTCGCCAACAGCGACCCGGCGCGCAACTTCGCCGTGCGCTGGGACCAGGTGGACGACGCCACTTGGGCGCGCACCCAGCTCGTCTACGTCTGCTCGCCGGGCAACCCCACGGGGACCGTGATGCCGCTGTCGGAATGGGAACAGCTCTTCGCCCTGAGCGACCGGCACGGCTTCGTCATCGCCAGCGACGAGTGCTACTCGGAGATCTACTTCCGCGACGAGCCGCCGCTGGGCGCGCTGCAGGCGGCGCAGGCGCTGGGGCGCACGGGGTTCCCGCGCCTGGTGGCGCTGACCAGCCTGTCCAAGCGCAGCAACGTGCCGGGCATGCGCTCGGGCTTCGTCGCCGGCGATGCCGCCATCCTCAAGGCCTTCCTGCTCTACCGCACCTACCACGGCAGCGCAATGAGCCAGGTGGTGCAGAAAGCCAGCATCGCGGCCTGGCACGACGAGGCGCACGTGGCCGCCAACCGCGAGCTCTACCGCGCCAAGTTCGCGCGCGTCACCCCGATGCTGCAGCCGGTGCTGGACGTCGCCCTGCCCGATGCCGGCTTCTACCTCTGGGCCGGCGTGCCTGGGGGCGACGACGTGGGCTGGGCGCTGGATTTGCTCGCTCAATACAATGTGACGGTTCTGCCGGGGTCGCTGCTGGCGCGCCCGGCCCACGGCATCAACCCCGGCGCCGGCCGCGTCCGGCTGGCCCTGGTGGCCGGCACCGAAGAGTGCGTCGAGGCCGCCAGGCGCATCGTCGCCTACTGCGGCGGCCCGGCAGCCCCCTCCAACCCCTGACCGACCGACGAGCACGCATGTCTGCAGCCCTGCAATCCACCATCGAAACCGCCTGGGACCAGCGCGCCGACGCCGCCGCGCTCGCCCGCCCCGAAGTGCGCGAGGCCGTCGAGCACACGCTGGCCGAGCTCGACGCCGGCCGCCTGCGCGTGGCCGAGCGCGAGGGCGTGGGGCAGTGGAAGGTGAACCAGTGGGCCAAGAAGGCCGTGCTGCTGAGCTTCCGCCTCAACGACAACCGGCCGATGCAGGCCGGCGAGCTGACCTTCTTCGACAAGGTGCCCACCAAGTTCGCCGGCCAGTCCGAGGCCCAGCTGCGCGCGGCCGGCGTGCGCGTGGTGCCGCCGGCCGTCGCGCGGCGCGGCAGCTTCTGCGCCAAGGGCGTGATCCTGATGCCTTCCTACGTGAACATCGGCGCCTACGTCGACGAGGGCACGATGGTCGACACCTGGGCCACGGTGGGCTCGTGCGCGCAGATCGGCAAGAACGTGCACCTTTCGGGCGGCGTCGGCATCGGCGGCGTGCTCGAGCCGCTGCAGGCCAACCCGACCATCATCGAGGACAACTGCTTCATCGGCGCACGTTCCGAGGTCGTCGAGGGCGTGATCGTCGAGGAGAACTCGGTCATCAGCATGGGCGTCTACATCGGCCAGAGCACCAAGATCTACGACCGCGCCACGGGCGAGGTGATCTACGGCCGCGTGCCGGCGGGCTCGGTCGTGGTCAGCGGCAACCTGCCCTCGGCCGACGGCAAGTACAGCCTGTACTGCGCCGTCATCGTCAAGAAGGTCGACGCGCAGACGCGTGCCAAGACCAGCATCAACGAGCTGCTGCGGGACTGAAGCCCCATGTCCGAGGCCCTGCGCCTGACCGAGGCGCTGATCGCGCGCCGCTCCGTCACGCCCGAGGACGCGGGCTGCCAGGCCCTGCTGGCCGAGCGCCTGGTGCGCGCGGGCTTCCACTGCGAGTGGCTGCACGCCGGGCCGGCGGACTTCCGCGTCACCAACCTGTGGGCCTGCCGTCGCGGTGAGCGCCCTGGCATGGCGCTCGCGCTGGCGGGACACACCGACGTGGTGCCCCCCGGGCCTCTGGAGCGCTGGGCGAGCGACCCCTTCGTGCCCACCTACCGCGCCGGCCACCTGCACGGACGCGGCGCGGCCGACATGAAGACCTCGCTCGCCGCCATGGTGGTGGCCGTGGAGGAATTCACGGCCGCGCACCCGCAGCACGCCGGCAGCCTGCACCTGCTGTTCACCAGCGACGAGGAAGGGCCTTCGGTCGACGGCACCGTGCGCCTGGTCGAACTGCTGCAGCAGCGCGGCGAGCGCCTGGACGCCTGCATCGTCGGCGAGCCGACCTCGGTGCAGGTGCTGGGCGACACGGTCAAGAACGGCCGCCGCGGCACGCTTTCGGGCCGGCTCACGGTGCGCGGCGTGCAGGGTCACGTGGCCTACCCGCAGCTCGCGCGCAATCCCATCCACAGCTTCGCGCCGGCGCTGGCCGAACTGGCGGCCACCACCTGGGACGAGGGCAACGAGTTCTTCCCGCCCACCACCTGGCAGGTCAGCAACATCCACGGCGGCACGGGGGCGACCAACGTCATCCCCGGCGAGCTGGTGGTGGACTTCAACTTCCGCTACTCCAGCCAGAGCACGGCCGAGGGCCTGAAGGCGCGCGTGCACGAGGTGCTGCAGCGCCATGGCGTCGAGCACGAGATCGCCTGGACGCTGGGCGGCGAGCACTTCCTCACCCGCCCGGGCGCTCTGAGCGAGGCCCTGGTGGCCGCCATCGCCGACGAGACCGGCGTCCAGGCCGAGCTCTCCACCACCGGCGGCACCTCCGACGGCCGCTTCATCGCCCGCGCCTGCCCCCAGGTCGTCGAGTTCGGGCCCGTCAACGCGACCATCCACAAGGTCGACGAGCGCGTGGCCGTGGCCGACGTGGAGCGGCTGAAGAACATCTACCGGCGCACGCTCGAGCGCTTGCTGGCGTGAACGCCGGCCTGATGACGCGTCCGGCCGCCACCGCGGCGTCCACGCAGCCACGCCCTGCGGCGGGCGTGTCGCCTCGGCCCTGCCCATGACCCTGCTGGAACTGGTCGAGCAGTGCGGCGCGCGCCTGGAAGCCGCGGGCGTGAGCTTCGGCCACGGCACAGCCTGTGCGCGCGACGAGGCCGCCTGGCTGGTGCTGTGGCGCCTCGGGCTGCCGCTGGACGACCTGGACGGCGTGGCCGCGCGGGTGCTCAGCGCCGACGAAGTGGCTCGCGTACAGGCGCTGGTGGCGGAGCGCATCGCCACGCGCAAGCCTGCCGCCTACCTCACCGGCGAGGCCTGGCTGCAGGGCGTGCCCTTCAGCGTGGACGAGCGCGCGATCGTGCCGCGCTCGCTGATCGCCGAGGTGCTGGCCGAGGGCCTGATCGACGCCTGGCTCGGCCACGAGCCGGCCGAGGTGCTCGACCTGTGCACCGGCAACGGCAGCCTGGCGGTGCTGGCGGCGATGGCCTGGCCCGAGGCCCGCGTCGACGCGAGCGACCTTTCGGCTGACGCGTTGGCGGTGGCTGCGCGCAACGTCGAGCGCCACGGCGTGGCCGACCGCATCACGCTGGTCCACGGCGACGGCCTCGCCGCCGTGCGGGGCCGGCTTTACGACCTGATCCTTTGCAACCCACCCTACGTGAACGCGCAGTCCATGGCCTGCCTGCCGGCGGAATACCGGGCCGAGCCCGCGCTGGCATTGGCCGGCGGCGACGATGGCATGGACTTCATACGGCCACTGCTGGCCGGCGCGGCGGCGGCCCTGAAGCCCGGCGGTGCGCTGGTGCTGGAGATCGGCCACGAAAGAGCCCATTTCGAGAAGGCCTTTCCACGGCTCGAGCCTGTCTGGCTGCCATGCAGCGCCGGCGACGATCAGGTGCTGCTGCTGACGCGGGAGCAGTTGTGACCGCCTCTTTCCTGCCGGCGCCCGAGCGACTGGCCCTCCCTGGAGCCCACCTGACATGATCACCATGCGCGACGTCACGCTGCGCCGTGGCGCCAAGGTCGTGCTGCAAGGCGCCAGTTTCACGCTCAATCCAGGCGAGAAGGCAGGCCTGGTCGGCCGCAACGGCGCCGGCAAGTCCAGCCTGTTCTCCCTGTTGACCGGCCGGCTGCAGGCCGATGCGGGCGATGTCGACATCCCGCCGCGCTGGCAGGTCGGCGAGGTCGCGCAGCACATGCCCGAAACCGGCGACGCGGCCACTGAGTTCGTGCTCCAGGGCGACCTGCCGCTGCAACGCGCCCAGGCCGCGCTGACCGCTGCCGAGGCCGCCGACGACGGCCACGCCATGGCCGAGGCGCACGCCGCGCTGCAGGAGGCCGGCGCCTTCGACGCCCGCGCCCGTGCGCAGGCGCTGCTGCTGGGGCTGGGCTTTCGCGTCGACCAGCTCGACGCGCCGGTGAACAGTTTCTCCGGTGGCTGGCGCATGCGGCTGCAGCTTGCGCGCGCGCTGATGTGCCCGGCCGACCTGCTGCTGCTGGACGAGCCGACCAACCACCTCGACCTGGACGCGCTGGTCTGGCTGGAAGCCTGGCTGCAGCGCTTCCCGGGCACGATGGTCGTCATCAGTCACGACCGCGAGTTCCTCGACGCCGTCACGCGCGTCACCCTGCACCTGGACGAGTCGCGCATCACCCGCTACGGCGGCAACTACAGCGCCTTCGAGGGCATGCGCGCCGAGCGCCTGACCCAGGCTCAGGCCGCCTTCGACAAGCAGCAGGAACGCATCGCCCACCTGCAGCGCTTCATCGACCGCTTCAAGGCCAAGGCCACCAAGGCGAAGCAGGCGCAGAGCCGGGTGAAGGCACTGGCGCGCATGGAAAAGCTCGCGCCGGTGCTGACGGCGAGCGACTTCGCCTTCGAGTTCCGCGAGCCGGTGAGCCTGCCCAACCCGATGCTGGCGCTGCGTGACGTGGCCTGCGGCTACATGGGCGCCGAGGGGCCGCTGCCCATCGTCCACCATGTCACCCGCACCGTGATGGCCGGACAGCGCATCGGCATCCTGGGCGCCAACGGCCAGGGCAAGTCCACGCTGGTGAAGACGATCGCCCGCGTGCTGCCGCCCCTGGGCGGCACCACGACCGAGGGCAAGGGCCTGGCGGTGGGCTACTTCGCGCAGCAGGAGATGGACCTGCTGCACGCCGATGACACCCCGCTGCAGCTCATGACGCGCCTGGCGCGCGAGCAGCCGCCGGCCGGGACCGACACGCGCGAGCAGGCGCTGCGCAACTACCTGGGTCAGTTCCGCTTCGAGGGCGACATGGTGCACCAGGCGGTCGACACGCTGTCGGGCGGCGAGCGCGCGCGCCTGGTGCTGGCCACCATCGTCTGGCGCCGCCCCAACCTGCTGCTGCTGGACGAGCCGACCAACCACCTGGACCTGGCCACGCGCGAGGCGCTGTCGATCGCGCTGAACGAGTTCGAGGGCACGGTGCTGCTCGTCAGCCACGACCGTGCGCTGCTGCGCGAGGTCTGCGACGAGTTCTGGCTCGTCACGCGCGGCGGCGTCCTTCCCTTCGACGGCGACCTCGACGACTACCAGCGCTGGCTGCTCGAGGTGAGCCGGGCCACGGCGCGGGGGACGGTGCCGCCGGACGCGGTGACCTTCCTGCGCGGGCTGGATACCGGCATGGCCGCGGGGGCTCCCGCAGGCGCCACGGGCTCGGGCCCCAGGGGCCAGACACCTGCGGGCACGGCCGCCGTGCCGGCATCGCCCGCACCTCCCAAGGGTAACGCGCCGCCATCGGGTCGCACCTCGGCGTTGTCGGGCATTGCACCCGGCGGCGGCGCCGACGACCGCAAGGCCCGTGCCGCCGCACGCCAGAAGCTGGCCGATGCCATGCGCCCGCTGCGCACCGAGATCGCGCAGATCGACCAGCGCCTGGGCAAGCTCGGCGCCGAGCGCGCTCAGGTCGAGGCGGCGCTCGCCACCGGCACCCTGGCCCCGCCCGACATCGCCGAACACGGCCGGCGCCTGAACCACGTTGCGGCCGAGATCGCGATGCTGGAAGAGCGCTGGCTCGAGCTCAACGAGCAGCTCGAGTCGCTGCAGGCGGCGGCGCCGGGCTAATCCCGCTCGGGTGGGCGCGCCAGCAGCCGCAGCATGAGTTCCACGCGCGCCTGCACCGGCGTCAGGTGGCGGGCGGCTTCGATCGCGGCGGCAGCCGCTGCGGAGGACTGCCTTTCGACGATGCCGCCGGCCGCGCAGCGCGTGGCGCGCAGCACCGGCACCCCGCGCGCTGCGGCCGCAGCCAGGGCGTCGTCGAGGGCGGAGTGAACCGTTCCATTGCCGGTGGCGGCCACGACGAGGCCGCGCACGCCAGCCCCGCACCACAGTCCGACGGCATCGGACCGCGCACCGCCGTGGCTCGTGACGATCTCCACCCAAGGCCAGGCCTCGTCGGCCTCGGGCAGATCCTCGGGCGCAGGCACCGGGGGCCAAGCCAGCGCGTCACCGCCCTGGCCCGGCCACGGCCGCAGCCCCAGCACCCGGCCCTCGCGCAGCAGGGCCAAGGGCCCGGCGTCGCCGGCGGCGAAGGCCTCCAGCCGCCAGCTGTGCACCTTGCGCACCTCGGCCCCGGCCCAGACCTGTCCGGCCAGCGCGACGAGTACGCCGCGCGCACCCGGTTCGGCAGCCAGGGTCACGGCGTCCAGCAGGTTCTGCGGGCCGTCGGCCTGCAAGGAGGTGGCGGGACGCATCGCCGCCGTCAGCACCACCGGCTTGGCCAGGCCGCCGGCCCGCCCCAGCACCCGGTGCAGCAGCCAGGCGGTCTCCTCCAGCGTGTCGGTGCCGTGCGTGGCGACCAGGCCGGCGACCTCGGGCCGCGCCAGGTGCGCGGCGCAGCGCCGCGCCAGCGCGGCCCAGATCGCTTGGCTCATGTCCTTGCTGTCGACCTGGGCCACCTGCTCAGCCTCGAGGTCGAAGCCAGCCAGCGCCGGCACGGCCGCCAGCAGCGACTGCACGCTGCGTTGCGCCGCTGCGTAGCCCACGTTGTCGGTGGCGCTCGCGGCCGCGCCGGCGATCGTGCCGCCGGTGCCGAGAACGACGACGCGCCGTCTGCCCAGTGGTGATTCACTTGCCATCTCGGCCCTCTCTGGATGAAAATACAGTCACTGTATGAAACGCCAGCCGGCGGCATCGCCGTCGGCAGCCGCCCGCCACCACCGCCGCACGCAAAGGCCCGTCCGATGATCGAAGCCCCCAAGCTGACCGACCGCCAGCAGCAGATCCTCGACCTCGTGCTGAGCACGATCGAACGCACCGGCGCACCGCCCACCCGCGCCGAGATCGCCGCCGAACTGGGCTTCAGGTCGCCCAACGCAGCCGAGGAACACCTGCAGGCGCTCGCGCGCAAGGGCGTGATCGACCTCGCCAGCGGCACCTCGCGCGGCATCCGACTGAAGTCCGACACGCTGCGCGCGCTCAATGCCGCGCGGGACAGCCTGCACGGCCGCCAGTACGCGCTGCCCTTGCCCAGCCTCGCCCAACTGACCCTCCCACTCGTGGGGCGGGTGGCCGCCGGCAGTCCCATCCTCGCACAGGAGCACGTCGACCAGAGCTATGTCGTCGAAGCCTCGATGTTCCCGCGCCGCCCCGACTTCCTGCTGCGCGTGCGCGGCATGAGCATGCGCGACGCCGGCATCCTCGACGGTGACCTCCTCGCCGTGAAGCAGGCCAGCGAGGCCCGCAACGGCCAGATCGTCGTCGCGCGCCTGGGTGACGAGGTCACCGTCAAGCGCTGGCGCCGCACGAAGCAACATGTCGAGTTGCTGCCCGAAAACCCCGACTACGCGCCCATCGTCGTCAGCCCGGACCAACCCGGGTTCGCGCTCGAGGGTGTCGCCGTCGGGCTGATCCGCAACACGATGCTCATGTGAGGGTGAGCGCCTGAGCGCAAGGCTCAGCCCCCGGCCTGGGCGCCCTGGCCGGCGCCGCCGGCTCACCGCGCGCCCGGCTTCAGCACCAGGGTGCCCCCTGCCGTGGCATTGGGTCCCTCGGGCCACAGCGGCACGTAATCCACACCGGCCCAGCGCGGCAGGAAGCTGCGGTAGTGGGCCGACCAGGGCAACCCGCTCTGGCCACTGCTGTGCATCACGCGCGAGCGCGCGGGGTTGGCGACGTCATACAGCGCGCGCAGGCTCGCCCCGTGCTCGTTGAGGTAGAGCTCGCCCGTGGCGGGGTGCGGCTTGAGCGTGACGCGCGTGGCGTTGACGGTGTAGGTGTCACCGCCCACGGGCACGCGCAGCTCGAACACGCGCGCCAACGCCTTGACGCGGCTGAAGGGCCGGTGCTCGGCCACCGAGGCGTGGGCCGGCCCCCAGCGCCAGGCGGCCACGTCCGGGCCGAAGCGCTGCGTGAGTTCGTCCAGCGCAGCCGCCATTGCGCGCGCGGAAATCGCGCCACAGCTCTCGACCGCGGGCGTGGTCTTGTCGTCGCACCACCAGGCGTCGTCGCGCTCGATCACGCCGAGCACCGCGTCGAAGAAGGTGCGCGGCCCGAACAGGCGCTCGAAGTCCTCGGCGCCGACCTCGTCGACGAAGAGCGCGCGCGTGAGCTGCCGCAGCCAGGCCCAGTGGATCAGCGGCGCGGCGCTGTCGGCCGCCATGCGCCCGTCCCAGCCCGCCAGCGCGGCGTGTGCAGCCGCAGCCAGCGGATGCTCCGGCCGGGCCGCGCGCAACCAGGGCAGCACCGGCGCCACCGCGAGCGAGGTCTCGTCGGCCTGCATGCGCGCCAGGTCGTCCAGCGTGTGCGTCGGGCGGGCCTCCAGCAACTGCTCGATGCGCTGCTGCCGGAACGGCAGCGTCCAGTCGTGCGTCAGGTGGTGCGGGTAGTCCGGCCCGTGGATGCGCTGGTTCGCCGTCGCGAGCCAGCCGCGCGGCGGGTCGAACTCGCGCGGCGTCTGCTGCGCGGATACCCAGCCGGCCCAGTCATAGCGCGCGTCCCAGCCCGGCGCCGGCGCCAGGCCGCGCAGGTCGTTGTCGGGCCGGCGCTGTGGCAGGCGCCCGGCGGCGACGAAGCCGATGCGCCCGGCGCGGTCGGCCACGACCATGCTCTGCATCGGCGCCACCCACAGCGCCGAGGCGGCCACGAACTCGTCGACCGAGCGCGCGCGCAGCATCTTCAGGCCGGCGCCGATGGGGTCGGCGTCGGGGTCCAGCGCCGTCCAGCGCAGGGCCAGTACCATCGGCGCCGCCTGTGGCTGACTGCCCACCACGTCGGCGAGCGTGCCGGCGTCCGAGATCACCGGGCCGTGGCGCGTCGCGCGAAGGCGCAGCGCTTGCGCCGGCTGGCCCTTGACGCGCACCGTCTCCTCGCGCGTCTCGAAGGCGGCATCGCCGTCGGGAGTGAGGTAGCGCGTCGGGTCGCCGTCCTTCACGCGCTCGAGGTAGAGGTCCTGCACGTCGGGGCCGGTGTTCGTGAAACCCCAGGCGATATCGGCGTTCTGGCCGAGCACGACGGACGGTAATCCCGGCATCGTCGCCCCGGCGGCCTTGACCCCCGGCGCCTCCAGCCGCGCGAAGTACCACAGCGCCGGCACGCTCAGGCGCAGGTGCGGGTCGTTGGCCAGCAGCGGGCCGCCGGTGGCGCTGCGCGCGCCGGCCAGGACCCAGTTGTTCGAGCCCGTGCCCTCGACGCCCGAGGGCGGCGCCAGGTCCGGCAGGTCCACCAGGGCCTTGCGCACGGCGCCGGCGCGCAGGCCGAGCTCGGCGTACAGCGCCGGGTAGTCGCGCGTGGCCGGCGGCGCGTCCCCCGGGTAGGGCGGGACGATCTGGTTCAGGCGGTCCAGCGGCAGTCGCCCGGCCAGACGCAGGCGGGCCAGCTCGGCGTTCCAGTTGCCGCCCAGGTCCCAGGCCATCATGATGGCCCAGGCGAGGCTGTCCACCGGCGTCCAGGGCTCGGGCTCGACGCCGAGGACGAGGAACTCCGGCGGCAGGGCCCACGAGGCCTGGCGGATGCCGGCGTTGACGCCGGCGGCATAGGCCTCGAGCACCTCGCGCGCCTCGCCGGAGGTGCGCTCCCATTGCGCCTGCGCCGCCTGGCGCACCCCGAGCGCGCGCAGGAAGCGGTCGGTGTCGAGCGCGCCGGCGCCGAAAGCCTCGGCCAGGCGGCCGGCGCCGATGCGGCGGTGCGTCTCGAGCTGCCAGAGCCGGTCCTGCGCGTGCGCGAGGCCCAGGCCGTACATCGCGTCGCGCAGGCTGCCGGCGCGCACCGTGGGGATGCCGTGGTGGTCGCGCTCGATGCGCACCTCGCCGGCCAGGCCCGGCACCGTCGATGCGCCGTCATGGGCGGGCGTCGCGCGCCAAGCGTAGAACCCTATCCCAAGCGCTGCCAGCGCGAGCAGGGCCGCAAATCCCAGGCCCAGGCGCCTGATCCACCTCGCCATGGCGTGTCTCCTGTCGATGGCCGTGCCGAGCACGATACCCGTGCCTCGGCTCACCGTTCGCATCGGATCATGCCACCGGGCAAGGCAGAATCGCGCCGGCCATGAACGTCATCATCCTCGACGACTACCAGGACGCGGTGCGCAAGCTGAAGTGCGCAGCGCTGATGGAGCCGCTGAACGCCAAGGTCTTCACCAACACCGTCAAGGGCAACGGCCAACTCTCGGTGCGGCTGCGCGACGCCGACGTGCTGGTGCCCATCCGCGAGCGCACGCACTTCCCGAAGCAACTGCTCGAGAAGCTGCCGCGCCTGCGGCTGATCGCCCAGACCGGGCGCGTGGGCAGCCACATCGACGTCGAGGCCTGCACGCGCCTGGGCATCGCGGTGGCCGAGGGCGTGGGCTCGCCGGTCGCGCCGGCCGAGCTGACCTGGGCACTGATCATGGCCGCCATGCGGCGGCTGCCGCAGTACGTGGGCAACCTGAAGCATGGCGCCTGGCAGCAGAGCGGCCTGAAGGCGGCCTCGATGCCGCCGAACTTCGGCATCGGCATGGTGCTGCGCGGCAAGACGCTTGGCATCTGGGGCTACGGCAAGATCGGCCAGCTCGTGGCCGGCTACGGGCAGGCCTTCGGGATGCGCGTGATGGTCTGGGGGCGAGAGGCCTCGCGCGCGCAGGCAGCCGCCCACGGGCTGGAGGTCGCCGCCAGCCGGGAAGCTTTCTTCCAGGACAGCGACGTGATCACGCTGCACCTGCGGCTGAACGACGCCACGCGCGAGATCGTCACGGTCGAGGACCTGGCCCGCATGAAGCCGACCGCGCTGTTCGTCAACACCTCGCGCGCCGAACTTGTGCAGGAAGGCGCACTGGTCTCGGCGCTGAACCGTGGCCGGCCCGGCATGGCAGCGGTGGACGTGTTCGAGACCGAGCCTATCCTGCAGGGGCATCCGCTGCTGCGGCTGGAGAACGCGGTGTGCACGCCGCACATCGGCTACGTCGAGCAGGACAGCTACGAGCTGTACTTTCGCGCCGCCTTCGACAACATCATCGCCTTCGCCCGCGGCGAGCCGACGAACATCGTCAACCCCGAGGCGCTGAAGGTGCTGCGGTGAGCGTCGGGCCACGGGAAGCCGCATCGGCCGAATCCCCCGCCGCCGGGCCGGCCTCGCTGACCGAGATCTTCCTGGCCTTCAACCGTCTGGCGCTGCAGGGCTTCGGCGGCGTGCTGCCGGTGGCCCAGCGCGAGCTGGTCGAGCGCCGCCGCTGGCTGACGAAGCAGGAGTTCGTGCAACTGCTGTCGATCGGGCAGGTGCTGCCGGGGCCGAACATCTTCAACATGGCGCTGATCTTCGGCGACCGGCACTTCGGCTGGCGCGGTGGGGCCGCGGCCCTGGCCGGGCTGCTGGCCGCGCCGCTGGTGATCGTGCTGGCGCTGACACTGCTCGCGCGCCAGGCCGCGCACCTGCCGCAGGTGGCTGGCGCCCTGCGCGGCATGGGCATGGTCGCCGCGGCGCTGATCCTCTCGACCGCGGTAAAGGTGTCTGGCACGCTTCGAGGTAACGCCATGGGCCTGGCCACGTGCATCGCGCTGGCCGCCCTGACGACCGCCGCGGTGGGCGTACTGCGCTGGCCGATGGCGCTGGTGCTGGCAGCCCTGGGCCCGGCGGCCTGGAGCGTGGCATGGTGGAAGCTGCGCCGGTGAACGACCTCCTCTTCGGCACCCTGGCGCTCACCGGGGCCGACTGGTTCGGCCTGTTCCTGCACTTCGCGATGCTCTCGCTGCTGGCCATCGGCGGGGCCATCACCACGGTGCCCGACATGCACCGCTTTGTCGTCGCCGAGCGCGGCTGGCTTGACGACGCCACCTTCAGCGGCTCGGTCGCGCTGGCGCAGGCTGCGCCCGGGCCGAATGTGCTCTTCGTCGCCGTCATCGGCTTCAACGTCGGCGGGCTGGCGGGTGTGGCCGCCACGCTGGCGGGCAGCCTGCTGCCGTCGACGCTGCTGACCTACACCGTCGCGCGCTGGGGCGAGCAACGCCGCGAGCAGCGCGGCGTGCGCGCCTTCACCGAGGGCATGGCGCCGGTGACGATCGGCCTGCTGCTGGCCACGAGCTGGATACTGACCGAACCCACGCGCACCTCCGCCGTGGGCTGGCTGCTCTTCGCCGCCACGGTCGTGTGGATGGTGCGGACGAAGTGGAGCCCGCTGTGGCCGATCGCCGCTGGCGCGGTGGCCGGGGCGTTGGGCTGGGTCTGAGAGCCGGGGCGTCGCGCTCGCTCAGCGCGCTGGCGCCCGCTCAGCGCGCTGGCGCACCGCCTCGTACAGGCACAGTGCCGTCGCAACCGAGACGTTCAGGCTCTCGACCGCGCCGTGCATCGGGATGCGCACGAGTTCATCGCAGGTGCGGCGTGTGAGCTGTCGCAGGCCGCTGCCCTCGGCGCCGAGCACCAGCACGACCGGGCCGCGCAGGTCGGCCTCGTACAGGGTGCGCGGCGCGTCGTCGCTGGTACCGATGACGCGCAGGCCGCGGTCCTGCAGCTCGCCCAGCGCGCGCGCAAGGTTGGTCACCATCAGGTAGGGCACGGTCTCGGCAGCGCCGCTGGCGACCTTGGCCACGGTCGCGTTCAGGCCCACGGCGTGGTCCTTGGGGGCGATGACGGCGTGCGCGCCGGCGCCGTCGGCCGTGCGCAGGCAGGCGCCCAGGTTGTGCGGGTCGGTCACGCCGTCCAGCGCCAGCACCAGCGCCGGGCCGCGCCCGGCCGCCTCGGCCTCGTCCAGCACCTCGTCGAGCGAGTGCCTGGGCGCGAGCGGCGCCACGCGCGCCACCACGCCCTGGTGCCGCGCCGTGCCGGCCAGGCGCGTGAGGCGCGCGTCGTCACTGTCGAGCAGACGCACGCCCGCCTCCTGCGCGCGCTCGACGAACTGGCGCATGCGCGCGTCGCGGCGCGTGGCGTCGACATGGATGTCCAGCACCGACGCGGGCGCGGTCTTCAGGCGCACGGCGACGGCGTGGAAGCCGAACAGGATCTTGGCGGTACTCACCGCCCGATTGTCGCCGCCAGCATCAGCAGCCCGATCAGCACCGGCTGGTGCAGCATGTAGAAGCTCAGGCTCCAGCGGCCCAGCACCGCCAGCGGCCGCGCAACGCGGGGCAGGCGCCCGCTCAACACGTGCGCCCGCCGCGCCAGCAGCCAGCGTCCGGCGGCCTGGCCCCACAGCATCACCCCCCACCAGGGCAGCAGCGGCACGTAGTCCTCGGTCACCGGCTTGCGCGTGACGAGGCCGACCCAGTTCGTCCAGCGGCTGTCGAAGTAGGGATGGGTCCACACGTGCGGCAGCACCAGGAGAGCGGCGCCCAGCACCACCAGCGCCGGCCCCGGCAAGGGCGCGACCAGCCGGCCGAGCACCAGCATCAGCGCGATGGCGTGCAGCACGCCGAAGCTGATCCAGCTGTGCGGGAACATCAACGCCGAGCCGGCGCCGACCAGCAGCGCGCAGCCTGCGACCTGGGCCCAGCGGCGCCAGAAGCGGCCCCAGCCCTGCCCCGCGGCCAGCGCCACCGCCTGCGACACCCCGGCGCAGAACAGGAAGAGGCTGACGATGGCGCTGCGCTGCAGCGTCCAGAACGGGTCGGCGTAAAAGTCCTGTCGCGGCTGCATCCAGCCGAAGTGGTTCAGGTCGAAGCAGAGGTGGAAGACCGCCATCCAGACGATGGCGGCGCCGCGCAGCGCGTCGAGCCGGTCATGGCGCGGCATGGCGACAGGCCTGCGCGGTCTGCGGGCGTCCTGAGTCTCAGGCCCCCGCTTCGGCCAGCCCCCTGCCCTGTTCTGCCAGCCGAACGAGCAGCGGCGCGGGCTCGAAGCGGGGCCCGTGGCGGGCGGCGAGTACGCGCGCGCGTTCGACGAAGGCCGCCACGCCGCGCGACTCGATGTACTGCAGCGCGCCGCCCTCGAACGGCGCGAAGCCCCAGCCGAGGATGGAGCCGACGTTGCCGTCGGCCACCGAGCGCAGCACGCCCTCGCCCAGGCAGCGCGCGGCCTCGTTGGCTTGCGCGAACATCAGGCGGTCGATGAGTTCCTGCTGCGGGGGCTGGTCGGCAGCCACGGGCCACTCGCGGGCCAGGCCCGACCACAGGCACTTCTCACCGCCGCCCTCGCCCGCCGGCCAGTCGTAGAAGCCCTGCCCGGCCTTGCGCCCGACGCGGCCGAGCGCGCACAGGCGGCGGATCAACGCCATGCCCGGGTGCTCGGCCGCCGGCCGGCCCTCAGCCTCGAGGTCCTTGCGCGTCTGTTCCGCCACGTGCAGCGACAGCGAGAGCGAGACCTCGTCCTGCAGCGCCAGCGGCGGCATGGGCATGCCCGCCTGCAGGCCGGCGGCCTCGATGTGGCGCGGGTGCACGCCCTCGGCGAGCATGGCCACGCCCTCCATCACATAGGTGCCGAAGACGCGGCTGGTGTAGAAGCCGCGCGCGTCGTTGACGACGATCGGCGTCTTGCCGATCTGCTGCACGAAGTCGAAGCCGCGCGCCAGCGTCTGCGCGCTGGTCTGCGCGCCGACGATGATCTCGACCAGCGGCATGCGGTCCACCGGGCTGAAGAAGTGCAGGCCGATGAACTGCGCCGGCCGCGCGCTCGCCTGGGCCAGCCCGGTGATCGGCAGCGTCGAGGTGTTGGAGGCGAAGACGGCGTCGGCCCCGATCACCGCCTCGGCGCGGCGCGTGACGTCGGCCTTGACCGCGCGGTCCTCGAATACGGCCTCGATCACGAGCTCGCAGCCGGCGAGCAGGGCGAAGTCGGTCGTCGGCACGATGCGCGCCAGCATGGCGTCGCGCTGCGCGGCGGTGCGGCGGCCCCGGGCCACGGCCTTGTCCAGCAGGCTGCGCGCATGGTCGCGCCCGCGCTCGGCTGCCTGCGGCGTGGTGTCGAGCAGCACCACCTCCACGCCGGCCTGCGCTGCCGCATGTGCGATGCCGGCGCCCATCATCCCGGCGCCGAGCACGCCGAGCTTGCGCACGCCGGCGCGCGGCAGCCCCGCCGGGCGCGAAGCGCCCTTCTTCACCGCGTTGAGCTGGAACCAGAGCGTGCTGATCATGTTCTTGCTCTGGCGTGACATCGCGCAGGCGGCGAAGTAACGGCTCTCGAGCTCGCAAGCGGCGTCGAAGCCGAGCAGGCCGCCCTCGAAGACGCAGCTCAGGATGTGCGTGATCGCGGGGTAGTTGCCCTGGCTCTTGACCGAGGCCATCGAGGGAGCGATCGAGAACATCTGCAGCGCCGCCGGCGTGCGCGAGTCGCCGCCCGGCCAGCGGAATTTCGGCGCGTCCCAGGGCTGCTGGGCCTTCGGGTTCGCCAGGCACCAGGTGCGGGCCTGGGCCAGCAGGGCATCGCGATCGGCCGAGAGGCCGGCGAGCAGGCCCAGGGCCTGGGCGCGCTGCACGCCGATCTCGCTGCCCTCGGCCATGAGCTGCAGGGCCTGCTGCTGGCCCACCAGGCGCGGCAGGCGCTGCGTGCCGCCGCCGCCGGGCAGCAGCCCGAGCTTGACCTCGGGCTGGCCGAGCTTGAGCCGGGAGTCGTCCAGCGCGAAGCGCGCGTGGCAGGCGAGCGCGATCTCCAGCCCGCCGCCCAGCGCATGCCCGTTGAGCGCCGCCGCCACGGGCTTGCCGCAGGTCTCGAGCCGGCGCAGCACGCGCTTCATCGCCATCGTGGCCTCGAAGGGCTGCTCGGCCCGCGTCCAGGTGAACATCTCGTCCAGGTCGCCGCCGGCGCAGAAATCGGACTTGGCCGAGGTCAGGACCAGACCGAGCGCGGCGGGATCGCCGGCCAGACGCTCTGCCGCGGCGGCGATCCCGGCCATCAGCGTCGGCCCGACGACGTTCATCGGCCGCCCGGGCAGGTTCATCGTGGCGATCAGGATGCCGTCGGCGCCGAGCTCGAGCGCGACCGCGGAGACAGTGTCGGGGGTGTTCATGGTCAGACGCGCTCGATGATGGTGGCGATGCCCATGCCGCCGCCGACGCACAGCGTGGCCAGGCCGGTGGCCAGGCCGCGGCGCTCGAGTTCGTCGAGCAGGGTGCCGAGGATGATGCAGCCGGTCGCGCCCAGCGGGTGGCCCATCGCGATGGCGCCGCCGTTGACGTTGACGCGGTCGAGATCGACGCCGAGGTCGCGCGCGGTCTTCATCGGCACGACGGCGAAGGCCTCGTTTATCTCCCAGAGGTCGATGTCGCCGGGCGCCATCCCGGCCTTGGCCAGCGCCTTGCGGCAGGCGGGCGTGGGCCCGGTGAGCATGATCGTCGGCTCCGAGCCGATGACGGCCGCCGCCCGGATGCGCGCGCGCGGCTTCAGCCCGGCGCGCTCGCCGCCCGCCCGGGAGCCCACCAGCATCAGCGCGGCGCCATCGACGATGCCCGAGGAATTGCCCGCGTGGTGCACGTGCGCGATGCGCTCGACCGTCGTGTACTTGCGCAGCGCGGTGGCGTCGAAGCCCATCTGCCCCATCGCGGCGAACGAGGGCTGGAGTTGCGCCAGCGCCTCCAGGCTGGCGCCGGAACGGATGGTCTCGTCGCGGTCGAGCAGCATCAGACCGGCGACGTCGCGAACCGGCACGAGCGAGCGCGCGAAGCGCCCTTCGGCCTGGGCCGCCGCCGCGCGCTGGTGCGAGCGCAGCGCATAGGCGTCGACGTCGGCGCGGTTCCAGCCCTCCATCGTGGCGATCAGGTCGGCGCCGATGCCCTGGGGCACGAAGCCGAGCTTCTGGTTCACGCGCGGGTCCATCACCCAGGCGCCGCCGTCGCTGCCCATGGGCCAGCGGCTCATGCTCTCGACCCCGCCCGCGACGACCAGGTCCTCCCAGCCGCTCATGGCCTTGGCCGCGGCCAGGTTGACCGACTCGAGCCCGCTGGCGCAGAAGCGGCTCTGCGTGACCCCGGCCACCGTCTGCGCCCATTCGGCGTCGAGCACGGCGGTGCGGGCGATGTCGGCCCCCTGCTCGCCCACGGGGGTCACGCAGCCGAGCACGACGTCGTCGACGAGGGAGGTGTCGAGCGCGAGACGCTGCTGCAGCGACTGCAGCAGCGTGCGCAACAGCCACACCGGGGCGGCCTGGTGCAGGCCCCCGTCCTTCTTGCCCTTGCCGCGCGGCGTGCGCACGTGGTCGTAGATGTAGGCCTGGGTCATCGGGTGCTCGTGACGGGTTGGCGAGGGAGGGGAGACCGGCTCCGGCGGACGCCGCGGCGGCGGTCCATCAGCGTAGACACGGCTCGCAGGCGCCCTGCCATCGGGCGGTGGCGTGGTTGGGTCGAATCGTCGTGTGCCAGCCGACACCCCGCGCTCACATCGAGCGCGAGGCCAGCTCCTTCATGATCTCGTTCGTGCCGCCGTAGATGCGCTGCACGCGCGCGTCGACGTAGAGCTCTGCGATGGGGTACTCCATCATGTAGCCGTAGCCGCCGAAGAGCTGCAGGCATTCGTCCATGACCTTGCACTGCTGCTCGCTGACCCAGGCCTTGGCCAGGGCGGCGCGCGCGGCGTCGAGCTCGCCCTTCAGGTGCGCGGCGATGCAGGCGTCGACGAAGGCGCGCGTGGCGAGCACGGTGGCCTGCACCTCGGCGAGCTTGAAGCGCGTGTTCTGGAAGTCCCACACGGCCTTGCCGAAGGCCTTGCGCTCCTTGGTGTAGCGCAGGGTCTCGTCGAGCGCGCGCTCCATCGCGCCGACGCCGGTGACGGCGATCATCAGCCGCTCCTGCGGCAGCTGCTGCATCAGCTGGAAGAAGCCCTGGCCCTCGGCGCCGCCGAGGATGTGGTCGGCCGGCACCCGCACGCCGTCGAAGAAGAGTTCGGCCGTGTCCTGCGCCTTCATGCCCACCTTGTCGAGCAGCCGGCCGCGGCGGAAGCCGGCGGCGCCCTCGGTCTCGAGCACCAGCAGCGAGACGCCGCGCGCGCCCAGCTCGTCGCTGGTGCGGCAGACGACGATGATCAGGTTGGCGTTGCCGCCGTTGGTGATGAAGGTCTTGGCACCGTCGAGCACGTAGTGCTCGCCGTCGCGGCGCGCGCGCGTGCGCACGGCCTGCAGGTCGCTGCCGGTGCCGGGCTCGGTCATGGCGATGGCGCCGATCAGTTCGCCGGTGCACATGCGCGGCAGCCAGCGGCGCTTCTGTGCCTCGGTGCCGTAGTGCAGGACGTAGGGCGCGACGATGGCCGAGTGCAGGCAGCCGCCCCAGCCGGAGAGGTTGGCGCGCGCCTGCTCCAGCAGCACCACGGCCTCGTGCCCGAAGTCACCGCCGCCGCCGCCCCAGGCCTCGGGCGTGGAGGCGCACAGCAGCCCGTGCGCGCCAGCCTCGCGCCAGACGGCGGGCTCCATGCGCCCGGCGGCGCGAAACTCGGACGCGCGCGGCACCCAGCGCTCGGCCATGTAGCGCGCCACCATGTCCTGGTAGGCGCGGTGCTCGTCGGTCATCCAGGCGGAGGGGAACAGCGGCAGGCTCATCGGGGGCTCCGGCGGTGCGGTCGGGACGGCGTCAAGCTGGCGGACCAGGGCAGGCTTCAGCCTCTCACATCACCTTCTGCAGCTTCAGCGCCACGCCCATGTCACCCGAGACCTTGAACTTGCCCGTCATGAAACCCATGGTCGGGTCCATCTTGCCGGACATCAGCGCGACCAGGTTCTCGCGCGAGATGCGGATGGTGCAGTCGGCCTCGACGTCCTCGTTGGTGACGCGGTTCGGGCTCGAACGCCCGTCGAGCACGACGACCCCGTCGTCGCCGCAGTCGAACTTCAGCGTGGCGTTCAGGCCGCTGTCCTCCCCCATGCGGGAGCGGAAGGCTTCGGTGATGGTGGGGATGTCCATGGCGATGGTCAGGTGGTGGGTCAGGAATTGTGACCGCCGCCCGCAGACGCCGCTGCGCCCGGGCCGATCAAATCCACCAGTTGCGGCAGCAGCGTCGTCTCGTCACCGCGCTCCAGACCGAGTTGCAGCGTGGCGAGCACGGCCGCTGCGATGTCGCCCGCGGCGCCGGTGTCGCCCACCATGGTGCGGTAGTAGCCGAGGTCCTTGCAGGCGTTGGCGATCGTGAAGCGCAACCCCGAGGTGTCCTGCGCCAGCAGATAGGGCTTGACGCGCTCCAGTGCGATGCCGCCGCCGCCGCCCTTGGCGAGCACGTCGACGAAGACGTCAGCGCCCACGCCGTTGAGCCGCGCGCAGGCCGCGGCCTCGGACAGCAGCGCCACCATTCCCAGCGAGACGTAGTTGTGCAGCAGTTTCATCCCGTGCCCGGCGCCCACCGGACCGGCATGGAAGATGTTCTCGGCATAGCAGCGCATCACCGGCCGGCAGGCCTCGAGCAGCGCGGCGTCGCCGCCCACGAGCAGGTTGAGCCGGCCCTCCATCGCCTCCTTCGGCGTGCGCGTCATAGCGGTGTCGAGAAATCTGCCGCCCGCCGCCTCCACCGCCTGCGCCATGCGCCGCGTGGACGCCGGGATCGCGGTGGTGCAGTCCATGACGACGCTGCCCGGGCGCAACCCCTCCAGCACGCCACCGGCGCCGGTGAGCACCGCCTCCACCTGCGGCGACCCGGTCAGGACGAGGATGACGACATCCGAGGCCGCCGCCAGGGCCGCCGCGCCGGCAAAGGTGCGCGCCCCGCCCCGCACCAGGCCGTCCAGGGGCTGGTTGCCCGGATGCTCGAGCAGGTTCAGGGGGTGGCCGTGCTTCTGCAGGTTGGTGGCGATGCCCACGCCCATCATGCCCACGCCGACGATACCGATGGTGCTCATGTCCAGATCCTGTTCCTTGTGTCCGTATCGAGGTCCCCGCCATCACCCCACGCGCACGGCGACGTCGGGGTGCAGAGCCGCCAGCCCCTGATCGAAGGTGGCGAGCCGTCCCTGATGACGCCGGGCCAGCGCGGCCAGGTAGGCGTCGGTGATCTGGCGATGCCCCACCAGGCCACGAAGCCGGATGGCGTCGTAGCCCAGCGTGTCCGGCCAGAAGCGATGCCGCGGGTGCGCCGTCAAGGCCGCCAGCAGCGCCATGGCCGCACGGATGTCGGACGCCGCACCCAGGCGCATTTGCATGCGCACCAGGGTCCCCTGGGTGATGGGGCAGGTGGCAAAGGGTGCCGGGTCGCCCGCGAACCAGGCGCTCGCTGCTTCGTGGTGGATGTGAGACTGGTCCGTCAGGGCGACGAGGACGTTGCCGTCCAGCAGCACGGTGTTCGCCTCGGCGGCAGGGCGCGAGGCCTCCGGCGCTGCCAAGGCTTCAGGCACGGCCCCCGAACGTCGGGAGATCAAACCTCGTCCTCGAGCTCGGCCACGTCCTGCGGCGTGACCACACGGCGGCTGCGCGTCACGGGCAGGCCGGTCACCGGGTGCGTCAAAAGGCGGGGCACGGGCAAACCGGCATCGGCTGCATGCGCCGGCGCCGCGAGGCCGCGTTCCACCAGGTCCACGATCGTCTGGCTCAGGCTGCGGCCGGTGTGCCGCGCCAAGCCCATCGCGATGCTGTGCAGGCTCTCTGGCAGATCGATCGTAGTGCGCATGAGTGAATCATAGCGCGTCTGCGTACACGCATCACTGCATCACACATGGCGTCGTTGCCCGCCTTGATTCGCAGAGCAGCCGGACGCCTTGGCCGATCGTGCAGACGTGACCGCCCCTGCCGGCTGCGTCTGCGCAGCGCGCGGTTAATCTCTCGCCTTTGCGTCCGCGCACCCGCCCTGAAGCGCCGAAACCCATGAACCCCGCTGCCCAACCGCTCGCCGCCTACGCCAGCATCTTCCGCCCCGGCCTCTTTGCTGGCCAGACCGTCTGGGTCACCGGCGGAGGCAGCGGCATCGGGCGCTGCACGGCGCACGAACTGGCCGCGCTCGGCGCCCGGATCGTCATCAGCGGCCGCAAGGCCGAGAAGCTCGAGCGCGTGGCGTCCGAGATCGCCGAAGACGGCGGCGTGTGCCACACCGTCACGCTGGACATCCGCGACGAGGACGCAGTGCGAGAGACGGTCGCGCGCGTGATCGCGCTTCACGGGCCGGTTGCCGGTCTGGTGAACAACGCGGGGGGGCAGTTCCCGGCCCCGCTGCTGGCGATCTCGAAGAAGGGCTTCGACGCGGTGGTGGCCAGCAACCTGACCGGCGGCTTCCTGATGATGCGCGAGGTGTTCAACCAGTGCATGCAGGCGCATGGCGGCGCCATCGTCAACATGACGGCAGACTTCCGCAACGGCATGCCCGGCATGGGGCACTCCGGCGCGGCACGCGCGGGCATGAGCAACCTGACGATGACCGCGGCCTACGAGTGGGCCCACGCCGGGGTGCGCGTGAACGCGGTTGCGCCGGGATGGATCGCCTCGAGCGGCATGGACAACTACGGGAGCACGTTGCGGGCCTTCATCCCGAAACTGAAGCAGCATGTCCCGCTGCGGCGTCTGGGGATGGAGGCCGAGGTCTCTGCAGCCATCGTCTTCCTGCTGTCGCCGGCGGCAGCCTTCATCAGCGGCGTCACGGTGCAGATCGACGGCGCCGCCTCGCTGGGCAACGACATCTTCCCCCTCGGCGACGAGGCCCGCAGCGCGCCCTTCGACGGCTTCCACAGGGCGGTGGTGCCGGCAGTGCTGCAGGCGGGGGACGACGTCGACGGCCATTGACGGCGCCGGTTCGGAGCGCGGTGCTTTCGCGCGCCTGCATCGCAGCGAGCCCGGTGGGTCCTGGCACCGTGCTCCGCTCATGTCCCCCGCCATCGGCTTGGCAGCCGATGGCTCCTCCTTTACTTCGCTGCGCACGGCGCCAAGCCCCACCGGGCTGCGACCATCTCAGCGCACCCAGGAACCGACTGCGCGCACGGACGCCAGCCGCCCTCGGGCCAGGGCGACCCCCGCCGCGAAGTAAAGGGGGAGGGATCGGCCTGCGGGCCGATCCCGGAGGACATGAGCGGAGGGGGTCGCCCTGGCCCGAGGGCCCGCGAGCCGCAGGCGCGAGAAAAGCGACATGCACGATGACCTTCGCCCAGGGAACGCCGCCCACGCCCGCCTGCATTGCAGCGTGCCCGGAGGACATGAGCGGAGGGCATCGCCCTGGCCCGAGGGCCCGCGAAGCAAAGGCACGAAACCAACCGCCCGGCGCAACTGGACAACAATGAGCGCGGAGGCACACCCCCCATGCAACTCACACCCGAACACCGCCAGATCGCCGACACCGTCGAGCGCTTCATCGAGAACGAGGTCAACCCCCACGTCCCCGCCTGGGAGGCTGCCGGGGAGTTCCCGAGCCACGAGGTCTTCAAGAAGATGGGGGACCTGGGCCTGCTCGGCCTGAAGTACCCCGAGGCCTATGGCGGCGCCGGGCTGGACTTCAGCTACTCCGCCGTCATGGCCGAGGCCCTGGGCGCGTGCGCCTGCGGCGCCGTACCCATGGCCATTGGCGTGCAGACCGACATGGCCACCCCCGCGCTGGCACGCTTCGGCTCCGACGAACTGCGGCGCGAGTTCCTGGCACCCACGATCGCGGGCGACTACGTCGCTTGCCTGGGCGTCAGCGAGCCCGGCGGCGGCTCCGACGTGGCGGCCATCCGCACCCACGCCCGCGCCGAGGGTGGCGAGTGGGTCATCAACGGCGGCAAGATGTGGATCACCAACGGCCTCAAGGCTGACTGGTGCTGCCTGCTCGTCAACACCGGCGACGGCCCATCGCACCGCAACAAGAGCCTCCTCGTCGTGCCCATGGACGCCGCCGGCATCACGAAGCAGAAGATCCACAAGGTAGGCATGCACGCCTCGGACACCGCGCAACTCTTCTTCGACAACGTGCGCGTGCCCAGGCGACACCTCATCGGCGAGGAAGGCAAGGGCTTCACCTACCAGATGCTGCAGTTCCAGGAAGAGCGCCTGTGGGCGGCCGCCAACTCGGTACGCGGCTTCGACCGCATGATCGACCTGACGATCGAGTACACGCGCCAGCGCCAGGCCTTCGGACGCAGCGTGCTCGACAACCAGGTCGTGCACTTCCGCCTGGCCGAACTGCGCACCGAGGTCGAAGCCCTGCGCGCGCTGACCTGGAGCGCCGTCGAGCAGTATGTCGCCGGGCAGGACGTCACGCGCCTCGCCTCGATGGCCAAGCTCAAGAGCGGGCGCCTGGCGCGCGAAGTGGCCGACAGCTGCCTGCAGTACTGGGGCGGCATGGGTTACACCGCGGACAACCCCATCTCCCAGGCCTGGCGTGATGGCCGGCTGACCTCCATCGGCGGCGGCGCCGACGAGGTCATGCTCGGCATCATCTGCAAGCTCGAAGGCACGCTGCCAGGCAGACACTGACGATGACGACAGCCCCCCTCCCCCCACGCAGCGCCGCCGAACAACAGCGCCTCGAGGCCGCGCTGACCGACCTGTTCGAGCACAAGATCACCTTCAACCAGGTGCTCGGCTTCAAGGTGGCATCGCTGACCCCCGGCGACGTCCGCGTGCGCATCGAGATGAGGCCCGAGCTCGTCGGGCATTACGGGTACGGCCGGCTGCACGGTGGCGTGATCTCGGCCCTGCTCGACCCCACCGGCGCGCTGGGCATCATGGTAGCGATGGCCGAACGCCACCCGGCGGAGACGACCGAGCAGTTCATGCAGCGTTTCGCGCGCATGGCCACGATCGACCTGCGCATCGACTACCTGCGCCAGGGCATCGGACGCCACTTCATCGCCAGCGCCGAGGTCATCCGTCTGGGCGGTCGCGTGTCGTCCACGCAGATGCGCCTGGTCAACGACGAGGGGACCTTGATCGCCACCGGGGCGGCAGCCTACATCGTGTCCTAGGCTGGCATTTGTCCAGTCTGCCCGGGTACGGCCTGAGCGGGTACTTCATCGGCTTCAGCCGTCCCGCCAGGTCTCTAGCCCCCATGGCGGGATACACACCCCGACGGGACCCTGAGCGCCGCGGCCCGGCCGACACGGCCCCGGAACCCGCTACCATCGCGCCTGTCGTCCGCCGCGGCCTGCCGGGGCGGCCCGGGCGTCTGCCCGCCTCTCCTGACCCGACCATGCAAGTCGTCTGCCTCGACCTCGAGGGCGTGCTCGTCCCCGAGATCTGGATCGCCTTCGCCGAACGCACCGGCATCCCAGAATTCCGCCGCACCACACGCGACGAGCCCGACTACGACAAGCTGATGCGCTTTCGGCTCGGGCTGCTGCGCGAGCGCGGGCTGAAGCTCGCCGACATCCAGGCGGTGATCGCGGGCATGGCGCCGCTGCCGGGCGCGAAGGACTTCCTCGATGGCCTGCGCGCGAGCTACCAGGTGGTGATCCTGTCGGACACCTTCTACGAGTTCGCCGACCCGCTGATGCACCAGCTCGGCCGGCCCACGCTGTTCTGCCACCGGCTGGAGGTCGATGCCGACGGCTACGTCGCCAGCTACCGCCTGCGCCAGCCCGACCAGAAGCGGCACGCGGTGGAGGCGCTGAAGGGCCTGAACTTCCAGGTCATGGCGGCCGGCGACTCCTACAACGACACCGGGATGCTGGGCGCCGCGCACGCGGGCTTCTTCATCCACCCGCCGCCGGGCATCGTGGCGCAGTTCCCGCAGTTCGCGGTGCACCACGACTACGCCGCGCTGCGCGCCTCCTTTGACGCCGCCGGCGCGCGCCTGCGGGTGACCGCCGCCTGACGAGGCCCGGCATGCCGCTGCGCGCCGAGCTCGAGCTGCTCGCACCCGCCCGCGACGCCGACATCGGCATCGAGGCGGTGAACCACGGGGCGGACGCGATCTACATCGGCGGGCCGGGCTTCGGGGCGCGCGACAAGGCGGCCAACCCGGTGGCCGAGATCGAGCGCCTGTGCCGCCACGCGCGCCGCTTCCACGCGCGCGTCTTCGTCACGCTGAACACCATCTTGCGCGACGACGAGCTCGAGCCCGCGCGGCGCCTGGCCTGGCAGCTGCACGAGGCCGGCGTCGACGCGCTGATCGTGCAGGACATGGGGCTGCTCGAGCTCGACCTGCCGCCGCTGCAGCTGCACGCGAGCACGCAGACCGACATCCGCACCCCGGCCAAGGCGCGCTTCCTGCAGGACGTGGGCTTCTCGCAGATGGTGCTGGCGCGCGAGCTGGACCTGCACCAGATCCGCGCGATCGCGGCCCAGGTGGACCGCTCGGTGATCGAGTTCTTCGTCCACGGCGCGCTGTGCGTGGCCTACAGCGGGCAGTGCTTCATCAGCCACGCCCACACCGGGCGCAGCGCCAACCGCGGCAACTGCTCCCAGGAGTGCCGTCTGCCCTACACCGTCACCGACGCCCAGGGCCGCATCGTCGCCCACGACGAGCACGTGCTCAGCCTGAAGGACAACGACCAGAGCGCCAACCTGGCGCTGCTGGTGGACGCGGGCGTGCGCAGCTTCAAGATCGAGGGCCGCTACAAGGACATGGGCTACGTGAAGAACGTCACGGCCCACTACCGCCAGCTCTTCGATGCGCTGATGGAGCAGCGCGCCACCGGTGGCGAGGGGCCGCCGCTGCGCCCGGCCTCCAGCGGCCGCACGCGCCACTTCTTCACCCCCGACCCGGGGCGCAACTTCAACCGCGGCGCGACCGACTACTTCGTCAACGGGCGCCAGATCGACATCGGCGCCTTCGACACGCCCAAGCACGCCGGGCTGCCGATCGGGCAGGTGCTGAAGGTGGGCGCCGACCACTTCGACGTGCAGCTCGCCGACGCCGCCGACGCGCTGCACAACGGCGACGCGCTGACGTGGTGGGACCTGCAGGGCGAGCTGCAGGGGGTGCCGGTGAACGTGGCGCAGGCGCTCGGGGGCGCGGGCTGGCGCGTCCACCCGAACGTACCCGGCGGCAGCACGGCCGGGCTGAAGGACCTGAAGCGCGGCACCGAGCTCAGCCGCAACCGTGACATGGCCTGGGAGCGGCTGCTCGCGCGGGAGTCCGCGCAGCGGCGCATCCCGGCGCGGCTGCGCTGGAGCGTGACGCAGGAAGGCTTTGCGCTGGAGGCGGCGGACGACGAGGGTCACGTCGGACGGGCGAGCGCCGTCCACGCGCACGAGCCGGCGCGCGACGCCGTGCGCGCTCTCGAGGGCCTGAAGGCCCAGCTCGGCCGGCTCGGCGGTACGCTGTTCGAGGCCCAGGCGGTGGGGGTCGACGCGGCGACCGCGGGCCTGTTCGTCCCCAGCAGCCTGGCCAATGCGCTGCGGCGCGAGGCGGTGGCCGCGCTGGAGGCGGCGCGCGAGGCGGCGTTCCCGCGCCTGCCGCGGGCCACGCCCGTGGAGCCGCCGGTGCCCTACCCCGAGGACACACTGAGCTACCTGGCCAATGTCTACAACGGCCGGGCCGCGACCTTCTATGCCCGCCATGGCGTCAAGATCGTGGGCGCCGCGTACGAGAGCCACGAGGAGCTGGGCGAGGCCAGCCTGATGATCACCAAGCACTGCGTGCGCTGGTCGCTGAGCCTGTGCCCCAAGCAGGCCAAGGGCGTGGTCGGCGTGCAGGGCACGGTGCGCGCCGAGCCGCTGACGCTGGTGCACGGCAATGACCGCCTGACACTGCGCTTCGACTGCAAGCCCTGCGAGATGCACGTGGTGGGCCGCATGCGCAAGAACGTGCTGCGCGAGGCGAAGGCGCAGCCGCTGACCTTCTACCGGACGCGGCCTGCGGCGGCGCTGCGGGGCTGAGCAGCGTTCCGGGTTCCACTCGCTGACGTCGCGCGTCGGTCATCGGCGCCCATGCCGGTCTGCGCGCCGCACGTGACCGGTGCTCGACCGGCATGGGCAACGATGACCGCCAGCCAGCGTTGCAGCGCGCGGAGTTGTTCTTCAGCGACCGCGAGATGGGTCTGGGTCAGGCGATCGCCACCTGCCAGGCGTCGTAGCCGTAGACCCAGTCGGCGTTGCCGGGGCCCTTCATCCACTCGTTGCCGCGCGAGGCGAGCTGGATGCGGGCGGTGCGCTCGCGCCGGGCGGCTTCGTAGCGCTGCAGCGCGGCGGCCGCTTGGGGGCGGTCGGCGGCGCCGGTCAGCGCGCGGCCGAGGACGACGGCGTCCTCGATGGCCATGCCGGCGCCCTGGGCCATGAAGGGCAGCATGGGGTGGCAGGCGTCGCCCAGCAGCGTGACGGTACCGACGGTCCAGGCCGGCAGGGGCTCGCGCTCGTACAGGGCGCTCTTGAGCACGCGGTCGCAGGCGTCGAGCAGGCGCCGGGCGTCCGGGTGGAAGTCGCGGTAGACCTCGCGCAGTTCGTCGACGCTGCCCTCGCTGGTCCAGGACTCCTCGGTCCAGCGTTCCTGGCCGGTGGTAGCGAAGACGAAGGTCTCGCGCCCCTGGTTGAGCGGGAAGGTGACGATCTGCGTCTGCGGGTTGGGGCCCCACCACTTGGTGAAGGCGTCGATCTCGGGCACGTCGCGCACGCGCTCGGTGGGTACCACGGCGCGGAAGGAGACCACGCCCGTGAAGCGCGGGCTCTCAGGGCCGAAGAGCGCGGCGCGCACGCGCGAGTGGATGCCGTCGGCGCCGATGACGACGTCGTGCCGGGCCCGTGTGCCGTCCTCGAAGGCGAGCGTCACGCCGTTGTCGTCCTGCGTCAGACCCGCCACGCGGCGGTCGAAGTGCACACAGGCGGCGGGCAGCTCGGCGGCCAGCGCGGCCAGCAGGTCGGCGCGGTGGATGGTGACCTGCGGGGCGCCGTAGCGCTCCTCGGCCTGTCCGCCCATGCCCAGGCGCGAGGTTTCGGCGCCGCTCAGCCCGTCACGGCTGATGCGGAAGGTCGGCTGCGCGCCGTCGCGCCGGACCGCTGCGCCGACCTGGCCGCCCAGGCCGTCCAGCGCTTTCACCACGTTGGGGGTGAGGTTGACGTCCGCGCCCACGCGCATCCACTGGCGCGCCTGCTCGTGGACGGTGACGCGGTGCCCCGCGCGCCGCAGTGCGATCGCCGCCGTCAGGCCGCCGACGCCGCCGCCAGCGATGCCGATGTCGAGTTCTGTCATGCTTCCTCGCCTGCCCTGCTTCGGTGGCGCCACCCGGGCCGGCCCGCACGGCGCCAGGTGCTACCGATGCTCAATGTTCGGACGACCCCGTCAGCCCGCCGCGCCGCAGCGTCGGCAGGCCCACGCCGCTGGCGTCGAAGCCGCCGTCCACGGCCAGGGTCTGGCCGTTGATGTAGCTGGCCTGCGGGCTGCACAGGAAGCCCACGCCCGCGGCGATCTCCTCGGGCGTGCCGTAGCGGTTGAGCGGGATGGTGTCGTGGTAGTCGCTTCGGATGGCCACGGTGTGCACGAGCTTGGCCATCTCGGTGTCCACCGGCCCGGGCGCGATGCAGTTGGCGCGGATGCCGACGTTGCCCAGCTCGATGGCCTGCTGCTTGGTCAGGTGGATGATCGCGCCCTTGCTGGTGCCGTAGGCCACGCGCATCGTGCTCGCGCGCAGGCCGGAGATGGAGGCGATGTTGACGACGGCGCCGCCGCCGCCGCGCTTCATCACCGGCGCGCAGGCCTGGGTGCACAGGAAGGCGCCGTCGAGATTGGTGCCCATCACGTGGCGCCAGTCGGCCCAGGTGGTGTCCTCGATGCGCTTGAACACCGCCACGCCGGCGTTGTTGACGAGCGCGTCGATGCGGCCGAAGCGCTCATCGACGGCGGCCACGGCCGCCGCCACCTGCTCGGGCTGCGACACGTCAGCGTGGACGGTGAAGACACGCTGCGGGTCGGCCAGTTCGGCCTCGGTCGCCACCAGCGTCACCGCGTCGACGTCGAGCAGCGCCACGCGGTAGCCATGCGCGAGGAACCAGCGCCCGCAGGCCAGGCCGATGCCGCGCGCGCCGCCGGTGACGAGGGCGACGGCGCCGGGGGAGGAGGTATTCGGAATGTTCATCGGATTGGCATGCCCCAGGCAGTGGAGAAGTCCTGCGCGAAGAAACCGTTCGGGCCGAGTCCTTCGACGAAGCTCAGGCCAGGCCTGTCGAAGCCAACGCAGGCACCGTTCGGGCTGACCCTGTCGAAGCCCGCCAGGGCACCGTTCGGGCTGAGCCTGTCGAAGCCCGCGCAGGCACCCCTCGAGCCGAGCCCATCGCTGCCGGATCGGCGCGGAGACACCACACCCGCGATCGAATTCACGCCACTGCCCGAGGCGCGTTCACCGGCGGCGCCAGCTCGGCATGCTCGGACAGCCAACGCTCGGCCCTCGTGCCGTCGCCCTCGGAGGGGTGGAAGTCGGCGTCCAGGTAGCGACGCCAGGTGCGCCAGTGGCATCGCACCAGCCCGGCCGGCCCGAACAGCGTGGCCCAGGCGCTGCGCCAGGTAGACGCCTGCCACAGCGCGCCGTCGCGCCACAGGTTGTGCAGGGTCTGGCGCGCCAGGTCGGTGGCGAAGTGCAAGGTCACCAGGCGGAAGAAGCGGCGGCGCCATTTCTCGTTGCCGCCGAGGGCCCGGTACAGGTCGAAGGCGGTGCAGCGGTGCTCGGTCTCCTCGCTCGAGTGCCACAGCCACAGGTCGCGCAGGCGCGGCTCGGCGCCCTCGAGCTGCTGAGGGTGCGTGAGCAGGTGCTCGGCCAGGATGGCGGTGAGGTGCTCGGTCGCGGCGGTGACCGCCAACCAGGCGCGCGGCTCCTGGCCGGCGAGCTTCTCGAGCCGCTGGATGCGGCGGTGGATGCGCGGCTCCCAGTGGTTGACGAAGCCCTGCCTGGCGAGGTGCTCGTTGAAGAGCTCGTGGATGCGGCGGTGCGTGGCCTCCTGCCCGATGAAACCCCGGGCCTCGGCCTCGAAGCGCTCGCGCGCCGGCCCGTCCAGGCGGGCCAGCCCCTTGCGCACCGAGTCGATGAAGACCTGCTCCCCGGCCGGGAAGCTCATCGACAGCGCGTTGAACAGGGCGCTGCGGAAGGCGTCGCCCCCGTTCCAGCGCCGCGGCAGCGGCGTCTTCAGGTCGACGAGGAGTCGGCGGATGACGAGTTCGGACATAGGCCTGATTCTGTCACCCCACCCAGCGCCGCGCGTTGCGGAACATGCGCATCCACGGGCTGCGCGCGGACTTGTCGCCCGGGCTCCAGCTCATCTGCGCCTCGCGCAGGACCCGTTCCGGATGCGGCATCATGGCCGTGAAGCGGCCGTCGGGCGTCGTCACCGCCGTCAGGCCGCCCGGGCTGCCGTTCGGGTTGAAGGGATAGGCCTCGGTCGCGCGGCCGTGGTGGTCGACGAAGCGCATCGCCGCCTGCACCGCCGCGGCGTCGCCGCGCTGCGAGAAATCAGCCCGCCCCTCGCCGTGCGAGACCACGATCGGGATGCGGCTGCCAGCCATGCCGCCGAAGAACAGGCTCGGGCTGTCGAGCACCTCCACCAGCGACAGCCGGGCCTCGAACTGCTCGCTGCGGTTGCGCCGGAAGCGCGGCCAGTGCTGGGCCCCGGGGATGACCGCGGCCAGGGCCGCGAACATCTGGCAGCCGTTGCACACGCCCAGCGCGAAGGTGTCGCCACGGCCGAAGAAGGCCTCGAAGGCGGCGCGCAGCGCCGGGTTGAAGAGGATGGAGCGGGCCCAGCCCTCGCCGGCGCCGAGGGTGTCGCCGTAGCTGAAGCCACCGCAGGCCACCAGGCCGATGAACCCGTCGAGCCGGGCGCGGCCGGCCTGCAGGTCGCTCATGTGCACGTCCCAGGCCTCGAAGCCCGCCTGGTCGAAGGCCCAGGCCATCTCCAGCTGCGAGTTCACGCCCTGCTCGCGCAGGATGGCCACGCGCGGGCGCGCCGTGTGGACGAAGGGCGCCGCGATGTCCTCGCCGCTGTCGAAGGCCAGGTGCACGTGCAGCCCGGCGTCGTCGGCGGCGGCGACGGCGGCATGCTCTGCATCGGCGCAGGCCGGGTCGTCGCGCAGGCGCGCGACGCGCCAGCTCACCTCGTCCCAGGCCGACAGCAGCTGCGCGAGTGGCGCGCCGAACTGCAGCTTCGTGTCGCGCCAGACCTCGACGACGCCGCGGTCGTTGGGCTTGCCGATGAAGTGAGCGTGCCGGCTCAGGCCGTGGCGCCGCAGCAGCGCCATGACCTCGTTGCGCGCCGCCGTCGGCACCTGCAGCACGACGCCGAGCTCCTCGTTGAACAGCGCGCGCAGCGTCAGCTCCTTGCGCCGTTCGCCCACCTGGGTGGCCCAGTTCTTCGAGTCGCCGACCTCGGCGCGGCTGTCGCCGATGCCGTCGCCCTCCGTGACGAGGATGTCCACGTTCAGGCTGACCCCCCGGCGGCCGGCGAAGGCCATTTCGCACACCGCCGCCCAGATCCCGCCGTCGCTGCGGTCGTGGCAGGCCAGCAGCCAGCCACGCTCCCGGATCTCGGCCACCGCCGAGAACAGCGCCTTCAGCGCCGCCGGGTCGTCGAGGTCGGGCACGGTGTCGCCGAAGGCGCCGAGCACCTGCGCGAGCATCGAGCCGCCCATCCGCGCCCGGCCCTGCCCCAGGTCGACGAGCACGAGCGTGGTGTCACCCGGCTGCAGCTGCGGCGTCACGGTGCCGCGCACGTCCGCCAGCGTCGCGAAGGCGGTGACGACCAGCGACACCGGCGCCGTGACCTGGCGCGGCTGGCCGTCCTCGCCCGTCCATCGGGTGCGCATGGACAGCGAATCCTTGCCCACCGGGATGCCGATGCCCAGCGCCGGGCACAGCTCCAGGCCGACGGCGCGCACCGTGTCGTACAGGGCCGCGTCCTCGCCCGGCTCGCCGCAGGCGGCCATCCAGTTGGCGCTGAGCTTGACGCGATCGAGCGCGACCGGCGCTCCGAGCAGGTTGGTCAGGGCCTCGCCCACCGCCATGCGGCCGGAGGCGGGCGCGTCCAGCGCGGCCAGCGGCGCGCGCTCGCCCATGGCCATCGCCTCGCCAGCGAAGCCCGCGTGGTCGGCCAGCGTGACAGCGCAGTCGGCCACCGGCACCTGCCAGGGGCCGACCATCGGGTCGCGGTGGCTGAGGCCGCCCACGGTGCGGTCGCCGATGGTGACGAGGAAGCGCTTGCTGGCCACGGTGGGGTGGCGCAGCACGTCCAGCGCCACCTGCTCGAGCGCGACGCCGGTCAGGTCGAGCGGCTCGCCGAGGCGCGGCACGCGCTGCACCTGGCGGTGCATCTTCGGCGGCTTGCCCAGCAGCACCTCCATCGGAATGTCGATCGCTCGCGTGCCCTCGGGGCCGTCCTCGAGGACCAGCGTGGCCTGCGCGCTCGCGGTGCCGACCACGGCGTGCGGGCATCGCTCGCGCGCGCACAGGCGCTCGAACAGCGCCAGGCTTTCCGGGGCGATCGCCAGCACGTAGCGCTCCTGGCTCTCGTTGCACCAGATCTCCTTGGGCGCGAGCCCGGTCTCCTCGAGCGGGATGCGCCGCAGGTCGAAGACCGCGCCCAGGCCGGCGCCGTCGACCAGCTCGGGAAAGGCGTTGCTCAGGCCGCCCGCGCCGACGTCGTGGATCGCGAGGATGGGGTTGTCGGCGCCCAGCGCCCAGCAGTGGTTGATGACCTCCTGCGCACGGCGCTGGATCTCGGGGTTGCCGCGCTGCACGGAGTCGAAGTCCAGCGCGGCGGTGTTGCTGCCGGCGGCCATCGAGCTCGCGGCCCCGCCGCCCATGCCGATGCGCATGCCCGGCCCGCCGAGCTGCACCAGCAGCGTGCCCGCCGGGAAGACCACCTTGTGCGTCTGCGCCGCGTCGACCTGCCCCAGGCCGCCGGCGATCATGATGGGCTTGTGGTAGCCGCGCTGCACGCCGGCGACCACCTGCTCGAAGGTGCGGAAGTAGCCGCCCAGGTTGGGACGACCGAACTCGTTGTTGAAGGCGGCCGCGCCCAGCGGCCCCTCGGTCATGATCTGCAGCGGGCTGGCGATGTGGGCCGGCCGGCCCGGCCCGCCGCGCTCCCAGGGCTCGTCGGTGCCCGGCAGGCGCAGGTGGCTGGTCGAGAACCCGGCCAGCCCCGCCTTGGGGCGCGCGCCGCGCCCGGTCGCCCCCTCGTCGCGGATCTCGCCGCCGGCGCCGGTGGCCGCGCCCGGGAAGGGCGAGATCGCGGTGGGGTGGTTGTGGGTCTCCACCTTCATCAGCACGTGGGTCTCGACCGCGCTCGCACGGTAGGGCGACGGCGCGTCGCCCGCGGCGGGGCGCCACTGCGCCGACGCGCGCCCCTGCATCACCGCCGCGTTGTCGCTGTAGGCCACCACCGTGCCCTGCGGCGATGCAGCCTCGGTGTGGCGGATCATCTGGAACATCGACAGCGGCTCGTCGCAGCCGTCGATCGTGAAGCGGGCGTTGAAGATCTTGTGCCGGCAGTGCTCGCTGTTGGCCTGCGCGAACATCATCAGCTCGACATCGGCGGGATTGCGGCCCAGGCGCAGGAAGGCCTGCTCGAGGTAGTCGATCTCGTCGTCCGAAAGGGCGAGGCCGAATTCGGCATTGGCCTGCTCGAGGGCTGTCCGCCCGCGGCCAAGCACGTCGACCTGCGCCATCGGCACGCCCGGCCGGGGCTCGAACAGCGCGCGCGCGGCGTCGCGCTCGAAGGCCACGCTCTCGGTCATGCGGTCGTGCAGTGCCTCGGCCAGGCGCGCACGCAATGCTGGCTCCAGCGGGCGCGGGCTACCGCCGAGCACACCCTGCAGCACGCCGGCCCGGCGCTGCAGGCGGAACTCGGTCACGCGCTCGATGCGGCGCACTGGCAGCGCGCAGTTGCGCGCGATGTCGCCGGCCTTGCTGGCCCAGGGGGAGACCGTCCCCAGCCGCGGCATCACGAGGATCAGCTCGCCCGCGGCGGGGCCGGCCGACGCAGCGGCCGGGGCGCTGTCCAGCAGCGCGGCCAGGCGCTGCCGCAGCCCTGCATCGGGTGACTCCGGCGTGGCCACCCAGTGGACGTGCCGCGCATGGAGCCCTTGCAACGAGGGCTCGAGCGCCTGCAGGCGCTCGAGCAGCGCGCGGGCGCGGGCGACGGACAGGGCGTCACCGCCTTCGAAACAGGACAGGTGCAGGGTGGTCTGGGGCATGGTCGGCAAGGCGGGGCCGCAATGCCCTCGGCGCGCCGGCAATTCTAGGGACCGGGTGGGATAATCACGATCATGCCGAACGCCCTGAAGACCGCCGCAGACATCGAGGGCATGCGCCTCGCCTGCCGCCTCGCCTCCGAGGTGCTGGACATGCTGACCCCGCACGTGAAGCCGGGCGTCACGACGCGCGAGATCGACCGTCTCGCCCACGACTACATCACCCAGGTGCAGCGCGCCATCCCGGCCACGCTGGGCTACCAGCCGCAGGGCTACCCGGCCTACCCGGCGTCGCTGTGCACCTCGCCCAACGAGGTGGTCTGCCACGGCATCCCCGACGACCGGCCGATGAAGAACGGCGACATCGTCAACATCGACGTCACCGTGATCAAGGACGGCTGGCACGGCGACAACAGCCGCATGTATGTCGTAGGCGAGGCGTCGATCGCCGCCCGGCGGCTGTGCAGCATCACCTACGAGGCGATGTGGAAGGGCATCGTGAAGGTGCGTCCGGGCGCGCGCCTGGGCGACATCGGGCACGCGATCCAGGTCCACGCGGAGCACCACGGCTACTCGATCGTGCGCGAGTTCTGCGGCCACGGCGTCGGGCGCAAGTTCCACGAGGAGCCGCAGGTCCTGCACTACGGTCGGCCGGGGACGCTCGAGGAGCTGGTGCCGGGCATGACCTTCACGATCGAGCCCATGGTCAACGCCGGCCGGCGCGACATCAAGGAAGACCGCAAGGGCAACCGTCCCTACGACGGCTGGACCATCGTCACGCGCGACCGTTCGCTGTCGGCGCAGTGGGAGCACACGGTCCTCGTCACCGAGGCCGGTTTCGAGGTGCTGACGCTGTCGGCGGGCAGCCCGCCGCCGCCCGCCTTCGTCCAGGCCGCGGGTCTGGCGCTGGCCTGACCCCATTTCCTGTCCCATCGGGCTTCGCGGTGGACCAGGTGCTGACCCCGGTGCCGGCGGCCACGTCGGCCCCCAGACCGGCTGCCGGTGCCGGCGACGGGACCGACGGCATCGCGCGCCTGCGCGCCACCTTCCGCGACGGCAAGGCCGCCCTGCTGGCTGAGTTCCTGCGCTCGCCACCGACAGCCATGGCCGCGCACCGGCTGGTGCGCGGCCTGTCGCGGCATGTCGACGAGGTGCTGCGCGACCTGATGCAGCTTCATCCCTGGCCGGCGGGGTCTGCCCTCGTGGCGGTGGGGGGCTATGGCCGTGGCGAGTTGTTCCCGCACTCAGACGTCGACGTGCTGGTGCTGCTGCCCGAGGGTGCGGGCACCGAGGGCATTGCCGAGTTCATCACCGCCTGCTGGGACGTCGGGCTCGAGATCGGCTCCTCGGTGCGCACCATCAGCGACTGCGTGGTCGAGTCGCAGCGCGACATCACGGTACAGACCGCGCTGCTGGAGTCGCGCCCGGTGGCGGGCCAGCGCAGCCTGCACGAGCAGATGATGGCCGCCACCCGCGCCGTGCTGGACCCGGGCGCCTTCCTGCGCGCCAAGGTGCTCGAGATGCAGCAGCGGCACGTCAAGTACCAGAAGACGCCCTACTCGCTGGAGCCCAACTGCAAGGAGAGCCCGGGTGGCCTGCGCGACCTGCAGGTGCCGGCCTGGGTGGCTCGGGCGGCGGGCTTCGGCCGGTCCTGGCGCGAACTCGCTGCCAGCGGACTGCTGAGCCGGTTCGAGGTGAGCCAGTTGCGCCGCCACGAAGGCACCCTGAGGCTGATCCGCGCCCGGCTGCACGCCGTGGCCGGCCGGCGTGAGGACCGGCTGGTCTTCGACCTGCAGACCGCCGTGGCCGAGAGCTGCGGCTACACCGCCACCCGCACGCAGCGCGCCTCCGAGGTGCTGATGCACCGCTACTACTGGGCGGCCAAGGCGGTGACGCAGCTCAACCAGATCCTGCTGCTCAACATGGAGGAGCGCGTCGCTGGCCGCTCCGACGCGCCGATGCGCCGCATCAACGAGCGCTTCCTCGACCGGGGCGGCATGCTCGAGGTCGCGCACGACGACCTGTACTTGCAGCAGCCGCACGCCATCCTCGAGACCTTCCTGCTGCGCGAGCGCACGCCCGGCCTCCAGGGCCTGTCGGCGCGCACCCTGCGCGCGCTGTACAACGCGCGCGCCACGATGAACGGCGCCTTCCGCCACGACCCGGCCAACCGGCGCATGTTCATGCGCATCCTGCGCCAGCCCAGCGGCGTCACGCGCGCGCTGCGACTGATGAACGAGACCTCGGTGCTCGGCCGTTACCTGTGGGTCTTCCGCCGCATCGTCGGACGCATGCAGCACGACCTCTTCCACGTCTACACCGTGGACCAGCACATCCTGATGGTGCTGCGCAACGTGCGCCGCTTCTTCATCCCCGAGCACGCGCACGAGTACCCGTTCTGCTCGCAGCTGGCGTCGCAGTGGGACGACCCGGCGCTGCTGTACATCGCCGCGCTCTTCCACGACGTGGCCAAGGGTCGCGGCGGCGACCACTCCGACCTCGGCGCGCGCGAGGTGCGTCGCTTCTGCCAGGACCATGGGGTCGCGCGCGAGGGCACGGCGCTGGTGGAGTTCCTGGTCCAGCACCACCTGACGATGAGCCGCATCGCGCAGAAGGAGGACCTCAGCGACCCCGAGGTCATCGCCCGCTTCGCGCGCCTGGTCGGCAGCGAGAGGCGCCTGACGGCCCTGTACCTGCTGACCGTGGCCGACATCCGCGGCACCAGCCCGAAAGTGTGGAACGCCTGGAAGGGCAAGCTCCTCGAGGACCTGTTCCGCCACACGCTGCGCGCGCTGGGCGGTGCGCGGCCCCATCTCGAGGCCGACATCGAGGCGCGCAAGGTCGAGGCGCAGCACCTGCTGGCGCTGCACTCGGCGCTGCCGGGCACCGAGGAGCCGCTGTGGAAGTCGCTCGACCTGAGCTACTTCGTGCGCCACGACGCGGCCGAACTGGCCTGGCACGCGCGTTCGCTGTGGCGACACCTGAAGACGGCCGAGCCGGTGGTGGTGGCGCGCGTGTCCTCGGCCGGCGAGGGCCTGCAGGTGCTGGTGTACGCGCCTGACCGCCCCGACTTGTTCGCCCGCATCTGCGGCTACTTCGACAGCGCGGGCTTCAGCATCCAGGACGCGCGCATCCACACCACGCGCGGCGGCTACGCGCTCGACACCTTCCAGGTCGTCTCGGAGCAGCACGCCCCCTCCTCGCCCGCCGACTACCGCGACCTGATCTCGCTGGTCGAGACCCAGGCCGCGCAGGCGCTCGCCTCCAGCGGCCCGCTGCCGGAGACGACGCGCAGCCGCGTCTCCCGCCGCGTCAAGTCCTTCCCGGTCGTCCCGCGCGTGGCGCTCAACCCCGACGAGCGCGCCCAGCGCTGGATCTTGAGCGTCAGCGCCAGCGACCGCACCGGTCTGCTGTACGCGATCGCGCGCGTGCTCGCGCGCCATGGCGTCAACCTGCAGCTCGCCAAGGTCAGCACTTTGGGCGAGCGCGTCGAGGACACCTTCCTCGTCGACGGTCCCGCACTGCAGCAGACCCGCCTGCAGTTGCAGATCGAGACCGAACTGCTCGACGCGGTGGCCTGAAGGCCGCCCCCCCCGCCTGCAAGCCCGAAGCCTTCGCGCCCCGCCATGCCCCTGCATCGCCTCGACGTCGATGCCGCCCTGGAGCGGCTGCACGGGTTCGACGCCGTCATCGACGCGCGCAGCCCGAGCGAACACGCCCTGGACGCCCTGCCCGGCGCCGTCAACTGGCCCACGCTGGACGACGCCGAGCGGCACACGGTGGGCACCGAGTACAAGCAGGTCTCGGCCTTCGAGGCGCGCAAGCGCGGCGCGGTGCTCGCCGCGCGCAACATCGCGCGCCACCTCGAGCGCGAGACGATGGGCTTGCCGCGGCAGTGGAAGCCGCTGGTCTACTGCTGGCGCGGCGGGCAGCGCTCGGGCTCGCTGGCCCTCGTCCTCGGTCAGATCGGCTTCGAGGTGCACGTGCTCGAGGGGGGCTACCGGGCTTTCCGCGGCCGCGTCGTCGCCGATCTCGCATCGGCTGGCGAGGGCCTGGAGCTGCGCGTGCTGTGCGGCCCGACCGGCTGCGGCAAGAGCCGCCTTCTGGGCGCCCTGCAGGCCGCCGGCGCCCAGGTGCTGGACCTGGAGGCGCTCGCGCAGCACCGCGGCTCGGTGCTCGGCGCCCTGCCCGACGCGCCCCAGCCCTCGCAGAAGCATTTCGAGACGCGGCTGTGGCAGGCGCTGCGCGCGCTCGACCCCACACGGGTGGTCTTCGTCGAGAGCGAGAGCCGCACCATCGGCCGCCTGCGCGTGCCCGAAGCCCTGTTGCAGCGCATGCGCGCCGCGCCCTGCCTGCACCTGCACATGCCCGAGCCCGCCCGGGTGGACCTGCTCCTCGAGGACTACGCGCACTTCGCCGCCGAACCGGCGCTGCTGGCACAACGCCTCGACACGCTGCGCGAGGTGCGCGGCCACGCTGTCATCGACGCCTGGCAGGCCACGCTGGCCGCGGGGGGGGTACGCGAGGTCGTGCAGGCCCTGCTCCACGAGCACTACGACCCGGTCTACATGCGTTCGATGGGCCGCAACTTCGCCGACTTCGGCCGCGCAGCCGCGCTCGAACTGCCCGACGGCTCGGCCGCCTCCATGCGGGTGGCCGCGGCCCAGGCGCAGCAGCTTGCCGGCGCACAAGCGCCCGATGGCACCGCGGTCAGCCCCGCAGTGCCCGGGCCGACGGCCGCCCGCGCTTGACCCAGATCAGGAGCCGCGCGAGCGCCGGGCCGGGAGGCTCCCGCAAGGCCTAGACTGCCCGCCATGGAGCGCATGCGGGCGGCAGCGGAGTCGGAGCGTTACAGGATCCGGGAGGTCCCGCTGACGCGGCCACTGCGCTGGCTGGCGCGTGGCGCGGGCGATCTCGCCCGGTGCCCGCTGCCGGGGCTGGCGCACGGGCTGGCGGCCGCCGCCTTCGCCGCCGTCCTGCTGGGCATCGCGCACGACCAGTTCTGGCTCCTCAGCGGCGCGTTCACGGGCTTCCTGATCGTGGCCCCCATCGTCGCGACGGCGCTGTACCGCATCAGCCGCGGCCTGCAGCATGGCCAGCGCACGACCCTGGCGCAGGCGCTGTCGGTCTGGTGGCCCAAGGACAAGCGGCTCGTCGTCTTCGGCGCGCTGCTGGCTCTCGCCGGCACCGGCTGGGTGCTGACGTCTGCGGCCCTGATCACGGGCTACGCGCCGGCCCCCGTGGAGCGGCCGGCGGACTTCCTGCGCCACGTCGTGCTCAACGAGGAGACACTGCTGTTCGAGTTCTGGCTGCTGCTGGGCGGGGTCATGGCCGCGCCGGTCTTCGCCTCGGCGGTGATCGCGATCCCGATGCTGCTGGACCGCCCGGTGGGCGTGATGACCGCCGTCTTCACGAGCTGGCGCGTCGTCATGCACAACCCGGCGCCGCTGGCGTTGTGGGCAGGGACGCTGCTCGCGCTGAGCGCGCTGGGCATGATGGCCGCGCTGGTGGGCCTGATCCCGATCGTCCCCTGGCTCGCGCACGCGAGCTGGCACGCCTACCAGGACCTGGTCGACACCGAGGGCGCGCCTCTCGAGCGGCTCCGGACCTGACGCTGCACACGACACGCGCCATGTTCGGCTACGGCGAGGAAGACATCGCGCAATTCGGCCTGACCTTCGGGGTCGGCGCCTTCATGCTCTACATGGTCTTCATCATCTTCCAGCTCGCGCGCGAGTCGCGGGCCGGGAGGTTCGGGACCTTCGTGCTCTTCCTGGCGCTGGGATTCGGCCTGGTCGGCTTCGTCGCCAAGGGCCTCATCAAGTACTTCATCGGCGGTGCCGGCTGAACGGGGCTTCAGAGCTCGCCCGGTTCGGCAGGCACAGGACCGTCCGCAGGGACGGTCCTGTCTCCCGCATCACCCCATGTGCAGGCCGCCGTTGCAGCTGAAGTCGGCACCGGTGGTGAAGCCGGAGTCCTCACCGGCCAGCCAGGCGACGATGGAGCCGATCTCCTCAGGCGTGCCCAGGCGCTTGACCGGGATGGTGGCGACGATCTTCTCCAGCACCTCGGGCTTGATCGCGCGCACCATGTCGGTGCCGATGTAGCCTGGGCTGACGGTGTTCACGGTCACGCCCTTGTTGGCCATCTCCTGCGCCAGGGCCATCGTGAAGCCGTGCATGCCGGCCTTGGCGGCCGAGTAGTTGGTCTGGCCGGCCTGACCCTTCTCGCCGTTCACCGAGGAGATCTGGATGATGCGGCCCCAGCCGCGCTCGACCATGTCGGGCACGACCTGCTTGGTCACGTTGAACATGCTGTTCAGGTTGGTGTCGATGACTGCGTCCCAGTCCTCGCGCGTCATCTTCATGAACATGCGGTCGCGCGTGATGCCGGCGTTGTTGATCAGCACGTCGATCGGGCCGTGCTCGGCCTTGGCCTTGGCGAAGGCGTCGACGGTGGACTGCCAGTCGGCCACGTTGCCCACCGAGGCGTGGAAGGTGTAGCCGGCGGCCTTCTGCTCGTCCAGCCACTTGTTGTAGTCGCGGGTCGGCCCGCAACCGGCGATGACCTTGAAGCCTTCCTTGGCCAGACGCTGGCAGATCGCAGTCCCGATGCCGCCCATGCCGCCCGTCACGTAAGCCACTTTCTGAGTCATGCTCTCTCTCCTTGGGTTGTCGTTGCGAAACTTGCTTGCCGGGCCGCGCGCGGGCCGGCCGGCCCCGCGGCGCTGCCGTGATCAGGCCTTGGCCTTGACGTAGCGGCCCGGTGCCGGCTCGATCGGCGCGTACTCACGGTTGCCATAGCGCTTGGGCGCGCTCACCAGGGCACCGCCGTGCGGCTTGAGCCAACCCGCCCAGTCCGGCCACCAACTGCCCTGGTGCTCGGTGGCGCCCGCGAGCCAATCCTGGGCGTCGACCGGCAGCGACTCGTTGGTCCAGTGGCTGCGCTTGCGCGGCGCCGGCGGGTTGATGACGCCGGCGATGTGGCCGGAGGCCCCCAGCACGAAGCGGCGCTTGCCCTTGACGAGCGGCACCGAGCGGTAGGCCGCGACCCAGGGCACGATGTGGTCCTCGCGCGAGCCGTAGATGTAGAACGGCGCCTTGATCGCACCCAGGTCCACCTTCTGGCCGCACACCGTAAGCGCGCCCGGCTTGCGCAGTTCGTTCTGCAGGTACATGTGCCGCAGGTACCAGCAGTACATGGGCCCGGGCAGGTTGGTCGAGTCGCCGTTCCAGTACAGCAGGTCGAAGGGCGGCGGCGCCTCGCCCTTGAGGTAGTTGCCCACGACGTAGTTCCAGACCAGGTCGTTGGGGCGCAGGAAGCTGAAGGTCGTGGCGAGTTCCTGCCCGCGCAGCAGGCCCGGGCCGCCGGGCGCCTCGGTGCCGATGGTCATCTCGCGCACCTTGACCAGCGCCTCGTCGACGAAGATGTCGAGGATGCCGGTGTCCGAGAAGTCCAGCAGCGTCGTCAGCAGCGTGACCGAATGCGCCGGTTGCTCACCCCGCGCCGCCAGCACGGCCAGCGCCGTGGCGAGGATGGTGCCGCCGACGCAGAAGCCCAGGGTGTTGATCGTGGACGATTTCGTGACCGCGCGCACGACCTCGATCGCCCGGATCGGCCCCTCGCCGATGTAGTCGTCCCAGGTCTTGTCCTTCAGCGACTCGTCGGGGTTGCGCCAACTGACCACGAACAGCCGGTGCCCCTGCTCCACCGTGTAGCGGATGATGGAGTTGGACGGCTGCAGGTCCATGATGTAGTACTTGTTGATGCACGGCGGCACGAACAGGATCGGACGCTCGTGCACCTGGGCCGTCAGCGGCTTGTACTCGATCAGTTGGAACAACTCGTTCGCGAAGACGACCGCACCCTCGGTGCTCGCGACGTTGCGGCCGACTTCGAACACGCTCTCGTCGGTCTGCGAGACGTGGCCCTTGCGCAGATCGCCCAGCAATTGCTGCATGCCCTTGGCCAGGCTCTCGCCGCGCGTGCTCAGCGCGAGCTGCAGCGCCTCGGGGTTGGTGGCGAGGTAGTTGCTCGGACTGGCCGCGTCCACCCACTGCTGCACCGCGAAGCGGATGCGGTTCTTGGTCTTGGGCTCGGCCTGCACGCTCTCGGCCATCTCCATCAGCGTGCGCGCGTTCAGCAGGTACATCTGCGCCACGTAGGCCGCCAGCGGGTTGGCAGCCCATTCGCCCGCGGCAAAGCGGCGGTCCTTCAGGGCCGGGGCGGGCGCCGGCGCACCGGCCGCCGGGTTCAGGCGCGCAAGGGAGTCATTCCACAGCCGCGACGCCTCAGTGACGTACTGCGACTGCAGCGCGGCCAGGTTCTGTGGCGGCACCGCCAGGCCCTGCAGGGAGCGCCACATCTCGGACATCGCGGCGCCCATGGCCTGGGCGCCCTGCAGGGGATCGGTCGTGGGCTGGGGTGTCTTCGCGCTCACACTGGCCTCTTCGCGTTCGGGTCGGGGCGGCCGCAGGCTCGCCGTGCGGTCATTGCAGAGCCGTGACTCCGCTTTTCGTGACTGCAATGTAGGATGGCAAGCTTACCACGATATGACATTCCATTCCACATAGAGAAAGTTGATTTCACGATGTACCTTGTTGCCATCGGCTGGATGTACGTGGTCCTGATGATGACGGTGGCCGAGGCCCTGTCAACCCAGGGCACGGTGCTCGGCGCGCTGTTCACCTTCATCCTCTACGGATGCCTCCCGCTTGCGCTGGTGCTCTACCTGCTGGGCACACCGGCACGGCGCCGGGCCCGCCGCGCGGCGGAGCAGGCGCAGGCTCGTACCGAGCAGAAATCGATGCCGCCCCCCTGAAGCCGGCGCGCAGGGACTAACCCTGCGGGCAGCGAACCAGGAGCGCGCCGGGCCGTCAGTGGCGCAGCCAGACCGCAGCGGCCATGCGCCCGGTCACACCGTCACGGCGGAAGGAGTAGAAGCGCGCCGGCTCGCTGACCGTGCACCAGCGCCCGCCCGACACCCGGGCCACCCCGGCGAGCGCCAAGCGTTGGCGCGCCAGGGCAGGCAGGTCGGCCAACCAGCGCGGGCGACCGTCCGGGTGCGCACGCGGCTGGAAGTGCCCACCGCCCCCGAAGGCCTCGACGACGTCGGCGCCGACTTCGAAATGGCTCGGGCCGATGCACGGCCCGAGCCAGGCGTGCAGCCCGGAGGGCTCGCAGCCGGCGGCCTGGGCCACCGCGGCCACCGCGGCCTCGACGACGCCACTGGCCAAGCCACGCCAACCCGCGTGGGCCGCCCCCACGGCACGGCCATTGTCCGCGGCCAACAGTAACGGCAGACAATCAGCGACCTGGACGACACAGGCCACGCCGGGTTCGGCCGAGAAAGCGGCGTCGGCCTGCGGCGTCTCGCCTGCCGCACGCGCAACATCGACGACCCGCACCCCGTGCACCTGGCGCAGCCAGACCGGACGCGCCCCGAGCACGCGGGCGAACTCGGCCCGGTGATCTTGCACCGCCAGAGCGTCATCGCCGACGTGGTCGCCCAGGTTCCATCCCGCCCAGGGCCCGCGGCTGTGACCACCCTCGCGCGTGCTCATGAAGGCGCCGACGCAGGCGGGTGCCGCCCACGCCACCGCCAGCCCGGGGCTGGCCCAGGTGGCCGACTCAGGCCGCATCGGGGCAGGCTTCAGGGCGCGTCTTCTCGAAGGCGTCCAGCGCCATGCAGGCGTCGAAGACGCGCATGACCTGCGGCACGTGGTCGAGCCGGCAGTCGAAGCGCCGGGCGTTGAAGATCTGCGGCACGAGCACGCAGTCGGCGAGCGTGGGTGTGTCCCCGTGGCAGTAGCGCGCGGGCGCAGCCTGAAGGCGCTTCTCCACGACCTCCAGCCCGGTCTCGACCCAGTGGCGGTACCAGCGGTCCTTCTCGTCCTCGGGCACCTTCAGCGACTGAACCAGGTAGCGCAGGACCCGCAGGTTGTTCAGCGGGTGGATCTCGCAGGCGATGTCCAGCGCGAGCGAGCGCACGCGCGCGCGCTCGAGGGCGTCGCTCGGCAGTAGCGGCGGCTCGGGGTGGGTCTCGTCGAGGTATTCGATGATGGCCAGGGACTGCGTGAGCAGGTGCTCCCCGTCGCGCAGCATTGGAACCAGGCGGGCCGCCGAGACCTCGGCATAGGTCGGCGCCAGTTGCTCGTTGCGCTGAAGGTGGACCGATCGGTAGTCGTAATCCAGGCCCTTGAGCGCGAGCGCGATGCGCACGCGATAGGAGGCGGACGAGCGGAAGTAGTTGAACAGCTCCATGTGGGGCTCCGGGATGCGCATCTCCCGGGCAGGACCCGGCAGGCGCGTGGGGGGAAGGATCTTCGGCTGATGATGCCATGGTGCCGTGGCTACACTGTGGCCATGCTGCACCGTCCCCGCATCCGCCACTGCCGCGCCTGCGGTCACGAGGTCGCCTACCGCGTGCCGCCGGACGACAACCGCGAGCGCGCCGTCTGCCTGCAGTGCCAGCACATCGACTACGAGAACCCGCTCAACGTCGTCGGCACGGTGCCGGCCTGGGAAGACCAGGTGCTGCTGTGCCGACGCAACATCGAGCCCCGGCATGGCTTCTGGACGCTGCCGGCCGGCTTCATGGAACTGGGCGAGTCCACCGAGGCAGGCGCCCTACGCGAGACCGACGAGGAAGCCGGCGCCCGCATCGAGCTGCAGGGCCTGTTCTCGGTGCTCAACGTCGTGCGCGTGGGCCAGGTGCACCTGTACTACCGGGCGCGGCTGATGGACACCGCCTTCGCGCCCGGCCCCGAGACCATCGAGGCCCGGCTGTTCCGCGAGGACGAGATCCCCTGGGACGACCTCGCCTTCCGCACAGTGCGGGTCACGCTGGAGCGCTACTTCGCGGATCGGCGCGCGGGTAGCTTCGGCATCCACTGCGCGGACATCGGCTGACAGCGCACCCAGGGCCGGGCTTCGCCCGCCCCGGCCCCCGGAGGAGACGCAAGAAAACCTGGGGCGGCCCGGCGTCTTCTTCGGAACCTGCCCCCCCGGGCCGCTGCACCCCGTTCAAGACCGGCTCGGAGCGTCGGCAGCTTCCCCACCGGACAGCTCTGGCAACGGCCCGCTGGCCGTGTCGAAGACGAGCTCGCGAACCCAGGACAGGTCCTGCGCGTCGTCGACCTCGCGCGCGTGCAGCGCCCACCCGTGGGCCCGGGCCGCCGCCCGCAGTTGCCATGCCAGCGCCTGCGCTGCCGCATCGTGGGACCCCTGGCGCAGGAAGCGAATGTCTACCGCCAGATGGGCAAGACCCGCGTCCGCCAGCGGCCCCAGGCAGGCGGCCGCCCCTCCGTGCAGCAGCACGCCGACCGAAGCCCCAGCGGCCACCCAGAGCAGCGCCGCCGCACGCATTGCCGGAACCGAGCCGGGTGGTCCGTCGTCACCGAGTTCCAGCGCCAGGTGCTCGGCCGCCGCGGGTGTGGCGGCCAGGCTGCGGGCGACGCGGTCGGTGAAGCCTTCGACGAGCAGGGAACTCACGCTCAGTGTCACTACATGACGCTCGCCGCCGCGGGACGCATCCAGCGCCAGCGCCACCGTCGCCAGTTCGGCCTGCGCTGCCAGGGAGGCCTGCGCCAGGCTTGGGCGCCAGGCGCGCGGCCCCAGCCAGCGCTGGTCAGGCCCGGTCCGCAGGCGCAGGCTGCACAGGTGGGCCACGCACCGGCCGGCGCCGTCGATCACGGGCGCACGGACGAGCGCGAGTTCGCCCTGCGGGCCGGAAGCGGCCCGCCAGAGGGCCGCACCTTCACGGCCGGCATCGACGACGGCCACCGGTAGCGCGTCCAGGCCGGGGGGCGGCGCGCGCACGCTGGGCGTCGCCGGGCCCGCAGCGACGAAGGCCAGCACTTCGTCGACCTGAGCCAGCGCATGCGAGGCGTCGGGCGCCCGCAGCGCATCGACGCCGGCCACCAGGATGTCGACCCCGCTCGCGGCCGCCCGCGCCGCGGGTTGAAGGGCCGCCTCCAGCGCGCAGGCCGTCTCCGCCGCCAGCCCGGCCACCGGAAGCAGCAGGCCGAAATCCGCGCCACCCAGGCGACCCGCCATCGCACCCGGGACGCGGTCGGGATACGCGCGCACCGCCGTACCCACGGCCGCCAGCAGGCCGTCGCCCGCCTCGCGCCCGGCGCGGCGGTTCAGGCGCTCCAGCCCGCGCACGCGCAGGATCAGCAGGGCGCCTGCGCAGGTGGCTGGGGCAGGCTCGCCGGCCAGCACGCCCGCTCCCAGGCGCTGGTCCAGCCGGGCCGTGAAGCTGCGCCGGCTGTGCAGGCCCGTCAGCGCGTCGAGGCTGACCTGACGCCACAGGCGTTCCAGGAGCGCGAGTTGGTCCTGGCGCGCCGCCTGCTGCTCGGCCGAGACCGCGGCCAGGCGGTCTTGCAGTCGACCCGGAGCGGCCGCCGGCATCGACCCCGGTGCGCCAGGAGCCCTACGTGAGGTGTCAGGGCCCTCACGCCCCCGCGCCGCAATCCAGGCCGCGAGTCGAGACAGGCGCCGCAGTCGCCCCCAGGTCGCCAGCACCGCGCCCAAGGCGCAACCGGCAAGAAAGACCCCCAGCCAAAGCGGCCAAACCGGCGCCGACACCGTGGCGTCCACCGCCGACCAGGCGCAGGGGGTAGCACCCAAGCCGCCCCAGGCCCATGCGGCAGCCGCGGGCGGCACGCGAAGGGGGCCGGACGACATCGATGAGCGGGGCTGGGGCAAGTCGCTCATCCTGCCGCCGTCGTCGTGCCCGGCGCTTGAGCAAACCGGGCGAGACGGCACGCTCGTCATCGAGAGAGATTCTCATTTCAAACCCAGCACTCGGTTTTTCCCTCCTTTCGCGAATCAAGCTCGGTGCATACTTCGGTCTGAGTCGCTTTTGACGCCCGCACGCGCACGGCGGCCGCAGCGGGCGCCCAGGAAACCCGCCGCCGAACCCAAGGACCTCAAGATGCAAACCCGTCGCCGATTCATCCAGATCGTCCCCGTCGCCGGCGCGACGCTGATGGCCGGGCGCGAAGCTCTGGCCCAGGCCAAGCTCGACGAGAACGACGCCCAGGCCAAGGCGCTGGGCTATGCGCACGACGCCACCAAGGTCGATGCGAAGAAGCAGCCCAAGTGGGCCAAGGGCCAGACCTGCGCCAACTGCCAGCTCTACCAGGGCAAGGCGGCTGACGCCTGGGGCGGCTGCCCGCTGTTCGGCGGCAAGCAGGTCGCCGGCAAGGGCTGGTGCAACGCCTGGGTCAAGAAGGCCTGAGGCTAGCCTGCTGCTCCCGGTCTGCAAGGGCCGGAATGGACAAAGGGCCCCTCGGGGCCCTTTTTCATGTCCGTCCGCTGACGCGGCTGCCGACGATGACCGGGGAGCCGCCAGCCCCCGATCGGATCACTTGCGCGCCGGCGGCAAGTCGGTGCAGGAGCCGTGCGCCACTTCCGCGGCCATGCCGATGCTCTCGCCCAGCGTCGGGTGCGGGTGGATGGTCTTGCCGATGTCGACCTCGTCGGCGCCCATCTCGATGGCGAGGGCGACCTCGCCGATCATGTCGCCGGCATGCGTGCCGACGATGCCGCCGCCGAGGATACGGTGGGTCTCGGCGTCGAACAGCAGCTTCGTGAAGCCCTCGTCGCGCCCGTTGGCGATGGCACGGCCCGAGGCCGTCCACGGGAACAGGCCTTTCTTGACCGCGATGCCCTTGGCCTTGGCCTCGTCCTCGGTCAGGCCGACCCAGGCGACCTCGGGGTCGGTGTAGGCCACGCTCGGGATCACGCGCGCGTCGAAGCGAGCCTTGGCGTCGCCGGCCGCCACCTCGGCCGCCACGTGCGCCTCGTGCACGGCCTTGTGCGCCAGCATGGGCTGGCCCACGATGTCGCCGATGGCGTAGATGTGCGGAACGTTGGTGCGCATCTGCACGTCCACCGGGATATAGCCGCGCTCGTTGACGGCCACCCCGGCCTTGTCGGCGCCGATCTTGCGCCCGTTGGGGCTGCGGCCCACGGCCTGCAGCACGAGGTCGTACACACCCTCGCTGCGCTGTCCGTCCAGGCCCTCGAACTGCACGCGGATGCCGTCGGCCGTGGCTTCGGCACCCACGGTCCTGGTCTTCAGCATGACGCGGTCGAAGCGCCGCGCGTTCATCTTCTGCCAGACCTTGACGAGGTCGCGGTCGGCGCCCTGCATCAGGCCGTCCATCATCTCCACCACGTCCAGGCGCGCGCCCAGCGTGGAGTAGACCGTGCCCATCTCCAGCCCGATGATGCCGCCGCCGATGACGAGCATCTTCTTCGGCGCCTGGCGCAATTGCAGCGCGCCGGTGGAGTCGACGATGCGCTCGTCGTCGGGCAGGAAGGGCAGGCGCACCGCCTGCGAACCCGCGGCGATGATGCACTGGCCGAACTTCACGACCTGCGTCTTGCCGGTCTTGCCCTGGCTCTCGCCCGTGGTCTCCTCGACGGCGACGTGGTGCGGCCCGACGAAGGCGCCATAGCCGCGCACGACCGTGACCTTGCGCATCTTGGCCATGGCCGCGAGGCCGCCCGTGAGCTTGCCCACGACCTTGTTCTTGTGCGCGAGCAACTTGCCCAGGTCGACCTGGGGCACGCCGTAGCTGATGCCGAGGTCGGCGAAGTGGCTGACCTCGTCCATCACCGCGGCCACGTGCAGCAGGGCCTTGCTCGGGATGCAGCCCACGTTCAGGCAGACCCCGCCGAGCGTGGCGTAGCGCTCGACAAGGACGACCTTCATCCCCAGGTCGGCCGCGCGGAAGGCAGCCGAGTAGCCGCCCGGGCCGGCGCCGAGCACGAGCAGGTCGCACTCGAGGTCGGCGGCGCCGGTGTAGGCGGTGGCAGCGACAGACGCAGCGATGGAAGCAGAGGCCACAGCTGCGCCCATCCCTTGGGTCGGTGCAGTATCCGTTCGCCCTGAGCCTGTCGAAGGGCTGACAGAGGGGGCTTCGACAGGCCCGTCCTGAGCGGAGTCGAAGGGCTCAGCCCGAACGGAAGATCCGGTCGGCGCGGCGGCAGCGGCCACCGAGGCGGCGACCGCCGGCGCGGACGGAGCCACGGGCGCTGAAGCGCCTGCAGTCGCAGCCTCGAGCAACAGCAGCAGCGACCCTTCGCTGACCTTGTCGCCGAGGGCGATCTTCAATTCCTTGACGACGCCGGCGGCCGAAGACGGGATCTCCATCGAGGCCTTGTCGCTCTCCACCGTGACCAGGCTCTGCTCGACCCGGACGGTGTCGCCCGGCTTGACCAGCAGCTCGATGACGGCCACCTCCTTGAAATCGCCGATGTCCGGCACCTTGACTTCGATCAACGCCATGGCTTTCGACCTCTCGCGTTCGGAACCTGGGGGCGGTCAGAGCATGATGCGGCGGAAGTCCGCCAGCAATTGCCCCAGATAGACGTTGAACCGCGCGGCCGCGGCGCCGTCGATGACGCGGTGGTCCCAGGTCAGCGACAGCGGCAGCATCAGGCGCGGCGTGAAGGCCTTGCCGTCCCACTTCGGCTCCATCTGGCTCTTGCACACGCCCAGGATCGCAACCTCGGGCGCGTTGATGATGGGCGTGAAGTAGCGACCGCCGATGCCGCCCAGGCTGGAGATCGTGAACGTGGCTCCGCTCATGTCGGCCGGGCCGAGCTTGCCGTCGCGCGCCTTCTTGGCGAGTTCGGCCGTCTCCTGGCTGATCTGCAGCACGCCCTTGCGGTCGGCGTCCTTGATCACCGGCACCATCAGGCCGTTGGGCGTGTCGGCGGCGAAGCCGATGTGCCAGTAGTTCTTGTAGACGAGCGCGTCGCCGTCGAGCGAGCTGTTGAACTCGGGGTACTTCTTCAGCGCCGCCACGCAGGCCTTGATCAGGAAGGCAAGCATCGTGACCTTGACACCGGCTTTCTCGTTCTCCTTGTTGACCTGCAGGCGGAAGGCCTCGAGCTCGGTGATGTCGGCGTCGTCGTGGTTGGTGACGGCGGGGATCATCACCGCGTTGCGCAGCAGGTTGGCGCCGCTGATCTTCCTGATGCGGCCAAGCTCCTTGCGCTCGACCTGGCCGAACTTCGCGAAGTCGACCTTGGGCCAGGGGATGAGACCGAGTTCGCCGCCGCCCGTACCGGCTGCGGGCGCGGCCTTGGCCACCGCGGCAGCCACCGCGCCGGCGATGGCCTGGGTCTGCGCGCTGCCAGCCATCACCGCCTTGGTGAAGGCCTGCACGTCCTGCTGCGTGATGCGGCCCTTGGGCCCGGTGCCCGCGACGTCCTCCAGCGGCACGCCCAGCTCGCGCGCGAAGCGGCGCACCGAAGGCGAGGCATAAGGCAGGCCCCGCGCGGGGTTGGCGGTGGGCTGGTGCGCGGGCACCGGAGCGGCCGCGACGGGCGCTGCTGCCAATACCGCCGCCATGGCAGCCGCCGCGGGTGCAGCAGCAGGCACAGCCACGGCCGCGGCGGCTGGCGCCGGAGCCGGCGCAACCGAGGCGGCCGCGCCCTCCAGCAGCGCGAGCAGGTCTCCCTGATTGATCTTGTCGCCGAGCTTGACCTTCAGCTCGCGCACCACGCCCGCCGCCGAAGACGGGACCTCCATCGAGGCCTTGTCGGACTCGACCGTGATCAGCGATTGGTCGACCGCCACCCGATCGCCGGGCTTGACGAGGATCTCGATCACGACGACGTCCTTGAAGTCGCCGATGTCGGGCACGCGCACCTCGACCGGGCCGGCGGCCGTGGCCGGCGCGGGCGTAGCCGCGAGGGCGGGGGCAGGGGCGGACGCGGCAGATACAGCCACGGGCGCCGCCGCGGCAGGAGCGGCTGCCGCGACGGCCGCTGGGGCCGTTGCCGCAGCTCCCGCAGCCTCCAACAACAGCAACACCGTGCCTTCGTTGATCTTGTCGCCGAGAGCGACCTTCAGCTCGCGCACCACGCCCGCTGCCGACGACGGGATCTCCATCGACGCCTTGTCGGATTCCACCGTCAAGAGCGACTGGTCGACCGCGACCGTGTCGCCGGGTTTGACCAGCAGCTCGATGACCGCCACGTCCTTGAAGTCGCCGATGTCCGGGACCTTGACTTCCACCAGGGCCATTTGCACGTCTCCTTGCCGGGGCACGCCGTTCAGGCGTACAGCGGGTTGATCTTGTCGGCGTCGATGCCGTACTTCGCGATCGCCTCGGCCACCTTGGCCGCGGGGACCGCACCCTCGTCAGCCAACGCCTTCAGTGCGGCAACCACGATGTAGTGGCGATTCACCTCGAAGTGCTCGCGCAGCCGGCCGCGGAAGTCGCTGCGGCCGAAGCCGTCGGTGCCCAGCACCTTGTAGGCACGACCACTGGGCACGAAGGCGCGGATCTGCTCCGCGTAGTTCTTCATGTAGTCGGTCGAGGCGATCACCGGGCCGGCGTGCGGCAAGAGCTGCTGCGTGACGAAGGGCGTGCGTGCCGCCTCGGTCGGATGCAGGAGGTTCCAGCGCTCGCAGTCCTGGCCGTCGCGCGCGAGCTCGTTGAAGCTCGGGCAGCTGAAGACCTTGGCGGCCACGCCCCAATCCAGCGCGAGCAGCTTGCGCGCTTCCATGCTCTCACGCAGGATGGTGCCGCTGCCCAGCAGGTTGACACGCGGCGCGCCCTGGGCGCCCTCGCCGTCTTCCAGCAGGTACATGCCCTTGATGATCTGCTCCTCGGTGCCGGCCTTCAGGCCCGGCATCGGGTAGTTCTCGTTCAGCAAGGTCAGGTAGTAGAAGACGTTGTCCTGCTTCTCCACCATGCGCTTGAGGCCATGGTGGATGATCACGCCGACCTCGTGCGCGAAGGTCGGGTCGTAGCTGATGCAGTTGGGGACGGTGCCGGCCAGGATGTGGCTGTGCCCGTCCTCGTGCTGCAGGCCCTCGCCGTTGAGCGTGGTGCGCCCCGAGGTGCCGCCCAGCAGGAAGCCGCGAGCCTGCATGTCGCCGGCGGCCCAGGCCAGGTCACCGATGCGCTGGAAGCCGAACATCGAGTAGTAGATGTAGAACGGCACCATGATGCGGTTGTTCGTGGAATACGACGTCGCCGCGGCGATCCAGCTGCTCATGCCGCCGGCCTCGTTGATGCCCTCCTGCAGGATCTGGCCGGCCTTGTCCTCGCGGTAGTACATGACCTGGTCCTTGTCGACCGGGGTGTACTTCTGGCCCTCGGGGTTGTAGATGCCGATCTGGCGGAACAGGCCTTCCATGCCGAAAGTGCGCGCCTCGTCCACCAGGATGGGCACCACCCGCGGGCCGAGCGCCTGGTCTCGCAACAGCTGCGTGAGGAAGCGCACATAGGCCTGCGTGGTGCTGATCTCGCGCCCGGCCGCCGTGGGCTCGATCACCGACTTGAAGGTCTCGAGCGCCGGCACGGTGAAGCTCTCGTCGGCCTTTGTACGGCGGTGCGGCAGGTAACCGCCCAGGGCCTGGCGGCGCTCGTGCAGGTACTTCATCTCCGGCGTGTCGTCGGCCGGCTTGTAGAACGGGATCTTCGGCAGCTCGCTGTCGGGGATGGGGATGTTGAAGCGGTCGCGGAAGTAGCGGATGTCGTCGTCGCTGAGCTTCTTGGCCTGGTGGGCCGTGTTCTTGCCCTCGCCGGCGCGGCCCATGCCCCAGCCCTTGACGGTCTTGACCAGCAGCACGGTCGGGCCGCCGGCGTGGCTGTTGGCGGCGTGGAAGGCGGCGTAGACCTTCTGCGCGTCGTGCCCGCCGCGGCGCAGGGCCCAGATGTCGTCGTCGCTCATCTTGGCCACGAGTTCCAGCGTGCGTGGGTCGCGGCCGAAGAAGTGCTTGCGCACGAAGGCGCCGTCATTCGCCTTGAAGGCCTGATAGTCGCCGTCCAGCGTGTCGAGCATGACCTTGCGCAGCGCGCCGTCCTTGTCGCGCGCCAGCAGCGGATCCCAGTTGCTGCCCCAGATCAGCTTCAGCACGTTCCAGCCCGCGCCGCGGAACTCGCCCTCGAGCTCCTGGATGATCTTGCCGTTGCCGCGCACCGGGCCGTCCAGGCGCTGCAGGTTGCAGTTGATGACGAAGACCAGGTTGTCGAGCTTCTCGCGCGCCGCCAGGCCGATGGCGCCAAGGGACTCCGGCTCGTCCATCTCGCCGTCACCGCAGAAGACCCAGACCTTGCGCTTGGCCGTGGCGGCGATGCCGCGGGCGTGCAGGTACTTCAGGAAACGCGCCTGGTAGAGGGCCATCAAGGGGCCCAGCCCCATCGAGACCGTGGGGAACTGCCAGAACTCGGGCATGAGCTTGGGGTGCGGGTAGCTCGACAGGCCCTTGCCACCGACCTCCTGGCGGAAGTTCAGCAGCTGCTCCTCACTCAGGCGTCCCTCCAGGAAGGCGCGCGCGTAGATGCCGGGCGCGCTGTGGCCCTGGATGTAGAGAAGGTCGCCACCGCGGTCCTTGCTGTCGGCGTGCCAGAAGTGGTTGAAGCCCGCGGCAAACATGTGCGCCACGGAGGCGAAGGAACTGATGTGCCCGCCCAGGTCGCCGCCGTCCTCGGGGTTCAGGCGGTTGGCCTTGACGACCATGGCCATTGCGTTCCAGCGCATGTAGGCCCGCAGACGCCCCTCGAGATCGAGGTTGCCCGGGCTGCGCTCCTCCTTGTCCGGCTCGATCGTGTTGACGTAGCCGGTGTTGGCCGAGAAGGGCATGTCCACGCTGTGTTGGCGGGCTTCCTCGAGCAACTGCTCCAGCAGGTAGTGCGCGCGCTCCGGACCCTGCGCCTGGATGACAGCGTCGAGGGCCTCGAGCCACTCGCGGGTTTCCTGGGCGTCAGTGTCGTGGGCGGCCAGGCCAGGGGCCTGGGATGCGTTGTCTGCCATGCTCGGTCTCCTGGTACGGCGGCGGGCTCGAATTGCTTGATCCGAAGTGTCGCACAGAATTTCGTCTTTTCAAATAGTGGCTTTGCTTTTCATAATGCGATATTTTGTGAATCGACCCGTCATCGTCAGATCCTCGCCCACCCCTCGATAATTCCCAGGGAATGCTCTCGCGCCGATTGCCCCTTCCTCCAAAGCCGGCCTGGGTGGCCCGGGCCAACCGCTTCTTCTCCCGATGGTGGCGGCGACTGCCGCCGTCCAGGCAGGACCGCCTGGCCACGATCGGCCCGCTGATCTCGGTCCTGCTGTTCCTCGCTGCCATCGCCGCCTCGTTCTGGACTCTGCGCAACGAGGAGATCGAGCGCGAGACCGACTCCGTGCGCCGTGATGCCGAGATCACGCAGCAGCAGATCGCCCTGCGCCTGATCGGCAACCAGGAGCAGCTCGTGCGTCTGGCGCGCGAGCTGGTCACGCGCGAGGTGGAGCGCACCGAGTTCGCGGCCCAGGCCGCCGCCATCGTGCGCGATCGGCCCGAGATCACCCACCTGACCTGGCTGGACGCGCGGCGCGCGGTGCGCGCCAGCCAGCTCGGCCCGATGCAGCAGGTCGAGGCCAACGCCACGGGCAGCCGCGCGGCGCTGGTGCTGCCCGCTGCGGGCAGTGCGACCGACCCCGAGCGCGCCTACACCGCCGCGCGCGAACGCCGCCAGCCGGCCTACTCGGCCGCCTTCGCCGACGCGCTCGGGCGCCCTGTGTTCCAGTTGCACGTGCCGCTGATCGACCGCAGCGGGTTTGCGGGCACGCTGGTGGCCGAGTATTCGATCGAGGACCTGGTCTGGCGCTTCGTGCCGGCTGAAGTGGCGCTGCGGCACCGCATCACAGCGCTGTCGCAGGACATGAGCCCGCTGGCCAGCACGAACACGCCGATGCCCGGGCGCGAACGCGAGCGGGGCACCATCGTGCACGAGGTCCCGCTGACGCCGGCACTGAATGGGGTGGTGCTGCGCGGCGAGGGTTGGCGCACCTCGGTCGGCCTGATCAGCAGCACCTTGTTCTGGATGGTCGTGGCACTGTCGGTGCTCACGGTGTGGATGCTGCTGGGAACCTGGCGCCACATGCGCCGCCGGGCCCAGATCCAGAGCGCGTTGATCCAGGAGACGCAGTTCAGGCGAGCGATGGAGAACTCCATGCTCACCGGCATGAGGGCACTGGACATGGAGGGTCGCATCACCCACGTCAACGCCGCCTTCTGCCAGATGAGCGGCTTCAGCGAGGCCGAGCTGCTGGGTTGCACCCCCCCCTACCCCTACTGGCCGCCCGACCGCATCGAGGAGAACAGCCGCCTGCTGCGTCAGGAGATGCAGGGCCGCAGCCCGGCCGGCGGCATCGAGGTGCGGCTGATGCGCAAGGACGGGCAGTTGCTCGACACCCGCATGTACGTCTCCCCGCTGATCGACCCCAAGGGGCAGCAGACGGGCTGGATGACCTCCATCACCAACATCACCGAGGCCAAGCGCATCCGCGACCAGCTCTCGGCCTCGCACGAGCGCTTCACCACTGTGCTCGAGGGGCTGGACGCCTCGGTGTCCGTGCTGTCAGTCCAGCAGGGCGACCTGCTGTTCGCCAACCGCTCCTACCGGCTCTGGTTCGGCGCCGACGCGCGGGGTCACGACCTGCTGACGCAAAAGGGCTCGGCCCATGCCTTCGGGGTCGAGGACGTGGACATCGTCGACGAACTGTCGGGCCTGCCCTCACAGGTGCTGGCCGACGGCGGCGGCGACCTGCGCGAGGTCTACCTGGAGTCGCTGAACAAGTGGTTCGACGTGCGCTCGCGCTACCTGCAGTGGACCGACGGCCGCCTGGCCCAGATGGTGATCGCCACCGACGTGACCGCCCGCCTGAAGGCCGAGGAGCAGGCCAAGCAGCAGGCCGAGAAGGCCGCCGTCACGAGCCGGCTGATGACGATGGGCGAAATGGCTTCCTCGGTCGCTCACGAGTTGAACCAGCCCCTGACCGCGATCACGAACTACTGCAGCGGCATGGTGTCGCGCGTGACCGCGGGCTCGATCGCCCAGGAGGACCTGGTGGCCGCGCTGCGCAAGACGGCGCACCAGGCCGAGCGTGCCGGCCAGATCATCCACCGCATCCGCTCCTTCGTGAAGCGCAGCGAGCCGCAGCGCCAGGCCTCGTCGGCGCGCACCATCGTCGACAACGCGGTCGAGCTCGCCGGCATCGAGCTGCGGCGGCGCCAGGTCGCCATCCGCACCTACGTCGCGCAGCGGCTGCCGACGCTGATGGTCGATCCGATCCTGATCGAGCAGGTGCTGCTGAACCTGCTGAAGAACGCCGCCGAGGCGATCGACACCGCCCAGCTGCCGGCGGCGCGCCGCCACATCGAGCTGCGCGTCGTGCCGCGTCACACGCCCGAGGACGGCGGCGCGATCGAGTTCAGCGTCACCGACGCCGGCCCGGGCCTGCCCGAGACCGTGCTCTCGCGTCTGTACGAGGCCTTCTTCTCCACCAAGGCCGAGGGCCTGGGGATCGGCCTGTCGCTGTGCCGCTCCATCGTCGAGTCCCATCGCGGCCGGATGCGGGCGCAGAATCTCTACAATGGACCGCAGGTGGTGGGGTGCCGGTTCTCCTTCACGCTGCCGGTCGAGCTGCCCTCCCGCGCCGAGCTGATTCCCGCCGCCTCTCCCGCCGAGGCCGACCGTCCCCAACCTGCTGCCGAGCACGCGACGTCCCCATGAGCCTGATCCCCAAGAAAGGAACCGTCTATGTCGTCGACGACGACGAGGCGGTGCGTGACTCTCTGCAGTGGCTGCTCGAGGGCAAGGACTACCGCGTCAAATGCTTCGAGTCGGCCGAGAGCTTCCTCGCCCGTTTCGACCCGCGCGAGGTCGCCTGCCTGATCGTCGACATCCGCATGGACGGCATGAGCGGCCTGGAACTGCAGGACCGCCTGATCGAGCGCCGCAGCCCGCTGCCCGTGGTCTTCATCACGGGCCACGGCGACGTGCCGATGGCGGTGTCGACGATGAAGAAGGGCGCGATGGACTTCATCGAGAAACCCTTCAAGGAAGAAGAGCTCCTCGGGCTGGTCGAGCGCATGCTCGAGCAGGCGCGCACCGCCTTCAGCCAGCACCAGGAGGCCGCCAGCCGCGACGCGCTGCTCGGCCGCCTGACCACCCGCGAGGCGCAGGTGCTCGAGCGCATCGTCGCCGGCCGCCTGAACAAGCAGATCGCCGACGACCTGGGCATCAGCATCAAGACGGTGGAGGCGCACCGCGCCAACATCATGGAGAAGCTCAACGCCAACACGGTGGCGGATCTGCTGAAGATCGCGCTGGGCGCATTGGCCAAGGCCTGAGGGCCTGAAAGCCCGAGGCCGGGCGTCCTGCCCGGCCACGAACCGGCCCTTGAGTACCCGCCGGGCGGCCGCATATCCTGATCATGGCCCGGTGTCCGGGTCGACGGCCTCCCGATCGGGGGGCGCACTGCAACCCGACCCACGATGCCAGCGCAACTGATCGACGGCGTGGAGCTCTCGCGGCGCCTGCGCGCCGACATAGGCGAGCGCGCCACTGCCCTGGCCGAGGCCGGCCACCGCCCCGGCCTCGCCGTGATCCTGGTCGGCGACGACCCGGCCAGCGCGGTCTACGTGCGCAACAAGGTGCGCGCCTGCGCCGAGCACGGCCTGCACTCGGTGCTCGAGAAGTTCGAAGCCAGCCTGTCGCAGCAGCGACTGCTGGAGCGCATCGCGGCCCTCAATGCCGACTCGACGATCCACGGCATCCTGGTGCAGATGCCGCTGCCGCGCCATCTCGACCCGCAGCGTGTGATCGCGGCCATCGACCCGCGCAAGGACGTCGATGGCTTCTCCACGCTGTCGGCCGGCGAGCTCGCCAGCGGCCTGCCGGGCCTGCGCCCGTGCACGCCCTGGGGCTGCATGAAGTTGATCGAGAGCACCGGCATCGCGCTGCGCGGCGCGCACGCCGTGGTCATCGGGCGCAGCAACACCGTGGGCAAGCCGATGGCGCTGATGCTGCTGCAGGCCCACGCCACCGTCACGGTGTGCCACAGCGCCACGCCCGACCTCGCCCGCCACACGCGCGAGGCCGACGTGCTGGTGGCAGCCGTCGGGCGCGCTGGCACAGTGCGCGCTGAGATGGTCAAGCCCGGTGCCGTCGTCATCGACGTCGGCATCAACCGCGGCGCCGACGGCCGCCTTTGCGGCGACGTCGACTTCGCCGGCGTGCGCGAGGTGGCCGGCTGGATCACGCCCGTGCCAGGCGGCGTCGGGCCGATGACGATCACGATGCTGCTGTCCAACACGGTGGAGGCGGCGCAGGCCGCAGCCGGCCTTGCCATGCCTGGGAGATGAGACGAATGGAAACGCACAACCCGCTGCTGGCGATCGAGGACCTGGCTGCCTTCGACGAGATCCGGCCCGCGCACGTGGAGCCGGCGATCACGGCGCTGCTGGCGCGGGCGGAGGCGGCGCTTGAGCAGGCGGTCGACGCTGCCACGCCGGTGGACTACGATGGCTTGGCCGCCATCCTGGACGTCGCCACCGAGCGCCTGGGTCGGGCCTGGTCGGCCATCGGGCACCTGAATTCCGTGGCTGACACGCCCGAGTTGCGCGCCGCCTACAACGCCCAGCTCGGGGCGGTCACCGCCTTCTACACCCGGCTGTCCGCCGACGAGCGCCTGTTCGCGCGGTACCAGGCCCTGCACGACCAGGCCGGCGGCATGCCCGCAGCACGACGCCGGGCGCTTGAACACGCCGTGCGCGACTTCGTGCTCTCGGGCGCTCGGCTGCAGGGCGAGGCGCGCGAGCGCCATGCCCAGGTCCGCGCCCGCCTGGCCGAGTTGTCGCAGAAGTTCTCCGAGAACGTGCTCGATTCGACCGACGGCTACAGCCTGGACCTGGACGAATCCCGCCTGGACGGACTGCCGCAGGACGCCCGCGACGCGGCGCGCGCCACGGCGCAGGCCGCGGGTGTCGAAGGCTGGCGCCTGACGCTGCACGCGCCGAGCTACCTGCCGGCGATGCAGCACCTGCGCGACCGCGCCGCGCGCGAGGCGCTCTACCGGGCCTACGTCACCCGCGCCAGCGACTGGGGCCCTCCAGAGCGCGACAACTCGGCGCTGATGACCGAACTGCTGGCGCTGCGCCAGGAGCAGGCCCGGCTGCTCGGCCAGGCCAGCTACGCCGAGTTGTCGCTCGTGCCCAAGATGGCCCGCTCGCCCGAAGAAGTCATGGGCTTCCTGGGCGACCTGGCGCAGCGCTCCCGCCCCAGCGCCGAGCGGGACCTGGACGAACTGCGCCGCTTTGCCGCCGCGGAGCTCGGCCTGCCCGACCTGCAGCCCTGGGACGTGCCCTATGCCAGCGAGCGCCTGAAGGAGGCGCGCTACGCCTACAGCGAGGAGGAGGTCAAGGCCTACTTCACGCTGCCGCGGGTGCTGGACGGCCTGTTCTCGATCATCCAGACGCTGTTCCAGGTGCGCATCGTCGCCGACAGCGCCCCCGTCTGGAACGACAGCGTGCGCTTCTACCGCGTCGAGCGGCCCTCGGCGACCGCCGGCGACGCGCCGCCGGTGACCGTGGCCCACTTCTACCTCGACCTGCACGCGCGCCCCGGCAAGCGCCCCGGCGCCTGGATGGACGACGCCCGCGCGCGCTGGCGCCGCCCGGCGCCCGACGGACGCCTGCAGACCCCGGTGGCGCACCTGGTGTGCAACTTCGCCTCGCCGCAGGGCGGCCGGCCGGCCCTGCTGACGCATGACGACGTCATCACGCTGTTCCACGAGTTCGGCCACGGCCTGCACCACATGCTGACGCAGGTCGAGGAACTGGCGGTTTCGGGCATCTCCGGCGTCGAGTGGGACGCGGTGGAGTTGCCCAGCCAGTTCATGGAGAACTTCTGCTGGGAGTGGGAGGTGCTGTCGCGAATGACGGCGCATGTCGACAGCGGCGAGCAGCTGCCGCGCGCGCTGTTCGACAAGATGATCGCGGCGAAGAACTTCCAGAGCGGGATGGCGATGCTGCGTCAGATCGAGTTCGCGCTGTTCGACATGCGGCTGCACGCCCAGCCCGGGCAGGAGACGCGCGTGCAGGCGGTGCTCGACGAGGTTAGGCGCGAGGTCGCCGTGCTGCACCCGCCGGCTTTCAACCGCTTCCAGAACTCGTTCTCGCACATCTTCGCCGGCGGCTACGCCGCGGGCTACTACAGCTACAAGTGGGCCGAGGTGCTGAGCGCTGACGCCTGGAGCGCCTTCGAGGAGGCCGGCGTCTTCGACCCCGCCACCGGCCAGCGCCTGCGCCGCGAGATCCTCGAGGTCGGCGGCAGCCGGCCGGCGCTCGAGAGCTTCCGCGCCTTCCGCGGCCGCGAGCCGGCGATCGACGCGCTGCTGCGCCACCAGGGCCTGGCGGACTGATCAGCGGGGGTCAGCGGGCGGCGGCGGCAGGGGCACCTCCTGCGCCTGCCGTGGCGCGTGGCGCCGTACCGTCGTCGCGCCCAAGGCCGAGAAGGCACCGCACACCCAGAACAGCACGGCCGTGCCTATGGCCGCGCCCGCCAGGCCGAAGGTCAGCGGCATCAGGGTGCTGGCAAGGTTCAGGGTCAGCGAACGCAGCGCGAGTGCCTGGCCGTGCCGGTCGGGGGGCGACAGGTGGTGCAGTGTGGCCATGACCATGGGCTGCGAGCAGCCCAGCGCGAGGCCCAGCATCACCGAGCACACGCCCATCAGCCACGGGTTCGGCGCGAAGGGGTACACCGCCATCACCAGGCCGGCGAACCACATCGTCGCGCGCAGGACACGGGCCTCCTCGATGCGGTGCGCCACGAGCGGGATCACGAGCCTGATGGCACTGACCGCGAGCGTGAACACACCCAGGATCAGGCCGATCGTCGAGGCGCTGAAACCGCGCTCGTGGCCGAGGATGGGCACGGCGAAGGTGTGCGCGTCCCAGCAGGTGGCGAGCAGCCAGTTGGCCAGCAGCAGGCGCTTGAAGCCTGGCTCCCTGAGCAGCCCGAGCGCACTGCCGGTCGCAGCCGTGCTCGCGCGCCCCGCGCCCATGCCGCGCGGCACCCGAACCAGACCCCACAGCGTCAGCGCGGTCAGCAGGCCCAGCACGATGTATGCAGCCAAAAAGCCGCCGAGGTCGATCATCAGCCCCGCGCACACCGGGCCGACCACGTTGGCGAAGGCCGGCGCCACGCTGAGCCAGCTGAACACGCGCAGGCGCTCAGTGCTGTCACGCGCCAGCAGGCCGGCGGCACGCATGATGGCCATCACGCCCGTGTTGGCACCCACGCCGGTGGCCATGGCCGAACCACACAGCAGGGCGAAGTGCAGCGCGCCGCTGGTGAATGTGGAGCCTATGGCCATCACCGCGCCCGCAGCGCTGCAGCCCAGCGCGACGAGCACGGGCCGGTGGTAGCCGTGGCGGTCGACGAAGCGGCCGGCGGGCATGGCTGTCAGCACCGGCGCCGCAGCAAACAGCGCCAGCACCAGGCCGACGGCCCCGGCGCCATAGCCTTCGCGCAGCAGTTGCAGCGGCGCGGCCATCCGCACCCCGGACATCACGGCGTGCAGGCCGATCTGGCCGATGCACAGGGCCAACAGCAGGCCGAAGGTAAAGACGGAGGGCGCCGCGGCGCCCGGCGCGGGCTCAGCCGAGCGCGCCATTGCCTGCCCCGCCGGGCGCGCGCGCACCGGCCTCTGCCGCATCGGTCTCCTCGCGCGCGGTGTCGAGAGCGGCAGGCAGCAGCGCCTGCACCTGCGACTCCGGCAGCGACTCCACGCCCTTCAGGCGGCGCGCCATCGCGCGGGTGCGCACCTCGGCGGCGTCGATGGTCTGGCTCGCCTCGTCGAGCTTCTTCTTCGTCTTCGCCAGCACGTCACCAAACTTCGCGAACTCGGTCTTGACCGCGCCCAGCACCTGCCAGACCTCGGCGCTGCGCTGCTCCAGCGCGAGCGTGCGAAAACCCATCTGCAGGCTCGACAGCAGAGCGAGCAGTGTCGTCGGGCCGGCAAGCGCCACCCGGTGCTCGCGCTGCAGCGCCTCCACCAGGCCAGGGCGGCGCAGCGCCTCCGCATACAGGCTCTCGGTGGGCAGGAAGAGAACCGCGAAATCGGTGGTGTGCGGGGCGGCGAGGTACTTCTCGCCGATCGTGCGCGCCTCCAGCCGCAGGCGCGTCTCCAGCGCGCGCGCCGCGGCCTCGGCCGCTGCGGCGTCGGCGCGGTCCTGCGCATCGAGCAGGCGCTCGTAGTCCTCACGCGGGAACTTCGCGTCGATCGGCAGCCACACCGGCGCGCTGCCCTCGCCGCGGCCAGGAAGGCGCACCGCGAACTCCACGCGCGCGCCGCTGCCCGGCACGGTCTCGACGTTGGGAGCGTACTGGGCCGGCGTGAAGACCTGCTCCAACAAGGCAGCGAGCTGCACCTCGCCGTACAGGCCGCGCGCCTTGACATTGCTGAGCACCCGGCTGAGCGAGCCGACGTCGCGTGCCAGCCCCTGCATCTCGCCCAGGCCCTGGTGCACCTGCTCCAGGCGCTCGGCCACCTGGCGGAAGCTCTCGCCCAGGCGCTGCTCCAGCGTCGCATGCAGCTTCTCGTCGACGGTGGCGCGCATCTGCTCGAGCTTGCTGTCGTTGCCGTCCTGCAGCGCCTTCAGCCGCGCCTCGACCGCGGCGCGCATCTCGGCCAGGCGCTGGTCGGTGCTCTGCGCCACGCGCTGCAGCAGCTCGTTCTGGGTGCGCGCGGCCTCGCCGCCCTGCGCCAGCAGCAGCTGCTGCAGGCGGGCGAGGTCGCCGCGCGTGGCCTGGGCCTGGCGCCCGAGTTCGTCGCGCAGTTCGCGCTCCAGGCGCTCGAGACGGGGGTCGATCTGCTCGGCCAGCGAGGGCGCGCCGCCGTCGCGGCCGCGCCGCAGCAGCACGGCCAGGTTCAGCAGCGCCAGCGCGGCCAGCGCCGCCAGGGTGATCCAGGTCGCGTCGATGGGGCCGCTCATCCAGGGCGCTTCAGCGCAGCACCTGCGGGTTCACCGGCGTGGGCGGCGTGGCGCCCGTGAGCGCGGCGATCAGGTTGTCGGCAGCCAGCTCGGCCATGCGCCGCCGCGTGGCCACCGTGGCGCTGGCGATGTGCGGCGTCAGCACCACGTTGGGCACCTCCAGCAGGCCGGGGTGCACGGCGGGCTCGCCCTCGAAGACGTCCAGGGCCGCAGCGGCGATCCGGCGCTCGCGCAGCGCCTGCACCAGCGCGGCGTCGTCGACGATGCCGCCGCGCGCGACGTTGGTCAGCGTCGCGGTGGGCTTCATCAGCGCGAGCTCGGCCGCGCCGATGGCATGGTGACTCTGCGCCGAGTACGGCAGCACCAGCACCAGATGGTCGGCCTCGCGCAGCAGCGTGGGCTTGTCGACGTGGCGCGCGCCCAGCGGCGCCTCCTGGGCAGGGTCGAGCCGGCTGCGGTTGTGATAGATAACGCGCATGCCGAAACCCAGCGCCCCGCGCCGGGCGATCGCCTGGCCGATGCGCCCCATGCCGAGGATGCCCAGCGTCGCGCCGTGCACGTCGCTGCCGGTGAACATGTCGTAGCGCCAGCGCGTCCACTCGCCCCGGCGCAGGTAGTGTTCGCTCTCGGCCATGCGCCGCGCCGCGGCCATCATCAGCGCGAAGCCGAAGTCCGCGGTGGTCTCGGTGAGCACGTCGGGCGTGTTCGTCGCGAGCACGCCGCGTGCGTTGAACGCCTCGATGTCGAGGTTGTTGTAGCCCACGGCCATGTTCGCCACCACGCGCAGTTGCGGGTTGGCGTCCAGCACCTGCGCGTCCACGCGCTCGCTGCCGGTGGTGAAGGCCCCGGCCTTGCCGCGCAGGCGCTCGATGAGCTGATCCTTGGTGAACAGGACGTCGTCGGGGTTGTCCTCGACCTCGAAATGGGCGCGCAGGCGCTCGACGGTCTCGGGGAAGACGGCGCGGGCGACGAGCACGCGCGGGCGTTGGTCACTCATGAGGCGGGGCGGTGAAGGCTGGGGTTCAGGCGAACCAGATGAAGGTCATGACGACGAACAGCGGCACCAGGATGCAGCCGCTCCACGCCATGTAGCCGAAGAAGCTGGGCATGCGCACGCCGCGGTCCTCGGCGATGGCCTTGACCATGAAGTTGGGCGCGTTGCCGATGTAGGTGTTGGCGCCCATGAAGACCGAGCCGGCCGAGATGGCCGCCAGCGTGGCCGCGCCGGTCGTCATCAGCACCTGCGGGTCGCCACCGGCCAGGTTGAAGAACACCAGGTAGGTCGGCGCGTTGTCGAGGAAGGAGCTCAGGCTGCCGCTGAACCAGAAATAGGCCCAGGGCAGCGCCTGCCCGTCGGGGCCGGTGACGGCGCGCGCCACCGCGGCGAAGGGGCCCTGCTCGCCGGCCTTCAGCATCGCCAGCACCGGGATCATGGTCAGGAAGATGCCGATGAAGAGCTTGGCCACCTCCTGCATCGGCGCCCAGGAGAACTGGTTCTTCTCGCGCACGCCCTTGGGCGTGATCGCCAGCGACACGATGGCCACGACGACGAGCAGGACGTCACGCACGATCTGCTGCAACTCGACCTCGGTGCCCCAGACATCGAAAGAGATGCCCGGCTTCCAGGTGCCGCTCATCAGCACAAGGCCCACCACCGCCAGCAGCGGCAGGAAGTTCACCGCGCCCTCCAGGCCGAAGCCGCGGGTATCGGGGGTGGGGTCGGCGGGCAGCGTGCCCTCCTTGCGGTAATACCAGCTGTCGATGACGTAGAAGATCGCCAGCAAGGCGCCCACCAGGAACAGGGTCTCGGGGAAGATGTGCTGCGCGGTCCAGAAGAAGTCCACGCCCTTCAGGAAGCCCAGGAAGAGCGGCGGGTCGCCCAGCGGCGTGAGCGAGCCGCCGGCATTGCTGACCGTGAAGATGAAGAAGACCACCACGTGCGCGACGTGCTTGCGGTTGTCGTTGGCACGGATCAGCGGCCGGATCATCAGCATCGAGGCGCCGGTCGTGCCCATGAAGCTGGCGAGCACCGTGCCCACGGCCATGATCGCGGTGTTGACCGCCGGGCTGCCGTGCAGATTGCCGCGCACGTAGATACCGCCGGCGGCGGTGAACAGCGCCACGAGCAGGATGATGAAAGGGATGTACTCGGCCAGGAGCGCGTGCACCAGGGCCTGCCCCGCCGTGCCGGCGCCGAAGACGAGCGCGAAGGGCACGAGGAAGGCCAGTGCCCAGCCCGCGGCGATCTTGCCGAAATGGTGGTGCCAGACCTGGGGCGCGGCCAGCGGCATGACCGCGATCGACAGCAGCACCCCGGCAAAGGGGATGCCCCACCAGGCCGAGAACTTGCTGCCGTCGAGATCGGCCGCGCTCGCGGCCAGCGGCAGCAGCAGGGCCAGACATGCCGCGGCGCGGCCAAGGGTCATGCGCATGGTCATTCCAGGAAGCGCGCGAAGCCCGCGACGGGCTCGCGCTCGGTGGCCAGGGTGTTCTCGACCGCGCGCGGGTCCGCGTGGCCCAGGGACATGCCGCACACCACCATCCGTTCGGGTGGCAGCTGCAACTCGTCGGCGATGAGGCGGTGGAACTGCGTGAATGCCGCCTGCGGGCAGGTGTCGAGCCCGCGCGCGCGCGCCGCGAGCATCACGCTCTGCAGGAACATGCCGTAGTCGAGCCAGCTGCCCTGCTGCATCACCCGGTCGATCGTGAAGATCAGGCCCACCGGGGCGTCGAAGAAGGTGTAGTTGCGCCCGTGCTGGAGGTGCATGCGCTCCTTGTCGGCCTTGCCGATGCCCAGCAGCCCGTACAGGTCCCAGCCGACCTTGCGCCGGCGGTCGATGTAGGGGCTGCGCCACTCGGTGGGGTAGTAGGCGTACTCCTCGGTGTGGCGCGCGCGCTCGGCCGGATCGTCGTAGGCGGCGACGATGCGGGCGCTGAGCCGCTCCTTGGCCGCCCCGGTCAGCACGCAGACCTGCCAGGGCTGGGTGTTCGTGCCCGAGGGCGCGTGGGCAGCCACGCGCAGGATCTCCTCGATCGCGGCCCGCGGCACCGGCGTGGGCAGGTAGGCTCGGATCGAGCGCCGCGTCACGATCGCGGCGTCCACCGCCGCGGCGGCATTGGGGGCAAGGGCCGCGAGGCGCGGCGAAACAGGTTCGGTCATCCCGTGAGCATACGCAAACTGCCTGACGCGCGGGTTGCGGACGCTTCGCCGCGCCCGCTCGGCCAGCCCGCCCAGGCCTGCAGCGCGAGCTCGAGCGTGCGCGCCTGCAGGTCCACCGTGACGCCGATGTCGCGTCCGTAGCCGCCGGCCATCGACAACGCCACCGGGATGCCGCGCGCGCGCAGCCAGGCCAGCACACGCCGGTCACGCTCGGCCAGGCCGGCGGCGGTGAGCTTCAGGCGCCCCAGGCGATCGTCCTCGTGCGGGTCGGCACCGGCGAGGTAGAAGGCCAGCCCCGGCGGCGCACCGGCCGTGAGCCGCGCGACCTCGGCCAGCGCCTCGTCCAGCGCGTCCAGATAGGGATCGTCGGTACAACCGTCGGGCAGCTCGACGTCGAGGTCGCTGCGCTCCTTGCGGAAGGGAAAGTTCCGCGCCCCGTGCAGCGACAGCGTGAACACGGTCTCGTCATCGCGAAAGATGGCGGCCGTGCCATTGCCCTGATGTACGTCGAGGTCGATCACCAGCACCCGCAGCAGGCGCCGGTGGTGGCGGTGCCACTCGGCCTGCATCAGCCGCGCGGCGACCGCGACGTCGTTGAAGACGCAGTAGCCCGAGCCCTTGTGGGCGTAGGCATGATGCGTGCCGCCCGCCAGGTTGGCGGCTACGCCTTCGCCGTCGATCAGTGCGCTGCGCGCCGCCGCGATCGAGGCCCCCACGGAGCGGCGCGAGCGCTGCACCATGCGCTCGGACCAGGGGAAGCCGATCTCGCGCTGCTGCTGGGCGCTGGTGGTGCCTTCGACCACCGCGCTGATCCAGGACGGGTCGTGCGCCAGCGCCAGTTCGCCGTCGGTGGCCGGCGGCGCCTCGCACACGCGCACGCCCGGCATGGCCGCCTCGACGCGCTCGCGCAGCAGCCGGTACTTCGTCATCGGGAAGGTGTGCCCTGGCGGCAGCGGCAGGACGAAGTGGTCCGAATGATAGGCAAGCATGATGCGGCGTGCGCATTCTAGGAACGGCCTGCACCCGGCTCCGCCCGCGCCCCGCTGGCGCGCGGCGATCGGCCGGTCGAGGATGGCCGCGGCGCAACACCTGGCTTGCGAAAACGTGGTGAACCTTTATACTTCCAATTCATGCTGCAACGCAGCAAAAATTCCCAAACTCCTGGAGGAACCCATGAACATGCTCACACCCGAACAGATGCTCGCCGCCCAGAAGGCCAACGTCGAAACCCTCTTCGGCCTGACACAGAAAGCCTTCGAGGGCATGGAGAAACTGGTCGAGCTGAACCTGCAACTGGCCCGTGCAGCCATGACCGACGCCGCCGACGGCACCCGCGCGGTGATTTCGGTCAAGGACGCGCAGGAACTCCTGGCGCTGCAGCAGAAGATGCTGCAACCCACGGCCGAGAAGGCGGCGGCCTACGGGCGCCAGGCCTACGACATCGCCTCGGCCACCGGCGCCGAGGTGGCCAAGGTGGCCGAAGCGCAGATGGCCGACCTGCAGAAGGCCATGATGTCGATGATGGAGACCGCCACGCAGAACGCACCGGCCGGCAGCGAGAGCGCGGTGGCCATGGTGAAGTCGGCGATGACCGCGGCGCAGAACGCCTTCGAGGGCGTGCAGAAGGCCAGCAAGCACGCTGCGGCAGTGGCCCAGGCCAACCTGCAGTCCATGGCCGATACGGCGGTCAAGGCCGCCCAGCCGCAGGCCGGTCGCGGCCGGCGCGGCTGAGGGCTCTCGCCGCGCGCCACAAGCAATGGATTGGCACGGACGAGAAAACCACGGAACTTTCCCGCGCCGACAGCATCTGAGGCGAGGTCTGGAGAGACGGCAAGGTCTTTCCAGGCCTCCTCTGGAAGGGAGCTTTCGGACCTCGTCGTGCCTGCTGCGAAAGTCCTTCGGCCCGGCTGACCGCCGGGCTTTTTTTTGGCCTCGCGCCTCAGCGCGTCTGCGCCACGATCTTCGCGCGCAGTTCCGGCAAAGCCGCCTGCATGGCCTGCCGGCCGGCGTCGATGGCGCGCGAGCGGGCGGTGAAATTGGCGCTGCCGATGCCGGCCAGGCGCGGCCGCAGCACCACATCGGCGCCGGCGAGCTCGAAGTGGTTGATGCTCTTGCCCATGATCGCGAAGGTCTGCAGCAGCATCCGGAAGGGGTCGCCCGTGGCCGCGCCGTCAGGCGGCGACGAGATGTCCACGGCCAGCACCAGCTCAGCCCCCATCTCGCGCGCGAACCGCACCGGCACGGGCGAGACCAGGCCGCCGTCGACGTACTCGCGCTCGCCGATCTTCACCGGCTGGAAGACGGCTGGCACGGCGCTCGAGGCCCGCACCGCGGCTCCGGTGTCGCCGCGGCGGAACAGCACCGGCGCGCCCGAGTCCAGGTCGGTGGCGACCACGCCCAGCGGCAGGCGCATCTGCTCGATCGGGCGCTGCGCGGTCTGCTCGCGCACGTAGCGCGCCAGGGCTTCGCCGCGGATCAGCCCGCGCCCGGGGAAGGACCAGTCGGTGATCGCGCCCTCGTCCATCGACTGCGCCAGCGCCGCCAGCTCCGCCCCCGTGCGGCCCGCGGCATAGAGCGCCGCCACCAGGCTGCCCGCGGAGGTGCCGACGACAAGGTCAGGACGGATGCCGGCCTCCTCCAGGACCTGGATCACGCCAATGTGCGCGAATCCGCGTGCGGCACCGCCGCCCAGCGCGAGGCCGAGCCGGGGCGGCCTCGGCGGCGCCGGTGGCGGAGGCGGGGGTTGGGACGCCACGGGCGCCGAGGGCTGGGGCGGCGTCTGGCAGCCAGCCAGGCCCACCGCGGCCAGGCCGGCCAGCAGGCCCAGGGCGCGCCGTCGAGCGAACGGGGTGTCGAGGGAAGGGTTCATATCGCTACATGGGTATTGTCGCCCCCGTCGACGGCGCGGGTGCCCGCGCCACCGCCGCGCCTGCCTAAAATCCGACTTGTCACCGCTGTCCGTCCAGCCGACACGACAAACCCTTCCTCCAGCAAGAACCATCGCCATGACCCACGTCGTCACCGAATCCTGCATCCGCTGCAAGTACACCGACTGCGTGGATGTCTGTCCCGTGGACTGCTTCCGGGAAGGCCCGAACTTCCTCGTCATCGACCCGGACGAGTGCATCGACTGCGCGGTGTGCATCCCCGAATGCCCGGTGAACGCCATCCTGCCCGAGGAGGACGTGCCCGGCGACCAGCAGCACTTCATCAAGCTCAACGCCGACTTGTCGCGCAACTGGCCCAGCATCACGCGCAGCAAGGCGCCGCTGCCCGACGCCGACGACTGGAAGGACAAGCCGGGCAAGCTGTCGGAGCTGGCGCGCTGAACGCCCCCGGCGCCACGGCCCAGGCCACGGACGAGCCCGTGGCGACCGACGTCGTCATCATCGGCGCCGGTCCGGTCGGGCTCTTCCAGGTCTTCGAGCTGGGGCTGCTCGAGATCCGGGCGCACGTCGTCGACGCGCTCGGGCAGCCTGGCGGGCAGTGCATCGAGCTCTATCCCGACAAGCCCATCTACGACATCCCGGGGCTGCCCCGCTGCACCGGGCGCGAGCTCGTCGCGCGGTTGCTGGAGCAGGCGCGGCCCTTCGAACCGGTCTTCCACCTCGGCCAGCAGGTGTCGGCCCTGCAGCGTCAGGATGACGGCCGCTTCCTGGTGCAGGCCTCGGGCGGGACGCGCCTGCTGGCGCGCGCGGTGGTCATTGCCGCCGGCGTGGGCGCCTTCACGCCGCGCATGCCCAAGGTTGAAGGACTGGAGCGCTTCGAGGGCACCCAACTGCTGCACCGCGTGGGCGACCCGGCGCTGCTGGCCGGCCGCCACGTGCTGGTGCTCGGCGGCGAGGACGCCGCCCTCGAGGCCGCGCTGGCTGGCGCCGAGGACGGGCCGCACCGCGCCGCGAGCGTCACGCTCGTCCACCGGCGCGACGCCCTTGCCGGCGCCCCGCAGAGCCTGGCCCGCGTGCAGGCGCTGCGCGCGGCGGGCCGCATCGGCTTCGTCGCCGGCCAGCCGGTTGGCTTCGCCGAGACCGCCGGTCGCCTGAGCGCCCTGCACATCGCCTGCGGCGACGGCGCGGAACACACCGTGCCGGCGGACCTGCTGCTGGTCTGCCTCGGGCTCAGCCCCCGGCTGGGCCCGGTCGCCGGCTGGGGTCTGGCGATGGACCGACGGCAGCTGGCGGTGAACACCGAGACGTTCGAGACCAGCGAGCCCGGTATCTACGCGGTGGGCGACATCAACACCTACCCCGGCAAGAAGAAGCTCATCGTCTGCGGCTTCCACGAGGCCACGCTCGCCGCCTACGGCGTGGGCGCGCGCCTGTACCCCGAGCGTCAGGGCCCGCTGCAGTACACGACGGCCAGCCCGCGGCTGCACCGTCTGCTCGGTGTGGACACGCCCGCAGCCGGCTGACTTATCATCCTGTGTTGAACCCCAGTCGCCAGGGGAGCCCGTCGTGGGCTGAGAGTGCGGTCGATCCCGGCCGCAGACCCTGGAACCTGATCCGGATCATGCCGGCGGAGGAAGTGCGACATGTACATGGCCAGCCTGGCTGCGCTCGGCGCAGCGCTTGTTCTTTTCACCTGGATCGGACTGCGCGCCCGCGCGGCCGACGGCGACCTCGATGACTACCTGACCGCGCGCAACAGCCAGGGCGCGTCGGCACTGGGCCTGTCCTTCCTGGCCTCGGGCATGGGGGCGTGGATCCTGTTCGCGCCGCCCGAGGTCGGGGCCTTCGTCGGCCCGGTGGCCCTGGCTGGCTACGCGGTGGGCGCCGCCCTGCCCTTCCTCGTCTTCGCCTGGTGCGGCGGCGCCATCCGGCGCCGCCTGCCGCAAGGCCGCAGCATCGGCGAGTTCGCGCAGGCGCGCTTCGGCGCCGGAGTGCGGCGCTGGGTCTCGGCGCTCTCGGTGCTGTACATGCTGTGCTTCCTGGTGGCCGAGCTCACGGCCATCGGCGCCATCGCGGCCATGCTGGCCGGCCTGCCCCCGGCGCTGCCCATCGTCGGCGTGGCCGTGGCCACACTGATCTACACCACCTGGGGAGGCCTGCGCGCCAGCATCCTCACCGACCGCTGGCAGGCCTGGCTGCTGCTGGCGCTGCTGGTGGTCGTGGGAGGCGCGGCATGGCAGGCGGCGCCGCAGGTGCCGCCCGACCGCGCCTGGCCCTCGGCGCCGCCCAGCATCGGGCTCTCGGTGGCCTTGACCCTGGTGATCGCGGTGACGGCGGCCAACCTCTTCCACCAGGGCTACTGGCAGCGCGTCTGGGCGGCGCGCGACATGCGGGCGCTGAACGCCGGCGCGCTGCTGGGCGGGCTGAGCACCGTGGCGGTGGTGGCGCTCGTCGGCGGCCTGGGCATGCTGGCGGCGGCCAGCGGGGCCGACCTCGGCCAGCCGCCCGCGCCCTTCTTCGCGCTGCTGCGGGGCGCGGCGCCCTGGCTCGTCGTCGCGACCCTGGTGCTGGCCGTGGCGCTGGTCGCCTCGTCGGTCGACACGCTGCAGAACGGCATCGCCTCGTTGCTGGTGGGCGCGGGCGCGAGCGCCTCGTTGCGCGGAGCGCGCTGGATCACCGTGCTGCTGATGGTGCCGGTGGTCGCGGTGGCGCTGCAGGGGCTTTCGGTGCTGCGCCTGTTCCTGATCGCCGACCTGCTGTGCGCCACCGCGGTGGTGCCGGTTCTGCTGGGGCTGTGGGGCCGCGCGAGCCCGGCCTCCGCGATTGCCGGCTCGCTGGCCGGGCTGGTGGGCGCGGTGCTGCCGGGCTGGGTGGCGCACGGCAGCCTGGCGGCGGGCCTGCTGGCGGCCAGCTTCCCGAGCAGCGTGCCCACGCTCGGGCCCTTCCTCGGGGCGCTGCTGTGCTCGGCGGTGGTCAGCGTGGGCGTCGCGCTGCTGCGGCCGCGCCGTGAGCCGGGGGCGCCAGCCGCGGCGGCATGAGCGGGCCCGTACATCCCCGAGCGCTCGCCCGCGGGCGCTTGATTCAACGGGCGGTCGCGTGAGCGGGTTGTGCTTAGCGCACCAGCCGGTGCGTGGCCACCGGGGCGTGCCCGTGGTTCAGGGGCCCGTGACCGCCGCCGGTGAGCACGTCGGCCCCGGCGCCGATCGCACCCAGGATGTAGGCGCGGGCGCGGCGCACCGATTCGTCCAGCCCGTGTCCGAGCGCCAGGTGCGCCGCGATAGCCGAGGACAGCGTGCAGCCCGTGCCGTGCACATTGCGGCTGGCGATGCGCGGCGAGGCCAGGCGCAGCGTCGTCCGGCCCGGGCGAGCCAGGAGGTCGGCCACCTCGTCGCCGGGCAGGTGCCCGCCTTTGAGCAGGGCCGCGCGCGCGCCGAGCGCGAGCAGGTCCTGCGCCGCCTTCTCCAGACCCTCGGCGCGGTCGAGGGGCCGGCCCAGCAACAGCGCGGCCTCGTCCAGGTTGGGCGTGACGACGGTGGCGCGCGGAAACAGCTCGCGCACGAGTACGGCCACGGTCTCGTGGGCGATGAGGCGGTCGCCGCTGGTGGCCACCATCACCGGGTCAAGCACGACGTGCTCGATGCGGTAGCGGTCGATCGCCCAGGCGACCACCTCCACGATCGCCGGCTCGTGCAGCATCCCGAGCTTGACCGCGTCGGCGCCGATGTCGTCGAGCACGGAGGCGATCTGCTGCCGCAGGAACTCCGCCGGCACGGCGTGGATGCCCTGTACGCCCAGCGTGTTCTGCGCCGTCAGCGCGGTGATCGCGTTCATGCCATAGCAGCCCAGCGCCGCGAAGGTCTTCAGGTCGGCCTGGATGCCGGCGCCGCCGCCGCTGTCGGAGCCGGCGATCGTCAGCACGCGGGCGTAGCGGTGGCGAGTTGGGGCGGCCGGGCTCGGGGTGTCGTGGCTCATGCCCGGGATTATCGGCAGGCCTGGCGGGGCCCCGGGCGCGCAGCCGCCGGGGCCGGGACATGACGCGTCCCGACAGCACCGTCCTCGGCGCCGGCCTGATGGGCCGGCTGCTGGCGCTCGAGCTGGCGCGCCGCGGGCACCGCGTGGAGGTGCACGACGCGGGCGCGCCGGCAGCCGAGGGCTCGGCTGCGCGCGCCGCCGCGGCCATGCTGGCGCCGCTGGCCGAGTCGGCCATCACCGAACTGCCCGTAGTGCGCATGGGCGTGCACGCGCTGCAGCGCTGGCCGCAACTGCTGGGCGCGCTGCCCGAGCCGGTGTTCTTCCAGCAGCAGGGAACGGTCATCCTTTGGCACCGGCAGGACGCGGCCGAGGCGAGGCGCTTCGCCGGCCTGATCGCGCGCACCGCCGCGGCCCTGCCGGGGCTGCCGCCGGCGCAGGAGATCGACGGTACCGCGCTCGGGGCGCTGGAGCCGGTGCTGGCCGGGCGCTTCACGCGTGCCCTGCACCTGCCGGGCGAGGGCCAGCTGGACAACCGCGGCCTGCTCGAAGCCCTGAAGCGCGCGCTGGAGGCCGAGCCCCAGGTACGCCTGCACTGGCACAGCCCGCGCGCGCCGCAGGACTTTGCCGCGGCAGGCGCCGCCCCGGGCTGGCTCTTCGACTGCCGCGGCCTGGGCGCGCGCGCACAGTGGGCGGCGCTGCGCGGCGTGCGCGGCGAGGTCATCCGCCTGCACGCGCCCGAGGTCGGGCTGCAGCGGCCCACACGCCTGATCCACCCGCGCTACCCGATCTACATCGCGCCCAAGCCGGGAGGCCTGTACGTGATCGGCGCCACCGAGATCGAGACCGAGGACCTCTCCCCCGCCAGCGTTCGATCCACGCTCGAACTGCTGAGCGCCGCCTACACCGTGCACCCGGCCTTCGCCGAGGGCCGCATCGTCGAGATCTCGACCCAGGCCCGCCCCACCCTGCCCGACAACCTGCCCGCGGTCGAGTTCACCGGCGCGCGCGCGCTGCGTGTCAACGGCCTGTACCGTCACGGCTACCTGATCGCGCCGGCCGTGCTGGACGCCGTGCTGGAGTGGGTGGACGCCGGCACGACGACGCTGGCGCAATCGCTCGGGCTGCAATTCGGCGCGCCCGCCGCCTGAGCAGCCCGCAGGCGAGCCGCCACGCGCACGTGGAGAATCCCGACCCCATGGCCGACGCACCCGCCACCATCACCGTGCTCGTCAACCAGCAGCAGCGCCAACTGCCGGCTGGCGCCACGCTGGCCGATGCCGTGGCTCAGGCCGGCATGCGCCCGCCCTTTGCCGCGGCCGTCAACCTCGAGTTCGTGCCGCGCGGCCGGCACGCCGAGCGGCTGCTGCAGGAAGGCGATCGCATCGAGCTGATCGCCCCCATCACAGGAGGATGACGCGATGAACGCGCCCGAAGCCCGCCCCGGCACGGCTGTGCCGCCCGCCGCGCCAGACACACCCGCCGGCGACGACCTCGTCCTCTACGGCCAGCGCTTTGCCAGTCGCCTGCTTCTGGGCACCTCGCGCTACCCCTCGCCCGCGGTGTTGCAGGCGGCCGTGCAGCGCGCGGGGCCGGCGATGCTGACCGCCTCGCTGCGGCGCCAGACCGGCGCCGCCTCGGCCGAGGCCTCGCAGGGCTTCTGGCAGCTGCTGCAGGCGCTGAAGGTGCCTGTGCTGCCCAACACCGCCGGCTGCCACAGCCTCCAGGAGGTGATCACCACCGCCGAGATGGCGCGCGAGGTCTTCGAGACCGACTGGATCAAGCTCGAGCTCATCGGCGACGACTACACGCTGCAGCCCGACACGCTGAACCTGCCCGAGGCCGCCGACCGCCTGCTGCGCGCCGGCTTCAAGGTGCTGCCTTACTGCACCGAGGACCTGGTGCTGTGCCAGCGCCTGGTGGACGTCGGCTGCCAGGCCGTCATGCCCTGGGCGGCGCCCATCGGCACCGGCCAGGGCCCCGTGAACCCCTACGCGATGCGCACGCTGCGCGAGCGCCTGGACGTGCCGATGATCGTCGACGCCGGGCTGGGCCTGCCCTCGCACGCCTGCCAGGTGCTGGAGTGGGGCTACGACGCGGTGCTGCTGAACACCGCGGTCGCCCTCGCCCAGGACCCGGTGGCCATGGCCGGCGCCTTCGCCGACGCCGTGGCGGCGGGGCGCGCGGCCCGTCGCGCCGGCGCGATGCAAGCGCAGGCCGCCGCCCAGGCCAGCACGCCGGTGCTGGGCACACCTTTCTGGCACCAGGCGTGAAAGCCCAAGAAGGTCCACCCACCGGTCCTGGATCGTCAGCCCTCACCGAACGTTCGCCCATCCCCGGCCTGCCCGCATGCCCGACACCGACACCGACACCCTGAGCCTAGCCATCCGCGACGCCCACGGCCGCCTGCAGCTCGGCGCGCCACGGCCCCTGGAAGCCTGCACCACGCCGGCCGACGCCACCCTGCCCCCGGTGGCCCGCGCCGCCCTCGCCGCGGCGCGCAGCCTGGGCTTCGTCGAGCCCGACGCCGCAGTCGTCGCCCGCGCCTGGCAGGCTCGATTCGAGCGCACCGGCCGCACCGAGGCCGAAACCTGGCCTGACGAGCCTGCCGACTTCGGCCTCGCACCCTGGCCGCGGGGGGGCGCCTTCGCGTCCTGCCCCAAGGCCCTGGGCCTGTACGCGGTGCTGCCCGACGCCGACAGCGTTGCCCGGCTCGCCCAGGCCGGCGTGCCCACCCTGCAGCTGCGCTTCAAGTCACCCGACGCGACCCAGGTGCGCGCGCAGGTGCGCGCAGCCGCCGAGGCCGTGCGCGGCACCGGCGCGCTGCTCTTCGTCAACGACCACTGGCGCGAGGCCATCGACGCCGGCGCCTACGGCGTCCACCTCGGTCAGGAGGACCTGGACCAGGCCGACCTCGGCGCCATCCGCAAGGCCGGGCTGCGCCTGGGCCTGAGCACCCACGGCTACGCCGAGATGCTGCGCTCCGACCGCCTGAGCCCGAGCTACATCGCCATGGGCGCCGTCTACGCCACGACGCTGAAGAACATGCCCACCGCCCCCCAGGGCCCGGCCCGGCTGGCCGCCTACGCCCGCCTGCTGCGCGACCACGCGCTGGTGGCCATCGGCGGCATCGACGAAGCCCGCTTCGCCGAGGTGCTGCCCTCGGGCGTGGGCTCGGTGGCCGTGGTACGCGCCATCGTGGCCGCGCCCGACCCCGCCGCGGCGGCGCAAGACCTCATGCAGGTGCTGCGGCGCGGCCGCTGACCCCCCGACATCACAACCCCTGACAGGAGACCCCCAAGATGCTGAAGTTCCATTTCAACCTCGCCCCCAACCCCATGAAGGTGGCGCTGCTGCTAGAGGAACTGGGCCTGCCTTACGAGGCGCTGCCCGTGGACACGCGCAAGGGCGAGCAGCACAGCCCCGCGTTCAAGGCCGTCAACCCCAACGCCAAGGTGCCGGCGATCGAGGACGACGGCGTCGTCATGTTCGACAGCAACGCCATCCTGCTGTGGCTGGCCGACAAGCACGGCCGCTTCGTCGCGCGCGACCCCGCCTCGACCGAACGCGCCCAGACGCTGACCTGGCTGATGTTCATCGCCAGCGGCATCGGGCCCTACAGCGGGCAGGCGGTGCACTTCCGCACCGCCGCACCCGAGCCCCGCGAGTACGCGCTGAACCGCTACGACTTCGAGGCCCACCGCCACTGGCAGATCCTGGACGAGCGCCTGGCCGACCGGACCTGGTTGGTCGGCCAGGACTACGGCATCGTCGACATGGCCTTCTGGGGCTGGGCGCGGCTGGTGCCCTTCGTCCTGGGTCTGGAGCCCGCGGCGGCCTGGGCGCGCTACCCCAACGTCAAGCGCCTGCTCGACACCATCAACGCCCGCCCCGCCGCCGCGCGCGTGGAGGCCCTGCGCCAGCGCCACGCCTTCAAGACCGAAATGGACGACGAGGCCCGCCGCGCGATGTTCCCGCAGAACGAGCGCCTGACCAAGCGCTGAAACCCCCCTATAATGCATGGCTCTGTTCCTCGATAGCTCAGTCGGTAGAGCGCCGGACTGTTAATCCGTAGGTCCCTGGTTCGAGCCCAGGTCGGGGAGCCAAAGAAAGCCGATGAGAATCAAGTGCTTGCACGCGAGTGCAAGCACTTTTTTTTCGCGAAGACGCGGCGAAACGCCTCTTTGCCACAAATCTGCCACAGCTGAAGACTGGTGACCTCGCTCCAACCCGGAGAACGGTCACTTTGGCAAGCATCACAAAACGCGGTCGCTACAGGCGCTGTTCGAGGGCCACCGGGTGCGGCGTTGGGTGAACGTGGAACGCCCTGCCCTGCGCAAGCTCGCACAGTTGGACTGGTCCGCCGTCCTGGAGGACCTGAAGGCGCCGCCTGGCAACCGCCTCGAGTCCTTGACGGGTGACAGGCGCGGGCAGCACGGCATCCGCATCAACGAGCAGTGGCGGGTGTGCTTCGTCTGGACACCCGACGGCGCCTGCGACGTCGAGATCGTCGACTATCACTGCCCTTGAAAGGGACCGAATCATGCGCACCGTGCTGCCTGTCTCGCCGGGCGAGATGCTCGAGGCGGAATTCCTGAAGCCTCTGGGCCTGACAAAGTACCGCCTGGCCAAGGACATCGGGGTTCCGCCGCAGCGCATCGGTGACATCGTGGCCGGCAAGCGTGGGATCACGGCCGACACCGATCTGCGTCTGTGCCGCTACTTCGGGCTGAGCGACGGTTGGTGGCTGCGCGGCCAGGCCAGCTACGACATCGCAATGGCCAAGGAAGACCTGCGGGAAGAGCTGAACCGCATTCCGCGGTGCTCCCGGCTGGCGGCATAGCGGCCCGGCCTGCCGCGACGCGGCGTGTTTGGCTGGATGGCCGCCGGCCAAGATGATTGTCGTCAGCCAGCGGTGCCAGCGCCTCAGCCCGCTGGCATGACCTCCAGGACGCGGGCTGCGGTCCGCAGCCCGCTCAGCACCTTGACGGCCACCTCGTCAGAGAATCCTGGCGGCAGTGCCCGCTGCACCTCGTCAATGACGGCCGGCGTGCGTCCAATGAGTTCCTGAATCAAAGGCTCCGCAGTCTCGCCATAGCCGAAGCGCTTGGCGGTGCTGTTGAAGTGACGCCGCTGGATGCGTTCCACCTCGCAGTGGCGGCTCTTCCCCACCAGCGCCATGGCGAGCTTGAGCTGCCGCGGTGACCACTGGTTGGGCCCACCGCCCATGACGGGGTAGACAGACATGACGTCGTACAACGGCGTCAGCCGGTAGCGTCGACCTGGGAGCAGGTGGATGCTGAAATTCTTCGCATGCCCGTCCGGCGCGCGCAGCATCCAGAACAGCAACTGCGAGGCCATCAGGGTGCGCAGGTCGCGCTCCGCGTCGACCGACTGCTGAAGAAGGTTGAACAGCACGCCCAGCCCTGGGCCGCCTTCCGCCTCGTACTTCACCAGCGGTGAGGTGCCGGTCGCCTGGCAGAAGTCCTCCTGCACCAGGCGCAGCAGGCGCTGGCCATCGCTGGAGACCACCCGGTCGAAGCGCTCGACCACCAGCACCCGCTGCTGGCCAAACGACGCAATCTCCGCCTTGGGCACTGGCAAGCCGTAAGCCGCCAGCAGCCTCAGGCACAGCCACTCGTTGTCCACCGATGTACTGAAGTCGGCCTGACGCCCGCCGACCAGTCCCAGCGGCAGCTTGAAGATGTGCGTGGTCGGCGTAGCGCCGCGCGGCTTCATCCAGCGGCCGTTCCAGCGCAGGAAGGCGTCTTTTTCTTGCGCTCCGGCCAGGGAGATGCGGAAGTCGTCGTCCGGGTCGCGTGCCGCGCCCAAGCGGTCTGGCGTCACGACCTCGAGCAGATGGCGCTCGATGGCCGCCTCGTCCACCTCGACGCCCTCGACCCGGTCGTGCCCCTCGGGCGCCGCGCCCTCGGGCAGCAACTGCAACGCGCCCACACAGTCGCGGCCGATGGCCGAGAGCAGGTCGAAGGCCTCGACCGAGCCAGTCCGGAAACGTTCCGCCACCCGCTTGCGGATGGCCGGGCTGTCCGGCAGCAGGTTGTCGAAGTAGTGCTCGACCGCGGGGCCCTTGAGCGGCTCATCCCCCAGGCCGAAGGGCAGCGACAGCGACAAGGGTCGCCCCACGGCCGATGCCCGCCAGGCGGGGGCGTACTGCAGCTCCATGTCGCCACGGGCGCCCACGGTCCAGCGGCCGACGTGGGTGCCATTGGCCCACAGGGCCAGGGTCTGGGTCTTGGAGCGGCGGGCCATCTCACCACTCCGGCGGCGTGGCGGCGGCAGACCCAGGGGCCTGGGCCTCGCCGGTTTCAGGCGCCATGGCCAAGCGCTGCGCCAGGCTCAGCTCCAGCCCGACCACGGCGCACCAGGTCAGCAGTTGCTTGACGCTGAGTTCGTCTGCGTGCCCCTCCAGGTGCGAGACCCGGTTCTGGCTCAAACCCAGCCGCGCGCCCACCTCGGTCTGCGTTAGGCCCCGCTGCCTGCGCGCGGCGCGCAGCAGTTGGCCGAGCTGGGTGGCGGTCAGCAGGGGTTGGGCAGCAGAAGTTGGGGAGGAGCTTGAGGCGGCCATGAAGCATCTGTCTTTCAGATAAATGCAATGTATCTGTAAAACAGATACATTGCAAGTAGCTGTATTTCAGATGCCGACTGCTGCCCGTGACAACTTCCTCCAGCGGGACCCCAGAAGACTAAAAGATGGACTTACACGGCATCGAGACGACCGAGTCCGCACGGGATTTGATCATTCAACAGCGCTCAGGTGTGCAGGCGCACGCCTCACTCGCCCACGCGCTGCAGCACCGCACGGATCACTTCCGCAGCGATGCGGCAGTCGGAACGATACAGCCGCTGCGTCACCGGCTCGAGTCGAAGTGAGCCTGGATCCGGCAGCTGGGCGTGCAGCGTACTCACCCTCGATTCAAAGCCACCCCTGCCGCCACACCCGGGGGTCGGTCAGGTCGCGCCAGTGCAGCTGCAGCACGCGCCCGGAGTGCACGGCTTCGAGCTCGACCTGCTCGATGCGCACAGCGGGCGGCTCGGGTTCGATCACCCGCACCACGACGAAGTGCTTCTCGCGCTTTACGGGCTGCACCGCTGTCCATTTGCTCAAGTGCAGCTTCTTCGGGCTGAGGGGGTTGCGGCGTGCAGGCACGACCGCTGGCGTCGCTTCATCCTGCGTCTTGGTCGGGGCCGGCCGGGTCTTCAAGGCGCTGCCCCCCTGCGCAGGTCGCGCTCGGCGGCCTCCAGCCGGGCGTCTTCTATCTCGCGCAGCACAGCGCTCAGGTCCACGGCGCCCGGCCTGGGTTCGTACCGGCCCGTCAGCGGGGTATCCGTGCTCAGGCGGCCCGCGGCGTACAGGTCCCAGATCTCGGGGCCATGGCGCGTGTCGCGCAGCTCCGGCGCGTGCTGGCTGAAGAAGCCGCGCAGGTTGTCCACGTCCCGCATCAGCATGCGAGGGGCATGGTTGTTGCCGGCGGCGTCCACCGCCTGCGGCAGGTCGATGATGACGGGGCCGTCCTGCGCCAGCAGGATGTTGAACTCCGACAGGTCACCGTGCACCACGCCGGCGCACAGCATGCGCACCACCTCGCGCAGCAGCAGCGCGTGATGCTCGCGCGCGGCCTCGGGCGTGTACGGCACATCGTTCAGGCGCGGGGCAGCGTGGCCGTCGGCGTCTGCCACCAGTTCCATCAGCAGCACACCTTCGAAGAAGTTGAAGGGCTTGGGCACGCGCACGCCGGCCGCAGCCAGGCGGAACAGTGCGTCCACCTCGGCACTCTGCCAGGCGGCTTCCTGCTGCTCGCGCCCGTATCGGGTACCCTTGGCCATGGCGCGCGCCTGACGGCTGTTCTTCACCTTGCGGTTTTCGGTGTAGTCCACCGCCTGGCGAAAGCTGCGGTGGGTGGCAGCCTTGTAGACCTTGGCGGCACGGGTTTCATCGCCGCAGCGCACCACGAACACCTCGGCCTCCTTGCCGCTCTTGAGCTGCCGCAACACGCTGTCGATCAGGCCTTCGTCGATCAGAACTTGCAGGCGGGCCGGTGTCTTCATCAGTGCATTGTCAGCGGTGCCTGAGCCCGCCCTGCAGGGCCGCCCCAGGTTCGCTCGAGCGCATGACCGGAGGTCAGTGTCTGGCGTGGCTCCTATGCTCTGCCCGACGGGGCTCGAAGTCCCCGCGCGCTGCGCGTACATCAGTTCTTTCGCGACGGCCCAAGAACGCGAGCCAGCACCGCATCGGGCTGGTCGGGCTTGACCGGCGAATGTAGGCGGTCGCGGATACCTGACGTTGGCTGGATCCTCTGGCGGCTGTCCACCACGGCTCGGTAGCGAACCGCCGAGCAGAAAGGCAGCAGCCGCTCAAAAGCGCGTGGGTGGCACGAAAGGTCAGCTCAGTGGTAGTCGTCTTCGAGCTGGTGGCGTACGGCGAGTACGGCAACTGTCGAGTCGTTTTCGATTTCGAACAGCGCTACGTAGCCCGATCGTCCGAACGGAATGATCAACTCTCTGAGGAAGGGACTGTCGCCCGCCTTGCGGCAGGTGAAGGGCGACGACTTCAGCGTGGCCATGCCGGCGCGCAATGCGAGCGTGGCCTGCTCTGGAAGATACAGGTCGCCGCCTTCACGGGCTGACTCTCGTTCGACGAGGAAGTCGAACAACCATTCGAGATCCGCCTCGGCATCTCGCGTCAGCCGGACCTTGAATGTCACTTCACCTTCGTCGCCAGGCGGACACGCGCGGCGTCGAGCTCGCGCTGCAGGCCTTCAAGCACGACGTCGGCATCTGCGTAGTCGCCGGTTCGCCGGGCTTCGTCGCGGGAGCGCAGACCTCGCGCGACGAACTCTGCCTGGACATTTGTCGCTGAGCTTGTGCCAAAGGGCAATCATCCGCCCCTGGCGCCGTGCGGGGTCCCGGCCAGGCACATCCAAACCGAATCGATCACCAGTCCACCGGTGTCGGTCAGGGGTATGTCGGGCAGCAGCTCAGCCGTGGCGCCAGCGTTGCTCGGCCTGGTCCCAGGCGCCCAGCGCCTGCAGGTCGGGCACCCAGGCCAGACCCGACTTGGCGTCAGACGATGCGGCCTCGGGCGTCACCAGCACGTCCAGCAGCGCCGGATCACCGGCGCGTACAGCAGCCAGGGCGCGCTGTATCGCCCCGGCCAGTTGGTCGGCGTTCTCCACGCGTTCAGCGTGAAGCCCGAAGCCGCGCGCCATGGCCGCGTGGTCTGCAAACTGCAGCCGCGTACCGACCACCTTGCCGTGGGTCTCCTGCTGGTCGCGCACCTCGATGGCCCAGCTACCGTTGTTGGCGACCACGATCAGCATTGGCACTCTGTGGCGCGCGGCGGTGTCGATCTCCATCGCGTTGAAGCCGAAGGCACCGTCGCCGGTGGCCACCACCACGGTCTGCCCGGGGCAAGCCAGGCTGGCCGCGATGCCAAAGGGCGTACCGATGCCGATGCAGCCCAGCGAGCCCGGGTCGAGATAGTGCGTGGCCGGCAAGCCCACGCGCGCGAAGCTGAGGAAGTCGCCGCCGTCGGCCACCAGCACCGCGTCGCGCGGCAACGCGTCGCGCAGCGCGGCCAGCAGGCGGTTGGGGTGCATCAGGCCGTCGCTGCCTGGGGCGGACTGGGCCATCGACCCGGCCAGATTCTCAGCGCGCGCCAGGTGCCTGGCGCGAGTATCGCGGGCCCAGGTGCGGTCGGTGACTGGAGCGCGGTCGCCCGCATGGGCCAGGATGGCTTCTAGCGCGGCGTCGGGGCTCGCCAGGATCTCGGCGGCACCGCGGCGGTTGTCGCGCAATTCGGCGGCAACATCGGCGATGCGCACGAACCGCGCCGCGCCAAACACTGCGGGCGACCCGTAGGCCAACTGGAAATCGAGCCGGCGGCCAAGCGTCAACACCACATCAGCCTCTGCCATGACCGAACCGCGCACGGCAGCCACCACCGCGGGGTGGTCTTCGGGCACGAGACCGCGGCTCTCCCCGGTGTCCAGGTACAGCGCCCCCAACTGCGTGAGCAAACGCTGCAGCGGCTGCGCGGCCGATCGCGCTCCACGGCCCGAGATGACCAGCGGGCGTCTGGCCGTCCACAGCAGTTCCACCGCCTCGGCCACCGAAGCGGGATCGGGCAGCACGCGGCGGCGCGGCCGCGGCGCCAGCAACTCGGGCAGCAGCACCGCCGGGGAGACCGGTGCCCGCAGCGTGTCCACCGGGAAATCGAGATAGGCCGGGCCCGGCTCGCCGGCGTGGCCCAGCGCGCGCGAGACCGCTTCGTCCAGCTCCTGCAGCGCCAGATCGGGCTCTCGCACGGTGCGCGCGTAGCGGGTGAGCGGCCGCACAAACTCGGTATGCACCATGTCCTGCAGTGCACCGCGGTTCTCTTGCGCGCGCGGCGGCGTGCCCGACAGCACCAGCACCGAGGCGCGGGCGACATGGGCGTTGGCGATCCCGGTCATCGCGTTGGTGACGCCGGGGCCAGCAGTGACCAGCGCCACGCCCAGCGTGTCAGTGAGCTCCGCGTGAGCGTGCGCCATGTACACGGCGGCGCGCTCGTCGCGCACGTCGATGATGCGGATGCCCTCGGCGTCCAGCCGCATCCAGATCGGCATGACATGCCCGCCGCACAGCGCGAACACGCGGTCCACGCCGCGGGCCTTGAGGAAACGGGCCACCAGGGCGGCAGTGCAAGTGTCGGAAACGGTTGGGCTGCTCATGACGGCGGGTCCAGCGGCGTAAGGATGACGCATGGTATTCTGTATTCAGAGTTCCGCATAAAGGGTTTTCACTCATAGTATTCTGAATTCAGAGTTCTAGGATGCGACCCCACCTTGATACCCAGTCGGGCCCTGCCACACCGCCCCAATCCAAGAGGGAGCCCCGCATGAACCACCTGCTCACCCTGGCCGACGCCGTGGCCACCCACGCCCGGCTGAGCCCGCAGAAGATCGCCGTGCGCGATTCGCGCCGCGCCCTGAACTTCGCCCAGTGGCACGAGCGCGCCACGCGACTGGGCAACGGGCTGCTTTCGCTCGGCCTGGCCAAGGGCGACCGCGTGGCACTGCTGGCCTACAACTGCATCGAGTGGATGGAGCTGTACGCTGCGCTGGCACATGCAGGGCTGGTGGCGGTGCCGATCAACTTCCGCCTTATACCGGGCGAGATCGGCTACATCGCCAGCCACTGCGAGGCGCGGGCCTTGGTGGCGCAGGCCGAGCTGACCCACCGCGTGGATGCCATCCGTGCCGAACTGGACATCGAGCCGGGCAACTACATCGGCATCGGCACCGGCGCGGCCAGTGACTGGCGCAACTACGAAAACCTGATCGCCACCGCCAACCCGGGCCCGGCTCCCGAGCCGGTGCATCCGGCCGACGCGTGCGCGCTGATGTACACCTCCGGCACCACCGGACGGCCCAAGGGCGCCATCCGCAGCCACGGGGGCAACACATTGATCGCTCTGGCCACGGCGCTGGAAATGGGTTTCACGCGCGAGCACACGGCGCTGCTGGTGATGCCCATGTGCCACGCCAACTCGCTGTACTTCAGCCACACCTTCACGCACCTGGGCGCCACCTGCGTGATCGACAACCGCAAGAGCTTCGATGCCGAGGCGCTGCTGGCTACGCTGGCGCGCGAGAAGGTCACCTTCACCTCGCTGGTGCCCACGCACTACATCATGACGCTGTCGCTGCAAGAGGCGGTGAAGGCGAAGTACGACGTCAGCAGGGTCGAGAAGCTGATGATCTCGTCGGCCCCCGCACGCAAGGAAACCAAGCTCGCGATCCTGGAACACTTCCACAACAGCCGGCTGTACGAGCTGTACGGCTCCACCGAAGCCGGCTGGGTGACGCTTCTGCGGCCCGAGGAGCAGATCGACAAGCTCGGCTCGGTGGGCCGCGAGTGGGCCGGCTCGGGCGCCATCCGCCTGCTCGACGCCGATGGCCAGGAGGTGCCCGACGGCGAGGTGGGCGAGTTGTTCTCACGCACGCCCTACGTGTTCGACGGCTACTGGAAGAACCCCGAGAAGACGGCCGAATGCTTCCGCGACGGTTGGTGCTCGGTCGGCGACATGGCGAGGCGCGACGCCGACGGCTTCATCACGCTGGTCGACCGCAAGAGCAACATGATCATCAGCGGCGGCGAGAACATCTACCCGTCGGAGGTTGAGGGCATCCTCGGCGCCCACCCGAAGGTGCGCGACGTGGCCATCATCGGCGTGCCTCACGACAAGTGGGGCGAGGCGGTGCAGGCCGTGGTGGTGCTGCACGCCGGGCAGCAGGCCACCGAGGCCGAACTGCTGGACTGGTGCCGCAGCCGCATCGCCGGCTACAAGCGGCCGCAGGCGGTGACCTTCCTGGCCGAGGCCGAGATGCCGCGCACGGCCACCGGCAAGATCCTCCACCGGATGCTTCGCGACCGACTGGCCGCTCGAACTGAGGCACCTGCGGCCTGTGCCGCCTGAAACCAGCCCAGGCGGGACAATGCAGGCCCATCGCACGCACCACGAACCCGCATGAAGGCCCTGACGCTCCAGCCCAACCTCGTCGAGCAGGTGCGCGACGCGGTCCTCGACGAGATCAGCTCTGGTCAGCTCTCGCCCGGCGAACGCATCATCCAGGAGCAATTGGCGCAGGCGCTCGGCGTCTCGCGCCAACCGGTGCAGCAGGCGCTTTTGCTGCTGCGCAACCAGGGCGTGCTGCAGGACGCGCCGGGCCGCGGCCTGATCGTGGCGCCACTGGATCCCGAGCACGTGGGCCACATGTACGACATGCGCGCCGTGATCGAGGGCCTGGCCTGCCGCCGGGCCGCCGAGGTGGGCGCCGAGCGCGCGGCCCGGCAGGGGCCGGCGTTGATCGAATCCGGGCGCAAGGCGGTGGCCAGCGGCTCGGTCGCCAAGATGATCGCGGCCGACATGCGCTTCCATGAATTCCTCTACAGCCTGTCGGGCAACCCGCTGGTGGCACCCTCGCTGGCCACGCACCTGACCTACACCCAGCGCGTGATGGGCGAGGTGCTGCTGCGTGACGAGAAGCCGCGCGACATCTGGGACCAGCACGCCGCCATCCTGCAGGCCATCTGCGACCGCGACGCCGAGCGCGCTGAAGCGCTGGCGCGCCAGCACATCACGCTGGCCTCGGGCTTCATGGTGCCGCGGCTGAAGTCCCACACGGCAGCGGAGTAGAACCATGCAGCGCATCCGCGCCGGCGTGCTGGACGTGGCCTTCCTCGACGAAGGCCCGCGCGCAGGCAAACCCGTCGTACTGCTGCACGGCTTTCCGTATGACGTGCACGCCTTCGAGGCCGTGACGCCAATGCTGACAGCCGCTGGCTGCCGCGTGATCGTGCCCTACCTGCGCGGCTATGGGCCCACGAGCTTCGTCTCGGCCGACACGCCGCGCTCGGGTGAGCAGGCGGTGCTGGCGCACGACCTGCTGGCGCTGATGGACGCGTTGAGCCTGGCGAGCGCCGTGCTGGCCGGCTACGACTGGGGCGGCCGCGCGGCCTGCATCGCCGCTGCGCTGTGGCCATGGCGAGTGACCGGCCTGGTCACCTGCGGCGGCTACAACGTTCACGATGTGCCCGCCGCGATGACACCGGTGGCACCCGACGACGAGTCGCGCCTTTGGTACCAGTACTACTTCCACACCGAACGTGGCCGCAACGGTCTGCAGCTGCACCGCCATGCGCTGTGCCGGCTGCTGTGGCGGCAGTGGTCGCCTCACTGGGATTTCGACGAGGCCACGTATGCGCGTAGCGCCGCGGCCTTCGACAACCCCGACTTTGTCGATGTGGTGATCCACTCCTACCGCGTGCGCTTCGGCCTGGTCGATGGCGACCCGGCAGTAGCCGACACCGAGGCCCGGCTGCGCCGCCAACCGCGCATCGGCATACCCACCGTTGCGTTGCACGGCGGCGCCGACGGCGTGTTCCGCCCGGCGGTGAGCGAGTCGCACCACCGCTTCTTCGCGGGCCCCTACGAGCGCCGCGTGATCGAGCGTGTGGGCCACAACCTGCCGCAGGAGGCGCCGGTTGCCTTTGCGCGGGCGGTGCTGCAACTGACCTGAGTCAGCGCTTGTCGGCCTTGGGCACCGACGGGGTCGCCACGAACTCGGCGCTGAGAAACTGCCCAGGCCGCAGCCATGAGCACACCCCGCATCGACCTGCACCCCGGTGTCCACGACCCGGTGGTGCTGATGATCTCGCGCCGCCAGGTGGAGGACGCCGACCTGCAAAGCGTGATCCATGGCCTGCGCCCCTTCACCGCCACGCGCAAGGACGCCTGGCTGTAGCGCTGCCAGATGACGCTGGTGATCACCGGCTACGACGACGACCCGCGCGAGATCGTCGACATCCCCGAGGCCAGGCTGTTCCTCAAACTTGGCCCGCGACTGGCCCTGCTGGGCCTGCACCTTCAACCACGTCGACGGCAGCCTGGTGCTGCTGCCGTCCTGCGCAGCCGGCAAGCGCTTGCCCGGCCGCGGCGCGGTGGAGATCGACACCGAGACGCTGAAGAAGGTGCTGCTGCACTCATCAAGGGTTGGTCGCGGCCCCTGGAGCACGCCCGCCGCGTAGACACTTGCCGCAAGACGGGTCGGGCGTGGGGCTACACCTGCTGAGAAGCGGAGGAAGCCAGCGGTGCCAGCGCTTCAACACGCTGGCATGACCTCAAGGACGCGGGCTGCGGTCCGCAGCCCGCTCAGCACCTTGACTGCCACCTCGTCGGAGAACCCCGGCGGCAGTTCCCGCCGCACCTCGCCGATGACACCGGGCGTGCGTTCAACGAGCTCATGAATCAGCGGCTCCGCGGTCTCGCCGAACCCGAAGCGCTTGGCGGTACTGTTGAAGTGACGCCGCTGGAAGGAGCTTGTCCCGTGTATTCGGAGCCAGCCGGACGAGACGGGCGGCCCGACCTTGGAACCGGGCGATCTCTTCAGGGGTCCACGGGTCCAGATGCGCGGCGTCGGCTTGGCTCGGTGGCTGGCGGCAGGGTCGATGGACACGCGGCACCGCTGAGTCGTCGCGATCATCCCGCGGCATGTGCGGCTCGCTCGTCACGCCTGGCCCCTGCAGCCGCGGGGCTTCGATTTCGGCTGCACCCGTCACCTGAGGCACTGACAAGACTGCCAAGACTCTGTGCGGCGGATGCTTGGACACCAGCAGGTCGCGGGCGTAGCCGGGCACCCTCGGTCAGCGAATAGACCGTCGCCCCGCGCTGCGGGGAGTTGCTTCTGCAGCTCAGGGCTTGCCGGCCAGCCATGCGAAGCTGGGGGGTGGCAGGGTATCTGGCGGAAGGCCGCAAGCGGCCTGCTCTTCGCCCCAGCCCACAGCCACCGTGGCCTTCGTCGCCTCGATGTACTCGGCAGCCTCCGTCGGGTCGTAGGCGAAGTTCTCGATGGTCTTGAGCAGGTTCTCCGCTGTTGCCACGGAACTGCCATCCCGCGTGATGGCCATGGCCAAGGTTCCCGAGAAGGTGATGTACGGGGCGATGTCGAACGCGTCGGACAGACCCCACCGTCCATCCCGGTGCAGCAGCCCGTGGTTGCGCGGATGGTCGTCACCGTTGCCACAGATGGCGTTGAAGGCCATCCGCCGCCACAGCTCCCGCTTGAGTTCTGCCGTGTCGACGTCAGCCCGGCCACACCAGCGCTCCATCTCGTACGCCAGAGCGACGTAGGACCGCTGACGCTCACCTCGAGTCTGCGTGTCCAGCCGCAGGACGGTGTGCGCGCTGGCATAAAGCCGGCGGCAGACCTGCCCCTGCGCATCTACGTGCCGGTCGAATCGCTTGACCAGCAGCACCTCGCGGTCGCTGACCGATGCGAACTCCACCTCGGCCGCGTTGATGCCGCACCGCCTGGCCAGGCGCATGGCCACGAACTCTCGCAGCGGCGCGTGCGGCGGGTCTCCACGGTCCTGCAGCTTGGCAATCCAGTACTGGTCCTTGTGCAGCACGGTCAGCTTCGGTCGCTCGCCGCCGAGGCTGGTGCCCTTCACGCCATTGACCTCCCGCGCGGCGTGGCTGCTCGCCCGCTCCGGAGGCAGCTTGGCGATGACCTCGATCAGTTGTTCAGAAGCCGGAGCCTGGAATGCCAGCTTCCCGGCGATGTCGTCACAGACCTCGACCGCGCCCACCGAGTCGCCTTCGGAGAGCTCCAGGCGCTGCATCGGGTCAGCCAGCGTCGTGCCCCGTAGCTGCTCGAGCAAGGCCAGGCCGAAGCCCTCGGGGCTGGCGTCACGGAAAACACCGAACAGGCCGCCCTGTCGGGTCTCCTTCAGGCCCTTCCTTGACCGCGTGAAGCGGAGGCTGAACTCGTCAAGCGGCAGCGCGTCATTGCGCGCGAGGTACTCATCGTCGTAGTGAAACGTGCCGACGCCGCTCGCCAGCGAGAACCCCCCACAGCGCACCGGCTGCGGTTTTGCCGGCAGCCAGACCCAGACGGGCTTCTCGGTGTCGCTCATCGCGAGCCGCCGCGTACGCGCTGCGGCAGCTGGGACTCCAGCAGCGCGACGTCACCGTCATCCCGGCCCAGCCGGGATACGGAGTCCGTGAAGGCGCCAAGCACATCCAGCGCCCACAGAACCTTGAGCCAGTAGCCCAGCTGGACGCTGCCGCCACCCTTTTCCATCGTGACCAGGGTATTGGTGCTGATGCCGGCTTTGGACGCCAGGTCGGGCTGCGTCAGCCCCCGGGCCTTGCGCACGGTACGGACCCTTTCGGCAAGCGCTTGCAGGGCATCTTCCGCTTCGAACGGAAGACGCTGGGCAATCGCAGAAGTTCTCATATCTCAGCACCAAACTTCGATAAGTCACAACTTATTGTGATTCTATAGGCTGTGTTCGACGTTGTCGGCTCAGCCACGACGGGCTTTGATGGCTTGCGACCTCTACACCGCCATCAGCCCCGATCGGCAGCAGGAAATGACCAACCGCGATACATCAAGCAGTTGGTGGACACCGGCTCGAGCCGCAAGTCAGGGTCGCCATCAGCCACGGCTTTGACGCCGCGACACTGCGAGAGTCAGTGAAGGTGGCGCAACGAATACCGCACTACAGCACCACCCCGCAGCCCCCTGCGTCCAGCGCGTGGCGTCAGGCGCACACGCACGGGCTGGTCCAGCGCGGAGGCCGGGGCGCAGGTCGCCAGGTCGCCGATCTCCAATTCGAGTTCGTCGGCTTCGTCAGTGAACACCCGCTCCTTGTCGTTCACGGTGTCCTCAACTGGCAAGGCAGGCGCGACGGGCACCGGCTCAGTGGCGGCATTCCCCTCGCCGGGCGCGAACTGCGGCGGGGATGGGAAGTCATCATGGGTAGACCTCTCCAAGACACAGCGGCGTAGTCGCTTCGACGTAGCTACTTCGTAGCCTTGACCGTGCATCCCGGTGACCCTGCGCCCACGCTGGATCTGCCCGGCCTGCTCCAATCCAGCCCATGAACCCGACCCCAATCCCCAAGCAGGCGGCGCGCCGCCGCCTTGTCCTGGGCGCCGCGGCGGCGCTGCCGCTGGTGGCGCTGCCGGCACGCGCGGCGACCGTCGTGCCGCCCGTGGCCGAGGGCCCGTTCTACCCGACGCCAGCCTGGCGCGCGCGCGGCCCCTTCGCAGGGGACTGGGATGCCGACCTCACGCGCGTGCGGCGCGGCGGGCGCGAGCGCGTCGCCGAGGGGGAGCTACTAGGCCTGGAACTGGCGGTTCGCGACAGCGCCGGCCGCCCCGTGGACGGCGCCACGGTCGAGATCTGGCAGTGCGACACCTGGGGCCGCTACCGCCACCCGCGCGACGGCGCCGTGCCGGCCGACGTCGACGAGGGCTTCCAGGGCTACGGCGAGGCGCGCACCGCCGGCACCGGGGTCGTCGGTTTCCGCACCATCCGGCCGGCTCCCTATGCCGGGCGAACGCCGCACATCCACGTGAAGCTGCGCCATGCGAGCTTCGGCGAGATCACCTCGCAGCTGTTCGTCGACGGCGAGCCCGGCAACGCAGGCGATTTCCTCTGGCGCCGGCTGGCCCCGGCCGAACGCGCGGCGCTCGGCGTCAAGCTGCAAGCGGCGCGTGAAGCCGGCCTGCGCTGGCAGGCCCGCCACACGCTCGTCGTGCCGGGCTGACGGCGCCCCAAAGCAGACGAGCCGCCGTCCTGCGGCCGGGGGCGGGCTGGGCACGGCGCGGCGCTGGGGGCGCTCGAGACCACGCCGTACGCGCGCCGGGCAACCCGGCGCGCGCAGAGGTGGCCGCACTCCCCCAGAATCGGGGCCTGAGCCGCGCGACCCTGCGCGCGCGCTCCAACCCCGGCCCGCCCATGAGCTTCCTCTGGCCCCAGTACCTGTGGTGGATGCTGCTGCTGCCGCTGCTGCCGGCGCTGTACCTGTGGCTGCTGCGCCGGCGCGGCAAGCCGGTGCTGCGCCTGAGCAGCATCGCCGTCGTGCGGCAGGCGGCCGGGCCCGAGTGGCGGCGCCACATCCCTCCAACGCTCATCCTGCTGGCGCTGGCGCTGCTGATGCTGTGCCTGGCGCGCCCGGTGGCGCGCGTGACGCTGCCGTGGTCGAAGTCCATCATCATGCTCGCGATCGACGTGTCGCTCAGCATGCGCGTGGGCGACGTCAAGCCCACGCGCATGGTCGCGGCGCAGGAGGCGGCCCGCAGCTTCCTGCAGGACCTGCCGCGCGACATCGACGTGGGCATCGTCACCTTCGCCGGCACCGCGGTGGTGGCGCAGCAGGTCACGCGCGACCGGCCTTCGCTGCTGAGCGCCATTGACAACATCCAGATGCAGCGCGGCACCGCCATCGGCAGCGCCATCGTGGTGTGCCTCGCCGAGCTCTTCCCCGACCACGGCATCGACCTGAGCGACATGATCTTCGGCTCGCAGCGCCCGGCGCAGAGCCTGGACCGGCAGCAGAAGGCGCCGCCCAAGGCCATCGAGCCGGTGGCGCCGGGCTCGTACAAGCCCGCGGCGATCATCCTGCTCAGCGACGGCCGCCGCACCACCGGGGTGGACACGCTGCGCGCCGCGCAGATGGCGGCCGACCGCGGCGTGCGCGTGCATGTCGTCGGTCTTGGCACCCCCGACGGCCACCTGATGGCCGGCGAAGGCATGGCCTTCTACCTGCAACTGGACGAAGCCGGGCTGCGCGAGGTGGCCCGCGTGACTGGCGGCGAGTACCACCAGGCCGCCAACGCCGACGCCCTGCGCGGCGTCTACCAGTAGCTGGGCTCCAAGCTGCAGGCCGAGACGCGCGAGACCGAGGTCACCGCCCTGTTCGCGCTGCTGGCCGCGCTGCTCGTGGCCGCCGGGACTACGCTGTCGCTGCTGTGGTTCGGGCGCGTGGCCTGAGGGCCTACATCAAGACGATGTCGTAGCGCTCCGGGTTCGTCGTCGGCTCGGCGCTCAGCGAGATGGGCTTGCCGATGAACTCGCTCAGGCCGGCCAGGTGCACGCTCTCCTCGTCGAGCAGCATCTCCACCACCGCGGGGCTGGCGACGACGCGGAATTCCTTGGGGGCGAACTGGCGCGCCTCGCGCAGGATCTCGCGCAGGATCTCGTAGCACACGCTGCGCGTGGTCTTGACCTGGCCGCGGCCTTCGCAGGTGGGGCAGGGTTCGCACAGCATGTGCGCCAGGCTCTCGCGCGTGCGCTTGCGCGTCATCTCCACCAGGCCCAGCGCGCTGAAACCGCTGACGGTGGTGCGGGTGCGGTCGCGCCCGAGCTGCTTGCGCAGCTCGGCCAGCACGGCCTGACGGTGCTCCTCGCGCGTCATGTCGATGAAGTCGACGATGATCATCCCGCCCAGGTTGCGCAGGCGCAGCTGGCGCGCGATGGCGCCCGCGGCCTCGAGGTTGGTCTTGAAGATGGTGTCGTCGAAGTTGCGCGCGCCGACGTAGCCGCCGGTGTTGACGTCCACCGTCGTCATCGCCTCGGTCTGGTCGATGATGAGGTAGCCGCCGCTCTTGAGGTCGACCCGCCGCGCCAGCGCGCGGGCGACGTCCTCCTCGATGCCGAAGAGGTCGAAGATGGGGCGCTCGCCGCGGTAGTGCTCGAGCCGGCCGACGACCGCGGGCATGTAGGTGCGGCCGAAGGCCTGCAGGGCCTCGAACTGCATGCGCGAGTCGATGCGGATGGACTGTGTGGCCTCGGTGCACAGGTCGCGCAGCACGCGCTCGGCCAAGCCGAGGTCCTGGTGCAGCAGCGTGCCCGGGGGCTGGGTGGTGGCGCGCTGGCGCACCAGGGACCAGGTCTTGCGCAGGTAGGCGATGTCGTCGGCCAGCTCGGCGTCGCTCGCCTCCTCGGCGTTGGTGCGCAGGATGAAGCCCCCGCCCCCGCCGGACTCGGGCGTGCCAACCAGCGCCTGCATGCGCGCGCGCAACTGCTCGCGCGCCTCGGGCGAGCCGATCTTCTGCGAGATGCCGATGTGCTGGTCCTGCGGCAGGTGCACCAGCATGCGCCCGGCGATGCTGACCTGCGTGGACAGGCGCGCGCCCTTGGTGCCGATCGGGTCCTTGATGACCTGCACGGTCAGCGTCTGGCCCTCGAAGACCTGGCGCTCGATCGGCAGCGGCGGCGCGTCGTCCACCCGGCGTCCGCCGGGGGACGGCGGATTCAGGTCGGCCACGTGCAGGAAGGCGGCGCGGTCGAGCCCGATGTCGACGAAGGCGCTCTGCATGCCCGGCAGCACGCGCGAGACCTTGCCGAGGTAGATGTTGCCCACGATCCCGCGCTCGAGCGTGCGCTCGAGGTGCAGCTCCTGCACGGCGCCGTTCTCGACGACGGCCACGCGGGTTTCCTGGGGGGCCCAGTTGATGAGGATGTCCTGGCTTGCCATGGGCGCAGTCTAGTCACAAGGCCAGGCGCACGCCCGCCGCGCGCAGCAGCTGCGCGGTCTCGTGCAGCGGAAGGCCCATGATGCCGCTGTGGCTGCCCTCGATGTGCTTTATCCAGCCCGCCAGCAGGCCCTGGATCGCGTAGGCGCCAGCCTTGCCCTCGGGCTCGCCGCTGGCGACGTAGGAGGCCACGAGCCCGGGCTCGAGCACGGCCAAGCGCACCCGCGACACGCTGAGCGCCTGCCAGGTGCGGCGGCCTGCGGCCACCGCCACCGCCGTCATCACCCGGTGCGTGCGACCGGACAGCGCGCCCAGCATCGCGGCGGCCTCGGCCGCGTCGGCCGGCTTGCCCAGGATGCGGCGGCCGAGCACGACCGTCGTGTCGGCGCACAGGATGGGCGCCGGCGCGAGGCCGCGCGCCTGCAGGCGCCGGCGCGCCGCAGCCAGCTTGGCCTGGGTCACGCGTTGCACGTAGTCGGCAGCCGCCTCGCCCGGGCGGGTGAGCTCGAGCGCCTCGGCGTCCTCCTCGGGGCCGGGCAGCAGCGGCTCGTGGCGCACCCCCAGCTGCTCGAGCAGTTGGCGCCGGCGCGGGCTCTGCGAGGCGAGCCAGACGAAGTCGTGCGCAGGCTTCGGCGTTGGCATGGCGGGTTCACTCCCGGTGGTAGGGATGGCCGGCGTTCAGCGACCACGCCCGGTACAGCGCCTCGACCAGCAGCACGCGCGCCAGCGCGTGCGGCAGCGTCAGGTCCGACAGGCGCAGCGTCTCGTCGGCGCCGGCCTTGAGGCCGGCGTCCAGCCCGTCGGGGCCGCCCATCAGCAGCGCCACGTCACGCCCGTCGCCGAGCCAGAAGCGCAGGCGGTCGGCGAGCTGCGCGGTGGTGAGCCGGGCGCCGCGTTCGTCCAGCACGACGCGGCGCGCGCCACGCGGCAGCGCGGCCTCCAGGCGCTGCGCCTCGGCCGCCATGCACTGCACCGCGCTGCGGCCGGCGCGCGGCTCGGCCTTCAGCGCGCGCAGCTCGAGCTTCAGCTCGGGCGGGAAACGCCGCGCGTACTCCTCCCAGGCCACGTCGGCCCAGGCCGGCAGGCGCTGGCCGACGGCGGCCACGAGCAGGCGCACGGGTGCCGTGGGTCAGACGCGCCGGCGCGGGGTTCGGGGCGCCGCGGCGGCGCTCTTTTTCGCCGCCGGCCGCGGAGCCACCTTGCGGGGCGAGGCGGCGGCGGTCTTCGCGGGGGCAGGTCTGGGCGCCGCGGCCTTTCGCGTCGCGACCTTGGGCGCCGCGGCAGCGGTCTTGCGCGCCGGCGCCCTGGCTCTGCCAAGGTCGGGCGCAGCCGCACGGGCGCCGGGCTTCGCCGCCGCGGTCTTCTTGGCGGGGGCTTTCTTCGCGGGCGCCTTCTTCACCGCGGCGGTCTTCGCCGCCGGTTTGCCGGCAGCGGTCTTGCGCGGAACAGGCGCGGGCGGCTCCTCGGAGGCCTTGGGCAGGCCGCGCGGCGCCGTCTCGGCACGTTTCAGGTGCACCGGCTTGCCACCCCAGATCTCCTCGAGGTGGTAGTAGTCGCGGATCGAGGGCTGCATGATGTGCGCCACCGCGGCGCCGCAGTCGACGATGATCCACTCGCCGTTGTCCTCGCCCTCGGTGCGCAGCACCTGCAGGCCGCGGGCCTTGACGGTGTCACGCACGCTGGCGGCCAGGGCCTTGGCCTGACGGTTGCTGGTGCCCGAAGCGATGATCACCCGCTCGAACAGCGGCGAGAGGGCTTCGGTGTTGAAGACGACGATTTCCTGCGCCTTCACGTCCTCGAGCCCATCGACGATGGCTCGCTGCAGTTTGCGGATGTCCATTCAGTGCGTCATGCCTTCCGAATACAAGCGGTGTTGCGCAATATAGCCCGCCACCGCGGGCCCGGCCAGGGCATCGACCCTGAGTCCCTGTGCCGCGGCGGCGCGCGCGGCCGTGGAGGAGACCGGCATGGCCGGCAGCGGCAGCGCCACCACGCGGTGCGCCTCGGCCGCCAGCGCGGGCGGTGGCGCGGGCGCCGTGCCGTCGCGCCCGGCCACGGCCAGGGTCACGCGCCGCAGCAGCTCGGGCCACTCGCGCCAGGTGTCGAAGCGGCCGTACTGATCCTGCCCGATCACGAGCAGCAACTCGGCGCCGGGGTGCTGGTGCGCGAATTCGCGCACGGTGTCGATGGTGTAGGTGGGGCCGGCACGGTCGAGCTCGCGCTCGTCGATCACGAAGCGCGGCTCGCCCGCCAGCAGCAGGCGCAGCATGGCCACGCGATGCGCGCGCGCGGCCAGCGTGCGCGCCGCCTTCTGCCAGGGCTGGCCCGCGGGCAGCCAGCGCAGTTGGTCCAGGCCCAGGTGGGCCAGCGCCAGGTCTCCCAGCGCGCGGTGCGCCAGGTGCGGCGGGTCGAAGCTGCCGCCGAGCAGGCCGATGCGGCGCGGCGCGACGGCCTTGGCGTTCAAGCCCAGTCCCGCGGGCGCAGGAAGTCGGTGTACAGCCGCGCCTCGGGCGTGCCCGGCTCGGGGCTCCAGGCGTAGCGCCACTTCACGATCGGCGGCATCGACATCAGGATACTCTCGGTGCGGCCGCCGCTCTGCAGGCCGAAGAGCGTGCCACGGTCGAAGACGAGGTTGAACTCGACGTAGCGGCCGCGCCGGTAGGCCTGGAAGTCGCGCTCGCGCTCACCGTAGGGCATGTGGCGGCGGCGCTGGACGATGGGCAGGTAGGCCTCGACGAAGGCGTCACCCACGGCGCGCGTCATCGCGAAGCTGCCCTCGAAGCCGAGCTCGGCGAAGTCGTCGTAGAAGACCCCGCCCACGCCGCGCGGCTCGCCGCGGTGCTTGAGGAAGAAGTACTCGTCGCACCACGCCTTGAAGCGCGGGTAGAGGGCAGTGTCGATCGCGTCCAGCGCCTCGCGGCAGGTCTGGTGGAAGTGGCGAGCGTCCTCCTCGAAGCCGTAGTAGGGCGTGAGGTCCATGCCGCCGCCGAACCAGACCACCGGCTCGCGCCCCTCGGGCAGCGCGGCGAACATGCGCACGTTCATGTGCACGGTGGGCACATAGGGGTTGCGCGGGTGCATCACGAGCGAGACGCCCATGGCCTCGAAGGGCGCGCCGGCCAGCTCGGGCCGGTGCTGGGTGGCCGAGGGCGGCAGCGTGCGGCCCTTGACGTGGCTGAAGTTGCAGCCGCCGCGCTCGAGCAGGCCGCCCTCCTCCACCAGACGCGACAGGCCGTCGCCCTCGAGCCGGCCGCCGGGCTCGCGCGTCCATCCGTCGGTCAGGAAGGCGTGGCCGTCCTCGGCCTCGAGCGCGACGACGATACGCTCCTGCAGGCCGAGCAGGTAGCGGCGCACGGCGGCGGTGTCGACGGCAGTAGCGGGAGATGGGGAGGCTTCAGCGGTCAAGGTGGTGCTCACGGCAAGGGTCGGGGGCTGATCGGGCGGCGGGGCATGCAGTGTCTCCGCCACGGCGCCCGGCGCGCGGCGGAACAAACGGCGTCAATGTGACACGCGCCCCCGGGCGGCAGTCTGACCTGGGTCAGACGCTCGCGCAAGAGGGCGGCGCGGCCGCCGCCAAGATGGAAAGCCTTCACACCAGCCGGATCGGGCTGGCCTGGTCGGGCCGGCAGCCGCGCGCGGTGCCGAGGCGGCGGTCGATCTCGGCCAGGTCCGCAGTCTCGTCGCCGCACAGGCGCAGGCAGGAGTGGATGCCCACGCGCCGGCGCCCGTAGTCCAGGTGCGCCAGGGCCAGCGGCACGGCCGCGCCCACGGCCACCTGGTAGAAGCCGCTGCGCCAGCGCGGCGTCCACGAGCGCGTGCCCTCGGGCGCCAGGGCCAGCCAGAAGAAGGCGTCGCCCGCCCGCGCCTCGCCCATGCGCCGCACCATGTCGGCGACCATGCCGTGGCGCGCGCGCCGGTCCACCGGCACACCGCCCAGCCAGCGCAGCCAGGGGCCGAACAGCGGCACGCGGAACAGCGCGTCCTTGCCCCAGAAGACGACCGGGATGCCGATGGCCCACTTCGCGAGGATGCCGACGATGAAATCCCAGTTCGACGTGTGCGGGTAGACGACGAGGACGCCTTGCCGCGCGGGCAGGCCGTCGAAGTCCAGCCGCCAGCCTGCCAGGCGCAGGGCGGCGCGCGCGAGGCGGCTGCCGCGCAGTTGCACCGGGCGCTCGGGCAGCTCCTGCGGCACCATCAGCGGGGCTCTATCGCGCGGTGGCCGATGTCACGCCGCCACTGCGCGCCCTCGAAGGCGATGGGCTGCAGCAGTTCGTAGGCGCGCTGGCGTGCGAGGCGCGCCGACTCGCCCAGCGCCGTGACGCAGAGCACGCGCCCGCCGCTGGTGCGCAGCGTGCCGTCCTCGGCGCGCTCGGTCCCGGCGTGGAAGATGTACCGGTCCGGCGGCTCGGCTCCGGGGGCCGGCAGGCCGGCGATGGCGTCACCCTTGCGCGGGGCGGCCGGGTAGCCGTGCGCAGCCATGACCACACCCAGCGCGTAGCGCCGGTCCCAGCGCAGCTCGACCTCGTCGAGCCGGCCGTCGGTGGCCGCCAGCAGCAGCTCGAGCAGGTCGCTCTCCAGGCGCATCAGCAGCACCTGGGCCTCGGGATCGCCCAGCCGTGCGTTGAACTCCACCGTGCGCGGGCGACCCTGGGCGTCGATCATCAGGCCGGCGTACAGAAATCCGGTGAAGGGCATGCCTTCGGCGCGCATGCCGGCGATGGTCGGGTCGATGATCTCTCGCATCACGCGGGCGTGGACGTTGGGCGTCACCACCGGCGCGGGCGAGTAGGCGCCCATGCCTCCAGTGTTGGGGCCGCGGTCGCCGTCGAAGATGCGCTTGTGGTCCTGGCTCGTGGCCAGCGCCACCACGTGCGTGCCGTCGCCGGCGACGATGAAGCTGGCCTCCTCGCCGGCCATGAATTCCTCGATGACCACGCGGGCGCTCTCCGCGTCGTGCTGCACACCCGACGTGTTCGCGGCCAGCATGTCGTCGATGGCGGCGTGGGCCTCGTCGGCCGTCATGGCGACCACCACGCCCTTGCCCGCGGCCAGGCCGTCGGCCTTGACGACGATGGGCGCGCCGTGCAAGCGCACGTGCGCATGCGCCGCCGCGGCGTCGGTGAAGCTCGCGTGGCGCGCCGTCGGGATGCCGTGGCGCAGCATGAACTCCTTGGCAAAGGCCTTGGAGCTCTCCAACTGCGCCGCGGCGCGCGTCGGCCCGAAGATGCGCAGCCCGCGCGCCCGGAACAAGTCGACGATGCCGGCCGCCAGCGGCGCCTCGGGGCCGACGACCGTCAGACCGACCTCCTCGGCCTCGGCGAAGTCGGCCAGCGCGTCCAGGTCGGTCAGCGGGACGTTGCACACACCCGGCTCGGTGGCGGTGCCGCCGTTGCCGGGCGCGACGAAGACGGTGCGCACCCGCGGGCTGCGCGCGAGCTTCCAGGCCAGCGCGTGCTCGCGCCCGCCCGAGCCGACGACGAGGACTTTCATCAGGAGGGCGTCAGCCGTCGATCGCGGCGTTGTGGTACACGCCTTGCACGTCGTCCAGGTCTTCCAGCACGTCCAGCAGCTTCTGCATGCGCGCGGCGTCGTCGCCGGCGAGCTCCACCGGGTTCTCCGCGCGCATCGTGACCTCGGCGACCTCGGGCTTCAGCCCCGCGGCCTCGAGCGCGTTGCGCACGGCCTCGAAGGCGCCGGGCTCGCACAGCACCTCGATCGAGCCGTCCTCGCCGGCGACGACGTCGTCGGCGCCAGCCTCGAGCGCGACTTCCATCACGCGATCCTCACTGGCGCCGGGAGCAAAGATGAACTGGCCGCAGTGCCTGAACTGGAAGGCCACCGAGCCCTCGGTGCCCAGGTTGCCGCCGTACTTGCTGAAGGCGTGGCGCACCTCGGCCACGGTGCGCACGCGGTTGTCGGTCATGCAGTCGACGATGACCGCGGCGCCGCCGATGCCGTAGCCCTCGTAGCGGATCTCCTCGTAGCTGACGCCCTCGAGATTGCCGGTGGCCTTGTCGATGTTGCGCTTGACCGTGTCGGCCGGCATGTTGGCGGCCTTGGCCTTCTCCACCGCCAGACGCAGGCGCGGGTTGGCGCTGATGTCGCCGCCTCCCTGGCGCGCGGCGACCATGATCTCGCGGATGACGCGGGTCCAGACCTTGCCGCGCTTCTCGTCCTGGCGGCCCTTGCGGTGCTGGATGTTGGCCCACTTGGAATGTCCGGCCATCGGTGCTCCTGTGCGCGGGCCGGCGGGTCGGGGCAAGGCGGGAATTCCGCCCGGCCCCGGCCCGCCGGCCCGTTTGTATAGACTCGACGCGATTTTACCGGCCGCCCTCCGCACGCCCCCGCGCGTGCGCTCAGGGTGCCGCGCCGCCACCCGGAGAGCCCCATGCCCGAACCCTTGCTCGTCGCCCGCCGTGGCGACACCGAATGCCACCTGCTGCCCGCGCTGGCCAACCGCCACGGGTTGATCACCGGCGCCACCGGCACGGGCAAGACGATCACGCTGCAGACCCTGGCCGAGGGCTTCAGCCGCATCGGCGTGCCGGTGTTCATGGCCGACGTCAAGGGCGACTTGACCGGCATCAGCCAGGCCGGGCGGCTGTCGGACAAGCTGGCGCGCGTGCTGGCCGAGCGCGGCATCGAGCCGCCGGTCTCTCAGGCCTGCCCGACCACGCTGTGGGACGTCTTCGCCGAGCAGGGCCACCCGGTACGCGCCACCGTCAGCGACATGGGGCCGCTGCTGCTGGCGCGCATGCTCGCGCTGAACGAGACGCAGTCGGGCGTGCTGAACCTGGTCTTCAAGATCGCCGACGACCACGGCCTGGCGCTGCTGGACCTGAAGGACCTGCGCGCGATGCTGCAGCACGTGGGCGAGAACGCCAAGGAGTTCACCACGGCCTACGGCAACGTCAGCGCCGCCAGCGTCGGCGCCATCCAGCGCGGGCTGCTGCAGATCGAGCAGCAGGGCGGCGACCGTTTCTTCGGCGAGCCCATGCTCGACATCGCCGACCTCATGCAGACCAGCGAAGGCCGCGGCGTGGTCAACATCCTGGCCGCCGACAAGCTGATGAGCGCGCCGCGCCTGTACGCGACCTTCCTGCTGTGGATGCTGTCGGAGCTGTTCGAGACCCTGCCCGAGGTCGGCGACCTGGACAAGCCCAAGCTCGTGTTCTTCTTCGACGAGGCGCACCTGCTGTTCAACGACGCGCCCAAGGTGCTGGTCGAGCGCATCGAGCTCGTCGTGCGCCTGGTGCGCTCCAAGGGGGTGGGGGTGTACTTCGTCACGCAGAACCCGCTGGACATCCCCGACAGCGTGCTCGGCCAGCTCGGCAACCGCGTGCAGCATGCGCTGCGCGCCTTCACCCCGCGCGACCAGAAGGCCGTGCAGTCGGCCGCCAGCACCATGCGCGCCAACCCGCGCCTGGACATCGCCAGCGCCATCACCGAGCTCGGCGTGGGCGAGGCCCTGGTCAGCCTGCTCGACGAGAAGGGCCGCCCCTCGGTGACCGAGCGCGTGTGGGTGCTGCCGCCAGGCAGCCAGATCGGCCCGGTGACGCCGGAACAGCGGCGCGCGCTCGTCGAGGGCTCGCTCGTGGCGGGCGTGTACGAGAAGGTCGTCGACCGCGAATCGGCCTACGAGAAGCTGAATGGCCGCTCCGGCGGCGCGGGGGCGGCTGGGGCAGCGACCCTGCCGGGTGCCGGCGGCACGGCTGACTCAGGCGCCCAGGAGGGCGGCGGCGGGCTGCTGGGCGGGCTGTCGGACATCCTCTTCGGCAGCACGGGGCCGCGTGGCGCACGGCGCGAAGGGCTGGCCGAAGCGGCGGCGCGCAGCGCGATGCGCAGCGTCGGCTCCGCCGTCGGCCGCGAGATCGTGCGCGGCGTGCTCGGCTCGCTGCTGGGCGGCGGCGGTCGCCGCCGGCGCTAGGCGCACCCGCCCTCGCCGCCACCGGATGTCGCCGCGCCGCCGCATGGGCTGGATCGTCCTGGCTGTCGTCGTCGCCCTGCCGCTGCTCTTGCTGGCTGCCGGCCAGGCCGGGCTGCTGGCGGGTCGCCCCCCGCAGGGCCTGGGTGTGCAGGACGGGCGCCTGAAGGCCCCGCGCGGCACGCCGAACAACGTGCACAGCCAGGCTGATGCCTTCGGCCCGGCCTACGCGCACGCCCGCATCGAGCCCCTGCCCTGGCTCGGCGGTGATGGAGAGGCCACGATCACCCGCCTGCGCGCGCTGGTGGAGGCCACCCCGGGCGCGCATGTCGTCGAGGCGCGCGCCGACTACCTGCGCGTCGAGTACACGACACGCCGGCTGAGGTTCGTCGACGACGCCGAGTTCTGGGCCGACCCGGCCGCGCGCGTCGTCCAGGTGCGCTCGGCCTCGCGCCTGGGCCATGGGGACCATGGCGTGAACCGCGCCCGTATCGAGGCTTTGCGGCAACAGCTCACCGAGCCTTGAGCGAGCCCATACCAACCTGGGCTCTGGCCCCTGCATACGAGACACCATGGCCTGGACCGGACGCCTGAAGATCAACTACCGCCTCGACGGTGGGCGCACCGTCGCCCATGACCTGCACGAGGGGCCGCTGCGCGTGCTGCAGCGCCTCTACCCCGAGGGCGAAGCGATCTGCCACCATGTGCTGGTGCATCCGCCGGGCGGCATCGCCGGCGGCGACGTGCTCGAAGTCGACGCCGGCCTCGGACCCGGCACCCACGCGGTCGTCACGACGCCGGGGGCCACACGCTTCTACCGCAGCAGCGGGGCCGCGGCCGTGCAGCGGGCGCGCCTGCGCCTGCAGGCCGGCGCGCGCCTGGAGTGGCTGCCGCTGGAAACCCTGGCCTACGACGCTTGCATTGCCGAGAACCACCTGCGCCTGGACCTCGAGCCCGGCGCCCAGGCCCTGGGCTGGGACGTGCTGGCGCTCGGCCTGCCCGCGGCCGACGCACCCTTCGTGCGCGGCAGCTTCCTGCAGCACCTGGAGTGGCCCGGCCGCTGGCTCGAGCGCGCCCGCATCGCCGCAGGTGACCCCCTGCTGCTGGACTCGCCGCTGGGCTGGGCCGGGCGCCGCGTGCTGGGGACGGTTTGGTTCGCCGGTCTCGGCCCGAGCCAAGACGCGCTGCGCGAGCAACTCCTCGAGGGGGCCCGCGCCGCTATCGACGCCGCCCCACCCGGCACACCCGCCGGCGCCACCAGCCCGCACCCGGGTTTGGTCGTCGCGCGCGTGCTGGCGCCGCGCGTCGAACCTGCAATGCGCCTGCTACAGGCGGTGCGCGCCGCCTGGCGCCTGGCCGCCTGGGGCCTGCAGGCCCAGCCGCCGCGGGTGTGGGCGACCTGAAGCAGCGACCGGCGGGCGCCATGCCACCAGGAACGCCGCGGAAAGGGCCGCGCAGCAGCGCTCACGCCCAGCCGCACCGGGCGCCCATCGACCCGGGGCGCGCGCTCACGGCGGCAAGCCCATCGCGCAGGCGTGCGCGCTCGACCAGGCCCACTGGAAGTTGTAGCCGCCCAGCCAGCCGGTCACATCGACGACCTCGCCGATGAAGTACAGGCCGGGCTGCTTCGATTCCATCGTGCGCGACGAGACGTCGCGCGTGTCCACGCCCCCCAGCGTCACCTCGGCCTTGCGGTAGCCCTCGGTGCCCACGGGCTGCAGTTCCCAGCGCGCCAGCCGCTCGGCCAGCGCCAGCAGCGCCTTGTTCGACACCTCGGCCACCGGGCGCTGCCAGTCGGCTTCCTGCTGCACCCAGGCCTCGGCCAGGCGCCCGGGCATCAGCGCGGCCAGTTCGTTGGCCACCCGGCGACGGGAGCTGGCCTTGGCCTGCAGCAGCGTGGCAGCCAGGTCGGTGCCGGGCGCCAGGTCCAGCTGGATAGCCTGACCCGGCTGCCAGTAGCTGGAGATCTGCAGCACGGCCGGGCCCGACAGGCCGCGGTGGGTGAACAGCAGGTCCTCGACGAAGGCGCCGCGCGCCGGCCCGGCCCCGGTGGCGACGCCCACCGGCAAGGCCAGACCGGCCAGGCCGGCGTAGGGCGCCCAGCGCTCGCCGTCGAAGGTCAGCGGCACCAGGCCGGGTCGGGTCTCGACCAGGCGCAGCCCGAACTGCCGCGCCACGCGGTGGCCGAAGTCGCTGGCGCCGATCTTGGGGATGGACAGGCCCCCGGTGGCGATCACGAGCGCGCGGCTGCGCACGCTGCCGCGGTCGGTGTCGAGGGTGTAGAGCGCATCGCCGCCGTGGCGGATGGCCGTCACCTTGCAGGGCTGCCAGCGCTGCACGCCCCCGGCCTCGGCCTCGCGCAGCAGCATCTGGATCAGGTCTTCGGCGGAGCGGTCGCAGAAGAGCTGGCCCTTGTGCTTCTCGTGGAAGGCGATGCCGTGGCGGCCGACCAGGCCGATGAAATCGGCCGGGGTGTAGCGCGACAGCGCGGAGCGGCAGAACTGCGGGTTGGCGCTGAGGAAGTGCCGGTGCGGGGCCTGCGGGTCGATGTCCCGGTTGGTGAAGTTGGCGCGGCCGCCACCCGAGATGCGGATCTTCTCGGCGACCTTCTCGCTATGGTCCAGCAGCAGCACGCGCAGGCCGCGCTGGCCGGCGATGCCGGCGCAGAACAGTCCGGCGGCGCCGGCGCCAACGACGACCACGTCCCAGGGGGTGTCGGGGCCGTTCATCGCCGCCGGGTGTTGAATCTGTCCATGGCGCGAGTGTGCCCGGTCGCAGGGCCTTCACCGGCCGTCGCCTCGATGCGCCGGCGCCGCGGGGGCCTCACCCGCTGTCAACGGCTCAAAGGTCCAGGACCACCCTGCCCTGCCCGCGCGAGACGCAAGTCATCATGGACCGCGCTCGGCCCGCCTCGTCCAGGACGACGTCGCGATGCAGCACCGTGCCCGCGGCCACCGGCCGCTCGCAGGCGCCGCAGACACCGATCTCGCAGGCCGAGGCGACGATCAGCCCCGCCTCGCGCAGGACGGACAGGGCGGAGCGTTCTGCCGGCACGGGCAGCACCTGCCCGGTGGACCGGATCTCCAACTCGAACGGCAGGGCTGGCCCGGCCGGCGCCAGCGGCACGAAGGACTCGGCGTGCACCCGCCCCGGCGCCCAGTGCGCGGTGGCGCCGCGCACCGAATCGAGCAGGCCCGGAGGCCCGCAGACATAGACATGGGTGCCTGGGTCGCGCCCGGCGAGCACGCGCGCGGCGTCGAAGCGTCCGCGCCCCGAGCGCGTGCGCGACCACCAGCCCTGCAGGCGCGGGCCCAAGAGCGCTTCGAGTTCCGGCAGGAATGGCGCTGCGTCCGGGCTTGGCGCGCCGTAGTGCATCTCCACCCCGGCACCAGCACGCACCAGATGCCGTGCCATCGCCAGCAGCGGCGTGACGCCGATGCCCCCGGCCACCAGCACGTGGTGGGTGGCCTGCGGCGAGAGCCTGAAGTGGTTGCGCGGCGCGCTCACGTGCGCCACCGCCCCCTGGTGCAGGTGCTCGTGGACCCAGCGTGAGCCGCCTCGCCCCTCGCGCTCGAGCTTGACCGCGATGACATAGCGCGAGGTGTCGGCCGGATCTCCGCACAGCGAGTACTGGCGCACCCGGCCGTCGCCCAGGTGCACATCGACGTGGCTGCCAGGCTCGGCGGGGGGCAGCAGCGGGCGCCGAGGGTGTCTCAGCACCAGCCGGCGCACGCCGCCCCCGAGCTCGTCCGTCTCCACGACGTCGAGCTTCATGATCAGGCGGGCGCTCACAGGGGCTCGATCGCGTCGCCGGGACGGATCACCCCGCCGGTCTCGATGGCGCAGTTCAGGCCGGCGCGGTTGTACAGGGGCAGGTAGAGCGGGCGGTCCAGCAGCTGCTCCAGGTACTTGCACGGGAAGTTGATGCGCGCCCCGCGCAGCACGGCCTCGCCGACACGGAAGCGGCGGCCTACGAGGTGCCCGAGCGGCACGCCTCGCACCGTCAGGTTGCGCCGGTGCTCGTGCGGCGCCAGCACGACGGGGCCGGCCTGAAGTGGCGGGTCGTTGCGGGCCAGGGCCTCCAGCACCTCGGACTCGATCAGCGTCACCTCGCGCACCGCCGGAAGCTGCGAGTAGGTGCCGTTGCCCAGGAAGTAGCGATCGCCCTCGATCCCGCGCCCGGCCACGAGCCGCGCCTGAGTCAGCTCCTCCATCTCGTAGGAGGCCGCCGGTGCGATGTGGATGTGCAGCAGCGCGCCTCGCCAGGCCGGGGCACCCTGCTCGGGGAGCGGCGTCGACAAGGGAATCGTCACGCGTCAATCCGCCTTGATGCCGGCGTCGGTGACGACCTTGCGGTAGACCGGCTCCTCGCGCGCCATGGTCTCCGCCAGGGTGCGCGGCTGGCCGTCGAGCGCGTCGACGCCGAGCGCCGCGAAGCGCTGCAGCACCTCGGGCGACCGCAGGGCGGCCGCCAGTTCGCGGCTGAGGTAGTCCACCTGCGCCGGCGCCATCTTCGCCGGCCCGAGCAGCCCGAACCACAGGCCCAGGTGCACCTTCGGGTAGCCGGCCTCGGCGAAGGTCGGCACTTCGGGGAGCTCCGGCGCGCGCTTGCCGCCCGTGAAGGCCAGGCCCACGAGCTCGCCCTTGCGGATGAAGGGCAGCGCCGTCGACTTGCCCATGATGTTGACCGGGATGCGCCCGGCCAGCGTGTCGGCCGTGCCCTGGCCCGCATCCTTGTAGGGGATGTGGTTCAGTGCGATGCCGGCCTCGCTGCGGAACAGCTCCACCGTGAGGTGCGCCGCCGAGCCGATGAGCGGCGAGGTGTAGTCGGTGCCGGTGGGCGAACGCTTCGTCGCCGCGACCAGATCCGACAGGCTGCGCCAGCCGGTCTTGCTCGAGGCCACGAGCAGGTTGTCGGCACGCGCGACCAGACCGATGGGCGTGAAGGCCTCGGACACCTTGTACGGCACGCTGCGGTACATGGCCGGCGAGATCAGCAGGTTGTTGGCCGACAACAGCAGCGTGTAGCCGTCGGGGGCGCTGCGGGCCACGACGTCGCTGCCGATGATGCCGCCGGCCCCGGGCCGGTTGTCCACCGTCCAGGCCTGGCCGGTGCGGCGCTTCATCTCGTCGGCGATGACCCGCGCCACCGGGTCCGTCAGGCTGCCGGGCGCGGCGGGCACCACCAGACGCACGGGCTTGTCGGGGTAGCCGCCCGGCCCCTGCTGGGCCGCAGCCCAGGTGCAGGCGGCACCCAGGACGACCGCCATCAGGCGGCGCAAGGTGGCGGGAAAGATCGGGAACTGGGCCATGGTCACCTCGGCAGAAGGGGCTGCGCGGACGGCCATTGAAGCCGCTCTGGAGGCCAGTCTAGGCAGCCCGCCGTGTGCGCGATAGCGCATTCTTTCGCCTGCAGTGGTGCAGAAAATGCAGCAGCCTCAGCCCTCCTCGGCCTGGCGGCGCTCGATCTCCTGTGCCGCCACGCGCACGAAGGCGTCGAGGGCGGGCGGCAGCGCGCGCTCCACGCGGACGTAGACGCCCAGGTGGCTGGTGATGCGCGGCCGCAGCGGCAGGTGCACGAGCTCGCCCTGGGTCAGCTCTCGCTCGATGCCGAAGCGGTTGAGGAAGGCCACCCCCAGCCCGCGCGCGGCCAGGCCCTTCATCAGGTCGAGCGAGGCGGTCTCGAGCCGGACGTCCAGACGGCGCTTCGATGCCGCCAGCAAGGGCGCGAGGTCGGCGTGGAAGGACAGCTCCGCGCTCGGCAGCACCAGCGGGTGACGCGTGCAGTCGGCGAAGCCCACCGCGCCCAGGCGCGTCAGCGCGTGGTCGGCCGGCACGACCGCGCCGAGCGCGAACGCGCCCACCGCCAGCTGGCGCAGGGCCGGTCGCTTGCGCGGCAGGAAGGCCAGCCCCACGTCGGCGTCTCCCGCCGCCACCAGCGCGGCAGCCTCCTCGGACGTGGCCACGCGCACGCGGATCTCGATCGAGGGGTGGCGCTGCGCCATCGTCAGCAGCACCTGAGGCAGCAGCGCCGGCGTCAACGCGGCCACCGACACGACGTCGAGCGAGCCCCGCTGCAGCCCCTGGAGCGCAGCCAGCTCGCCCTCCATGCGCTCGGCGTCGTGCAGCACGTGGATCACGTGCGCCGCGACGATCTCGCCCACCGGTGTCAGCCGCAGCCCTTGCGGCAGGCGCTCGAACAGCGGGGAGCCGATGTCCTGCTCCCACTGCAGCAACTGCCGGTTCAGCGCCGATGACGAGATGTGCAGCCGGCGCGCCGCCTCGCGGATCGAGCCGCAGCGCCGGATCGTGTCGAAGTTGCGGAAGCTGCGGGTGTGCAGTCTCATGCGGTGAGGAAGGGTGCCGGCGCCGGGAGCCAGCCATAGCCTACCGCTTCTTCAGCAGCCCCAGGTCGCCCAGCGGCGAGCGCGCCACCTCGGCCTCCAGGCGCTCGGCCGCGGCAACGGCCATGACGCGGACCTTGCCGCGCTTCGTGAGCGCGATCAAGTTCACCGCCGAGGCAGAGACAACGTCGAGGTGCCCGCCGAGCAGGTGGGTCATCGACTCGGCCGAGGACTTGAACGGCACCACCGTCATCCGGCCGATGACCACCCGCGGCCTAGCGCCGAGCCACCACACTGAGCAGAGCCAGGATGTCGGCGTGATTGAGGTGCGCCACCAGCTCCAACCGCTTCTCGTCGCCGTGGGCCTTGAAGACGAGACAGGAGCCCTCCTCGAGTTCGTTC